>AYSC01000014.1 GCA_000503195.1 Blastomonas sp. CACIA14H2
GTCGCGACCGTGCCATAGGTCAGGCCGGAGATGACGCTTGCGGTATCGCCATTGCGGAAGCCGCTGATGCTGCCCGTAAAGGTCGGGTTCGCCAGACCATACTCGCGGCTCGCGTTGTCGGCGGTCACGGTGAGCAACGCCCTGGTGATCGTCAGCGTGCCGGGAACGTAGCTGAAATCATAATTGGTGGCCGTGCCGCCCGATGCGGTGATCGCATAGGTTCCGACATTGCTCGCCGTGGTCGCCACGGTGCCATAGGTGAGGCCGCTGACCACGCTCGCGGTGTCGCCTGCTCGAAGACCGCTGATCGTGCCCGTAAAGGTGGGATTGGCGAGGCCGTATTCGCGGCTCGCGTTGTCCGCCGTGACGGTGAGCAAGGCCTTGGTGATGGTGAGCGTACCCGGCACATAGCTGAAATCGTAGTTGGTCGCGCTCGCACCCGAACCGGTGATGGAATAGGTGCCGACATTGCTCGCGGTCGTCGCGACCGTGCCGTATGTCAGGCCCGAGATCACGCTGTCGGTATCGCCATTGCGGAAGCCGCTGATGCTGCCCGTGAAGGTCGGGTTCGCCAGGCCATATTCGCGCGAGGCATTGTCGGCGGTCACCGTCAGCAGCGCCTTGGTGATCGTCAGCGTGCCGGGGACATAGCTGAAGTCGTAGTTCGCGGCCGAGGCCCCGAACGGCGTGATGCTGTAAGTGCCGACGTCCGACGCATTGCTGGCCGAGGTCGAAAAGTCGAGCCCGCTGACCGCGGCCTCGTCATCGCCGTTGACGAAGCCCGAATAGCTTGCCGTGAACTGCGGGTTGTCGAGCCCGTATTCACGGCTGGCATTATCGGCCGTGATCGTCAGCAGCGCCTTGAGCGTGCTCAACGTGCCGCCGACAAAGTCGAAACCATAGCCGACATCGGAAAACAGCGACCCGGCCTCGATCAGGATCGAATCGACGCCCGCATTGCCCGAGGCGGTATCGAACAGGTTGGGCAGCCCGCTATAGGCATAGGATTCGCTATCGCCATTGACCAGACCGCTGACCTGGAAGGTATAGCCCGGCGATCCCTGGCCATAGGTGCGCGTGGCATCATCGGCGGTGAAGGTCAGGATCGGCTGGCGCGAGAAGATGAACAGGTTGCCCGGTTGGGTGATCGAGTCGGCAATCGTGCGGTTGTAGAGATTGTTGCCGATCAGGCCGCCGCGGGTGATCGCGTCGTAATCGTTGGAAAACACGCGGAAACGCCCGCCGCCGGTGAGGTTGAACGCACCGCTGCCGGCATTGTTGGTGAACACGCTGCCCGAAATGGTGATGGCGTCGCCCGCGCCGCTGGCCGCGAGCACCGCACCGCTGGACACGACGACCGCGCCGTCGTCGGCCGTGCCGCTGATTCCGTTGGCCACCGTGATCAGGCTGCCGGTGATATTGCCCAGCGTGATCGTACCGCGCGGGTAGGTGACCGGGTTCACGCCGGTGAATATCCGGATATCGACCGTCCCGGCCCCCGCATCGACGAAGCCGCCAGAGCCGAAGGTGATATCGGCAAAGCCGGTATCGCGGTTCGCGATCACGGCGGACGGATCGTTGGCATGGGCCGTGAAATTGCCGCCGTCGGTGGTGATTCCGGCATTGATCAGGATCGACCTGCCCGCCTGGAAGGTCAGCGCACCGCCATCGCCCGAGGGGTTGTTGACGAGGATCGCCGAGTTGACGGTGATATCGTTGTTCGCCTGAAGCGTGACGCCGGTACCGCCCGAAAGGATCGCGGCGAGCGCGCTGGCGTTGATGGTAACGTCGGCGCCCGGATTGTCGCCAAAGCCGAGGCCCGGAAGCCCGCCGGAGCCCAGCGCGAAGAAATAGACCGATCCGGCATTGCCGACCTGGTCTTCCGGCCCGTCGTCGCCCGGCACGCCCACCACCAGCCGTCCGCCATCCAGCGTCAGCGCGCTCGCGAATAGGTCGGCGACCCCGGTTTCGCCGAAGTTGATGTCGAAAGGATCGTTATAGCCGCGGCCGATCCGCGACGTCAGCGACGGGTCGTCGCCAAAGGTCGCCCCGGGAACCGCGAACACATAGGCCGCGCCGACGCCTGCCTGTTCATTGCCCGCACCGCGGTCGCCCGGCGCACCGACCGCCAGCACCGTGCCGCGCAGCGCCACTGCCGACCCGAAAAGATCGCCCGTTTCCAGCCCGGTGACGGCATTGGCCCCGGAATAGCCGACGCCCAGCGTGCGCGCGAGTGTCGGGGTCGCAAAGGCGGTATCGGTGAAGGTGAACAGATGCACCGCGCCCGCGCTGGCGCTGCCGTTGCCCGCGCCATCATCGCCCGTCGCGCCCACCGCGAGCCGCAATCCGTCGAGCGAGAGCGATGCACCGAAGCCGTCGCCACTGTCCAGGATCGTCAGGTCGAGATCGTTGCTGCCCGAATAGCCGCTGCCGATCTGGCCGACCAGCGCCGCACCGAGGAGCGCCGGATCTGTAAAGGTGATGAGATAGACGGCACCGGAGTCGGATGCACTATTGCCTTGGCCGTCGTCTCCGGGCGCACCCACCACCAGCTGATTGCCGAGCAGGCTGACGGCACTGCCGAACCGGTCGCCGACATCGAAGCCCAGCGACAGGTTGTTGCCACCGCCATAGCCTATGCCGATCTGCCCTTGCAGCCCGCCCCCGTTGAAGTCGGTATCGGCAAAGGTCAGCAGATAGACGGCACCGGCATTGGCAATCGCCGCGGTGACGCCGGCATCGCCGGGCGCACCGACGACAAGCCGCGTTCCGTCCAGCGAGACCGCGCTGCCAAAGCCCGAGCCCTCGCGGATTTGCGGGACCCCGACGTTCTTCCCGCCACTATAGCCGCGCCCGACGATGCCCTGCAGGACGGGGCTGGCAAAGTCGGCATCTGCAAAGGTGAAGAGATAGACTGCACCTGCATCCTGCATATTGATGCTGCCGCCGTCATCGCCCGGCGCACCGATCGCCAATCGGTTGCCGTCGAGCGACAGCGCGGACCCGAACCGGTCGTCGAGCCCCAGCCCCGCGACAGGCGTGCCGACCCCGCGCGTATAGCCCGAACCGATATTGCCGCGCAGCTGCGCGCCGTTGAAATCGAGATCGGAGAAGGTGAACAGATAGACCGCGCCGGAATCGTCGACGCTTCCGGGATTGCCGAAGCCATCGTCGCCAAGTGCGCCGACCACCAGCCGCCCGCTGTCGAGCGATACGGCGCTGCCGAACCGGTCGAAGGCATCCAGCTCCACATCGAAGTCCGGGTTGGTCCCGAAATTGACGGCCCCCTTGGCGAGGACCTCGACAATCGTGCCGCCACCAAAGCTGCTGTCGGCAAAGGTCAGAAGATAGACCGCGCCCGAAGCACTGGGACTGGACAGCGTGCTGACAATCTCCGGGCCGCCGATCGCGAGCTGGTTGCCATCGAGCGCCACCGAAGAGCCGAACAGGCTGCCCGACCCCATTCCGAACGGGGTCGAGACATTGTTGACATCGCCCGGACCGGCATAGCTGGCGCCGACGATACCGCGCTGGACCCCGCCTGAAAAAGCCAGATCGGTGAAGGTGAAGAGATAGACGGCACCCGCCTCGGTCAGACCGTTGGAAACGCCATCGTCGCCCGCTGCGCCCACCGCCAGCCGCGTGCCGTCCAGCGACACCGAGATGCCGAACATGTCGCCATCGTCGAGCGCGACATCGAAATCCTTTCCGCCATCGAAGCCGAGGCCGAAGACCGCCTCGAGCGCACCCGCCTCGAACTGGCTTCCCGCAAAGCTCAGCAGATAGACCGCACCGGTCTCGCGGTTCAAAGCGGGGGGATTGCCCGCCGCATCATCGCCGACCGCGCCCACCGCCAGGCGGTTGCCGTCGAGCGAGACCGAGGTGCCGAAATCGTCGGCCGTCTGCAGATCGGTCAGGTTGACGTTCTTGCCGCCCGTATAGCCCGACCCTGCAATTGCCTCCAAGGCGACGCCGCCAAACTGGGCGTCGGCGAAACTGAACAGATAGACGGCCCCTGCATCCACCACGCTGTCGGTTGCGCCGTCGTCGCGCGGGGCGCCGACCGCAAGCCGGTTGCCGTCGAGCGAGACGGACGTGCCGAAAAAGTCCTCCGCCCCAAGCTGGGTGAGGAACAGGTTCTTGCCGCCGACATAGCCGTGGCCGATCACCGACTGCAGCGTGGCGCCGCCGAACAGGAAGTCGGAGAAGGTGAACAGATAGACCGCGCCGGCATCGGTCAGGCCGTTGATCGAGCCGTCATCGCCCCGGGCGCCGATGGCGAGTCGCACCCCATCGAGCGAAACCGCGCCGCCGAAATGGTCGCTGCTGTCGAGCTGCACGAAGGTCGGCGTCAGGGCTACGGTCAGGTCCAGCCCCACCGAGGCGCGATAGTCCGCGCCGATGGTGCCGACCAGTCGCCCGCTGGTGAACGCGGCGTCGCTGAACTGGAAGAACTGCACGGCGCCGCTGCCCGGCTGGCTGTTGGCGGGGCCATCGTCGCCCGGCGCGCCGACCGCCAGGCTGTTGCCGGAGAGCGAGACCGCAGCGCCGAAGGCGTCGTCCTGCTCCACCGGCACCGAGACCAGCTGCGCCCCGTTGAGCGTGCCGACATAGCCGTTGCCGATGATCGACCGCTGGAGCGGGCTGGCCAGCTGCGCATTGGCGAAGCTGTAGAGATAGACCGCGCCCGCGCCGAACTGGAAGATGTTGCCCGCACCCTGATCCCCCGGCGCGCCGATCGCGAGCCGTCCGGCGTTCAGCGAGACTGCGCTGCCGAACAGGTCGCCATTGTCGAGCGAGCCCGGATCGCCGTCATTCGTCCCGGTATAGCCGCGCCCGATGATCCCGGCCTGCGCAACGCCGCCCGCCTGGCTGTCGGCAAAGGTGAAGGTATAGACCGCACCGATCGCGCTCAGGCTGCCGCCGATATTGCCCGCCCCCTCGTCGCGCGGAGCACCGACAGCAAGCTGCCGGGCCACGGTGTCCACGGACAGCGACGCACCGAAATTGTCGCCGGGATCGAGCGCGGTCAGATCAAGGCTGTTGAGGCCGGTATAGCCCGACCCGATGGTACCGATAACGCCGCCTGCGCCGACAAACGGGCTGTGCAGCAACAGATAGACCGCGCCCGAGTCTCCCACGGCGTTGCCCAGGCCATCGTCGAACGGTGCTCCCACCAGCAGGTTGGAGAGCGATATCGCGACGGCAGAGCCGAACCTGTCCCCGGCCTCGAGCGCGATGTCCAGATCGTTGCCGCCGGCATAGCCATTGCCGACCGTGCTGAAGAACGAGATGTTTTCGAACGGACTGGCCTGGAAGGCGAAGGTATAGACGGCGCCGCCATCGGCGACATCGTTCTGCGCGCCGTCATCGCCCGGAGCCCCCACGGCAAGGAACGACCCCGTCAGCGAGACCGAAGCGCCGAAATTGTCGCCTTGCTCGAGACTGGCCAGCGACAGGTTCTTGCCGCCGGTATAGCCCGAACCAATCACGCCTTCGAGCACCGGCGCCGTCAGGTCGAGACCCGGCGCGTTCGAGAAGCTGATCAGATAGACCGCGCCGGAAGCCGGCAGCAGGCCCGAACGGCCGCCATCGAAGGGCGACCCGATGGCGAGCAGCTGGCCATCGAGCGAGATGGCGTTGCCGATATTCTCGACCGGCATCCGGTTGATGCCCTGCGCGGTGAGCGAAGATGTCGGGCCGTTGGCATAGGCCCCGCCGAGCACGCCCGACAAGGACAGGTTCGAGGTGAACTGGCCATCGAAGCTGAAAAGGTACAGCGCGCCGGTGAGATCGCCCCGGCCGTTGCCGGTGTCGCCCGACGCGCCCACGATCAACCGCGTCGCTTCCAGCGTGACCGACGATCCGAACCTGGCCAGATCCTGCAGGCCGACGATCGGCAGGTCCGTCGAGCCGATATAGCCCGATCCGATGACCGCATCGAGCGCGGGGCTTTCCAGGTTCGAACTGCCAAAGGAAAACAGGAAGGCGGCGCCCCGATCGATGCCGCCGCCCGAAAAGGCGCTGTCCCCCGGGGCGCCGACAACCAGCCTGTCGTTGAGCAGGGCGACGGCGGCTCCAAAGGCATTCCCGCCATCGAGCGCAATGACCGAAAAGTCGCTGGGGCCGCCGGTATAGCCGCTGCCGATCGTCCCCCGCAGCGAGGGCGAGGAGAAGGTGAAATTGTCGAACGCCAGCAGATAGACCCCGCCGACGTCCAGAAGCGCATTGCCGGCTCCGTCATCGCCCAGCGCGCCGACCGCCAGGCTGAGTCCATCGAGCGAGAGCGAACTGCCGAACAGGTCGCCGGCCTCGATGCCCGCGATGGAAAGATCATTCGTGCCTGAATAGCCGGCGCCCAGGGTGCCGATCAGGGTGCCGTCCTCGAAATAGTTGAACACCGGGGTCTGGCCGGAAAAGTCGATGGTGTTGGAGAATGTCAGCGCAAAGACCGCCCCGGCATCGGTGACCGTGTCCGATGCGCCATCGTCGCCCGGCGCTCCGACCACCAGCTGGTCGAAGCGAAGCGACACCGCGCTGCCGAAGCCGTCGCCCACGCCCAGCGCCGCGATCGACCGGTTCTTGCCCCCGGTATAGCCGCTGCCGATCGTCGCCTCGAGCACCGGATTGTTCAGGCCTGAATCGAACCGGAACAGATAGACCGCACCGGCATCGGTCGTGGCATTGGAATCGCCGTCATCGCCGGGTGCACCGACCGCCAGCAGATCGGGGTTGAACCCGCCGAGCGAGACGCTGTCGCCGAACCTGTCCCCATCTTCGAGCGCGGCGACATCGAAATTCCCGCCGCCGGTATAGCCCTTGCCCAATATGCCCTTGAGCGTCGGCGTGGAGAAATTGGCGCCGGCAAAGGTGAACAGATAGACCGCGCCGACATCCGCCCCGGTGCCCGCGGCAGACCGGTCCCCCGGCGCGCCGATCGCGAGCAGGTCCCCCGTCAGCGAGACCGCGCTGCCGAACCGGTCGCCCGGCGACACCTGCGACACCGATACGTTCTGCGGCGCGCCATAGCCCCGGCCCATGATGCCCGCGAGCGACAGATTGGCAAATTCGCCCCCGGTGAACGAGAACAGATAGACCGCGCCCAGCGCGGAGGCCTTGTTCGTGGCGCCCTCGTCGCCCGATGCGCCGACGACCAGCCGGTTCTGGTTGAGCGACAGCGCCATGCCGAACCGATCGCCGTTCTGCAACTGGCCAAGCGCGACGTCCGCATCGCCGCCATAGCCTCTGCCGATGGCACCGATCGGGTTGTAGGTGCCGCCCGACTGCGAGAACAGATAGGCCTTGCCTGAATTCGGCACCGAATTGTTGGCACCGTCATCGCCGAGTGCGCCGATCGCCAGCAAGCCCGCCGCTGCGGATACCGACGAGCCGAACATGTCCGAGCTCTCGATGAACGAAACATCGGTGTCGTTGGTATCGGCATAGCCCGATCCGATGATGAGCGACAGGCTGGGCAAATTGAAGAAACTGTTGAAGAACGAGATTCCGTAGACGGCCCCTGCATCGACCAGATTGTTGCCGAGCCCCTGGTCGCCCGGAGCGCCGACGAACAGCCTGAGACCGTCGAATGCCACGCTGGTCCCGAAGACGTCGCCCGCTTCCAGCTGCGTGTCGGGCCGGTTGATGTCGAGGTCCTTGGGACCGAGCGAATAGCCTGCGCCGATCGTGCCTTCGAACAGGCCGCCATTGAACTGACTGTCGGTAAAGGTGAAGAGATAAACGGCGCCGGCGTTCGAAACGGCGTCGCCCAGGCCGTCATCGCCCGGAGCACCCACCGCCAGCCGCGTCCCGCTGAGCGCCACCGAGCGGCCGAAACCGTCATCCGAGGCGAGAACGGAAAGGTCGATGTCGCTGAGGCCGGTATAGCCCACGCCGATGGTCGACCGGAGCGTTGCGCCCGAGAACAGCGAATCGGCGAAGGTGAAGAGATAGACCGCGCCCGTGAACCCGCCCGATCCCGACGCGCCTGTATTGCCCGGAGCGCCGACCGCCAGCTGCAGGCCATCGAGCGAAACCGAGGTCCCGAACTGCTCGGACCCGTTGACCGGAAGCGACACATTCTTGCCGCCGGAATAATTGAACCCGATGATCGCCTCGAGCACCGGCGCGCCGAAAGCCAGATCGGCAAAGCTGAACAGATAGACCGCACCGGTCACGCCGCCGCTATTGAAGGCACCGTTATCGGCCGGAGCTCCCACCGCGAGCCGGTTGCCATCGAGCGACACGGCGAAGCCGAACTGGTCGCCGGGTTCGATCTGCGCCAGCAACGGATTGCCGAACCCTTGCGACAGCGACAGGTTGCTGAAGCCGGTATAGCCCGCGCCCAGCTTGTCGATCAGCCGCGCATTGCCGAAGCCGGTATCCGCAAAGGTGAACAGATAGGCAGCGCCCGATCCCGGTGCGCTGCCATTGCGGCCCGGATTGTTCGACGCGCCGACGACCAGCCGGCCATTGTCGAACGCGACCGCCGCGCCGAACTGCTCGCCCTTGGCGAGCTTGAGGTCGAAATCCCCCGGGGCGCCGAGATAGTCGGCTCCGATGATCCCGACCTGGGCGAGATCGGTGAAGCCGGGTGCGGCGGTGAACAGATAGACCGCGCCGGCATTGTTCTGCGTGCCGTTGCGGCCGCTATTGCCCACTGCCCCGACCACGAGCTGCAGCTGCTGGAGCGCGACCGACTGGCCGAAGAACTGGAGCGGGCCCGAGCCGGTATCGAAATCGTTGAGGCCGGAATAGAAAGCGCCGAGCCGCGCGTCGAGCGTCCCGCCGCCATAGTTGCTGGTGGAGAAGCTGTAGACATAGACCGCCCCGGCATTGGTGACCGGGGTCAGCCCGCCATCGTCGTTCGGCGCGCCCACCGCCAGGCGCAGGCCGTCGAGCGAGACCGAGGTGCCGAACCGATCCCCCGCCTCGAGCCCCGCCACGCTGATGTCGAGGCCCGCGCTGTAGCCGAGCCCGAGCGTCGTCAGCAATTCCGGAACGGACCCAAAGCCCGAATCCGCGGTGTCGAAGATATGGACCGCGCCCGCATCGAAATCGGATCCGCTCGCGCCGGCATCGCCCGGCGCCCCCACGGCGAGGATGGTGCCGTCGAGCGAGACGGCGCTGCCGAACAGCGACCCTGCCGAATTGATCGTACCGCCGGAAAGGCTCTCGAAATCGAGCACCCTGGCCAGACGACCACCCAGAAACGTTTCGTCGTCAAAGGTGAAGAGATAGACCGCGCCCGCATCGCCCTGCGTGTTCGCGATGCCGTCATCCCCCGGCGCGCCGATCGCCAGCCGCAGGCTGTCGAGCGAGACCGCACTGCCGAACAGGTCGTCCGCTTCCAGCCGGCCGACCGAGATATTCTTGCCCCCGCTATAGCCCGAGCCGATAATTGACTGGAGCACCGGCGCGCTGAACTGCGCATCGCCGAACGTGAACAGATAGACCGCGCCCGAATCCGTCTTGCTATTGGTCGCGCCATCGTCGAACCGCGCGCCCACGGCGAGCCGGTTACCGTCGAGCGCGACCGCCGAGCCGAAATTGTCCTGTTCTTCCAGGCCATTGCCGAGCAGCGACAGGCCGAAAAGCGATGTATAGTCGGCGCCGAGAATGCCGACCTGCCGCCCGTCACCGAATTGTTCGTCGCCGAAGGTGAACAGGTACACCGCACCGGAATCGGTCGCCTGGTCCCGGCGTCCGTCGTCATTGCCGACGCTGATGACCAGGCGGTTGGACGACAGCGACAGGCTGGTCAGCGTATCGCCGTTCTGCAGACCGCTGATCGACAGGTTGTTGCCACCCAGCTCTGCATAATCCGCGCCGATCCGGCCGACAAGTTGCCCGCCGGAAAAGACATCGTCGGCAAAGGTGAACAGATAGACGGCACCGGTATCGGTGAACGTATCCTGGCGGCCGTCGTCCAGCTGCGCGAGGACCGCCAGGCGACTGCCCTGAAGCGAAAGCGCGTTGCCGAAATGGTCGGACGGGCTGAGCCCGCTAATCGCGATATCCTTGGGGCCGGAATACTGGAAACCGATGGTGGCTGCCAGATTGGCGCTGTTGAAGGCCGCATCGGCGAAGCTGAACAGATAGACCGCGCCATGGCTGAAACCGACATTGCCCTCGCCGTCGTCGAAGACGGCTCCGATGGCGAGCCGGTTGCCATCGAGCGCGACCGCGCTGCCGAAATAATCGTCGACATCGAGCGCAAGATTGACATTCTTGCCGCCGGAATAGCCCTGACCGATGATCGCTTCGAGCGCAGGCGTTGCAAATTGCACGTTGGTGAAGCTGAACAGATACACCGCGCCTGCATCGTTGGTGCTATCGGTTGCCCCATCATCGAACAAGGCCCCGACCGCGAGCCGGTCGCCATCCAGCGACAGGGATGTCCCGAACAGGTCGCCCGCAGCGAGATTGGGGACGTCCAGACTGGCAGGCCCCGAATAGCCCGATCCCAGCACGCCCGCCAACTGGCCGCCGCCAAAGCCGGGATTTGCAAAGGTGAAGAGATAGACCGCCCCGGCATCGGTCGCCGCATTGCCGACGCCATCATCGTTGCGCGCCGCCACCGCCAGACGCAATCCGGAGAGCGAGACGGCATGGCCGAAAAAGTCGCCAGCCTCCAGTGCACCGACCGAAATGTTGTTGCCGCCGCTATATCCGGAACCGATGACGGCGCTCAATAGTGGCGTCGAGAAGGCGCTATCCGCGAAGAAGAACAGATAGACCGCGCCGACATCGGTCAGGCTATTGGTCGCGCCGCCGTCCGACCGCGCGCCGACCGCGAGCCGGTTGCCATCGAGCGAAACCGAGGTGCCGAAACCGTCGCCCGCCTCGATCCCCGGCGGGGGCACGACCTGGGCCGGGAAATTGCTGGCAAAGGCCTGGAGCACCAGCGAATACTGGCTGGGCGCGCTGGCGCCATCGGCGATGATGATGTTCTTCGGGTCGAGCAGCAGCGTGCCGCCGCGCTGGCCGTCGCGTGCGGTCTCGACCGTGCCGCGATAGACCAGCGTTTCCTTGCCCGAAACCTCGATCTGCCCGCCGACCCCGCCGACCAGACCGCCGCGCGCGATGGCATTGCCCAGGAACGTCGTCTTCTCGTCCGACCAGATGACGATCTCGCCCGCATTGCCGCGCATGCCGATCGCCGAGACGTCGATCGTCACCGCATCGGTCGCCACCAGCCTGAGCGCATTGGGCAATTCGTCGGCGGTCAGATTCTTGCCGCCCTGGAATTCGCCGCCCAGCCGCACCCGGCCGCCACGAATGCCGCCCTGGGCATAGAATTGCGCCGAGAACAGGTCGAGCCGCGGCGCGCTGACATCGATATTCCCGCCGAAACCATGGCTGCCCGAGGCGCGGAACTTGCCCGAGGAAATGATCTGGTCGTCCGAGACATAGCGGATCGCCCCGCCGTGCAGGCCGCTCGCGTCGATGAACGCATCGCCGGTGTCGATCGCCCGGCGCGTCGTCCTGATATCGACGCTGCCGCCTTTGCCGAGCGCGGCGTTGACCGTGATCCGCCCGGCGAGCGAGAAGCCGCCCGCGTCGAGTCGGATCTTGCCGCCCGCATCCTGGCCGCTCGCGGACAGGATCGATCCGAAGGACAGGAATTCGCTGCCGGTGATATGCGCGGTGCCGCCCGCCTTGCTGCCGTCGAGGTTGATCGTGCCGTCGAGGATCGTGCGCGCCGCGCTGATCGTCAGCGTGCCGCCGGAGCCGCTCGCAGCCATCGCCTGACCCGGTGCGCTGCCGTCGCCGCTCAGCGATCCGACCCAGCCGATCGCGTTCTCCGTATCGCTGGCCTTGCCGCCCTTGCCCTTGGCGCTTCCCGCGGGCGCCGCATTGGTTGCGGACGACAGGTCCATCGCGACATTGCGGCCGACCTGCACCTCGCCCGGCGCAGTGATCGCGACCTTGGCCGCGACCAGCGACACCTTGCCATCGGGGCCGGTCTGCATGCTCGCCGCCTGGGGCGTGCCGATGCGCACCGACTGGTTGACCAGATCGCGCGCCGCCGAGGCGGTGATCAGCACCGATCCGCCGCGTGCATCGACCACGCCGTCGACGCCGACCAGCGCGCCCTTGTCGTTGAGCTTCGTCACCGCGTCACCGACCTGGAAGCGGATCAGATTGTCGCCGTGCAGGTCGAGCGTGAACGCCTGCGCGCCGCCAAAGGCGATGCGCCCCATATGCGCGGTGATAATTCCGTCATTGGCGACCTGCGGCGCGACGAACGCCGCGACGCCCGCATCGCGCACCGTGATGGTGCCGTGGTTGATGACTTTCGCGCCGGCGCGGCCCGGCGTGCCGAAGCGAAGCGCCCCGCCCGCCATGAACGCCTCGTTGCCGATATCGGCACTGGTCGCGACCAGCCCCGCGACATCGACCTTGGCATCCTTGCCGAAGACGATGCCGTTGCCGTTGATCAGATACACCTGACCATTGGCGGTCAGTTCGCCGAGGATCTGGCTGATCTCGGGCCCGGTCACGCGGTTGAGCGCGATCGATCGTGCATTAGGCTGGCGGAAATCGACCCCCTCGCCTGCATCGATCGAGAAATTGTCCCAGTTGATGACGACACGGTCGCTCGCCTGGTCGATCCGCAGCCGGCCGGTCCCCTGGCCATTGATGGTCGCCTGGCCCGCGACCACCTTGCCACCGTTCGGATTGGCATGGGCGGTCTGCGCTGCGGCGAGCGCAAGCCCCGCCACGCCCGTGCGCAGCGCGATCTGCCAGCCGGACAGAGGCCGCGCGCCTTCACCCAGTGTACGGCGCCGGTTCATCGCGTCGCTCCGATCGAGAAGAAGATGCGCGGATCGCTGCTGCCGTCGGGCGTGAAGCGCGCCTTGCCGGGCCAGGCGGCATAGACTTCGCCGAACAGCCCGTAAGGCAGCGCGATGCGCGATCCGCCGCCCGCCGACCACAATTCGGTCACGCGCAGCTCGGCAAAATCGAGCCGCCCGCTCTGGCGCAATATGCCCGCATCGACGAACAGGAAGGGCTGCACGGTGACGCCGCCAACGCTCAGCCGATCGTTGACCTCCATCGCGACATTGATGCAATGGTCGCCGCCCGCGGCGCCATAATCATAGGCGCGGCCGAACTGGTCGCCACCGTAATTGCACTCGCGCGACGCCGATGCGCCGCCATTCAGGCCGATCTGCGCTTCGGCATTCACCCGCACCCGCGCCGTGCCATAGAGCGGCGCGGTCCACACCAGCGAGCCGTTGAGCGCGGTGAATTCGGGATCGCCCAGCGTCCGGCTGCGCAGCGGATTGAACCGCCCGGTCGCGCCCAGGCCGTTGATCCCCTGCGACAATCCCAGCCGGAACAGCCCGACGCTGCCATCGGCGGCGGCCCAGTCATAGCTGCCGTACAGCTCGTAGAAGCGGCTGCGATCGTCGATCAGTGTCACGCCGAAAATGCCGCTATCCGAATTGATCGCGGTGCCTTCCAGCCCGACGATCAGGCTGGAATTGCGGGTGCGGCGCAGCGGATAGCTGAGCCCTGCGCGGATCACCTCTTCCTCGCCGCGGAACTGCAGGATCGAGAGGAAACCGCGCACCGCACGCGAACGCGCACGCGAATAGCTGACGGTACCGGTCAGCCCGTCGTCGGTGATCGGCGCGCTGTACTGGACATAGCCCGACACGAAGCCGTCGGTCGGTATCGTCGCGCGGACATCGGCCACCAGCTGGTCGCCCGGCACCAGCACCGAATTGGCGGTCGCCCCGGCGCGATACCGCCGCTCGCCCAGATTGTCGCGGATGCGGTTGTCGAACTGCGCCTCGACCTCGAGCGGGTCGAGATTGACCACCACCAGCAGATTGGCCGCGCCGGGCGTCGTTTCGGACGGGCGTACCACCACCGAGACATCGAGACCGCCCAGATCGCCGGTGGTCAGGATCGCGCGCTCGAGTTCGTCGACCATCACCGGGCCGCGCTTGATCAATGGGGTGAAGCGGCGGCGCACCATCTCGGTCAGCCGGGTCTTGCCGACCAGCCCGGCGCTCGACTTGAGCTGGATTTCGAGCGCATCGACGCTGCCCTCGACCACCTGCAGCGTGACCACGCCATTGGCGACATCCTGGGTCGGCACGATGGCGAAGGAGAGGGCAAAACCGGCGTCGGCATAGACGCGCGTGAGCAGATCGGCGGCGCGGTAGATATCGGCGAGCGTCAGCTCCTGCCCCAGGAACGGCTTGAGCGGCGCCTGCAGCCGGTCCTCGTCGAGATAGTTGAAGCCGATGATGCGGAATTTCGTGACGCGCACCTTCTGCGTATCGTCGACGCTGCTCGGGTCGGTGCGCGGGCGATCGATGGTGAAGGGCGTTCGCGGCGTAGAGAGCGGCACCTCCGCCGCACGATTTTCGCGCTCGAACGTGCCGGCGGGCGGGCGCACATTGCCGGGCAGCGCCTGCGCCGCCAGCGGCGCGGGGAGCAGCAAGGCGCCCCCCAGGCCTAGCGCCAGCGCACGGATCGTTACGGCCCGTCGACCGCTTCTTGCATCCAAGGTCCGCCAGCTCGCCATGCGGTTTCAGGTTCCAGTGCCCCGAAGGGAATTGAGAGGGTGCGACCCCATCTCGGAACGTCGGGAATCCGCAGCCGACGACCGGTTAGCAGTCTATCCGACCGGTATTGTGCACCCGATCACAGACAGCCGAAACCGGACGATCGTCCAGTGCAGAAATCCCGCAAGGATAAACCGCTTCCTTGTGAAATCAGCAAACCTCGCCCCTATTCGATGTTAAGCATTGGCAGAGCAAAAAGGCAAGAGAATGACAGCCTAAGGTCATGAATTTGAAGATGAGATGTCAATTAACCACAGTTTTTGGGCGGCGGGCGGCCCGGCATCAGCGCGCCTGCGCCGCTGGATTGCGCAACACCAGATTGTCGACGCTGACCGCTTCGGTCCAGTGGCCCGATCGGCGGAACTGGCCGATGCAATTGGGCTCCAGATAGATCACCGATACCGGTTGCGTCAGCGCCTCGAGCCGTTCGACCACCGGGGCCATCACCGCATCGCCGAACGGATCGTAGAAGAAGCAGACCAGGTCGATATCGGCGGGCGGCTCATACGCCCCGGCGTCCATGCAGAGAAACTCGACCGGGGCCGCGAGCGCGCCCCTGCCGGCCATGATGTCGCGGTTGCGGTTGGCGATCGCGACCAGTTCGGGCGCGAATTCGACGCCGATCGCGCGGGCGAAGGAAAAGCGCGCCGCCTCGAGCACCGCCCGGCCCTTGCCGCAGCCATAATCGATGAACGCGGTGCGCGCGAAATCGACCTTCAGATCGGCAAACCAGGTCGGCATGTTGATGCCGCTGCTCGCCTGATAGCGCCGGGCATGCATCGCAACCGCCGGATCGACGCTCAGCGTGTGCAGCTCGCGCATCGCGAAGGTATCGGTGCCCCATTGCGCGTCGAACGCCTGGAAACTGCGGTTCCGGCGGCGCGCCTGCGGGGTCAGCTCGCGCGCGTGATAGACGATATTGTGCCCGATCAGCCGCACGATCTCCCCGGCGGACCGGCCCCTGAGGCGCTGGGTAATCGAGGACAGCATTGCGGCAGCATACCTTTGCGGTTGACGTCGGAAGGCCTTTTTCGGCACGCCCTGCCTGTAGCCCGACCCGGCAACGGTTCAAACCTGATTAACCATGATACAGCCGCTGCGACCCATTGCGGGTCATGGGTGGCACGAGAGGACAAGGCCCGATGACTCAACCGATCATGATCACGTCGAACGGCGCGGTGGACACCGTGACGCTCAACCGGCCGGAAGCGCTGAACGCGATGGACGAGCCGATGATCATGGCGCTGCAGGATTATTTCCGCGGGCTGCAGGACCGGCACACGGTGCGCGTCGTCATCCTGCGCGCCGAGGGCCGGGCGTTCTGCGCCGGGCTCGACCTCAAGGGCTGGACGGCGCGCGAGGGCGAAGGCGCGGTGCATGGCGGCTGGCGCACGCAGCGCGCGATCGCCACGGTGATGCAGCTGATGCGCGCCTGCCCGCAGCCGATCATCGCCTGTGCGCAAGGGGCGGCGTGCGGCGGCGGCATGTCGCTGCTGCTCGCAAGCGACGTGCGTTATTGCACGCCCGATTTCCGGATGAACGCGGCCTATATCCGCATCGGCCTCGGCGGTTGCGACATGGGGTCGAGCTATTTCCTGCCGCGGCTGGTGGGCAGCTCGCTCGCCGCCGAGATGATCCTGTCGGGCCGCTTCGTCGGCGCGGAGCGCGCGCTTTCCGCCGGGTTCGTCAGCGAGATCGCCGCGCCGGACGAGCTGCTCGCCAGAGCCGAGGCGCTCGCCGCCGACATGCTTCTCGCCAGCCCGATGGGGCTGAGGCTCAGCAAGGATGCGCTCAACCGCAATATCGACGCGCCCGGCTTCGAGGCGGCGCTGGCGCTCGAGGATCGCCAGCAGATCCTGCTCAGCATGACCGAGGATTATGCCGAAGCGCGCCGCGCGTTCATGGAAAAGCGCGCGCCGGAATATAAGGATCGGTGAGGCCTCCCAAATCCTCCCCGAGCTTGTCTCGGGGAGGGGGACCACCGACCGAAGGTCGGTGGTGGAGGGGAAGCGGGTTCGCTTGTCCTTGCGACCTTGTTTCTATCCCGCTGCCCCTCCACCACCCGCTGCGCGGGCGGTCCCCCTCCCCCAGCAAGCTGGGGGAGGATTTCTATTTTGCGCCGCACCCCATCGCGTCGGTCTTCTGCCGCTCGATGAAGCGGTGCACCGCCTGGATCACCACCGATCCCTCGCCGACGCCCGAGGCGACGCGCTTGACCGAACCCGAGCGGACATCGCCGACCGCGAACAGGCCAGGCCGGCTGGTCTCGAACGGCGAGCAGCCGTCGCCGGTCAGGATGAACCCCGCCTCGTCTAGCCTGGCGCAGCCCTGCAGCCAGTCCGAACAGGGTTGCGCGCCGATCATCACGAACAAGGCGCCCGCCTCGATCCGCGTCTCCTCGCCGCTGCGCCGGTCGCGCCAGGCAAGCCCCTCCAGATGCGTGTCGCCCGACAGCGCCGTCACCTCGCTATACGGATGCAGCGTGATCGCATCCGAGGCCATGATCCGGTCGATCAGATAGCTCGACATGGTCGCTGCCAGCCCCTCGCTGCGCACCAGGATGTGCACATGCGCGGCAAAGCGCGACATATAGACCGCCGCCTGCCCCGCCGAATTGCCGCCGCCGACCACCACGACCGCGCGGTTGGCGCAGAGCTGCGCCTCCATCGCGGTCGCGGCATAATAGACGCCTGCGCCCTCGAACCGGGCGTAATCGGGCAGATCGAGCTTGCGGTAGCGCGCGCCGGTGGCCGCGACCACCGCGCGCGCTTCGGCCACCGTGCCGTCCTCGAGCTGCAAGCGGAAATGGCCGCCGCTGCAATCGAGCCCCGTCGCCGCGCGCGAGACCGCGAGCCGCGCGCCGAATTTCTGCGCCTGGACCTGCGCGCGGCCCGCGAGCGCCTGGCCGGAAATGCCGGTGGGAAAGCCGAGGTAATTCTCGATCTTGCTGCTCGTCCCCGCCTGGCCGCCGGGCGCGGTCGATTCGACGATCAGCGTGTCGAGCCCTTCGGACGCGGCATAGACCGCCGCCGCCAGCCCCGCCGGCCCTGCCCCGACGACGATCAGATCGTGCAGCCGCTGCTGGTCGATCGCGATCGCGACGCCGAGCGCATCGGCGAGACCGTGCGTGCTCGGGTTCCGCAGGATCTGCTCTTCGGAAATCACCACCGGCAGGTCGCCATCGCTGAGGCCGAAACCCTCCAGAAACGCCGCCGCATCGGGATCGGTCGATGAATCGATCGTGCGGTGCGGATAGCCGTTGCGCGTCAGGAAGGCGTTGATCCGCACCGTGTCGGCGCTGCGCGCCGGGCCGACCAGCGTCACCGCGCCCTGCTGATGCTGCATCAGCGCGACGCGGCGCAGGATGAAGGCGCGCATGATGATCTCGCCGATATCGGGTTCGGCAACGATCAACCGCCGGAAATCGGCGCGCGGCACGCGGATCACCTCGGTCGGCCCCGATGCGCGTCCGCTGACCAGGATCTTGCGGTCGTTGAACAGGTCGAGCTCGCCGGTGAACTGGCGCGCGCAATGGCGGTGGACGATACCTTCCTCGCCATGATCGCCATGATCGATGATCTCGATCTCGCCGGTGCAGACGAGGAAGAAATCGACCGCGCGTTCGCCGCGATGGAAGACATAATCGCCGTCTGCCAGCGCCTCGTGCAGGCCGAAACGCGCGATTCGGCCCGCCATGTCCTCGCTCAGCACCGGGAAGGTCTGCTCGAGCCGGGCATAGGGATCGCTGCTGTCGACCGGCTGCGCACTCGGTGCGGAATTGCCCATTTCCTGCGTCCTTTCGCCTGACCTTAGTGCGCCGTAGCGTCAGCCCCCGCACCGCAAGGATGAGCCTATCATGCTATCGCGCCAATGCGTCAGTTTCTTGGCATCGCGGCTTGCATTTGGGTGTCGGGGGTGCAGACTGGCATCCAACAAATCCGTTCAGGACAAGGTGAGGATCATGACCGAAGACGAAGACCTGGAGAGCTTCCGCGCCGAGGTTCGCGCGTTTCTCGATGCCGAGCTGCCGCCCGAAAAGCGTTTCGCCGCAGACGGCTTTGCCAATAGCAGCAAGGAACTGACCGCCTGGTGGCAGGGGGTGAAGGCCAAGCGCGGCTGGGGCGCGCCCGGCTGGCCCAAGCAATATGGTGGCTGCGAATGGTCACTCGCCAAGAAGCGCATCTTTGCCGATGAATCGACCAAGGCGGGCGCGCCCTCCTACAGCCCGTTCGGCCTCACCATGGTCGGCCCGGTCATCTACACTTTCGGCACCGAGGAGCAGAAGGCCGAGCATCTGCCGCACATTCTCAACGGCACCCGCTTCTGGTGCCAGGGCTATTCGGAGCCCGGCGCGGGATCGGACCTGGCCAGCCTGAAGACGCGCGCGGTGCGCGATGGCGACCATTATGTCGTCAACGGCCAGAAGACATGGACCACGCAGGGCCACTGGGCCGACTGGATCTTCTGCCTGGTGCGCACCAACACCGAGGTGAAGCAGCAGAACGGCATCTCGTTCCTGCTGATCGACATGAACACGCCCGGCATCGAGGTGCGCCCGATCCGCACGATTGACGGCATGCATCATCTCAACGAGGTGTTCTTCACCGATGTGCGCGTGCCGGTGAAGAACCTGGTCGGCAACGAGAATGACGGCTGGACCTATGCCAAGTTCCTGCTCGGCAACGAGCGCGCCGGCATTGCCGGGGTCGCCCGCACCACCGGCGACCTTGTCCGCCTGCGCGAATGGGCCAGCTCGGTCGAGCATTTCATCAACCCGCCGATCAACGATCCGGTGATCGCGCAGCGGCTCGATTCGCTCGAGCAGCGGCTGGCCAAGCTGGCGGCGCTCGAGGCGCGCGCGCTCGAAGCGCCCAGCCAGTCGGCCGAGGCGATGCGGCTGGTCGCGCCGTTGAAGCTGCTCGGCACCGAGCTGTCGCAGGATGTGTCCGAGCTGGCGCTGGACATTGCGGGTCCTGCCGCGCTGCCGCGTCCGGCGAACGATCCGGTCCATCCCTATGGCCATGAAGGCGAGCACGCGATGTCGGTCTTCCTCTTCGGCCGCGCCCAGTCGATCTATGGCGGCACCAACGAGGTGCAGAAGAACATTCTCGCCAAGATGATGGCCGCAGGGATCTGAGGACCAGGCACCCCTTCCGTTTGTCCCGAGCGAAGTCGAGGGACGTGCGCATCAGACCTGGCGCGGATCAGCCGATCCGCGCCAGGCGGATATTCAGGATTTCACACCCATGTTCGCACCCAATGATGACCAGCAGCTGCTGATCGACAGCGCCCGCCGCTTCACCCAGAAACATTATGCCGATGACAGGCTTGGCCAGATGGGCGAGAGCCCGCTCAACACCGCGCTCTGGGCCGAGATGGCCGAGGCCGGCTGGCTGATGCTGCCGTTTTCCGAAGCCGATGGCGGTCTGCAGCCCGAGGGCCAGTCGGGCCTGGGCGATTGCGTCAGCCTGTTCGAGGTGCTGGGCGAAGGCCTGGTGGTCGAACCGGTGCTCGCGAGCACCATCCTCGCCGGCGGCCTGATCGCCGCGAGCCCCGAATCGCAGAGCCGCAGCGACCTGATCGAGAGCATCGTCTCGGGCGGCGCGCCGGTGGGCGTGGCGCTGCATGAACCGCGCGCGCGGCACGACATCTGGTATTGCGAGGCCAAGGCCAGCAAGAGCGGCGACGGCTGGACGCTCACCGGCCACAAGTCGCTCGCCCATGGTGCGGCGGCGGCCGAAACGATCATCGTGCTCGCGCGGATCGACGGCGAGCCGGGCAGCGGTCCGGCGGGCCTCGGCCTGTTCCTCGTCCCCGCCGCCGGCGCTGGCGTCACCGTCACTCCCTATCGCCTGCGCGACGATCACTGGGTCGCCGATGTGAAGCTCGAGAGCGCGGCGCTCGGCTCGGATGCGCTGCTGCTCGGCCCAGGCGCGGCAGCCCAAGCGCTCGAAAAGGTGATCGACAAGGCGCGGCTGCTGCTCGCGGCCGAAGGCACCGGGATCATGCGCCGCGTGTGCCTCGCCACCCAGGCCTATACCATGGACCGCAAGCAGTTCGGCGTGCCGCTCGCCTCGTTCCAGGTGCTCCAGCACCGCATGGTCGACATGCAGGTCGCCTTCGATCAGGCGCGCTCGCTGGTCTATGAGGCGGTGACGCACGATGCTGCCGGCGATGCCGAAGCCGCGACCCGCGCCGCGCGCGCCGCCTATCGCGCGGTCAGCGAGGATGGGGTCGAGGTCGGCAAGCAGGCGATCCAGCTGCACGGCGGCATGGGCATGTCCGAGGAACTGCCGCTCGGCCGCGCGCTGCGCCGGCTGCTCGCGATCCGCCAGGCGTTTCCGCTTTAAGCTGTTGGACTGAGCCAATCGCCGTCATCCCCGCGAAAGCGGGGGCCCCGCTTCTGTGCAAGTCTGGCTGACGAAGCGGGATTCCCGCACTCGCGGGAATGACGGGAATGGCGGAAACCTAGAGCGCGTCGAAATCAATTGGCGCGTGGCGATCGAGCGTGCGCGAGTCATCGGTCATCGGGTATTTGAGGCCCGTCGCGCAGTTGAACAGCACCACCCGGTCGCTTTTGCCCACCAGCCCGGCGGCGAGCGCATCGTGATAGGCCGCGAGCGTCGCGCCGCCTTCGGGGCAGAGCAGCAGTCCGTCCTGTTTCGCCGCCTGCACCACCGCGCGCTCGATCGCTTCATCGTCCACCGCCAGCGCCCTGCCGCCGCTTTCGCGCACCGCACGCAGGATCAGGAAATCGCCCACGGCGCGCGGCACGCGGATGCCCGCCGCGATGGTCTCGGCATTTTCCCAGCGCTCGGCATGCTCGACCCCGTCGTCGAACGCCTTGACGATCGGCGCGCAGCCTGCAGCCTGGACCGCGAACATCTTCGGCCGCGCGGGGCCGATCCAGCCCAGGGCCTCGAGCTCGTCGAACGCCTTCGACATGCCGATGAGCCCGGTGCCGCCCCCGGTGGGATAGAAGATCGCATCGGGCAACTGCCAGCCGAACTGCGCGGCGAGCTCAAGCCCCATCGTCTTCTTGCCCTCGATCCGATAGGGCTCCTTGAGCGTCGAGACGTCGTACCAGCGGCCCTGTTTCGCGCCCTCGGCGACGATCGCGCCGCAATCGTCGATCAGCCCGTTGACGCGCCAGACGCGCGCGCCCTGCAGCGCGATCTCGCGCACGTTGATTTCGGGCGTGTCATCGGGGCAGAAGACCACCGTCTCGATGCCGCAGCGCGTTGCATAGGCGGCGAGCGCCGCGCCCGCATTGCCGTTGGTCGGCATTGCGATGCGCGTCACGCCGAGTGCCCTGGCCATCGACACCGCCATGACCAGCCCGCGCGCCTTGAACGATCCGGTGGGCAGCCGCCCCTCGTCCTTGACCAGCACGTTCGTCCCGCCCGCCCAAGGCAGCGGCACCAGCGGCGTCTCGATCTCGCCTAGGCTGACGATATGGCGCGCCTCGCGCACCGGAAGCAGCTCGCGCCAGCGCCACAGATCGGTGTCGCGCCGCTCGAATGCATCGCGGTCCAGATGCGCGGCGATGGCGGGCAGATCATAGCGCACCAGCAGCGGCCTGCCGACGCGCGAAAGCCCATGCACCTGGTCGGCCTCGTATCGCTCGCCGGTCATCGAACATTCGAGATGCGTGACGAAGCTCTGCCGATCGGCCAGGATGTTGCTCAGCAAGGGCATGAATGTCGCGCTCTCCCTGCCCCCGTCGATCGGCAGGCTTGTTCGCTCCAATTGGGCGGTTCGGCTTTGATTTCAATGTTTTGTTGCTGCGCTCAGCGGAACGGCAGCCGCATGGCCCAGCCGAAACGCGCGGTCTCCTGCCCCGGATAGTCGACCAGGCCGATCGTCATCGTGTCGTGCCCGCCGCTCGGCCGCGCGCGATAGGTGCGGAAGAGCCGGTCCCAGATCGACAGGCAGAAACCGTAATTGCTGTCATGCTCGATGCGGCGGGTGCTGTGGTGCACGCGGTGCATGTCGGGCGTGACGACGACCAGCCGCAGCACGCTGTCGAGCCAGAGCGGCAGCGCCAGATTGGCATGGTTGAACATCGGCAGCAGCGCGAGCAGCAGCTCGAACAACACCAGCGCCCAGAGCGGCGCGCCCAGCGCCAGCGCCACGCCCATCTTGAACAGCATCGACAAGGCGATTTCGAGCGGATGGAAGCGCAGGGCCGTCGACATGTCGAGATCGCGATCGGCATGGTGCACCCGGTGCAGCCGCCAGAGCAGCGGGATGCGGTGCGTTGCCCAGTGCTGCGCCCAGACCGCCAGATCGAGCAGCAGGATCGCCAGCCCCCCCTGCGCCCAGCCGGGAAGCCCGGTCATCGGCAGCAGGCCGAAATCGGGTTGCGGCGCATAGCCCGTCACAGCGCCGAACAGCGCAATGAAGATCAGCGCCTGCACTCCGCGTTCGACCGGCATGTTGACCAGCACGAAGCAGAGATGCGCCGGCCAGCGCGTTGCTACCGGCAGCCTGCGATGGCGGCGCGGAAAGATTGCCTCGGCCAGCAGCAGCGCCAGCGCGGTGCCGAGCAGCACCGCGCTGATCAGCCAGGGCTGGCCGCTGGCGATCATGACGCGGCGGCAGCCTCGGCGTTCAGCCCCTGCTCGGCCCCCTGCTCGGCCATCGTCGGATAGTCGGTATAGCCTTCGGGCGAACTGCCATACCAGCGCGCCGGATTGTCCGGATTGAGCGGCGCGTTGACCGCCAGCCGCGCGGGCAGGTCCGGATTGGCGAGGAAGGTGCGGCCGAAGCTGATCGCGTCGGGAATGCCGCCCGCCATCGCGGCGACCGCCTTGTCGTGATCATAATCGCTGTTGAGCACCAGCGGAGCCTTGAACACCTTGCGGATCTGCGGGCTGACCGGCGGCACGTCGCTCGCGCCGAAGGTGCCGTCCATCGGCGGCTCGCGCAGCTCGAGAAACGCGATGCCGATCCGGCCGAGCAAGGCCGCGGCCGCGGTGAAGGTCGCTTCGGGCGTCGTGTCGTTCACCCCCTGCGTCTCGCCATTGGGCGACAGGCGCACCGAGACATGGTCGTGGCTCCACACCCCGACCAGCCGCTCGGCGACCTCGCCCAGCAGGCGGATGCGGTTCTCGACCGGGCCGCCATAATCGTCGTCGCGCAGGTTGGACGAGGAGCGCAGGAACTGGTCGATCAGATAGCCATTGGCGGCATGGATCTGCACGCCGTCGAAACCGGCGCGGCGCGCATTCTCGGTCGCGCGCGCATAATCGTCGAGGATGCGCGGGATTTCGCCGATCTCCAGCGCGCGCGCGGTCTCGTAGGGCTTGGTCCCCTCATAGGTATGCGCGTGATAGTCGAACCGCGTCGCCGAGGCCGAGACCGGAGGCTTGCCGCCGTTGAAATCGGGATGCACCAGCCGCCCCATGTGCCAAAGCTGGCAGATGATCCGCCCGCCTGCCTGATGCACGCGCTCGACCACCGGCTTCCAGCCCTCGACCTGCTCGTCGTTCCAGATGCCCGGCGCGAACGGCGTGCCCAGCCCCTCCGGGCTGATCCCCGTCGCTTCGGAGATGATCAGCCCGGCGCTGGCGCGCTGCGCATAATATTCGCCCATCAGCGGCACCGGCACGTGCGCGCGCGTCGCGCGGCAGCGGGTGAGCGGCGCCATCAGGATGCGGTTGGGGCAGGCAATCGCGCCAAGCTGGACAGGATCGAACAGGGTGGGCATGGGCGGCATCTCTCCTTGAACCGCCACCGGGGAAAAGCCCCGCGACGGCGTTTAACCGAATGGCTAAAGGCCGATGATGACAAAAGCAACCGAGCGGGGCGGAATCCTGGCCATCCTTGCGCTGATCTTCGCCAATGTGGCGCTTGCCTTCGGCCCGCTGTTCGTGCGCATGGCCGATACCGGCCCGGTCTCCGCCGGATTCTGGCGGCTGACGCTGGCCCTGCCGGTGCTGGTCCTGATTGC
Source organism: Blastomonas sp. CACIA14H2 (assembly GCA_000503195.1). Lineage (GTDB taxonomy): Bacteria > Pseudomonadota > Alphaproteobacteria > Sphingomonadales > Sphingomonadaceae > Blastomonas. The sequence goes on from AYSC01000014.1 coordinate 24,544, forward strand.
GCTGCAGCGGCGCGAACCGCTGCACGGCTATCGCGCCTCGATCTGGTGGATGCTCGTGCTGAGCGGCGTCGCCTTCGCGCTCGACCTCGCCAGCTGGAACTTCGGCATCGAGCGGACCAAGCTCGCCAACTCGACGCTGTTCGGCAACATGGGCAGCGTGATGCTGGTGGTCTATGGCTTCATCATCAGCCGCGCCTGGCCGCACAAGGCAGAACTCGGCGCGGTCGGGCTAGCGGTCCTGGGCGCAGGGCTGCTGATGGGCAGCAGTTACGAGCTCGACATCCGCAACCTCGTCGGCGACCTGTTCTGCCTGCTCGCAGGCGTGCTGTACGTGGTCTATCTGCTCAGCATCCGTCACATTCGTGGCGAGATGGGCAGCTGGTCGGTGCTGGTCTGGTCGACCGTTTTCGGGATCGCCCCGATGCTTGCCATCGCAGCGCTGCTCGGCGAGCCGGTCTGGCCCACCGACTGGACGCCGGTGCTGCTGCTTGCACTGGTCTGCCAGCTGTTCGGCCAGGGACTGATGGTCTATGCGGTCAGCCATTTCTCGCCGGTGGTGCTCGGCATCGCCCTGCTCAGCCAGCCCGCGATCGCCGCGGTGATCGGCTGGCAGGCGTTCGGCGAGACGCTGTCGGTCAACGACACGATCGGGATGATCGCGATCGGTGCGGCTTTGGTGCTCGTCCGCCTGCCCGAGGCACGGCGCGCGGCGCGGCTTGCAGCTTCGCCCCCGGCTCCCTAATTGTGGGAGCATCCATGGAGGCACTGCCGATGTACCGTCCGACCAAGCTCGACACCCTGCCCGCCGACCCGACGATGGACGAGGTGCGCCAGTTCCTGCCGCCGTTCATTGCCGACGAGGCCGTGTTCGATGGCTGGACGCCGACCGCGCGCGATGCCGCCGCCGCTGCACAGGGCGTGGAGCCGGGCCTCGCGACACTCGCCTTCGACAAGGGCCCGATGGACATGATCGATGCCTGGATCAGCCATATCGACGCGCAGATGATCGTGGCGTTTCCGCCCGAGCGCATCGCCGCGATGAAGATCCGCGAGCGCATCCGCGCGCTCGTCGCCTTCCGCTTCGAGGCGGTGGCGCACCAGCGCGAGGCGCTGCGCCGCGCGACCGCGATCATGGCGCTGCCCGCCAATCTCGCCCGCACCGCGCGCATCTCCTGGCGCACGGCGGACCTGATGTGGCGGCTGGCGGGCGACACCGCCACCGACTACAACCACTATACCAAACGCGCGATCCTCTCGGGCGTCTATGGCTCGACCCTGATGGCGTTTCTCGACGACGAAAGCCCCGATTTTGCCGACACCCATGCCTTTCTCGAACGCCGCATCGACAATGTGATGCAGTTCGAGAAAGCCAAGGCGAAATGGACCAACAGGGGCGAGAGCCTGAGCCTTTCGCGCTTTCTCGGCAGGCTGCGTTACCCGGCGCGTTGAGATCGATCGCGAGCCGCACGTGCGCGGGGAGCTCGCCCGGCTCGAATTCAGCGCACCGGTCACGGAATGGCGCGGCCCCGCCCCGTTCTACTTTCTCGCATTACCCGAAGATTGTTGGGGCGAGGTCCGTTTTGCAGCGCGACAGGCAAGCTATGGTTGGGGCTGCGTGCCCGTGGAGGCGACCATCGGTGCGATCGATTTCACGACGTCGCTGATCCCGCGAAACGGCGGCTTTCTGCTGCCGCTCAAGGTGGCGGTGCGCAAGGCCGCCGCAATCGACCTTTCCCAAAGCGTGACGGCCACGATCAGGATCTACGCCCCCGGTCCGAAGTTCGGGTGAGCCGCCCCAGGCGGCGACCATCGCCTGCCAATGGCTTGGCGGCTGGCCTACGCGTTAACGACGGGGGCGGCGCCAGTCCTGCATCGGGACAATGGGCACGAGGTTCGGCGCGGCCATTTTCCACGGCTTGCCTGGCCAGGGTAAGCGCAGTATTTACGAAACCTCCAGATCGGGGGGATTCTCTTGGCCGCCATTGCCGTATTCAATCCCAAGGGGGGCGTGGGCAAGACCACGCTTTCGGTCAACCTTGCATGGGAATCGGCGCGGGCGGGCAATCGCACGCTGCTCTGGGATCTCGACGGCCAGGGCGACAGCACCGCGATCCTAGTCGAGAGCCGTCAGCCGCCGCGCATGGACGCTGCGCGGCTGATGCACGGCATTGCCGACATCCATGCGCATATCGTGCCCAGCAAGGTGGCCGGGCTCGACGTGCTGGTGCCCGAAGAGGACATGCGCCGCACCGACAACTGGTTCGTGCACATGGCGCAGCAGCAGCGGCTGGGCCGCCTGCTGGTCGACCTGAAGCAGCGTTATGACCGGATCATCATCGATTGCCCGCCAGGGCTGGGCGATACCGCGCGCAGGCTGCTGCTGGTGGCCGATCTGATCATCGTACCGGTCATCCCCGCGCCGCTCGCGGTGCGCGGGCTGGAGCGGGTGCGCGAATATGTGACGCACAAGCGCGGACGGCATGCGCCGATCCTGCCGGTCTTCTCGATGGTCGATCGCCGGCGCGCGCTGCACAAGGCGGCGCTGGCGGACCATCCCGACTGGCCGGTGGTCCCGATGTCGAGCGCCGCCGAGCAGATGTCGTGCACCAAGCAGCCGATCGGTGTTGCCATGCCCGACGGTCCCGCTGCCCTGGTGTTCCGCAGATTGTGGAACGGCATCGACAGCAAGCTGTGCCAGATGCGGGTCGCGCGCAAGGCGTCCGCCGGCATGGCGCTAGCCCCGTATGAAGCGGCGCGGGGCGCGGGATCGCTCCCGCTGGCCGCGGCGCCGGTCCAGCCCTGACGCCGCTTATTTCGGCGCGATGCGCTTCCAGGCTTCGGCGATCTCGGCGAGCATCTGGCGCGCGGACATCAGCACGTCGACCTTGTCGGGGCTCATCGCGGCGTTGATGCGGCGGCTGGCTTCGCGATAGATGCGTGCGAGCGCCAGCGCGAGTTCTCCGCCCTTCTCGAAATCGAGGCTTTCTTCCAGCGCGATGACGATGGCCGATGCGCGGGCGCGGGCCTGGATCATCGGTACCGCCTCGCCGCGCTGGGCGTGACGGATCGCCGCATCGAGCCGAAGCAGCAGCTCGTCGAACAGGATGACGACCAGCTGGTGCGGGCTCGCGCCCTCGACCCGGCTGACCGTATCGACGGCCTGATAGCTGCCCATGTGGCGACGCGGAGAGATGAAGCTCATGCGGTTTTCCTTGTCATTCTATCTGTTTTGGTTGTCTCAATTGTCGCCGCTGTTGGTCCAGACCGACACCTGCTGCTCGATATAGCTCTGAGTAGAGCGCAGCACGGTGAGCTGGCGGTCCATGGCGGCGAACGTCTTTTCGAGCTGCTCGCGATACTTGTCGCTGTCTTCCTCGACCCGTTCCATCATCTTGGTCAGGTCGGCGGCGATCTTGTTCAGGCGGTTCTGCGCGCCGGTCAGCGACCCGTTGGGCGCCTTGATCGCGGTCTTCACATCCTCGAACGCCTTGGCGAGGCCCGGATTGCCGGCGGTCGGCGTCGCCGGTTCGAGCATCCTGGCGATGCCTTCGGGATCGGCGGCGAGCGCGCGGTCGAACTTGACCGAATCCAGCGTCAGCGTGCCATCGCGGTTGGTCTTGACGCCGATATCGGCGAGCGAGCGATAGGTGCCGGTGTCGGTGAGCTGCTTGGTGGTCAGTGAGGCCATCGAGCGCATCATGTCGCGCGCTGCGCGTTCGCCGGCGAGCGGACCGCCGCTCGCACCGTCGAGGCCCGGCGCGGTCGCCGAGTTGAGCGCGCCGCGCAGGTCGTTATAGGCCTTGACGAACTCGTTAACGATGTCCTTGACCGACGAGGTCGGCTGGTCGCCGCTGATCACGACATTGGTGCCGGGCGCCGCCGCGAGCAGGTTGATGCGCACGCCGGGAACGGCGGTGTCGATCTGGTTGCTGGCGTTGGTCAGCTCGATGCCGTTGACGTTGATGATGCTGTCGCGCGCCGTCGTGACCGAAGTCATGCCCGCGCCGCCCGCCGGGGGGAAGGCAAAGGCGTCGAGCGCCGCCGAGCCGCCCGATCCGGTGACGGTGAAGCTGTTGGCCGCGCCTTCCTTGCCGCGCAGCACCAGCCGCGATCCGCTATTGTCGGTGACGATGCTGGCGGTAACGCCGCTGTTGGTCGCGTTGATCGCGTCGCGCAGGCCGCCGAGCGAATTGTTGGTCGAATCGATGGTGACGTTGAAATTGCCCGCCGAGGTCGTGATGGTCAGCGATCCTTCGCCAACCGCCGAGCTGGTGCTGGCATAGCTGCTCGCCGAGACCATGCTCTGCGCCGCGGCAAGCTGGCTGACCTGCACGGTGGCAGGCAGGCCCTGCGGCTTCTGTCCGGGGATGAAGCTGGCGGCGACGAGATCGCCGCGGGTGGAAACGAGATTGCCGGTGAGCTGGCGACCGTTGAGCACTTCGCTCAGCGCCTTGGAAAAGGTCTCGAGCGCCGACGAGGCCGAGGCCAGCGCGGAGATGCGCGCCTGGTTGAGGTTCTGCCGCTCGCGGACATCCGACTGTTTCGGCTCGAGCTGGGCCGTGACGAGATCGTTGACCAGCTGGGCGCTGTTGACGCCCGTAAAGCCGGTAATGACGTTGGAAATTCCGCTATTCGTGACCATCACCAGTTCCTTCTGAAAGGATTAACGGCGGGTGGCGGGCGGCCTTAAGGCCTTTTCCAGATCATTTCTGCGGTTTGCCGTCCATGTCGAAGCGAAGGTCGGCGGGCACGTCGAGTTCGGGCTGGCCGAAGCCGACATCCATCTTCTCGTTGATGCGGAAAACGAAGGCGAGCAGCGTCGCGGCGGCCAGATACAGCCGTTCGTCGATGATCTGGCCGGGCTTGGAGGTGAAGTAGATCGCGCGGGTGAGTTCCGGATAGCGCAGGATCGTCAGACCGCGCTCCATCGCCAGTTCGCGCATCGCTTGGGCAATCGCCCCGCGCCCGCGCGCCAGCACCACCGGCGCGGGATCGCGTTCGCGGTCATAGCGCAGCGCGATCGCGAAATGGGTCGGGTTGACCAGCAGCACCGTCGCATCCTCGACCGCCTTGCGCGTGGAGCCGTTGAGCACCTCGTACTGCCGCCGACGCACCGCCTGCTTGAGCTCGGGAGAACCTTCGACCTCCTTGTGCTCGTCCTTGACCTCCTGCTTGGTCATCATCAGCTTCTGGTTGCGCTGGTACCATTGCGCGGGAACGTCGATCAGTGCGATCAGTCCGAGCGCGCCCGCCATCGCCAGCAGCGTCATCGAGAACAGGTCGCCGAACGTGGCAATGCCCTGGCGCACATCGCCATGGCCGAGCTGCGCCATCTGCGGCAGCATCGACATGATCATGACTACGCCGATCGTGCCCATCAGCACGACCTTGGCCAGGGACTTGACCAGCTCGATCAGGCCGTGCGTCCCGAACATGCGCTTGAGGCCCGACATCGGGTTCATCTTCGACGCCTTGGGCTGGATCGCGCTCCAGCGGAATCCCAGCGAGCCGAGCGCGGCAGGCGTCGCGACGCAGGCGACCAGCAGGAACGCGAACAGCCCGCCAAAGGGAATGGCAAGCGGCATGAGCAGGCTGAGCGTGCGCTGGCCGACATTGAAATCGGTCGCCTGATAGATGTCGAATACCAGCGCCGCGCGCAGCATGCCCGCGATCGACGAGACCATCATCTCGCCGAACAGCACGAAGGCCATGGTGCCGCCGATGATGATCATCGCGGTGCCGAGTTCCTTGGACTGGAGAACATCACCCTTTTCGCGCGACTCCCGGAGCCGCTTCTCGGTAGGGAGTTCGGTTTTTTCGCCACCACCTGAAGGGCCGTCTGCCATCGCGTCAGCCCTCCCCGGCCATGACTTCGGACTGTTCGAGCCCGGTTTCCATCGCACGCATCACGCCATCGGCGAGCACCGGCGCGGCGATCGCGAGCAGGATGATGCCGGCGAGCACCGCCACCGGAATGCCGACCGAAAAGAGGTTGAGCTGCGGCGCCGAGCGCGCGAGCATCGCCATGACCAGCTGGACGATGATCAGCGCCGCGCCGACGGGCAGCGCGATCACCAGCCCCATCGAGAACAGCATCGCGCCGAATTCGACCAAGTCCATGATCAGCCGCGGCGAGAGCATCGCATCGCCCGGGGGCAGCGCCTCGTAGCTGCGCACGATGATCGCGATCAGCATCAGATGCCCGTCCATCGCGAGCAGCAGCAGCACCGCGATGATCGACAAAAAGCTGCCGATGACCGGGCTCGACTGGCCGCTCTGCGGATCGGCCATCGAGGCAAAGCCCAGGCCCATCGCGTTGCTGATCAGCTCGCCCGCGACGAACGCGGCCGAATAGCCGATCTGCAGCGCGAAGCCGATGGCGACGCCGCAGACGATCTCGCCGATGATGAACAGGAACCCGGTATAGCTCACCAGCGTCGTGTCGGGCAGGCTGATCGTGGCGCTGCTGGTCGCGGCGATGCCGATCATCGCCGACAGGATGATGCGCACCTGGAGCGGAACCGTGGTCGCGCCGAAAACGGGGGCTGCCATCAACGCCGCGCCGGGCCGGATCATCGCCATGATCCAGATCCACAATTGCGCCTCGACGCCGGCAAAGCCCGGTGCGATCACAACAGCAGGTCCGGGATGCGGCTGTACATCTCGACCGTGAAATCGGCGATCAGATACAGAATCGACCCGCCAAACAGCGCGAGGATGATGCCGAGCACGACCAGCTTGGGCACGAAGCTCAAGGTCGCCTCGTTGATCGAGGTCGCCGCCTGGACCATGCCGAGCAGCACGCCGACCAGCAGCGCGGGGATCAGCAGCGGGGCCGAAGCCAGCGCCGTGATCCACAGCGTCTGCTGCGCCAGGCCAATGAAATAGTCGGTCTGTTCCATATCAGCGTGCAGCTTCTGAAAGGTTCCGTTTGTCCCGAGCATGTCGAGGGACGTTCCGGAAACGGTGGCGCATGAGTCCCTCGACTTCGCTCGGGACAAACGGGGATAGGGTCAGCTTCATGTCTGCTAGTTCACGAACGATCCTGCGAGCGAGCCCATAGTGAGCGCCCAGCCATCGACGAGCACGAACAGCAGCAGCTTGAACGGCATCGAGATGATCGTCGGCGAGAGCATCATCATGCCCAAGGCCATCAGCGTGGAGGCCACGACCAGGTCGATCACCAGAAAGGGCAGGAAGATCATGAAGCCGATCTGGAACGCGGTCTTGAGCTCGCTGGTGACGAAGGCGGGCAGCAGGATCGAGAACGGAATGTCGCGGGGCGCGGCTACCGGCTTGGCCTTGGCCATGTCCATGAACAGCTTGAGGTCGGTCTGACGCGTCTGCTTGATCATGAACTTGTGGAATTCCTGGCCCGAGATCTCGATCGCGGTTTCCAGCTCGATCGTGTCGGCGGCATAGGGCGCGACCGCGCGGTCGTTGATCTGGGTGAAGGTGGGGGCCATCACGAACATCGACAGGAACAGCGCGAGCCCGATCAGCACCTGGTTGGGCGGCGTCTGCTGCAGGCCGAGCGCCTGGCGCAGGATCGACAGCACGATGATGATCCGCGTGAAGCTGGTCATCATCAGCACCATCGACGGCAGGATGGTGAGCAGACCCATGACGACCAGTATCTGCAGGCTGAGCGTGAGCGGCTTGCCGTTGCCCGCGACATCGTCGAGCGCCTGGGACAGCGCCTCGGACGCACCGGGCGTGCCGGTGGCAGAGCCGGTTGCCGGCGTCGCGGCCGGTGCGGGGTTGGTCGTGGTCGCTGCGGGCGCTGCGGGTACCGCAGGCGCGGCCTGGCCGGTCGCGGCGGCGGCGGGGTTGGCCGGGGCCTGGGCCTGCTGGGCGATGGCGGGGGTGGTGAGGGTGGCGAGCAGCAGCAGGAATGCTAGCAGACACCGACCTCCGTTTGTCCCGAGCGAAGTCGAGGGACGTGATCGAAACCGGCGCGCATACGTCCCTCGACACGCTCGGGACAAACGGATGATGGTCCGGAAAAAGCTCATGCGCCGCGCTCCCGGAGCGCGGCGAGCAGATCGCGATTGTGTCCGGCCAGCGCCGCCGGGGGGTTGGCGCTGGCCGGACCGGTTCCGGCATCCGCGCTGGCGATCGTGTCGATCCGCGCGCGCGTTACCGAAAGCAGGATTTTCTGTCCGGCAAACTCGACCACGGCGAGCTTGCCCGAAACGCCCATGCTGACCGTCTCGGTGACCTTGAGCTCGCGCTGCGGGCCCGCCATGTCGAGCCGGGCCATCATGCCGGGCTGGTATTTGCGGTAGAGCCACAGGCTGCCATAGATCATGCCGCCCATGACCGGCAGCATGATCAGCAGTTTGATGATGTAATAGGTCATTCCGGTCCGCTTCCAAGTCCCTGTGCCGTGCCGCCGGAGGATCCGGCGCGGGCGACGGGGACTGAAGCAGCCCGGTCAGATGCGCCGTTCGACCCGTGCGTGGCCGACGTTCTTCGACACCACCTCGGCCACCCGGATTCCGAACCGGCCATCGATGGTCACAACTTCTCCTCTTGCAACCAGCGTGCCATTTACGTTGATATCGAGAAGCTCGTTGGCCTGGCGGTCGAGCTCGACCACCGATCCCTCGCAAAGCTCCATGATTTCGGCGAGGCGCAGCGAGGCGCTGCCCACCTCGACCGACAGGCGCACGGGGATATCGGCGAGAAAGCGGTAATGATTTGCCGCCTCGTGCAATCCGTTGCCGCCCATGTCGAAAGGCTCTGCCGGTGCTCCCAGCATTGGTGCTTCGGTCATGTCGCTCATGGGGCTTATCCTCTTTCTATGGTTTCGATGCGGAACGCGGCCAGGCCGTTCTGTTCACCCAGGCTGCCGCGCGCGAAGATGCGGTCGCCGATGATCAGCGGCAGGTTGCGCGCCGGTGGAATGGGAATGATGTCGCCGGGCTTGAGTTCGGCGAGCTGCGGCAGGGTCAGCACGGGCCGCGCCAGCACAGAGCGCGCGGGCAGCGTGACATGCGCCAGCGCCTGCGTCATCTGGTCGCGCCAGGCGGGATCCGGCAGCTGGTCGTCGGCAATGCCGGCGGGCGTCAGGCACTGTTCGGCCGCCTGCAACCCATCGAGCGGATAGACCAGCTCGAGCTCGTAGCGGATATTGTCGGGCAGCGTGATGCGGAAGCGCTGCACCACCATGCGCGCCAGCGGAGAGGCGATGCGCGCGCCATCGACCGAGGTCGCATGGCCGGCGGCATGGCAGGCGAAATTGCCGACCTCGTTCCACGAAGCGCCCAGGCGCTCACCGATGACGCGCGCAATGCGGCCGATCAGGCGGATATCGGTCGCGGTGAATTCCTTCTTGGGCGAGGCCATCTCGCGCGGCGCACCGCCGAAAAAGGCATCGAGCATCGCCGAAACGAACACCGGTTCCATCTTCAGCAGCACGCGGCCCTGCATCGGCGCGAGCTGGAACTGGCTGATGCTCACCAGCTCGGCCTGGCGGTCACACCAGACATCGAACTGGGTGAATTCGGCATCGGGGGCATCGACGCGCAGCTTGACCCCCGCGATCGGCTCGAGTGCATGGCGCAGGCCCGTGCACAGCGATCGCGCGACGCGGCGCAGCACCGGCACGACCGTCTTCTGGTCGGCATCGGCCTTGGCAAAGCTGTGCTCGGCCGGGCGACGCTCGGCCTGGGCCGTGCCCAGGCCGTCGGTGGTATCGGAAAGTTCGCTGCTGCTCATCTGGATGTCGGCCTTGGCTTACTGGACCACGAAGCTGGTGAAATAGACGTCCTCGACACCGGCAAAGCCGGTCTTGTCGACCAGGACGTCGTTGATCACCTTCTTGAGCTGGCCCTTGAGCTGTTCCTTGCCCTCGATCGTCTCGAGCTGGATCGGATCGAAATCGCTGATCGCCATCAGGATGGCAGAGCGGATCGCGATATTGTGCTCGGTCAGCGCGGCGGGAACCTTCTCGTCGAAATAGGTCGAGACCGCGAGCGACATCTGGGCAAAGCCGCCGCCGCCGCGCAGGTTGGCGGTGAACGGCTCCTCGATGGGCAGATAGGTGACCTTGAACTTGGCATCGAGATGGCTGCCCGAGGCAACCTGCTTGAGCCCGGCCGCCTTGGCGGACACGGTCGTGCCGTCCTTCAGCACCACCTTGGGCGCATTGGGGTCTTCATGCTCGCCGCCGCCGATCATCCCGGCCGCGAAAAAGCCTGCGGCCGCGCCCCCGCCGCCGAGCACCAGCACGGCGACAAGCGGAATGAGCAGCTTCTTGACCATGCCGCCCTTCTTTTTCGGTTCCTTTTCGGTTTCAGCCATTTCTCGGTTCCCTCAAGAGAATTTCATGCGTTTCGTGAGTTCAGGCGTAGCGGACATTGCCGCGCGGACGGCGCGGCGCCGGGTTTGCATCGGACGTCTGGTCGGCAGGCGTCTGGCGCTGCGCGGCGTCACGGGCAGAGGCGCTTTCGGCGCCCGACTGGCCGCGCTGCTGTTGCTGCTGCGCAGATCCGTTCTGCGTGCCCGGCGATTGCTGGCGCAGTTCGACGGTCACTTCGGTGTTGCGCTGGCCCTGGCTGCGCAGATCCTGCTCGAGCCGGTGCTGCGAGCTCACCAGCGTGTCGCGCACCGCATCGTGCTCGGTGACGATGCGCACCTGATCGCGATCGGGCCCGGCGAGCATCTCGATATCGATGCGGCCGAGATGCTCGGGCATGACCTGGATCTTCACCATCTGCCCGCCATCGACGAGCTTGGCGATCTGGCCTTCGATTCCGGCGACGAAGCCCGCATCAAAGGCAAGATTGTGCATCGGAACCTGCGGCTGCGCGGCGGCCTGCGGCGCCGCAGCGCCGGAGGCCTGCTGGACCTGCGGATTGACCGCGTTCAGTGCAGCGGCCCAGGCGGGCGGCACGGCCTCGATCGATGCCGGTGACAGGGGCTCGATGGCGAGGCTGCTGATACCGGTCTGGACCGTCAGGTCGGCGCGATCGAACAGCGCCGCGCGCGGTTCGGCGGCGCGCGGCGACTGCAGCGCGGTGTCGACGGTGCGGCGTGCAGCAGGGCTGACCTGCGCGCGCGGGGCCGGGCTCTGGACCGGAGTCGCCATGGCGATCGGGGCGGCCTGCGCGGCGCGAGCGGCGTCAGGCGCGCTCGCGGCCGCTGCGGGCACGGCAGGCGCGGCCATCTGCGGCGCGCTCGCCTGCTGAACTGGGGCCTGCTGGCGAGATTCGACCGGCGCTGCGTCGGCCGGTGCCGGCTGCGCGGTGGCGCCGGTGCTAACGGCGGGCGACTGGGCCGGAAGAACCGACGCGCTGTCGGTCGATGCCAGCGGCGCGCTTGCCGTCTGCTGGTGTGCTGCCGGGGGCGGCAAATGGCTGGACGCGTTCGGAGCCGCGACCGGCTGCGCCGGAGCAGCGGCGACGGGCGCGGGCGCCTGACGCGCTTCGGTCGGGGCAGAAGGCTGAGCCTCGATCGCGCTGGGCGCCACGGGGGCGCTTGCCGCGAAATCCGACGGTGCAGGCTGATCAACGACCGCGCGCGGCGCGGCGGGCTGGATCGGAGCGGCGACGTTGCGCGTGGACGCGGCACGGGCAGCGATCGGCGATGTTGCGGGCACCGGAGCTGGCGTCACCGGCGCGCTGGCAGGCGCCGTCGCGATGCCCGGCTGGGCCAGCGGCGTCTCGGGCGACCGGCTCTGGGCGAGATCGGCGGTGTCGCGCACCTCGCGGGGCTTGTCCGAGTGCGGTGCTTCGGGAGTTTCGGTTCGGGCCGTGTCGCCGCTGTCGCGCGCATCGATTGCCTGGCGCTCGTGCGGCGCTGCGGGCGCGGGCGCGGTTCCGGCAGCCGGAGCGGGTGCGGCCTGGGTCTGGGCAACCGCCATCGGCGCGCCCGAATTCGCCGCGGCGTCGGACGATACGGTGGCGGGGCGCATGTCGAGCGGCGCAGCCGGTTCGGGCTGCGACACCGGACCGACCGCGTCTCCCGGGGCCGAAGCCATGCCGGGCTGGACGTCTTGCGGAGCGCGGGCGAGATGCGGAGCGGAAGCGTGATGCACCATCGGCCGCTCGGGCGATGCGCTTGCTACCTGGGGCTCGGCGTTTCGGCGCGGCGCTGCGGGCGCAGCCTCGGCAGCGATCCCGGTCGCGTCCAGATCGGTCACCGGTGCGTCGGGGCGCGGAGCCGGGGTCTGCGGCATGACGGGCGCAATGGCGACAGGCGCGATCGGCGCGGTCGATGCATCGCTCGTCGGTACCTTGTCGGCGGGCTCGGCAGCGGCGTGCGGGGTCGGAGCGGACAGGGTGGCGGTCTCCGCGCCCTCCGGCTCGGCTTCGGGCGCGATCTGCGCCCGGATCGGCATCGGCGCATCGGCGCGGATCAGATTGCGGAGATGCGGCACCTGCGACGCATGCGGCAGCGGCTGCACCGTCAGCGACGGCTGCGCAGCGGGCTGCTGGGCAACCGGCGCGCCTTCGGTATCGGCGACCGGCAGCGTCGCAGCCGCAGCGGTACGCGGCGTTTCGGGGGCCTGCGGGGCCGTGGCGAGGCTGGCAGCGCCGGTGAGCGCCGCCTCGATCACCTGCGAAGTGCTGGCCCCTTCGGGCAGCGCGACGATGACCGGGGCCTCGGGCGCGGCATGCGGCATGGCGATTTTGGGCAGCGCGGGCGCGGCAGGACCGCCGGACGGCGTCGCCGCCGGAGCGCTTTCGCCGATATCGGCCAGCGCTGCGGCAAAGGCGCCCTCGCCCTCCGCCTGCGATGCCGCGACAGGCGCAGCCATGCCCGCCACGGCGGCATCGCTTCCGGTCATCAGCGCCAGCTGGCTGGCAAAGGGGTTGGCGTCCAGGGTCATGCCCGGCTTACCAGCAGGAAGCGTGCCAATTGATAGCGAAAGCAGCGATGACCCTGAAAGGGCCTGCATCATGTCCTGGCTCATTCCTCTGCCTCCTTGGGATATTTTCTCTTGAGCGGCAGGCGCGCGGCCTTGCGCTCGGCGGTCTCGTCCGCCGCCGCGATGGCCCTGCCCAGCAGCTTGGATGTGGTTTCTCGGTCGATATAGGCGGCAGTGCGTTGCCGCTCTGCCTGGGCAAGCGCTTGCCGCGCCCGGCCGAGCGCGACATGAATCTCGCCATCGGCGCGGATCAGCCGCTGCGCGAGCTCGAGCTGCGCGTGCAGCGCCGCGCCGTTCTGGCAGTGCGCGGCATCGAACGCATTGTCGCGAAGCTTCTTCAACCGCTCGGCATTGTTCTGCAGCGTCGCCTCGTTGCGCTGCGCCGTGGCCGCCGCGCCGATGGCGAGCTTGACCTGCGCCTCGCGCACCGCGTGGACGCGCTTCCAGGATTTGGGCTTGAGGCTCATGTGCCGAAGCTCTGCAGCAGTTCAGCGACGCTCTCGTCCAGATCGATGCGCTCGTGCGGTCCCTGGCGGATGAACGCCAGCAGATCGGGCCGGCGCGCCACCGCCTCGTCGATATTGGCGTCCGACCCTTCGCGATAGGCGCCCATCAGCAACAGGTCGCGATTTTCCTCATAGGCCGACCAGATGCGACGAAAATTGGCCATCGCGCGGCGATGTTCGTCGGAGATGATGTCGGTCGCGACGCGGCTCAGCGACTTGCCGATGTCGATCGCGGGGAAGATGCCCTGCTCGGCCATCGAGCGCGACAGGATGATATGCCCGTCGACGATCGCGCGCGCGCCATCGACCACCGGATCGTCGAGATCGTCGCCATCGGCGAGCACGGTGTAGAGCGCGGTGATCGATCCGCCGCTTTCCTTGTCATTGCCCGCGCGTTCGACCAGCTTGGGGATGAGCGCGAGCGCGGAGGGCGGATAGCCCTTCATCGTCGGCGGTTCGCCCAGCGCCAGCCCGATCTCGCGCTGCGCATGCGCGACGCGGGTCAGGCTGTCGATGATCAGCAGCACCTTCTTGCCCTGCTTGCGGAAATATTCGGCGATCGCGGTCGCGCGGAACGCGGCGCGCAGCCGCAGGATCGGGCTGTGGTCCGCCGGGACCGCGACGGTCACGGTGCGCGCCTTCATCGGGCCGGACATCTTGGTCTCGACGAAATCGCTGACCTCGCGCCCGCGTTCGCCGATCAGCCCGACGACGATCACGTCCGCCTCGGCAAAGCCGATGATCTGGCCGATCAGCACCGACTTGCCCACGCCCGAACCCGCCGCCACCGCGATGCGCTGGCCGTGGCCGGCGGTGAGCAGCGCGTTGATCGCGCGCACGCCGAGGTCGATGGTCCTGGTGACGCGCCCGCGGTTGAGCACGTTCTCGCGCTTGCCGGCGAGCGGCCAGCGGTCGTGCGCGATGATCGGGCCCATGCCGTCGAGCGGCTCGCCCATCGGACCGATGATCCGGCCGAGCAGCGCATCACCGACCACCGCCATATTGGCCTGGGCATCGGGCTCGACCCGCGCACCGCTGCGCAGCGCGGCATCGCTTTCCAGCGGCACCATCATCGCGCGCGAGCCGCGGAATCCCGCGATCTCGGCGCGGATGCGGCGGCCATCGGCGGCGCGCACCGATCCGCCATAGCCGATCGGATAATCGAAGCCGGTCACTTCGAGCATCCCGCCCTCGTGCGCGACCAGACGGCCGACGCGGCGCGGGCCGGCCTCGAGCGCGGCAATCTTGTCGGTGAACTGGCGAACCGCCTCTTCCTGTGCCGCGATCACTGGTCGCCCTCCAGATCGTCGATCAGGCCCTGCAGCGCATCGAGCATCGGCTGGGTGCCCTGCTCGATCCAGCCATCGGCATGGTTCAAGGATACCGTACCCCGGCGGATCGACGGATCGGGGGTGAGCACCAGGCCGCATTCGGCATCGCCGAGCAGCTTGAGGTCATCGGGGTGAAGGTGCAGCGCGCTGCCGCGCATGTCGCGGGTGACGAGCGCGGCGAGCGAGCGGCAGTGCTTCTCCAGCACCGCGGCATCGGGTTCGGCAAAGCCGCTCGAGCGTTCGAGCATCTGCTTCATCGCGTGCAGCAGCATCGCGCACAGCCCCTGCGAGAGCTGCGGGCGCAGCGCGGTGATCGCCCGGGCCAGCGCCTCGGTCGCGGCATCGCTCGCCTGCAGCTCGGCCTGGGCCTGGGCGATGCCATCGGCGACGCCCTGATCATAGGCCTGAACCAGCAGTTCGTCCTGCGACGGGCCGGTCTCGACCATCAGGTCGCCATCGAACCCGTCGTCCTCGCCGAAATCCATCGGCTCGGCGTGCAGATCGGCTTCGGCCAGGTCGGCCATCGACGAGAAGATCGGCGAAGGGCGGAAGGCACTGGCACTGGGCTGCATCTGCCAGACTGGCATGAACTGCGCCTCGCCGGTTGGGGTGATCGAAATCGGGCGATCAGACATATTCGTCGCCGCCTCCGCCGATCACGATATCGCCGGCATCGGCCATGCGCTTGGCCACCTGGATGACCGCGCGCTGCGCCTCGAGCACTTCCGACATCGGCATCGGGCCGCGATCGGCGATCTCGTCGGCGATCGACTGCGCGGCGCGGCTCGACATGCACCCGAACATCTTGTCGCGCAGCTTGTCTTCGGCACCCTTGAGCGCGGGGACGAGCAGCTTGGATTCGAGCCCGCGCACCAGCGTTCCCAGATCCTTGGCATCGAGCTGGATCAGGTCGGCAAAGACGAACATCTCGTCCTCGATCCGGCGCGCGATCTCCTTGTCGCGCTTGGTGACCGCGCGGATGATCCGCTGGCTCTCGCGCTTGTTGATGATGTTCATGATCGCCGCCGCATCCGACGTGCCGCCCGAGGACGATGCGCTGCCGCCACCGCGCGGTGCCGCACCCTGATTGACCAGCAGCGCCTCGATCGTCTCAACCGCCTCGGGGCTCACCGGCCCCAGGGTGGCGAGACGGAACACGACGTCCTCCTGCGCTTCGGGGGGCAGCAGCTGCAGCACATTGGCGGCGATTTCGGGCTTGAGGAACGACAGCACGACCGCCGCGATCTGCGGATGCTCGTGCTCGACCAGCAGCGCGATCTCGACCGGGTCCATCCATTTGAGGGCCTCGAGCCCGCCGCCGGCCTTTTTCGGCGCGATCTTGGTGAGCATCGTCTCGGCGCGGCGGTCGCCCAGCGCGCGCTTGAGCATGCCCTCGATCTGCTCTTCGGCCTTGTAGCCCAGCATCGTGCGGTTGCGCGCCTTGTCGATGAACATGTCGAGCACCTCGTTGATGTCCTCGGCACCGATATCGGCGACGGTGTACATCATCTCGCTGAGCTGGCGGACCTCCTCGGGCTCCAGCCGGGCGAGGATCTCGGCGGCCTGTTCCTCGGAAAAGAGCAGCATCAGGATCGCCGCGGCCTGCTGGCCGGGGATCGGACGCCGTGCGGGCGCGGCGGTAGCGCCATCTTGAGTCATCATGTCGAGAGCATCAGGCATTAACAGGCTCCTTGGCGCCATCGGCATTGCCCTTCAGCAGCTCGCGGACCACCAGCGTGGCGTGGTCGGGATTCTGCCGGACGAAATTCTGGATCAGCAAAGCGCGCTCCTGATAGGTCGAGGCGGCGTTGATCATGTCGAGCGTGACCGGCTCGTTCTCCTTGGCCGGGCGGGCGCCTGCGCCATTGGCATCCCGGCCGTCATTGCCCAGTGCCTGGGACAGCAGTTCGCCGGTTTCCGCCGCCTTCACCGCATCCGCCGCCGCCTTGTCATCGGCCTTCTGGCGGGTGTAGCGCTTGAGCAGCGGGCGACCGATGCCGAAGATCAGCGCCAGCGCGACGAGCAGCGCGGAGACGTTGCGCACCACCATGTTGAACCAGCTCGCCTCGTAGAAGGGCTCCTCGACCTTGGTGACGGGCTCGAAATTGCGCGACGAGATCGCGACCTGGTCGCCGCGCGCGGTATCGAAGCCGATCGCGCCCTTGACCAGCGCCTCGATGGCGGCGATTTCCTGCGGGCTGCGCTCCTTGCCGCCGGGCAGGTTCTTCACCGCGACCGCAACCGAGATGCGGGTGACCTTGCCCGAAGGCTCCTTGGTCACCGCGATCTGGCGGCCCAGCTCGAAATTGCGGTTGGTCTGCTCGTTGCGCGTGGTCGGCGCACCGGGCGCGGCGGCTTCGGCGCCGGTCAGCTGGCCACCGGCCTGCGGCGTGACATTGGGATCGGCGGGCGGCTGGTTGGCCAGCGCGCCGGGGACACCGCCGGCAGGTGCAGGATTGGTCTCGGTTGAGATCGACGTCTGCTCGCTCTTCACCCGCGCTTCATCGGCGGGGAAGCTTTCGGTCGTCGCCTGGCGCTCGGTCATGTTGATCTCGGTCGAGACCTCGGCAACGAAATTGCCGGCGCCCAGAACCGGGGTCAGCAGCGCGTTGAGCTGGCGGCGATAGCGTTCCTCGATCGCTTCCTTCATCTCGATCTGCTGTTCGACACCGTTCATGCCGGTCTTGCCGTCGCCCGAAAGCAGGCGGCCGTTCTGGTCGACGACCGAGACATTGTCCGCCGACAGCCCGGGGACCGAGCTGGCGACGAGATGGATGATCGCCTGGACCTGCGATTCGGGCAGGCGTCCGGCATTGGCGAGCTGCAGCACCACCGAGGCGGCGGGTTCGTTGCGGTCGCGGATGAACACGCTGGGCGGTTCGACCGCCAGATGCACGCGCGCGGAGACCACCGATTCCATCGCCTCGATGCTGCGCGCCAGATCGAGCTCGCGCGCGGCGCGGAGCTTTTCATTCTCCACCGCGCGGCTGGCGCCCATCGGCATCGACGAGATCAGCTCGTCGCCGCTCGGCGCGCTCTTGGGCAGGCCCTGCGCAGCAAGCGCGATCTTGGCCTTGTGGTAATCCTCTTCGGAAACCATGATCGTGCCCGAGCTTTCCTCGAAGCTGTACGGAATGGTCGAGCTGTCGAGCGCGGCGATCACCGCCGCCTTGTCGCTATCGGGCAACCCACGGAACAGATCGCGCTGCGGCGGTTCGCGCAGCGCGGCCCAGGCAAGCACCGAGAGCAGCACGACGCCGAGAAAGCCGACCAGCGGCATCGCCCTGGACACCGCTGGCTGGCTCATGAAATTGCGGACCTGCGCCGGGATCGCGGTGCCGTTGAGCACGCGCGCGCCGGCACCTGCGCCGGTGTTGGGGCTCCCGGGGATCACTGCCGGGGCGGATCCGTCGACACTATTGGGGGTGATCGTGATATCGGACATGGATTACACCGGCATGTTCATGATGTCCTGATAAGCGGACAGCAATTTGTTACGGACCTGCAGCGTCGCTTCGAAACCGATCGACGCCTTCTGCTTGGCCATCATCACCGCCGCGATGTCGGTGGTCTGGCCCATTTCATAGGCGGTCGCTGCGTCCGAAGAGGCGTGCTGCACCTGGTTGACCTGATCGAGCGCGGTCTTGAGCGTGCCCGAAAAGCCGTCGGGCTTGGTTTCGGTCGGCTCGGTGCCCAGCATGGGGGATTTCTTGCTGAGCTGCTGGAGCGCGCTGTTCTGCTGCAGGATGGCGTTGCGCGCGGCCATGATGGAGCTGCTGATATTGGTGCTCATGGGTTAGGTCCCGTGTTCGATCAGGCTGCGGCGGCCAGCTCGCGCATATTGGCGAGGCGGTAGCGCAGGGTGCGTTCGGAGATGCCGAGCATCTTGGCGGTTTCGCGGCGGTTGCCGCCATTCTCGTCGAGCGCGCGCTGGATCGCGTCATGCTCGACCGCGCGCGACAGGCTGTGCAGATCGCTGCCGCGCATCAGGCGGACCGAACCGGCCGCAGGCACCGGGTCGGCGCGCGGCGTGCTGATCGCGGGCGCGGCGGCCGGCTGGACGGGAGCGGGCGTGAACAGGCGCGCAGGGGCAAGGCCCAGATCCTCGGCTTCGATGACATCGCCCTCGCGCAGCACCAGCGCGCGCTGCAGCACGTTGCCCAGTTCGCGGGCATTGCCCGGCCAGCTGTGCGCCTGCAGCGTTTCGAGCGCCTCTGCGCTCAGCCAGGCGAAGTCGCCGGCATCGTTCTGCATGCGCAGCAGCATGGCGGCGGCGATGGCGCGGACATCCTGACGGCGATCGGCAAGGCGGGGGAGTGCGATCGGCATCACGTTGAGGCGCCAGTACAGGTCTTCGCGGAACTCGCCGGCGGCAACCAGCTCAGCGGCATCGCGGTTGGCGGCGGTGACGATGCGGACATCGACCTTGACCGCGCGGGTCTCGCCAACGGGAAGGACTTCGCCTTCCTGCAGCGCGCGCAGCAGCTTGGCCTGGAGCGCCAGCGGCAGCTCGGTGATTTCGTCGAGGAACAATGTGCCGCCATGCGCGGCGCGGAACAGGCCCTCGCCATCGGCCGATGCGCCGGTGAACGCACCCTTCTTGTGGCCGAACAGGATGGCCTCGACCATGGTTTCGGGGAGAGCGGCGCAGTTGACCGCGATGAACGGGCCCTTGGCGCGCGGGCTTTCGTCATGCACCAGACGGGCCATGCCCTCCTTGCCGGTGCCGGTTTCGCCCTGGATCAGAACCGCAGCCTCGCTGCGCGCGATACGGGCGGCATAGCCCATCAGCTTGGCCATCGCGGGTTCGCCGACGGCGGGGCCGCGTCCGGCACGCAACAGCTCTGCCACCAGCGCCAGGCCCAGCGCCATGTCGTCGAAGCCGAAGGCGATGCGCGCGGGCAGGCCGTTGGCGGCGCGGACGAGCGACGGTGCGCCGTCGCGAAGATCGATGAGAATGTCACGATGGCTGGCCGATGCGATTTCCGCGGCCATCAGCACCTTGGCGGTCTGCACGGTCGCAGCACCTGCGGCAACCGGCTTGATCCAGGCCGATGCGAGCCAGCTTTCCAGCATGGGCAGATTTTCACGAACCGCATCGCTGATAGTGCATTCGATCATTTTTTCAGTCCCCCGACTTAATGGATCGCGTTGGCCAGCCGTTACACTGGCCCCCGCAGGTCCAAAGCAAAGCAATCGCCGTGCCAGATCGGGAAAACGGCAGAAAATGGCCGCCCACACCCCCCTATATATATAAGGCACACCACCGCCGCCAAAAAATTGACGGGTTTTGCCGGGCCGGGGCGTCAGAAAATTGACGCCTGTCGGCCAAATGACAACCTGTTCGAAAGGTGTGTGAAAACTTCTTAATGGCTTTCCAACCGTGCCGTTAACCATGTCGAGGCCGCTGACAGAAGCAGTGCGCCGCAAGATTGACCAAGCGAAAGGAAAGACTGATGACTGTTATCGGAACGAATATCGGCGCCATCCGCGCTGCCAATGCCTCGACCGCTGCCCAGGCCATGCTGGGCCGCGCGATTGACCGCCTGTCGACCGGCAAGCGCATCAACTCGGCCGCCGACGACGCTGCCGGCAATGCGATCGCCACCCGCATGACCTCGCAGATCCGCGGCCTCGGCCAGGCCGTCCGCAACGCCAATGACGGTATCTCGCTGACCCAGACGGCCGAAGGCGGCATGAACGAGATCACCAACATGCTGCAGCGCATGCGTGAACTGGCCGTCCAGTCGGCATCGGGCACGCTGAGCAACAGCGACCGCACCAACCTGCAGGCGGAAGTCGCGGCGCTCATCCTTCAGGTCGACGATGTTGCCAACAAGACCAACTTCAACGGTGTGTCGCTGCTGACCGCCGCTGGCCCCATTGCGATCCAGACCGGGATCGACTCGGGCGATGTCGTCAACATCACGCTCGCCAACGTCACCACCACTGGCCTTGCCGTCGGCACTATCGATATCAGCACCGTCGCAGGCGCCGGCACCGCGCTGACCGCGCTCGACACGGCGCTGAACAACATCACCACCGCTCAGGCGAACCTGGGTGCCAGCCAGAACCGTCTGCAGGCGACCGTGTCGAGCCTGATCAACCGCTCGACCAACCTGTCGGAAGCCCGCTCGCGCATTCAGGACGCCAACTTCTCGGACGAGTCGACCAACCTCGCCAAGGCGCAGATCCTGAGCCAGGCATCGACCGCGATGCTCGCCCAGGCGAACCAGAGCCAGCAGGGTGTGCTCAGCCTGATCCGCTCGTAAGACCGGAGGGTAAACTGATAACAGCATCGTCGGGAAAATGACGGGCGTCAAAATACTGGTCATATTTTGACTTAAAGCCCGTCATTGCCCGCCGTTAATTCCTTTCGAGGCCGCTTAGGAGGGACCGAGCGCCCCATCGAAAGGAATATGAGATGACTGTTATCGGAACGAATGTCGCGGCGCTTCGCGCCGCTAACGCTTCGACCTCGGCCCAGATGAGCCTGTCGAAGTCGATCGATCGCCTGTCGACCGGCAAGCGCATCAACTCCGCTGCTGACGATGCCGCAGGCAATGCCATCGCCACCCGCATGACCTCGCAGATCCGTGGCCTCAACCAGGCCGTGCGCAATGCGAATGACGGCATCTCGCTGACGCAGACGGCCGAAGGCGGCATGAACGAGATCGTCAACATGATGCAGCGCATGCGCGAACTGGCCGTCCAGTCGGCCTCGGGCACGCTGGCCGCGGGCGACCGCACCAACCTGCAGGCGGAAGTCACCGCGTTGATCGCTCAGGTCAACGACGTCGCCGGCAAGACCAATTTCAACGGCGTCGCCCTGCTCAACACCGCAGGCCCCGTGACCATCCAGACCGGAAGCGCCTCGGGCGACACGATGAACATCGCGCTTGCTGACGTGACCGCCACGGGTCTGGGCATCAACGCCATCACCATCGCCACCGATGTCGGCGCCGCTGCCGCGCTGACCTCGCTCGACACCGCGCTCAACACCATCACCACCGCACAGGCGAACCTCGGCGCGAGCCAGAACCGTCTGCAGGCGACCGTCTCGAGCCTGGTCAACCGCTCGACCAACCTGTCGGAAGCGCGCTCGCGCATCCAGGATGCGAACTTCTCCGAGGAATCGACCAACCTCGCCAAGTCGCAGATCCTCAGCCAGGCATCGACGGCGATGCTCGCCCAGGCCAACCAGAGCCAGCAGGGCGTGCTGAGCCTCATCCGCTAAAACCATCAGGGGGGCTGACGGGCGTTTGTCAAAAACATGACGCGTCCGCCAAAAAACTGACGTCTTTCACTTAATTTCCCGCCAGCCCCAGCCGTCCAAGCGCTTGAGGCCGCCTCAGCCATGGGGCGGTCGCAAGGAAGAAGTGAAAGGACTCAACAATGACCGTTATTGGAACCAACGTTGCGGCCCTGAGGGCTGCCAATGCTTCGACCGCTGCCCAGAGCAGCCTGTCGAGGTCGATCGATCGCCTGTCGACCGGCAAGCGCATCAACTCCGCTGCCGACGATGCCGCAGGCAATGCCATCGCCACCCGCATGACCTCGCAGATCCGCGGCCTCAACCAGGCCGTGCGCAACGCGAACGACGGCATCTCGCTGGCGCAGACGGCCGAAGGCGGCATGAACGAAATCGTCAACATGATGCAGCGCATGCGCGAGCTGGCCGTCCAGTCGGCTTCGGGCACGCTGGTGGCGGGCGACCGTACCAACCTGCAGGCGGAAGTCACCGCGCTGCTCGCGCAGGTCGACGACGTCGCGGGCAAGACCACCTTCAACGGCGTGCAGCTGCTGAACGTGCCGCAGACCCCGGCGCCCGCTCCGACCATCGCCATCCAGACCGGCGTGAGCTCGGGTGACACCGTCCAGATCGCGACCGCCAACGTGACGGCAGCGGGTCTCGGCATCGATACCATCAACATCGGCACCGCTGCCGGCGCCGGCACCGCGCTGACCGCGCTCGACACCGCGCTCAACTCGATCACCACCGCACAGGCGAACCTCGGCGCGAGCCAGAACCGTCTGCAGGCGACCGTGTCGAGCCTGGTCAACCGCGCGACCAACCTGTCGGAAGCGCGCTCGCGCATCCAGGATGCCAATTTCTCGGAAGAATCGACCAACCTCGCCAAGGCTCAGATCCTCAGCCAGGCGTCGACGGCGATGCTCGCCCAGGCCAATCAGAGCCAGCAGGGCGTGCTCAGCCTCATCCGATAAGAGATGATGGGGGCCGACGGAGCGATGAGTCAGAAAATTGACGCGTCCGACGAAAATTTGACGCTTTCTGCTTAATTCCCCGTCGGCCTCACCGTCAAAGGTCTTGAGGCCGCTCCTTTCAACGAGCTGCCGCAAGGAAGACGTGAAGGGAACCACTTATGACTGTTATCGGAACGAATGTCGCAGCGCTGCGCGCTGCAAACGCTTCGACCTCGGCCCAGATGAGCCTGTCGAAGTCGATCGATCGCCTGTCGACCGGCAAGCGCATCAACTCTGCCGCTGACGATGCGGCCGGCAATGCCATCGCCACCCGCATGACCTCGCAGATCCGTGGCCTCAACCAGGCCGTGCGCAACGCGAACGACGGCATCTCGCTGGCCCAGACGGCCGAAGGCGGCATGAACGAGATCGTCAACATGATGCAGCGCATGCGCGAGCTGGCCGTCCAGTCGGCTTCGGGCACGCTGGCTGGCGGTGACCGCGCCAACCTGCAGGCGGAAGTCACCGCCCTGCTCGCGCAGGTCGACGACGTGGCCGGCAAGACCAACTTCAACGGCGTGTCGCTGCTGAACACCGCTGGCCCCGTTGCCATCCAGACCGGAATCGGTTCGGGCGACACGGTCAACATCGCGCTCGCCAACGTCACCACGGGTGCTTCGGGCCTTGCCATCGGCACGATCGACATCAGCACCGCCGCCGGTGCAGGCACCGCGCTGACCGCTCTCGACACTGCGCTCAACACGATCACCACCGCACAGGCGAACCTCGGCGCGAGCCAGAACCGTCTGCAGGCGACCGTCTCGAGCCTGGTCAACCGCTCGACCAACCTGTCGGAAGCGCGCTCGCGCATCCAGGATGCGAACTTCTCCGAGGAATCGACCAACCTCGCCAAGTCGCAGATCCTCAGCCAGGCATCGACGGCGATGCTCGCCCAGGCCAACCAGAGCCAGCAGGGCGTGCTGAGCCTGATCCGCTAATGACGAATGGGGCTGGCGCGGCGGTGCGTCGGAAAATTGACGCGTCAGACGAGATTTTGACGCTTTCTGCTTAACCGCCCGTCAGCCCCACCGTCTTAGTCATTGAGGCCGCTACATTTTTTGGAGCCGCCCCAGGAACGTGGAAGGAACCACACATGACTGTAATCGGTACCAATGTCGCGGCACTGCGTGCTGCCAATGCTTCGACCTCGGCCCAGATGAGCCTGTCGAAGTCGATCGATCGCCTGTCGACCGGCAAGCGCATCAACTCCGCTGCTGACGATGCGGCCGGCAATGCCATCGCCACCCGCATGACCTCGCAGATCCGCGGCCTCAACCAGGCCGTGCGCAACGCGAACGACGGCATCTCGCTGGCCCAGACGGCCGAAGGCGGCATGAACGAGATCGTCAACATGATGCAGCGCATGCGCGAGCTGGCCGTCCAGTCGGCTTCGGGCACGCTGGCCAACAGCGACCGCACCAACCTCCAGGCGGAAGTCACCGCGCTGAAGGCGCAGGTCAACGATGTGGCCAACAAGACCAACTTCAACGGCGTGTCGCTGCTCAACACGGCCACGCCCGTTGCCATCCAGACGGGCATCGCTTCGGGTGATACCGTCAGCATCGCGCTCACCAACGTGACGACCGTTGGCCTGGGCATCGATACCGTCGACATCGGCGACCTGACCGGCACCGGCGACCCGGCCGCAGCGCTGACCGCGCTCGACACCGCGCTGAACACGATCACCACCGCACAGGCAAGCCTGGGTGCGAGCCAGAACCGCCTGCAGGCGACTGTCTCGAGTCTGGTCAACCGCTCGACCAACCTGTCGGAAGCGCGTTCGCGTATTCAGGATGCGAACTTCTCGGAAGAATCGACCAACCTCGCCAAGGCCCAGATCCTCAGCCAGGCGTCGACCGCGATGCTCGCCCAGGCGAACCAGAGCCAGCAGGGCGTGCTGAGCCTCATCCGCTAATTGGTGAGGAACCGACACGCGGTTCAACCGTAAAGGCTAGCGCAACGGCCATTACCGACAACTCAATGGCCTGAGCTGATATTCGATCAACCCCTTTCCGGAAGGACCGGAAGGGGGGTTTTTCGTTTCGGTCGGGGGTCACTTCACCGCCCCGCTTTTCAGCAGCTTCGGCACCAGGAACAGGGCGGCGACCAGCGGCCAGCGGCGCTGCCAGGGCTTGATCGCGATCTTGGTCCCCGCATGCCTATTGATCTTCCAGGCGAGATAATCGATCCCGCCGGCAAAGGTGAAGCTCGCCTTGGCGAGCCGAGCGACGGTCAGCCGCTTGCCGCGCGCCCTGAGCCTCGCCCAGCGTCTTTCTGCCTCCTCACGCGGCATGGCGGCCAGATCGGGCACCTCGCGCGCGATCGCCGCGCCGACGGCGGCATAATGATCGGGCGCGAAATCAACCACCTTGTCGGGCCGATCGCCGCGCTCGGCGCGCAGTTCCGCGCCATAGGTGCGGGTGAATCCGGTGCGCCACAGGCGGAGCGGGTCTGCCGCTGCGCCGTCGGCGACCGGTGCGGCGTGTCGCAGCAAGGTCACCGGCGCGGCGCACAGCGCCTCGATCGCGTACGCCTCGGCGGCAGCATCGGCGCTCCACACGATCCGCACCGGCTGGGCAAAGCGCGCCCAGACCGAGACATCGCCCGCCTGCATCGAACAGGCGCGCTCGAGGTCCGCCTCGCTCAGCACCGCATATTTGGCAGCGAGATTGTCGTGCGCCGCCGGAAAGACATTGGGCGGGATCAGCGCATTGGCGCGCGCCATCCAGCCCGGCTTGCCCGCCGTCGCATAGGCCTGGCCGTAGTCCGAGACGATCACATAGAAATCGAGCATCAGCCCGTCGAGCTGCGCCTCGCGCAGGCACGATCCGTAGAAGATTACCGCGCGCGCCGTATCGCCGAACGGCGCGATGATCGCGCGCGCAAAGCCGGTGATGCGCGGATCGACCGGCTGCAGCGCCTCTGCGGCGATCAGGGATGGGAGAGAGTTCAAGGCACAACCCAGATTTGCTCGTCACCCCCGCGCAGGCGGGGGTCCCGCTTTTCTTCGAATGTCGCTGCCATAGCGGGATTCCCGCTTTCGCGGGAATGACGAATCAGGACAGAAGCGCGATCGATCAAGCCGCCAGGCGCAGGAACGGCACCGGCTCGGTCGAGCGCAGGATGATCGGCTTGCCCGCGCTCGCCTCGAAGATCTCGCCGTCCAGGATGACCCGGCTGCGCGTGCGATCGCTGTCGATGCGGATCATGTCCTCGCGCGCCAGATGCACGCCGCGCCCGCGCCGCGTGCCGAAACGGCCCATCAGCGTGTCGATCAGCATCGTCGTCAGCCCGGCGCGGTTGTGCTCGACCGCGATGAACTTCATCTGCCCGGTGGGCGACGGCCCGCTTTCCGCGCGACTGCCGAGAAGCAGCTTTTCCAGCGTGGTGACCATCACCACGATGAAGCTGCCGTTGAGCTCGCCCTTCTGGAAATAGGAGATGCGCAGCGCCGATCGCGTGATCGGCAGAAACTTGGCGGTCAGCCCGAACAGCATCGTGAACAGCCCCGCGATCGCCGCGATGAAATGGCTGACCGAATTGGGAAGGCCCAGCGGATAGATTTTCTGGCGGCAGTACAGGATGATCTCGGCGAGCCCCGCCCCGCCCATGAACATGCCGAGCACCGGACGCCCGTCCTCGCCATCGGACAGCGCGATCAGCTGGCGCACCACGATATGGCTTTCCAGGTCGTTGCGCGCGATCTCGACGATCCGGTCGAGCGTCGGCAGCGGCTTGCCGCGTGCACCGAGGTCGAGCGCGATCAGGTTGGTCTTGCCGTTGGGCAGCACCGCGACCGCGGGCGGCGACTTGCCGAAATGGCCGCCATGATAGAGCTCGGTCAGCGTCGCCTGCACCGTGCCGTCACCGCCGTTGATCACGAGCACGCGCGGCTTGACCAGCGCGATGGCGCGCAGCGCGTCAGCAATCTGGTGGACCTCTTCGACCTCGTAATGGAAGATGTCCGGGTTGCGCGCGCAATAATCGCGCACCGCCGGCAACATTGCCTTGTTGCCGGTCGAGCGCGGATTGGAAATGAGCGCAACGAGAGTCATTCAGGTCATCCTATCGGCTTGATCGTCATCCCCTGGCGGTAGTTCAGGACCACCTGGATGCGCGTAACGCCGGGACCCACCCGGATGGCGGTCTTGCCCGCAGAAGGCTTGAGGCTGAGCAGCGAGAGCGAGGGGTTGTTCGAGAAACCGCCGCCGTCGTTCCAGCCGGACTTGCCGCTGCCATCGACATCGTGGCGTACGGCAATGCCATAGGCGCCAGTGGCCGGAAGCGGCACGCAGAAGCTCATCCTGCCGCCACGCGGGGCGACGGCAGTATCGATGCGGTTGATCCACGCACCCTTTTCCAGCCAGCTCGCCTTGGTGGCGGGATAGGCCTGGACGCGGATTCGCCCCGTGTTCGCCTTGAAGCCGCTGACCGTCACATGCACCGCCGGGCCGTCCGCCCCGTCGGCACATTTGCGCATGTCGTTGCCGATTTCCTGACGCTGCGCGCTGGCCACGGGCACCAGGCCCGCAAAGGCGATGCCGCCCGCAGCCAGACAAGCCAGTGATTTTGCCGCAATTTTGAACATGACGTAATCGTTCCCAGAAGCTATAGCCGTGCCGCTCCGGATGGCGCGGACAAGGCCGATGAGCCCCCTTTACCATCTGCTTATGGGAAGCGTTTGCGGCCAAATCATGGTGACAGGGCGACAATAAGTTGAAATTGCTAACCGCCACAGACGCTTATATTGCCCGTCTCGTCTTCTTTCCGCTGGTCGGCACGCTGATCCTCGCGGCCATGCTGCTGGTGCTCGACAAGATGCTGCGCCTGTTCGACTTTGTCGCGGCAGAGGGCGGCCCGGTCAGCGTCGTGTGGCGCATGCTTGCCAACCTGCTGCCCGAATATCTCTCGCTCGGCATCCCCATCGGCCTGCTGCTCGGCATCCTGCTCGCCTTTCGCAAGCTCGCCATGTCGTCGGAGCTCGACGTGTTCCGTGCCGTCGGCCTCAGCTACACCCGGCTGCTGCGCGTGCCGTACATGTTCGCGGTCGGGCTGATGCTCGTGAACCTCGCTCTGGTCGGTTATATCCAGCCCAAGGCGCGCTATGCCTATGAGGAACTGGGATTCGAGCTGCGCTCGGGTGCGCTGGGCGCGTCGATCAAGGTCGGCGAATTCACCCAGCTCGGCGACCGGATGACGCTGCGCATCGAGCAGAGCCGCGACGGCGGGCGCGAGCTTTACGGCATTTTCGTGCGCGCCGAGGCCCGGTCGGGCACCTCGCTCTCGGTCACGGCCGAACGCGGCAAGTTCCTCGCGACCGACGATCCCAACACCATCATCTTCCGCCTGACCAACGGCACCTTGGTGCACGATTCGCCGGGCTACCAGACGCCGCGCGTGCTGACCTTCAGCAACCATGACCTGCCGATCGATCTGCCCAAGATCGAATCCTTCCGCAGGCGCGGCGGCGGCAAGGACCGCGAATACACCATTCCCGAGCTCGTCCGCATCGGCACCGATGCCAGCATCCCCGAAGCGCAGCGCAACCAGACGCGCGCCAATTTCCATTTCCGCATGGTCGAGGTGGTGATGATGCTGCTGATGCCGCTGCTCGCGGTGGCGCTGGCGATCCCGCCCAAGCGATCGACCTCGGCGCTGGGCGTGTTCCTGTCGATCGTGATGATCGTGACCTATCACAAGATCAACGAATATGGCGAGGATGTCGGTGCGCTGGGGCTGGTCGATCCGATCATCGCCCTGTGGGTGCCGTTCGCGCTGTTTTCGGCGCTGATCGGCTGGATGTACTATCAGGTGGCGTTCGTGCCCGGCGGCCAGCCGATCGGCGCGCTGGAAAAGGTCTTCGCCAAATCGGGCGCGGCGGTGCGCGGGCTGTTCAGCTTCGGCCGCAAGCGGTCCTTCCAGGAATAGGCGCAAGCGCGATGCATTTCGAATTCTTCCCCTCGCGCACCGTCGCCATCTACATGGCGCGCAAGTTCCTCACCAGCATCCTCGCGGTGGTGGCGCTGCTGTTCATCGTGCTGCAGTCGCTCGACCTGCTCGGCGAAAGCGGCAAGATCCTCGCCTATCCCGGCAACGGCCAGGCCGAGCTGCTGACCTATATCAGCTTGCGCGCGCCGCAGATCATCGATCTCGTCCTGCCCTTCTCGGTGCTGCTCGCGACGATCATCACGCTCGCGACTCTGAACCAGAACAGCGAGGTCGTGGCGATGAAGGCGGCGGGGCTTTCCGCGCATCAGGTGCTTGCGCCGCTGCTGATCGCCGCGCTCGGCGTCTCGGCGATCACCTTTGTCTTTTCCGAGCGCATCCTCACCCGCGCCACCGCCACGCTCGACGCCTGGGAAGCCGCCGATTTCGGGCCCATCCCGCGCGATTCCAACGTCAAGTCGAACATCTGGGTGCGCGAAGGCGACAATATCATCCAGGCCGATACGGTCGAAGGCCGGGGCAATGCGACACGGCTCACCGGCGTTTCGGTCTATCAACGCGACCGCCAGGGCGGCATGGCGCGGATCGTCAACGCGCGCGAGGGCACCTATACCGGCAAGGGCTGGAAGCTGACCGACGCCACCCAGTTCGATGTCGCGACGGGGCAGAAACAGGCGCTGGGCGACATCGTCACCGCAGGCGATGTCCGGCCCGACCAGTTCACGCTGTCCAAGGTCAATGCCGATGGCCTGTCCTTCCCGCAGCTATGGACCGCGATCGCCGAGCTCAAGGCCGCCGGGCGCCCGACGGCCGCGCTCGAGGCCAATCTGTGGCACAAGCTGTCGGGTCCGCTATCGGCGCTATTGATGCCGCTTCTGGGCGCGGTCGCCGCCTTTGGCCTCGCGCGCTCGGGCCAGTTGTTCATCCGCGCGGTGATCGGCATGGCGCTCGGCTTTGCTTATTTCGTCGCGGACAATTTCGCGCTCGCGATGGGCAATCTGGGCGCCTATCCGCCGATCCTTGCGGCCTGGTCGCCCTTCTTCCTGTTCCTGATGGTCGGCGAGACCGTCCTCATCCGCACCGAGGAATAGGCCGCAGCCCGTGGCCGCAGACACGCCCGATCCTGCAACCCCCGCCCCCGCCGTCAGCCGTGCCGATGTGGCGAGCGGCGCGGCGCTTTCGGGCCTGGCGCGCATGGGCGCGATCATCGAGATCGTCACCCAGCCTGCCTTCGTGTGGATGTTCGGGCTCGCCACCTATGGCAGCTATGTCGTGCTCTGGGCGGCGGTGAACGTGCTCTCGACGCTGACCACCTTGTCGCTGGCGCAGGGGCTGCAGCGCTCGATCCCCTCCGCCGCCAGCCGCGAGGCCGAACATGGCGTGGTGCGCTATGCGCTGCTGGTGACGGTGATCCCGTCCGCGTTCGTGGCCTTGTGCATCACGCTCGCCGCGCCTGCGATCGCGCCCCAATTCTCGGTCGAGCCGGCGATGCGCCCGCATCTGCCCGCGCTGATCGCGCTGTTCGTGTGGACGCTGCCGCTGACGGTCGCGCTCGAGATCGCGACCGCTGCCGCGCGCGCGCGCCGCGCCTTCGGGCCCGAGATTCGCCTGCGTATCTTCTGGGAGCAGATCGCGCGGCTGATCGTCGCCGTCGCGCTCTATGCGCTGGGCGTACGGCTGTTCGGGCTGTTCATCGCGCATATCGTCTCGCTCGGCGTCACCGCCTGGCTCTCGGTGCGGCTGCTCGGGCGCTATTACGATCTCGGCCTGCTCTGGCGCGCGCCGATGCCGCCCGCCTTGCGCCATGACACGCTGAAATCGGGGCTGGCGACGATGCCGCCCAATCTGGCGCGCCGCGCGTTCAACGATCTGCCGCCGGTGCTGCTGGGCCTGGCGCTGAGCGGCGGCGGCGGCGCGGTCGCGGCGGGACTGTTCGGCATCGCGCGCAAGATCGCCTCGGTGCCGCTGATCGTGCGCCAGACCTTTCTCTATGTCCTCGCGCCCTTGAGCGCCGCGCAGCGCGCCGCCGACCGGGCCCAGATCGCGCCGCTCTACCGCTTCGCCAACCGTATCGCGGCGATCATCGTGCTGCCGCTCACGGCGGTGATGATCGCCGGCGGCGATGCGACGCTGCTGCTCTTCTCGCCCGAGGCCGCCGATGCGCTGCCGGTGCTGATCGTGCTGCTGGTGGGCCGCGCGGGCGAGACGATCCTGGGCGCGGCGACCCCGATCGTCGAGATGACCAGCCACCGCCTGCTGCCGCTCGCCAATTCGATTGCCGGACTGGCAGTCGCGGGGCTGGTCGGCTGGCTGACGGTCGATGCCATGGGCGCGACCGGCATGGCGCTGGCGGTGAGCGCGGGCGTGATCGTGTCGAGCTGGGCGGCAGTGGCGGAACTGTGGATCAGCGATCGCCTCGGCCCGTTCGACCGCCATTTCCTGCGCGCGCTGGCTTGCGGGGTCGGCGGGTTTGGTGCGCTCTGGCTGATCGGCTGGCTCTTCCAGGGCCTGGGCATGGTGCCGCGCGCCGCGATCCAGTTCGCCTGCTTCCTGCCGCTGGTGTGGCTCGGCCTCAAGTTCGGGCTCGATGCCGAGGACAAGGCCGCTCTGGGCAAGGCGGGGCGCAAACTCGCGCTGTGACGCACGTTCGGCTGATTGCCCATGCAACCAAAGCCCGCTGGACCTTGTTCGCTTCTGATGGAAACAGAAGCGCGGTCCAGCTTTCTGTCGTGCCGTGATTTCCGAGCCGTGAAATGTTCCATTTCACTCGAAACCACTCTAGACCCGCATATCACAGACCGCGCGCACCAAGCGTGGCCGCAAGAGGAGCCCTGACCCGGTGATCGCCAACAAGTCTCTCGACCAGTTTGCCCGTTTCAACAATCTGCTCGACCTGTTCTTCGCGCGGGCGGACGAGCTGGGCGACAAGCCGTTTCTCTGGGCCAAGCGCGGCGGGGCCTGGACGCCGATCAGCTGGCGGCAGGCGGCGGGCCAGGTCGCGGAACTCGCGCATGCGCTCAAGGACATGGGGCTGCAGCGCGGCGACCGGGTGATGCTGGTGAGCGAGAACCGGCCGGAATGGTGCATTGCGGACCTCGCGATCATGGCCGCAGGCTGCGTCACCGTGCCGACCTACACCACCAATACCGAGCGCGACCACCAGCACATTCTCGACAATTCGGGCGCGCGCGCGGTCATCGTCTCCGATTCCAAGCTGGCGCGCACCTTGCTGCCTGCGGTGCTGCGCGCTGGCAATGCGTGGCATGTGATCGGCATGGAACCGGTCAGGGTGGGTCAGGCGAGCCGCTTCCGTGCGCACAACTGGTCCGATCTGGTCACCGGCGATGATGCGCGCCAGGCCGAATTGCTGGCCCAGGTGCGCGCCGACGCCGCGACGCTGACGCGGCAGGACACTGCGTGCATCATCTACACCAGCGGCACCGGCGGCGCGCCGCGCGGGGTGATGCAGCACCATGGCGCGATCCTGCACAATGTCGCAGGTCCCACCCGCGTGATCACCGAGGATTTCGGCTGGGACGAGGAGGTGTTCCTGTCGTTCCTGCCGCTCAGCCATGCCTATGAGCACAGCGCCGGCCAGTTCTTTCCGATCGGGCTGGGCGCGCAGATCTATTATTCGGAAGGGCTCGAGAAGCTCGCGAGCAATATCGAGGAGGTGCGCCCGACGCTGATGGTCGTGGTGC
Source organism: Blastomonas sp. CACIA14H2 (assembly GCA_000503195.1). Lineage (GTDB taxonomy): Bacteria > Pseudomonadota > Alphaproteobacteria > Sphingomonadales > Sphingomonadaceae > Blastomonas. The sequence goes on from AYSC01000014.1 coordinate 57,170, forward strand.
CGCGCCTGTTCGAGGTGCTGCGCGCGCGCATCCTCAAGCAGATCCAGAAGCAGGGCAAGGTCGCCAATTTCCTGTTCGAGCGCGCGATGGCGCTGGGGGAAAAGCAGCTCGCGGGCCGCGCCGGCATCGTCGACAAGCCGATGGACTTCATCCTGTCCAAGAGCCTGCGCCCCAAGATCCAGGCGCGGTTCGGCGGGCGGATCAAGGCGATGGTCTCGGGCGGCGCGCCGCTCAATCCGGAGATCGGCGTGTTCTTCCACGCGCTCGGGCTGACGCTGCTCCAGGGCTATGGCCAGACCGAGGCCGCGCCGATCATCGCGTGCAATCGGCCCAAGGTGGGGCTGAAGATGGACACGGTCGGTCCGCCGCTCGCCGATACCGAGGTGCGCATCGCCGAGGATGGCGAGATTCTGGTGCGCGGCGAACTGGTCATGCACGGATACTGGCAGAACCCCGAAGAGACCGCGCGCGTGCTCAAGGACGGCTGGCTGCACACCGGCGACATCGGTTACATCGACGAGGCCGGGCGCATCGCGATCACCGACCGCAAGAAGGACCTGATCGTCAACGACAAGGGCGACAATGTCTCGCCGCAAAAGGTCGAGGGCATGCTGACGCTGCAGCCCGAAATCCACCAGGCGATGGTGGTCGGCGACCGGCGGCCTTATCTGGTCGGGCTGGTCGTGCCCGATCCCGAATGGACGATGGAATGGGCGAGCGCGCAGGACCTCAAGGTCGATTTTGCCGCGCTCCAGGCCAATCCGCAGTTCAAGGCGGCGGTGCGCGCGGCGATCGACCGGGTCAATGGCGATCTGTCGGTGATCGAGAAGGTGCGCCAGTTCAATTTTGCCGACGAGCCTTTCACCATCGAGAATGGCGAGATGACGCCGTCGATGAAGATCCGGCGGCATGTCATCCGCGGTCGGTATCAGGACCGGCTCGACAGTCTGTACAAGAGTTGAGGGAGGGTCAGGCGGACCTGCGGCGGTTCCAAAGCTGCAGCCCGATCTCCGCGATCAGCAGCGGCCCGAGCCAATAGGCCCAGATGCCGAATGCCGGAGCGATCCCTTCCAGATCGTCCAGCCGCTGCGCCAGGCGGCAGAAGACGAAGGTCCAGGTCAGCACCATCGAGCGGATCATCCACATCTGGTGCGAACGCCACAACCTGCGGCTGCCCTGCCGCCAGCCCATCGAGGTCGCGACCAGCCATGCCACCGCCAGCGTGCCGGTCGCCCAGCCGCTCGCCGGATTGCGGTGCGGGTCGCTGATCGCGAGGAACAACGCGACGAACGCCATGGTCATCCCTGCGCCGACATAGGTGCAGCCGGTATGGCGGTGATAATCGAACGCGGCGCGGGTCCAGCCCATGTAGAGCGCGAGGAAGCCCGAGACGAGCGTCAGAAACCCGGTCAGCGCGTGCAGAACGATCCACAGGCTATGGTCGGCATGGGTCTGCTGCGCCCCGCCACCGAGCGCAGGCAGCACGTTGAGCCAGACCACAGGCAGCGTCGAGAGGATCGCCGCCCAGAACAGCAATGCGGGCAGGGTCAGACCCGGTCGATGATCGATCGGCGGCCAGGCCTGGCTGGTCACGATGGCTCCCCCCTGTTGGTTTGCACCATCGTGCCTCAGGCCGGGAAGTGTCGCAACCCGGCTCGCTACTGCGCCATTCCCGTCACCCCCGCGAAGGCGGGGGTCCCGCTTTCATGGCAACGGTAGACGCACAAGCGGGATTCCCGCGTCCGCGGGAATGACGATGCGGGATAGTGGACCGAAAATAGCAAGACCCCGGATCGGCCTCCACCGATCCGGGGTCTTGCTGAAACGTCGATGACGAAAGCGCTTATTCGGCGGCTTCGTAGTATTGCGGCGCGGCAGCGTTCAGGATCTCGAGGATCTTCTTGAGCGCGGCGGGCTCGTCGGTCTTTTCCATCGCGGCCAGTTCGCGCGCCAGGCGGCTCGAGGCGGCTTCGAAGATCTGCCGCTCCGAATAGCTCTGTTCGGGCTGGTCGTCGGGCCGGAACAGATCACGGGTCACTTCGGCGATCGAGACCAGATCACCCGAATTGATCTTGGCTTCATATTCCTGCGCACGGCGCGACCACATGGTGCGCTTGACCTTGGGCTTGCTCTTGAGCGTTTCCATCGCTTCGCGCAGCGTCTTGTCCGAAGACAGCTTGCGCATGCCGATGCTTTCGACCTTGTTCACAGGAACGCGCAGCGTCATCCGTTCCTTTTCGAAGCGCAGCACGTACAGCTCGAGCTGCATGCCGGCAATTTCTTCCTTCTGAAGTTCCACAACACGGCCGACACCGTGCTTGGGATAAACCACATAATCGCCTACATCAAAAGACAGCGCTTTGGCGGCCATTCAAAAACCTTTCTGTATTCAGGGGAAGCGGGAGCCTTTTCGAACTCGCATGTCAGCCGTTCGATTGTTTCTCCTCAATGTGCCGAGAGTTGGACACCAATCAGCGCAAACCCGCTGCGCCAATAGGCCGCACTTAACAGATTCGTCACAAAATAGCCACCCCGTAATGGCCATTCCGGTCCTAGATGGGATGTCGGCGCGAAAAAGCAATCGCGTTGGGGGGATTACGCTACGGAAACCGCGAACGTTTGCATCGGGCGGTGCAGATTGGCCGGATGGAGGTCGGCACAATCGACCCACCCCTGGCCCCTCCCTGTCCAGGGAGGGGAATATTCCGCTGGCCTGTCCGCAGTTCAGTCCTCCCCTGCAAGGGGAGGGGGACCACGAAGTGGTGGAGGCGTGTCCGCCTTGCTCCGGCGAGGACAAACCTCCGTCATCGCTGTGCGATGCCACCACCCTTACAGGGGAGGATTTGCAGATCGATCAGTCGCCCTCGCCGGGCTCGGGCGAGAAATAGGCTTCGTACTTGCCTTCCTTGCCCTTGTATTCATCGGCATCGGGCGGGCTGTCGCGCTTGACCGTGATATTGGGCCATTCGGCGCTGAACTTGGTGTTGAGCTCGAGCCACTTTTCTAGGCCGTCCTCGGTATCGGGCAGGATGGCTTCGGCGGGGCATTCGGGTTCGCACACGCCGCAGTCGATGCACTCGCTGGGGTTGATCACCAGCATGTTCTCGCCCTCATAGAAGCAGTCCACCGGACAGACTTCGACGCAGTCCATATATTTGCACTTGATGCAGGCGTCGGTGACAACATAGGTCATCGGCTGTGATCGCTCCCCTGAATGCGTACCGGCGCGGGGCACCGGTCGGGCGTGGTGATGGCATAATGATGCCGCAGTGATTCTGGGCGCCTTGCTATTGTCACAAGGCCGATGCGTCAATATGGCGCTGCCTTGCCCGTCCCAAGCCCCGCTTTATCCGGTCGCGCGCGCTTCTGTGGGTTCGCTGTAGCAGGCAAGCGCCTCGTCCGCCGGTCCGCGGCGCCGGGGCAGATGGTCGATCTGCAGCACCAGCACCCGGCTGCCCTGCGGCACGGTGAGGATATCGCCGCAGCGCACCGCGTGGTGCGCCTTGACGACGCGGTGGCCGTTGCTGCGGATCACCCCCTGCTCGGCGAGCATCTTGCCCTGCGATCGGCTGCGCACCAGCCGCAGATACCAGAGCAGCAGGTCCATGCGCATATGCGCGCCCGCGTTGCCGATCGATGAGGATGCTCCGCCGCCCTTTTCAGCCAATCGCCACCTTCCATTCCTTCAGCGCGGCAAAATGTCCCCGGTTCTCCTGGCCCGCCGCTGGGCCCTGAGCCTTTTTCCGCGCCAGCCCCCGCCAGCGCCATAACCTTTGCTTGTCCGATCCGGAGTCCGCCCCGGCGTCGGCGGGCGCCGCCTCGCGCCGGAAGCCCGCCGCGCGCATCAACCGCTCGGCATTGGCGGCGGTGAGCCCCATCGAGATGGCAAGCGCGGGATCGATGGCGAAGCTGGCAGCATTGCCCTTGGCATCATGCGCAGCGCGGATGAGCTTTTCCGCCATGTCGACGCGCAGCGCCTGGTCGCCGAGCCCGCGATAGGCCGGATGCCCCTCACCCGGCAGGGCCGATGCGGGAACCACCGCGCGCAGGCTCTCGATCGCGGGATCGAGCGCCTCCGGCAGCGCCGCGCCCGCACGCACCGCGCGCATCAGCCGCAGCATCGCCTGGCAATCGGCGCGGATCATCGCGGCGCAGAAAATGTCGAGACTGCCCAGCCGCACGCCCAGCCGCTGCAGCACCTGCCGCGCAGGCCCGTCGAGCGCGGCGATCAGCGGCTCGGCCTCGGTCCGGGGAATCGCCCCGCCTGCCTCGACCAGTTGCACCAGCAGCGCGCGCAGCGGGCCGGAGCAGCGCTTGTCCTCGGCGGCCCGAGTGAGCGCACGCACCGGGGCGAGCGCCTTTTTGAGATGCGCCTCGAGCCAGTCCGTGACATGCGCCAGAAGCGCCTCCCGATCGGGGCGGGGGATGGCATCGAGCGCGCGGTCGGGCTGAAATCGCGGATGGCCGAGCGACGCCCCGCGCACCAGCAGGCCGATCCGCTGCCCGCGCCAGAACAGCGCCGGCCGCCCCTTGTCGTCCGCACCAAGGCCAAGCGCCTTCGCGCCATCGGCGATCAGATCGCGCGCGCGCCTTGCCAGCAAACCGGGCAGATGGCGATCGGCGGCGGCGACCAGCAGCTTGCGGTCGGCCAGCCGCGCCTGCGCATCGACGACGAACGAAAAGCCGCTCAGATGCCCGATCGGTTCGCCATCGACGCAGATCGCATCACCCTCTTCGAGCGTCACCGGCAGCAGCGAGGCATCGCCGCCCAGGCCGCGCAGCAGCACCGCGGTGCGCCGGTCGACGAAGCGCTGCGCGAGCGCGCGGTGCAGCGCGTCGGACAATCGCTCCTCGACCTCGCGCGCGCGCCCGGCCATTTCGGCGGGATCGGCCAGCCAGTCGCGCCGCTGCGCGACATAGGCCCAGGTGCGGATCGCCGCGATGCGCGCGCCCAGCTTCTCGACGTCGCCCTGCACCGAATCGAGATCGGCAATCTTGCGCGCGATGAAATCGACCGGGATGTGGCCCAGCCCCTGGCCCAGATGCTGCCAGAGCTGCGCGACGAAGTTCGCGTGATGCTCGGCCCCGCGATGCTGGAAATCGGGCAGGCTGCACACCGACCAGAAGCGCCGCACCGCCGCCTGCCCGCGCACGCTCGGCGCGACCTGCGGATCGTCGGCCAGGCGGCGCAGCACGGCAAGATCGATCGCTTCGGGTGCGGGCTTGAGGACCGGACTCGAGGGCAACCGTTCCAGATCGGCGATCAATGTGCCCAGGCTGTCGAAGCGCAGCCGCGATTCGCGCCAGAACAGCGACTTGAGCGGCGGAAAGCTGTGCTGCTCGATCCGCTCGATCTCCTCGTCGGTGAATTGCGCATCGTGATGGCCCGCGACCGACCCGAACGTGCCGTCGCGCTGATGCCGTCCGGCGCGCCCGGCGATCTGCGCCATTTCCGACAGCGTCAGCCGCCGCCGGCGCGCGCCGTCATATTTGTGCAGCGAGGCAAAGGCGACATGCTCGACATCCATGTTGAGCCCCATACCGATCGCATCGGTGGCGACGAGATAATCGACCTCGCCCGCCTGGTACATCGCGACCTGCGCGTTGCGCGTCGCCGGGCTCAACGCTCCCATGACCACTGCCGCGCCGCCCCGAAAGCGCCGCAGCATCTCGGCGACGGCATAGACCTCCTCGGCCGAGAAGGCGACGATCGCGCTGCGCGGCGGCAGGCGCGATAGCTTCTTGATCCCGGCATAGCTCAGCGTCGAAAAGCGCGGGCGGCCGATGATCTCGGCATCGGGCACGAGCGCGCGGATCATGGGCGACAAGGCTTCCGAACCAAGGATCATGGTCTCGTCGCGGCCGCGCGCGTTGAGCACCCGGTCGGTAAACACATGGCCGCGTTCGGGATGCGCGCCCAATTGCGCCTCGTCGATCGCGACAAAGGCGAAATCGCGCCCCTGATCGAGCGGCATGCTTTCGGCGGTGGAGAGGAACCAGCGCGCGCCGGGCGGGACGATCCGCTCCTCGCCGGTGACCAGCGCGACCTCTCCCGGCCCCTTGATCTTCACCACCCGGTCATAGACCTCGCGCGCGAGCAGGCGGAGCGGGAAGCCGATCAGGCCGCTGGAATGCGCACACATCCGCTCGATCGCGAGGTGCGTCTTGCCGGTGTTGGTCGGCCCCAGCACGGCGGTGACGGGGCTCGGCGAAAATCGGGTCATGGGAGCAGCCTCCACCCCCTACATCATGGCAGCACCCGAGCAATGCAAGACCCGCGCGCAAAGCCTTGTGGATAGGTTGCGCCGCTGATCGGGCTTCTTGCACCGCTCATCCCGCAGACCGGGTTTTACACCCCGGGTTAATTTGACTTTAACCGGTCATGTCCACACAGATTGCGGCGAGGAAAACGCCATCGCGCCGGTCTTTTCAGGATCGGCACGGGAGGAATGGCGGCAAGGGGTCGGTCTTGTTTCAGCAACGCGAACAGCTTTTGGGGGCCGGTGCCGCCAGTGCCAGACTGTCACTGGCCGATGTGCTCCCCACGCCGACCCGGCCTGCCCAGCCCGCACCCGCCCTGCCCGCCCCTGCAACCGGCCTTGAGGCGCTGAAGGCGCGGTTGCTGCGCACCCGTCAGTTCATCCACGACACCAACTGGACGCCCGATCTCGGCCAGAATATCGGCAGCCTCGAATGGTTTCGCGGCCTCGGGACATTGTGCCTGCTGTGCACCGGTGCCTATGCGGTGTTTCCCGGCGTCAGCCCGATCGGTGCCGCCGCCACTGCCCCTGCCCCGGTCGCGCGCGAGGAATTGCGCAGCCAGATGATCATGCCGATGGCATTCGGCAGCGATACCGGTCGCGCGATGGCCGCGACCGACGCGGTGGTCGCACTGCGCCAGGCGCCCGAACGCCCGACGATCGAGCTCGCCGCCACGATCGGACGCGGCGACAGCTTCCTGCGCGTGATGCAGCGCGCGGGCGTGGGCAGCGGCGATGCACAGGCGGTCGCCAATCTCGTCTCCTCGGTGGTGCCACTCGACGACATTCGCGACGGCACCCGCATCGACATCACGCTCGGTCGCCGGTTCGCACGCAACCAGCCGCGCCCGGTCGAGCTCATTGCCTTCCGCGCGCGCTTCGACCTCAATGTCGAGATCGTCCGCGCGGGCTCGGCGCTCGATCTGGTGCAGAAGCCCATTCTGGTCGACGCGACCCCCTTGCGCATTCGCGGCACCGTGGGATCGAGCCTCTACCGCTCGGCACGCGCCGCAGGAGCGCCCCCGTCGGCGATCCAGGCCTATCTGCGCACATTGGCAACGCAGCTCTCGATCGGCAGCGATATCCGCTCGACCGACCAGTTCGACATCATCGTCGACTACAAGCGCGCCGCCACCGGCGAGGTCGAACTCGGCGAACTGCTCTATGCCGGGCTCGAGCGCAGCGGCAAGCCGCGCGCGCAGATGCTGCGCTGGAAGAGCGGCAACAACGTCCAGTGGTTCGAGGCCTCGGGCGTCGGCGAAACGCGCGGCGAGTTCGCGCGTCCCGTCAATGGCGGCGTGACCTCGGGCTTTGGCTATCGCCGTCACCCGATCCTCGGCTTCCGCCGCATGCACAGCGGCATCGATTTCCGCGCGCCCAGCGGCGCCCCCATCTATGCGACCGCCGACGGTGTGGTGAACTATGCCGGGCGCAAGGGCGGATACGGCAATTTCGTGCGCATCGCGCATGGCGGCAATATCGCCACCGGCTATGGACATATGAGCCGCATCGCGGTGAGCAGCGGAACGCGCGTGCGGCGCGGCCAGGTGATCGGCTATGTCGGTTCGACCGGGCTGTCGACCGGCCCGCACCTGCATTACGAGCTCTATCGCGGCGGCCGCGCGATCGATCCCAACTCGGTCAAATTCACCACCCGCGCGCAGCTTTCGGGCAGCGAGCTGGCCAATTTCCGCGCACGGCTGAAGCAGCTGCTCGGCGTGGCGCCGGGTGCCGCGCTGCAATCGCTGAGCCCGCCGCCCGCCGCGAAGAGCGACGAACCCAAGCGCGAAATCGAGCGCATTGCGGGCACGACGATCGCCTGATCGGCGCGCGCGGCGACGGGAACCTTTCGTCCACTGCAGCTGTAAACCTCCCACAGGATGCCAAGCGCATCGCAAGGGAGAGCGATCATGACCGATACCCCGAAGACCAGGACCGAAACGCCTGAAAGCCCCGCGGCGGCCGACGCCGCCGACAAGCGCAAGGGCGGCGGCCTCGTCCCCGACGATTCGCGCAACGTGACCGGTACGGCGGTTGTCGAGGACGGTCGCTGGACCGGGGCAGCCGTGTTCCCGGAAGAAGGCCCCAAGGTCCCCAAGCCGAAGGATTGACCCTTCTGGATCAGTTGGCGTCGGGTGATCGGCCGTATTCGTCGGCGTCGCCCAGCACGTAGCGCGGTCCGGTTCCGCGCGACGCCGCGCGATCTTGCGGATTGTAGATCTTGCACAGCTTGAGCGAGAGGCATCCGCAGCCGATGCACCCGTCCAGCCGGGCGCGCGTACGCTCGAGCGCGCTGATCTGGTCGTCGAGCCGCTGACGAAACCGGACGCTGATCGCGCGCCAGTCGCGCGCATCGGGCGAACGGCCCTGCGGCAGCCTTGCAAGCTCGCTCATGATTTCCTCGAGCGTCAGCCCGATCTGCTGGGCGATCAGGATGAAGCTCAGCCGTCTGATGTCCGATCGGGCAAAGCGGCGCTGGCCGCCGCTGTTGCGCAGCGGATGGATCAGCCCCCGCGCTTCGTAGAACCGGATCGCCGAGACCGATAGCCCGGTCCTGCGGGCGAGATCACCGATCGCGAGCAACGCCTGTGCAGCCATCACCAACACTCCCTGGAAAAAGCGGCTTGACCTCAACTTAACTTGAGGTCGTACGAATCGCAAATCGACCGGAAACACCCGGCCAGACCAGGAGTAGAACCATGACAGATCAAGGCTTTGTCGAGCATGTGAACATCACCGTCCGCGATTGCCGGGCCAGCGCCAGCCTGCTGGAAGCGCTGTTCGGCTGGCACGTCCGCTGGGAGGGACCGGCGATGAACGATGGCCATACGGTGCATGTCGGCACCGATAAAAGCTATATCGCGCTCTACACGCCGCCGCCCGCGCTGCTTGCCGCCATCCCGTTTGCCAAGGGGTTGCCGATGAACCATGTCGGTATCGTCGTCGACGATCTGGATGCCGTCGAGGCGCGTGTCCTCGCTGCCGGGCTGACGCCGTTCAACCACGCCGATTATGCACCCGGACGCCGCTTCTATTTCTTCGATGAGAACGGGATCGAATATGAGGTGATCAGCTATGGCTGAGCGGGCCGCCCCCGGTCAGCCCTGGCCGCGCAGCTCCACCCAGGTCGGGGCGTGGTCGCTGGCCTTTTCGCGGCCGCGATGATCCTTGTCGACGCCGATCGCGCTGAGCCGGTCGGCGGCGCTGGGGCTCAGCAGCAGGTGATCGATCCGGAAGCCGTGGTCGCGTTGCCAGGCGCCGGCCTGATAGTCCCAATAGGTCCACACCCCGCCGCCGGGGCACAGCGTGCCGATCGCGTCGGTCCAGCCATCGGCGAGGATGCTCCGGTAGGCGGCGCGGCTTTCGGGCTGCATCAGCGCGTCATTGGCCATGGCGCGCACCGAATAGACGTCGTTGTCGCGCGGGATGACGTTGTAATCGCCTGCCAGCACCGCGGGCACCTCTTCGGCCAGGATCTGCGCGGCGCGCTTGCGCAGCCGCTCCATCCAGCGCAGCTTGTAATCGAATTTCGGCCCCGGTTGCGGGTTGCCGTTGGGCAGGTAGATGCACGCGACGCGTAGCCCGTGGACATCGGCCTCGATATAGCGCGAATGCTCGTCCTCGGGTTCGCCCTCGAGCCCGCGCACTACCTCGACCGGCTGGGCGTCGCGCGCCAGGATGGCGACGCCGTTGAACCCCTTCTGCCCGTGCCAGATCGCGCCATAGCCGAGCCTCTCGAATTCGGAGGCGGGAAAGCCCTCGTCCTGGGTCTTGATCTCCTGCAGGCAGGCGACATGCGGGCGGGTTTCTTCCAGCCATTCGAGCAGGCGCGGCAGGCGGGCCTTGATGCCGTTGATATTGTACGAGGCGATGCGCAGCATGGCCATGTCTTAGCCGCAGCCTCCGCGCTTGCCCAGCCATTTAGCCCCTGTTCATTCGAACGCACTTAAGCCACATATCGGCGACATTTCTGGGGAGGTCATCATGCGGCGTTCGTCTCGGTTCTCGATCGGAGCGGCCGCGCTCGGCCTGTTCGTCCTCAGCCCTGCCCTGGCGCAGGACGCGAGCCTTCCCGACGGCCCCAGCACGCAGGGCAATGTCTCGGTGACGGTGTACAATGGCGGCACCTCGCTGGTGCAGGACATCCGCAGGCTCGCCATCGCCAGCGGCACCAGCCGGATCGAGTTTCCCGATGTCTCCGCGCAGATCCAGCCCGAAACGGTGAGCTTTTCCGCCGAGGGCGCGACGATCGTCGAGCAGAATTTCGACTATGACCTGCTGACCCCCGGCAAGCTGATGGAAAAGGCGGTGGGCGAGACGATCACGCTCGTGCGCACCAACCCGGCGACCGGCGCGGAAACGCGCGAGCGCGCCAAGGTGCTGTCGGTCAACCAGGGCGTGGTTGTCCAGATCGGCAACCGCATCGAGGTGCTGCGCGACGACGGCCTTCCGGTGCGCGCGGTGTTCGACAAGGTGCCCGAGAATCTGCGCGCGCGCCCGACGCTGTCGATCACCGTCGACAGCCAGCGCGCCGGACAGCGCGACGCGGCGATCCGCTATCTGACCGGGGGGCTGGGCTGGTCGGCGGATTATGTCGCGCTGTTCGACGAGGCCAAGGGCAGCATCGACGTGCAGGGCTGGGTGACGCTGTCGAACAGTTCGGGCACGACCTATCGCAATGCCGACACGCTGCTGGTCGCGGGCAATCCGCAGGGCGCATCGGGCTTCGGCAACCGGCGCGGCAACATTCGCAGCGCCGGGACCGAGACCGCGAGCCGCGAACGGCTGGGCGATTATTATCTCTACCCCGTGGGCCGCACGACGATTGCCGACCGCCAGACCAAGCAGATCAATTTCCTCGACGTGCAGGGCGTGCCCGCGATGCGCGCGTATGAATATCGCGTCGGCTGGCTCTCCAGCATGAGCGAGCCGCAGAGCGCGGACACGGTGGTCAAGTTCAGCTCGAGCAAATCGGGCGGCCTGGGCGATGCGCTGCCCGCGGGCGCGGTGCGCTTCTACCAGCGCGACCAGCGCGGATCGCCGCAGTTCATCGGCGAGAACGGCATCGGCCACACGCCGATGGGCAGCGCGCTGGCGCTCAAGACCGGCGAGGCATTCGATGTGAAGGTCAAGAGCACGGTGGTCGAGCGCAAGCGGCTGTCGAGCAGCAAATGGCAGACCAGCATGCGCTACGAGCTGACCAATGCGCGCGATGGCGCGGTCACCGTCGACCTGATGCAGTCGGGGCTCGATTTCGGCTGGACCGACACGCGCATCGTCACCGAGAGCCAGAAGAGCGAGCGGCGCAACAGCGACGCGGTGGTCTGGGCGGTGAACGTGCCGGCAAACGGCAGCGCGGAGGTCACCGCGACCTTCGAGACGCGGTATTGAGGGCGGGCGGATAAGGCCAGCAAGGTGCGCCCATCCCCCTTCCCGTTTGTCCCGAGCGAAGTCGAGGGACGTGGTCGCCACCGGTTGCGCGAGGTCCCTCGACACGCTCGGGACAAACGGAGGTGGGTGCTTGGGGCATTGGTGGCGTTCGTGCTTTCACCCTGCCTTCCCCCCGCCCACGCGCAAACCCGCCCCGAGATCATTTCCCCCAAACCCGAATCGGTCGCGGTCACCATCTATCGCGATCCGCAGCGCGGCCAGGGCGGAGGCATGAACCTCGGTTTCCTGAACGGCTTCGCGGTGGTGACCGAGAAGCGCAGAGTGAGCGTCCCCGCAGGCCCTGCCACCATCCGCTTTGCGGGCGTGGCCGAGGGCATGGTCGCGGTGTCCGCGGTGGTGCGCGGGCTTCCCGGCGGGATCGTCGAGCAGAACCGCGACAAGAAGCTGCTGTCGCCCGGCGCGCTGGTCGATGGCACGCTGGGTAACCGGGTGACTCTCAAACGCACCGATCCCGCGACCGGCAAGGTGACCGAGCAGCAGGCGGTGATCCGCAGCGGCTCGCAGGGCGCGCTGGTGGTGCAAACGGAAGGCGGCATCGAGGCGCTGCAATGTTCGGGCCTGCCCGAAAAGGTGATCTATCAGGACCTGCCCGGCGGGCTGTTCGCGACGCCGGTGCTGTCGGTCGACACCGTCTCGCCTGGGGCCGCGACGGTCGAGGTAACGCTGACCTATCTTGCCGCCGGGTTCGACTGGAACGCCGATTATGTCGTGAAACTGGGCGCGGACGGAAAGTCACTTGACCTGTTTTCCTGGCTGACCTTGGCCAATGGCAATGCCGAGAGCTTTGCCGATGCCGAACTGCTGGTGATTGCGGGCACGCTCAACACCCGCCAGCCGATGCGCAACCTGGCCGACCGGCCGCAAGCGACATCGCTCTATATCCAGTGCTGGCCGCGCGGCAGCACCGCGGACGGAATCGACGACATTCCGCCGCCACCCCCGCCACCCCCGCCCCCGCCGGCAGCCATGGCTCCGCAGCGCGCGCGCACCGGCGCGGTGCGCGGCGAGGCCGATGCGATCATGGTCACCGCATCGCGCAATGTCGAAGCCGAGCTCGAGGAACTGGGCGATCTCAAGCTCTATCGCGTCCCCTTCCGCTCGACCGTCGCGGCCAAGGGGCAGAAACAGGTGAAGCTGCTGTCCAAGGCCAATGTGCCAGCAAAGCTGGTCTATCGCGGCAATGCGATGGGCTATGGCGAGGGCGAGCCGCGCCCGCTGCAGATCGAGCTGCGCATGGACAACAAGACCGCGAGCGGCCTCGGGCTGCCCTTGCCCTCGGGCCGGGTCGCGGTGTTTGACGGGTCACACGATAACGGCCTGCTGATCGGCCAGGGCCGGATACGCGACTATGCGGTGGGGCAGGAGGTGAAATTCACCATCGGCCAGAGCGACGCGGTGCAGTTGGCCTCGACGCGCAAGCTCGTTGCGGCCAAGGGTGGCTGGGACGGCTATGCGCTCGAACTCACCAACGCCAATGCCGATCCGATCACCGCCGAGATCGACCTCGCGCAGGTCGCCGATACCGAAATCCGCAATGCAACGGGCAAGCTCATTCGCAAGGACGGCAAGCATGTCTGGCAGGTGACCGTGCCCGCCAATGATGTGGCGACGATCAGCTACCAGAGCCGCTCGAGATATCGCTGAAAGCCGGAAACCGGCGCCCGCCCTTATTTGGGTGCCAGCACCATCAGCATCTGGCGGCCTTCCATGCGCGGATAGGCCTCGACCTTGGCGATTTCCTTGACGTCTTCCTGCACGCGCTGGAGCAGCGCCATGCCAAGCTGCTGGTGCGAAAGTTCGCGACCGCGGAAGCGCAGCGTCATCTTGACCTTGTCGCCTTCGTCGATGAACGAATGCACCTTCTTCATCTTGACCATATAGTCGTGGTCGTCGATGTTCGGACGCATCTTGATCTCCTTGATCTCCTGCGTCTTCTGGTTCTTGCGCGCGGCATTTGCCTTTTTCTGGGCCTCGTACTTGTACTTGCCGACATCGAGGAACTTGGCGACGGGGGGCTCGGCATTGGGCGAGACCTCGACCAGGTCGAGGCCCACGGCTGCGGCACGCTCTATCGCATCTGCTGTACGCAATACGCCAAGATTTTCGCCATTCTCATCGATCACCCGAACCTGGGGCGACTGGATGAACTGATTGAAGCGCGGGCCGGATTTGGGTGGCAGAACAAGGCCGCGACGGGGTGCTGGCGGACGTATAGCGAAATCTCCTGATGTTTCTTCGAGCGCGCGATATAAGCCAAGTCGGCTGATAGATAAAGGGTTTGATGCAGCAATCCCGGCTTTGGCGACGCAGGAATCGCTGTCAGCGTTGCATAAGCGCAACTATTCGGGGCTTCCAGGCGTCCCGTTGCCGAGCCTGCCGCCCCGCCCCATATCGATCCAGGCAGTGCCATTGCCAAGGAGAAGCCCCATGGACGCACCCGATCCCAACGCCATCGCGCATGAAACCACCAGCCATGGCGGCCGCTTCGTCTACACCGCGCAAGGCGCGGAGGCCGAGCTGACCTATGCGCATGCGCCCACGGTCGCCGGGCAGAAGCGGGTGAGCGCCGACCATACCTATGTGCCCGATTCGATGCGCGGCCAGGGCATCGCCGCCAGGCTGGTCGATGCGCTGATCGCCACCGCGCGCGAGCAGCAATGGCAGGTCATCCCGCGCTGCAGCTATGTTGTCGTCGCCTTCCAGCGCCATCCCGAATGGAGCGACGTGCGCGCCGATTGAGACTCGACGCCGGGGTCAGGATCGGCAAGATCGGCGTGAAACGCTGACAAAAGGCCGAGAATGACCCACCCGCTGCATATCCTTACGCTTTCCTGTCCCGACCGCCCCGGCATCGTCAGCCGGGTCACCAGCCTGCTGTTCGCCACTGGCGGCAATATTCGCGAGGCGGCGCAGTTCGAAGACGAGGAAACCGGGCGGTTCTTCATGCGCGTCGTCTTTTCGCTGCCCGCGACGCTGACCGAAGCGCTGGGCGCCCGGTTCGCCGAACTGGGCGGTGAATATGCGATGGACTGGTCGCTGCGCCTCGCCGCTGTGCCGCGCAAGGTGCTGATCCTGGTATCGAAATTCGACCATTGCCTGGCCGATCTGCTCTATCGCTGGCGAATCGGCGAGTTGCCGATGGATGTCGTCGGCATCGTCTCCAACCATCCGGTCGAGACGCTGGCCGGACTCGATCTGGGCGACGTCCCCTTCCATTACCTGCCCGTCACGCGCGAGACCAAGGCCGAGCAGGAGGCGCACATCAAGCGGGTGGTCGAAGACACCGGGGCCGAGCTCGTCGTGCTCGCGCGCTACATGCAGATCCTGTCGGACGATCTCGCCGCATTCCTGTCGGGGCGCTGCATCAACATCCATCACAGCTTCCTGCCCGGCTTCAAGGGGGCAAAACCCTATCACCAGGCGCATGCGCGCGGGGTGAAGATGATCGGTGCGACCGCGCATTATGTCACCGCCGATCTCGATGAAGGGCCGATCATCGCGCAGGATGTCGAGCAGATCACGCATGCCGATTCGCCCGAGACGCTGGTGCGCAAGGGCCGCGACATCGAGCGGCGCGTGCTCGCGCGCGCGGTGCGGCACCATCTGGCCGACCGGGTACTGCTCAACGGTTCCAAGACGGTGGTGTTCACCGATTGAACCGTCGGGCAGGCCGGCCGTATCGTTCGGGACAGGAGATGGCCGATGAAGAAACTGCTAGTGCTCTACGGATCGTATCGCGCGGACCGGGCGGGAATCCGGCTCGCCGACTATTGCGTGCGCCGCTTTGGCGAGCGCGGGGTCGAGGCCGAGCTGATCGATGCCAAGGCGGTAGGACTGCCGATGCTCGACCGGATGTACAAGGAATACGAGCCTGGCACCGCGCCGGTCGCCATGCAGGACCTGGCGAACAAGATCGAGGCGGCCGACGCATTCCTGTTCGTCGCGGGCGAATATAACTGGGGCGTGCAGCCCGGCCTCAAGAACCTGACCGACCATTTCCTCGAACAATGGTTCTGGCGGCCCGCCGCGCTGGCCACCTATTCCGCCGGGCGCTTCGCCGGCGTGCGCGCAGGCCATGCCTGGCACCCGACATTGTCCGAAATGGGCATGGTGGTGATCCCCAGCATGATCTCGGTCGGTCAGATCACGCAGACGCTCGACGAGCAAGGCGAACCGGTCGGATCGGGTGGCGCGTCGCTGGATCGCAGCTTCGGGAAGTTTGCCGACGAATTGACCTGGTGGGCCGATGCCGCCGCCGCGCAGAAGGAGCGGGTGAAGCCGCCTTATTGAGGGAGGAGGGGCGAAATGGTGCTGCTGGGGAGGATTGAACTCCCGACCTCAGCCTTACCAAGGATGCGCTCTACCACTGAGCTACAGCAGCACACCATTTCGCTGGCTTGCGATGCCGGACAACATGGCTGCCCGCTCG
This sequence comes from Blastomonas sp. CACIA14H2, assembly GCA_000503195.1. Taxonomy (GTDB): domain Bacteria; phylum Pseudomonadota; class Alphaproteobacteria; order Sphingomonadales; family Sphingomonadaceae; genus Blastomonas. The sequence goes on from AYSC01000014.1 coordinate 73,310, forward strand.
CAAGGCCTGCGCCTATGCGCAGGTGCCGATGGTTTGTCAACCCTCGCCGGCCTTGCCAAATCGGCCGATGCGACGATATGCAGCAAAGCCCATGGAAAAGCCCCCTGCCCCGCCGAAACCGAGCCCTGCCGAAGAGCGCAAGGCCAGGCTCGCTGCCAACTTGCGCGAGAATCTGCGCCGCAGAAAGGCGCAGGCGCGCGCCATGAGCGCGAGCGACGAATCGTAAGGGGGGCGGGTCAGCCGCGCGCGTAGAATTGTAGATGCACGAGGCGGCCGTTCTCGCCGCTGGTGCCGAATCCGTCCGCCGAGTTGTGGAACAGCCAGGGGCTGAACAGGATCAGCCGGTTGAAGCGCATCGGCACGCGCATCACGCGCTCCCATTTCGCGGCGTGGAAGGTGTCGCGGTTGACGACATCCTCGACCAGCGCGTTGACATCGGCATAGCCGCTTTGCGCCAGCGCCAGAGGATCGCTGGGCACCTTTTCAAGGCCTGTGCGCTTGTGGCGGAAGAAGTCGGTGCCGCCGCGCGCATCCTCGTCGCGGCTGAGATAGAGGATGCCCGAATAGAAGCACGGGTCGATATGCACGCCGCTGACCCCGCGATCGCCTTTCAATGTCAGGCGGCAATGACCGTGCGTCGTTCCCGGCTGCGGCACCACCGGCACGCCGATGATCCGCGCCACCGCGGCTTCCAGCCCCGCTATGCCAAGCGGCACCGATGAGAGCGTGCCGGGATAATTGCCCTTGCGCGTCGCGGGGTCATAGCCAAGGCCGAGCGCGGCGGCGCGCGCGGCATGCGGATCGGCCAGGAAATCGTCGATGATGAGCAGCGAGGGCAGCATGGCCGCTGGCATAGCGGCGGATGGCCCCGTGCGAAAGTCCGCCGGTTGCATGATCGCGATGGCGCGCTAAACGGGCTTATGCCCTGCCACTGGACCCTGTCATGCGCATCCTGATCGCCGGTGCGGGCATCGCCGGGCTTGCCGCCGCGCTGGCGCTGGCGCGCAAGGGGCATAGCGTGCAGGTGATCGAACAGGCGGCCGCGCTCGAAGAGGTGGGCGCAGGGCTGCAGCTCGGCCCCAATGCGATGCGCGTGCTGGATGCGCTGGGCATCGGGGAGAAGGTGGCCGCGGCGGGACAGAGCCCGGCAGCGATCACGCTGCGCGACGGCCGCAGCGCGCGCGAGATCCTGAAGGTGCCGCTGGGCGAAGCGGCGAAGCGGCGCTGGGGCGCGGCCTATGTGACGCTGCACCGCGCCGATCTGGTGGCGATCCTGGCCGAGGCGCTCGAACGCGCGCAGCCTGGGGCGCTGCACCTAGGCGTGACACTGACCGACATCGACAATCGCGCCGATGGCGTCGCGATCGCCACCGCATCGGGCGAGACGCTGGCCGCCGAGCTGCTGATCGGCGCGGACGGCATCCGCTCGGTGGTGCGCGAAGTTCTGTTCGGGCCGGACACGCCCCGATTTACCGGCCATGTCGCCTGGCGCGCGCTGGTGCGGATCGATCCTGCCGATCCCGCCGCGCCGCCGCCCGGCGTCGGGGCGTGGCTCGGCGCGCGCCGCCATGCGGTGACCTATCGCATCCGGCCCGATCTGGTGAACCTCGTCGCGGTGACCGAGCAATCCGACTGGCGCGACGAGGGCTGGAACCTGCCCGGCGATGCCGACCGGCTGCGCGCCGATTTCGCCGGGTGGAAGGTGCTTGCCCCCCTGCTCGCCCGGGTCGAGACCCCGCTGCGCTGGGCGCTGTTCGACCGCAAGCCGATGCGCGCCTGGCATGATAACCGCGCGCTGCTGATCGGCGATGCCTGCCACCCGATGCTGCCCTTTCTGGCGCAGGGCGCGGCCATGGGCATCGAGGACGGCTATGCGCTGGCCGAACTGCTGCCGCTGGAGGGCGAAATCGAACCCGCGCTCGCCCGTTTCTTCGCGCTGCGCCAGCCGCGCACCGCGCGCATCCAGGCGATGGCGCGATCGAACGGCGTCGATTTTCACGAGGGCAATCCGCTCGCCACGCTGGCGATGCGCCTGCCGCTCGGCCGCGCTGCCAGCGCGCGTCCCGACGCAGTGATGGCGCGCTGGGACTGGCTCTATGGCGGCGGACCGATCGGGATCCGCAGCGGGATTCTTGCCTAACCGGGCGCTTTCCCGCATAGGGGCGCTTCGCGGCATCCGGCCGGCGAACGGAAACCCCCTATGGCCGATCAGCCCATCATCTTCGTTCTCAACGGACCCAATCTCAACCTGCTGGGCCTGCGCGAACCCGAAATCTATGGATCGGACACGCTCGACGATATTGCCGACCGGCTGGAAGACCGCGCGCAGGCGCTGGGCCTTGCCATCGACATGCGCCAGTCCAACCATGAAGGCCATCTGGTCGACTGGCTGCACGAGGCGCAGGCGACCGGGGCCAGGGCAGTGCTGCTCAACGCGGGCGCCTATACGCATACATCGGTGGCGCTGCTCGATGCGATCCGCTCGATCACCACGCCGGTGATCGAGGTGCACCTTTCCAACCCGCACACGCGCGAGGACTTCCGCCACGTCTCGTTCGTCGGACGCGCGGCGAAAGGCACGATCTGCGGCTTTGGCGCAACGTCTTATCTATTGGCGCTCGAGGCGGCGGCACTGCTATGAGCTTTGACGCCCCGGCATCTGCTGTCATGATGCGGGCGAGCGATTGAAATTCCCGCGGGGAGCAGCCAAAGAGCCGCCCCTGATCCAACCAGAATCAAAAGGGCGCAGGAATATGGCATCACCAAGCGGCAAGAGCGGCAACAACAAACAGGGAGGCGGCATGAACATCGACAGCAAACTGGTGCGCGAACTGGCGGAACTGCTGGGCGAAACCGGGCTGAGCGAGATCGAGGTGGAAGACGGCGATCGCAAGATCCGGGTCGCGCGCACGATCAGCGCCGCGCCGGTCGCCAGCGTCGCGGTCCCCGCTGCCCCCGCGCCCGTTGCTGCCCCGGCCGCCGCGGCTGCAGCCCCGGCTGCACCGGCCGAGCCTGCCGCGCCGTCGATGGCCAATGCGGTCAAGTCGCCGATGGTCGGCACCAGCTATCTCGCGCCCGAACCGGGTGCCGCGCCGTTCATCAGCGTCGGCTCTGCGGTCAAGATCGGCGATCCGCTGCTGATCATCGAGGCGATGAAGGTGATGAACCCGATCACCGCCGAGCGCGCGGGCAAGGTCACCGCGATCCTGGTCGAGGACGGCCAGCCGGTCGAGTTCGACCAGCCGCTCGTCGTCATCGAGTAAGCCCATGGCCATCAAGAAGATCCTGATCGCCAATCGCGGCGAAATCGCGCTGCGCATCCACCGCGCGGCGCACGAGATGGGCATCAAGACGGTCGCGGTGCATTCGACCGCCGATGCCGATGCGATGCACGTGCGCCTCGCCGACGAAGCGGTCTGTATCGGCCCGCCGCCCGCCGGGCAGAGCTATCTCAACATCGCCAACATCATTTCGGCAGCGGAAATCAGCCAGGCCGATGCGATCCATCCCGGCTATGGCTTCCTCTCGGAAAACGCCAAGTTCGCCGAGATCGTCGAGGCGCACAAGATCATCTGGATTGGCCCCAAGCCCGAGCATATCCGGACCATGGGCGACAAGGTCGAGGCCAAGAAGACCGCCGGCGCGCTCGGCATGCCGCTGGTTCCCGGATCGGATGGTGCGATCAAGGACATCCACGAGGCGAAGATCATCGCAGCATCGATCGGCTATCCGGTGCTGATCAAGGCGGCATCGGGCGGAGGCGGCCGCGGTATGAAGGTCGTGCCGAGCGAGGACCAGCTCGAGACGCTGATGCAGCAGGCGGGAAGCGAGGCCAAGTCGGCGTTCGGCGACGATACCGTCTATATGGAAAAATATCTCGGCAACCCGCGCCATATCGAGTTCCAGATCTTCGGTGACGGCAAGGGCAACGCCATTCACCTGGGCGAGCGCGACTGCTCGCTGCAACGCCGCCACCAGAAGGTGCTAGAGGAAGCGCCCTCGCCGGTCATCACGCCCGAGGAGCGCGCGCGCATGGGCGGCGTCGTCACCAAGGCGATGGCGGACATGGGCTATCGCGGCGCAGGGACGATCGAGTTCCTGTGGGAGAATGGCGAGTTCTACTTCATCGAGATGAACACCCGGCTCCAGGTTGAGCATCCGGTGACCGAGGCGATCACCGGGGTCGATCTGGTGCGCGAGCAGATCCGCATCGCCGAAGGGCATCCGCTCTCGGTCAAGCAGGACGAGATCGAATTCCGTGGCCATGCCATCGAATGCCGCATCAATGCCGAGGACCCGCGCACTTTCGCGCCCTCGCCCGGGCTGGTCAGCTATTACCACCCGCCCGGCGGCATGCATGTGCGCGTCGATAGCGGGCTGTACGCAGGCTATCGCATCCCGCCCTATTACGACAGCATGATAGCCAAGCTGATCGTCTATGGCCGCACGCGCCAGGGCTGCATCATGCGGCTGAAGCGCGCGCTCGAGGAATTCGTCGTGCAGGGCGTCAAGACGACCATCCCGCTGCACCAGGCGCTGCTCGACGAACCCGATTTCCTGTCGGGCGAGTACACGATCAAGTGGCTCGAGCAATGGCTCGCCGAGCTGGAGGCCGAGGAAAAGGCCTGATACCGCCAGGACTTATGCTGCACCGCACAATTTTCCGTTGAAACGCGGTGCAGCATTGGTCATATTGTCGCGATGGATACAAACAAGACCATCCTGGAAGCCATCGCGCTGCGCAAATGCCTCGAGGCGACCTATAACCGGCAGCGCATCCGGCTGGCGCCGCACATCCTGTATACAAAGCACGACCAGCTCTATCTCGATGGCGTGACGCTCGAACGCGACGGCAAGCCCCCGCGCGAGCTCAAGGTCAGTGCGTTCAAGCTCGACGGGCTTGGCGATATCGCGCTGACCGCGTACGAGTTCGACCTGCAGCCGGTGTTCAATCCGGACGAGGAACGATACCAGGGCAAGACGCTGTTCGCGGTGGAAATGGCCTGAGCCGATACTTGCCCACCGCCGTCACCCTCGCGCACGCGGGGGTCCCGCTTCCTTCTCCAACATGGGCGCCAAAGCGGGATTCCCGCGTTCGCGGGAATGACGGCTACTGCTTTTCCAGGCTCAGCGAGGCGTCGTCGATGGTCAGGCTGAGCCGACGCGGGTCGCGCTGGTTCTCGATCAGGAAAACATGCGGCCCGCTGCTTGCAAGGATCGCGTCCATCGCGCGCTCGATCGGGATTTCGACCTTGGGGATGCGCGCGCAATCGCACGCGATCGCCACCCGGTCCTTGCCCACGCGGGTCACGGTAATCGTCACCCCCGATTTCGAGGAACCCCGCGCATCGGAAATGATGTCGCCGACATAGGTGCCCGCGACCAGATCGGCGAGATCGGGCGTGCGCTCGGGCGCGGCGGCGCCGGCGAGCGAGAGCGGCAGCAGCGCAGCACAGAGCAGCACGAACAGGCGGAACACCAGGCGTGTCATGGCTTTCTCCCAGCCGGACCCAGGATCAGGAGCATACACCCCGCGCCCGTCAAAGCCACGCGCAATCGCGCCGGCGCTCACTTGCCCGCGACGCGCTCCACCTCGGCCATCACGCGCAGCACATTGCCGCTCCAGATCTTCTCGACATCTTCGCGCGAAAGACCGCGCTCGAGCAGCGCCTCGGTGATCTTCGGAATCTCGTTGATCTGGTTGAGCCCGATCACGCCGCCGCCGCCGTCCCAGTCCGCGCCGATGCCGACATGGTCGACCCCGACCAGATCGATGCAATGGAAGATCGCCTGCATGTAGCGGTCGAAATCGGTGTCGGAACGCGGCTCGGCGGCATTGGCCTCGGCCCATTGCTTCATCAGCGCGGCGCGCTCTGCTGGCGGCAGATCGGCCGCCTGCTCCATGCGAGGGCGAAGCGCATCGACCGTCGGGCGCGGCTTGTCGGGCGACAGGAACAGGCTGTTGACCTGGATCACCCCGCCCTTGGCCGCGAGTGCCTTGATCCGCGCGTCATCGAGGTTGCGCGGATGGTCGTGCAGCGCCTTGGGCCCCGAATGCGACAGGATGATCGGCGCCTTGGATAGCTCGAGCAGCTGGTCGAAGGTGCTGTCCGCGGCGTGGCTGGCATCGATGATGATGCCCAGCCGGTTCGCCTCGCGCACCCAGGCCTTGCCGAGATCGCTGAGGCCGCCGTGCAGCGGCTCGCCATTGGTCGAATCGGCGAGCTGGTTGGTGCCATTGTGCACCGGCCCCGCCATGCGCAGGCCGAGCTGGTAGAAGGCATCGAGATTGGCGATGTCGTTCCCCAGCGGATAGCTGTTCTCCATCGACAGATAGACCACGCGCTGCCCGGCCGCAGCGATGCGCGCCGCGTCCGAGGCCCGGATCGCGATGGCAAAGCTTTGAGGATTGGCGGCGACGAAATCGTGGATCTGGTGGAGACGCTTGAGCGCATGCGCCAGCGCCACTTGATAGCCGCGCGCGTCATTGGGCCCCTGATCGGTATAGATCACCCAGAAGCCCCCATCCAGTCCGCCCTCGATCATGCGGGGCAGGTCGACCTGGGTGGTATCGGCGAGCACGTCGTGGCGGTCGGTGATGCGCCAGCCGGGCTGGTCGAAATTGGCCGGGCTGTCGAGATGCGTGTCGAGCGTCAGGATCGACTGGTGAATCTGGGCGGGATCGACCTTCTCCTGCGCCAACACCGGGCCCGCGATGCAGGCCGAAGCCAGCAACAGCCAGCGGATCGATTTCATGTGCTTTCCCCTCAATCGGCGAGCGCGGCCGCCCGCTGGCGCCAGTCGGCGGCGAGCTGGGGCAGATCGGCGAGCTTGCGCACCGCCTCGGGCTCTGCCTTGTACTGCCCGCCGACCAGCAGCCGGAACACGCGGTCCACGGTCCAGGCCGACGGTCCCGGCTCCACCAGCCGCATGACATCGCCCGCCTGGACGAGCCCCGGTTCAAGCACACGGTAATAGAAACCGCAACGCGCGGTGCGCACGATCTCCGCCATCACCGATTGCTTGCCCGACACGCCGAAGCGGTGATCGAGCTTCCAGCATGGCTGGCGGCCCTTGGTCAGTTCGACCAGGGCCTGGCCCAGGCGGAACCGGTCGCCGATGCGCATGTCGCTCTCGACCAGCCCGCGCGTCGAGATGTTCTCGCCGAACGCGCCGGGCTTCTGCAGCAATTTGTGCGTGTCGAGCCGCTGCTGCCAATAGGCATAATGATCGAAGGGATAATGATGGATCGCCATGTCCGGCCCGCCATGGTGCACCGTATCGGCGACCTGATCGCCCTCGAACCCCAGTTCGCCCAGCATGACGGGACCCGTCGTCGGCTGGCGCGCGATGGCGCTCATCGTGCCATCCTCACGAAAAGGGCGGGGCTTGCCGGTGAGCAGCGCCAGGACACGGACCGCTTGCGAACTCATGCAGGGGCAGGTTACGCACATGCCTCGCTGCACGCAATGCAATTCGATGACTAGCGTGCACAATGGTTTACATTTCTGAACACAAGGTCAATCAATCGGTTAAGCTGAGGGTCAGCCTGTCACTGGTAACGGTTCAGCATTACCAACAGTCCTGTGCCGCGTGGTTGCCGACACGATTGCCCAGGCCATTATCGGAAGGTCGATTTTGGTCATGTCCCAATATCCCATCGCGCAACCCGTTTCCACTGCCCCCCCGCTCCGCTGGCCCGGCGGGTGAAGCGATCCTATGTCCGTCTGCCGATCGCCCTGGCGGCCATGGCTGCGGCAAGCCTGTTGCTTCCCCCTGGCAAGGCCGACGCTGCCGAGCTGGGCCTTGCCGACAACGCACCGGGCATCGCGGCTGCTACCGGGGTTGAGCCTGCCGCGCAGCAGCGCGAGGGTCGTCGGGGCGGCGGCGAGTTTCGCGGCCAGCGCGGCGGCGGTGGCCGGGAATTTCGTGGCGGCGGCAATTTCGGCGGGGGCCGCGAGTTTCGCGGGCAGAATCGCAACAATATCGGTACCGCGCGGATCGATACGCCGCGCGAGTTCCGCCAGGAACGGCGTGCCGATCGGCAGGACTTCCGTCAGGAACGCCGGGGCGATCGCCAGGACCTGCGCCGCGAACAGCGCGGCGATCTGCGCGATTTCCGTCAGGAGCGGCGCGGCGACCGGCAGGATTTGCGCAACGGCGTGGTGACCCGGCCCGAATTTCGCGCCGACCGGCGTGATGACCGACAGGATTTCCGTCGCGATCAGCGCGGCGACCTGCGCGATTTCCGGGCGGACCGACGCGATGATCGTCGCGACTTCCGTGCCGACCGGCGCGGAGACCGGCGCGACTATCGCGACAACCGCCAGGACTGGGGACGTCGCGACTGGGACCGCCGCGGCTATTCCAACCGCGGATGGAACGGGCGCGACTGGGATCGGCGCAACTGGGATGGCCGCGGACGCAACTGGGATCGCGGATGGCGTAACGACCGCCGCTATGACTGGTATGGCTGGCGCAACCAGAACCGCGCATTCTTCAATGTCGGGCGCTATTATCCGCCGGTGCGCGGCTGGAACTACCGCCGCATCGGCATCGGCTTCACGCTGGGCGCTCCGTTCTTTGCCAGCAGCTTCTGGATCAACGACCCCTGGTCCTATCGCCTGCCGCCCGCCTATGGCCAGTATCGCTGGGTCCGCTATTATGGCGACGTGCTCCTCGTGGATATTTACACAGGTCAAGTTGTGGATGTGATCAACGACTTTTTCTGGTAAGGCTGTGCTCGCGCATGCTGCGACCTGTGCAAGACCCGCCGGAGCAATCCGGCGGGTCTTTCCTTGCAACGGCGGACCGACTTGACAGCGCGAGGGCGCGCGCGCCATCCCCCGCCGCATGATCAGCGACTTTCTGCATCGGCGCGAACTCGCCAGAATCGGACGCGAGGTCGGCGAGCGACTCGACGCGCACCCGCGCGTCCAGCGCATCACCTTCGACGACGTGAAGGTGCCGATGCAGGTCTATTGCTATCAGGATTTCATGACCGCGCCCGAGTGCGCGGACCTGATCCGCATGATCGACGCCGACGCGATCCCTTCGGAACTGTATCGCGCCGGCACCGGCGACCAGAGCGATTTTCGCACGAGCTACAGCTGCAATCTCGATCGCTGGCACCCCGATGTGCTCCGCATCGACGACCGCATCTGCGGGCTGACCGGGATCGACCCGCGCCGCGGCGAGACGCTGCAGGGGCAGCGCTATGCGATCGGCCAGCAGTTCAAGCCGCATCACGACTATTTCCACACCAGCCAGCCTTATTGGCAGAAGGAAAAGCTGGCCGGCGGGCAGCGCAGCTGGACGGCGATGGTGTTCCTGAACGAGCCGAAGGGTGGCGGCGAGACCGAATTTCCGCAGCTATCGTTCAAGATGCTGCCGCGCACGGGCATGCTGCTGATCTGGAACAACATGGGACCCGATGGCCGCCCGAACCCCTATATGCTTCACAGCGGCAACCCCGTGACCGCAGGGACCAAATATATCATCACCAAATGGTACCGCCGCGGATTCTGGACCTGAGCGGGCGCTTTTTCCGCCCTCCCCTCCCCTGCCCTGCAAGGCGCGGGGAGGGTGAGGCCGCCGCGGTCAGTCGTTATAGGCGAGCACCGTTACCCGGCCGACCTTGTAACCGCGCTGGCGCATTTCCTTGACATAATCCTTGTCGGCATCGGCCAGCTCGACCTCATATTCTTCCCACGCGTCGGCCCGGTCCTCGCGATCGGTCGCGCGCTTGAGATCGCTGGTCAGTTCCTTGTCCGCCTCGTTGATGTCGGCGACATAATTGTACCACGACTGGTTGTAGACCCCCTGGACAGGTTCGGTGCGGACGATGGGCGCATGCGCGCCGTCGCGCGCGGGCAGCGTGCGGGGGGTGCCGGCCTGTGCGGGCAGAGCGAGAACCACCAGCGGCAGCGTGCCTGCCAGAATATTGCGGAACAGCTTGCTCATCATGTGTCTCCTTCAAGCGCCCCCATTTCCCGTCAACGCGCCGCGCGCTGATTCAGGTAAGGAGCGTGGCTCGGCTGGGCGCTCGGGCGGGGCGAATGACCGCGCAGCGATCGGAAAACCCGTAAATTTTCAGCGCCACTGCCATTTTCCGTGAACATTTTTCTTCATCTGGCGTTCATCCGCAGCCTTGCCCACTTTTCAACGGGTGCGGCTCGTCTATATTGACCGATGCTTCAGGGCGAATGTCGCCGAGCAAGAGGAGAGTTCATGTCCAGAATGAATGCACTGCGCTATGCCGGCGTCCTTGCCGGCGTTGCTATGCTGGCCGCCTGCTCGGGTGGCAGCGAAACCCCCAAGGCCGAGGAAGAAGCCGCCGCTCCGGCCGCTGACGCCGGTGCCGAAACCCCCGCCGCGACCCCGGCTGCGGCCGAAGCGCCCGCTGCGGACAATACCGATACGCTCGACGGCAAGAAATTTGCCGACTTCACCGGCAACGCCGCTGAGGGCGAGAAGGTTTTCGTGCAGTGCAAGACCTGCCACGTGAAGGAAGCCGGCCAGAATCGCGTCGGCCCCTCGCTTGCCGGCATCGTCGGCCGCGCCGCCGGCTCGGTCGAAGGCTTCAACTATTCGCCCGCCAACAAGAACAGCGGAATCACCTGGACCCCGGAAAAGCTGTTCCAGTATCTGGAAAAGCCCGCGCGCGTGGTCCCGGGCACCAAGATGGTGTTCGCAGGCCTGCCCGACGCGCAGAAGCGCGCCGACCTGATCGCTTATCTGCAGCAGCCCTGATCGACCCGATCACGGTTCGCGCCGAAACACGAAAGGCCACTCCTTCGGGAGCGGCCTTTTTTGTTCGGCGATATGCTATCCATGCCCGTTGCCGTCACCCCCCGCGAAGGCGGAGTCCCGCATCCTGCTCCGACGTCGGGAGAACAAGCGAGACCCCGCGTATGCGGGAAGGACGAGGGTGCTTCGGTAGCGCTCAGGCCGCCACGGCCCTCCGCGCCAGCTCGCATTGCGACCAGATGTCGCTCAGCGCGTGGAGCAGCTTGTCGCAATCGCCGTCGCTGTGCACCGGCGAGGGCGTGATGCGCAGCCGCTCGGTCCCCTTGGGCACGGTGGGATAGTTGATCGGCTGCACATAGATGCCGTGATTTTCCAGCAGCCAGTCGCTGATCCGCTTGCACTTGTGCGGATCGCCGACCATCACCGGGATGATGTGGCTCGGATTGTCGAGATGGGGGATGCCCATCAGGTCGAGCCGCTTGCGTACCCGGGCGACGCGTTCCTGGTGGCGCGCACGCTCCATCTGGCTGGCCTTGAGATGGCGGATGCTGGCCGTAGCCCCGGCGGCGAGCGCGGGCGGCAGTGCTGTCGTGAAGATGAAGCCGCTGGCGAAGCTGCGCACGAAATCGCACAAGGCGGCCGAGGCGGCGATATAGCCGCCCATCACGCCGAACGCCTTGCCGAGCGTGCCTTCGATCACGGTGATCCGGTCCATCAGGCCTTCGCGCTCGGCAATGCCGCCGCCGCGCGGGCCATAGAGCCCCACCGCGTGGACCTCGTCGATATAGCTCATCGCGCCGTGCTTTTCGCAGACGTCGAGAATCTCGGCGATCGGGGCGATGTCGCCATCCATCGAATAGACGCTTTCGAACGCGACCAGCTTGGGCCGGCCCGGCGCGACGCCAGCGAGCAGCCGGTCGAGATCTTCGGGATCGTTATGCTTGAATTTCAGGCATTCGGCGCGGCTGTGGCGGATGCCCTCGATCATCGAGGCATGGTTGCCGGCGTCGGACAGCACCACGCAATTGGGGAGCTTGGCCGCGAGCGTACCGAGCGCCGCCCAGTTCGAGACATAGCCCGAGGTGAACAGCAGGGCGGCTTCCTTGCCGTGCAGATCGGCGAGTTCGCGCTCGAGCAGCACATGGTGATGGTTGGTGCCCGAGATGTTGCGCGTGCCGCCGGCGCCCGCGCCGCACTGGTCGAGCGTGTCGTGCATCGCCTTGAGCACATCGGGATGCTGGCCCATGCCGAGATAGTCGTTCGAGCACCAGACGGTGACCTCGTCGGTCCCCTCATCGGTATAGCGCGTGGCGTGCGGAAAGCGGCCGCGATGGCGTTCCAGCTCGGCGAAGATGCGATAGCGGCCCTCGTCGCGGATCGTATCGATTTCGCTCTGGAAAAACCCCTCATAGTCCATAACCACTCTCCTTCTTTATCCCTTGCGAGCGTCGGGCAGCGCCCAGCGCCAGAGCGCGCCGTCGCGAAACGGCAGCGCCAGAAACAGATGCTCGAGCGCACCGAGCGCCGCGAGCGTGAACACCAGGGTCGCGCTGACCGCGGCAAAGCTGTCGTCAGGCGCGGCGAGCGCACGCGCGCCCAGCCACAGCGACAGCGCGCCGAGCACGACCAGGCTGAAGGCCAGCGCACCATGCAGGCGGCGCGGGCCGAAATAGGTCTTCAGATATTCGAGATGCCCCGGCATGATCTCGTCGCTCATGTTGGGCACGCCGACGAACAGGTTGAGCTTGGCCGAGAGGCGCAGCGCGAACAGCAGGCTGAAGATCACCGCGCCGGTCGGGTTGGCGCTGTCCCAGGTGAGCGAGACCAGCATGACCAGCACGATCGCGATCGCGAGCTCGTGATGAATCAGCGTCGCCGCCGCATCGGCAAACCGCCGCCAGCCGCGCGCGTGCGGATCGCTGGCGGTGCGGCGGGGCCCGGCGACGATGCCGGTGAGGAAGGTCAGTTCGAGCCAGCCCCAGATGACGAGCGCCGCGCCGAAGCTGATATAGGCATCGAGCGCCGAAGGGCCGCCCGCGCCATGGCCGTGCGCCGCCCAGACGATGACGCACAGGCAGATGCCCGCCGCAAAGCCCGCCCAGGACAGGCTCCGCGCGAAGGTCGCCTTGCCGCGATTGGCGAGCCAGGCGACCACGCCCGTGCTGCCGAACCAGGCCAGCAGCACGATGAACGCGGGCAGGATATGGCCGTGCAGGCTCATGGATTACCAGGCCGGCTGCAGGCGGATGGTGGCAGGCAGCGCATTGGGCTTGCCGGGCATGAAATACATGCGCGCAAAGGCGGTCCCTGCGCCGATCATGCCGCCGGCGCGCTGCACCAGCCCGCCCAGCCCGCCGCGCGCCTTGCCCGCCGCGATCCGGTCCGAGGCCAGACGCAGCTTTTCCATCTGCGCGCGCAGCGCCGGATTGTCGGTATCGATCTCGACCGGGAAGACCTGGCGGCTGATCGCGGTGCAGATGTCGAACACCCGGTAGTCGTAATCGGTGGGATCGACGCCGAGCGCAGCGTGGAACACCGGGCGGCTGTGGTCGCGCACGTACATGGTGGCATAGACCGAGAGGATGAAGAACTTGATCCAGTAGCGGTTGAGCCCGGTGAGCAGCTTCGGGTCGGCATGCAGCAGCATCGCGAACGCCTCGCCATGGCGGAACTCGTCATTGCACCACTGCTCGAACCAGTTGAAGATCGGGTGGAAGCGGTTTTCCGGGTGGCGCGCGAGGTGCCGGTAGATCGCGATATAGCGCGCATAGCCGATCTTCTCGGACAGATAGACCGCGTAGAAGATGAACTTCGGCTTGAAGAAGGTGTATTTCTTGGTCTTGGTCAGGAACGACAGGTCGATACCGATCCCGGCGTCCTTGAGCACCTCGTTGATGAACCCGGCATGGCGGCTCTCGTCGCGCGCAAGCAGCTTGAACAGCTTCTTGACGTCAGGATTCTTGGTCCGCTTGGCGATCTCGGCATAGAGGATGCAGCCCGAAAATTCGGAGGTCAGCGAGCTCACCAGAAAATCGATGAATTCGCGGCGCAGCGCGGGTTCGAGCGATTCGATCACGCCGTCGAAGCTTTCGGAGCGGCGGAAATGCGCCTTGTTGGGGTCGCCTTCCATGTCCGCCATCAGCTGGTCCCATTCGGCGCGCACCAGGCTGACGTCGATCGCATCGAGCGCATCGAAATCGGTGGTGTAGAAGCGCGGGGACAGCACGGTTTCCTGCGTCGCCAGCGCCATGGTGTCGGGTGCATCGGGCAGCCTTGCTGCGCCTGCCGCCTTCACTTTCGTCTGCATGTTCATCGCACCACTCCCGTTGTTTGTCTGAACATCCGCGCTCACCACCGGCTGGTGGTGAAGCTGACCTCGTACAGTTCCTTGAGCTCGCCCATCGCGGTCAGCTTCGTCCATGCGCGCAGCAATGGACCCGCCGGGTGCACCGTCGCCATGCGCTGGATCAAAATGGACTCGCCGAATCCGACAATGATCGGATCGCCATGCACGCGCACCTTGTCGCCCGGCTGGATCGCGACATCACCGTCGAGCTCGACATGCGCGTGGAAATGCGCCTCGCTCTGCTCCACCTGGATCCGGCAGGGCGTATCGAATGCAGGCTGGCGCAGCAGGTTCATCATTTCAGCAGCGCCTCGAAGGTCGCCCGGTTGGTCGGGCCGAACGCGCCCAGCTCGATCACGCGGTTGGTCGCGGTATCGGTGAGCGAGAGCGATCCGTCGCTCCAGTGGTTGAGCTCGTAGGGCGCATCCATCGGAATGCCGCGCACATGGCGGCCCCGGCCCATGCCACGCAGCACGCCGCGGATGAAGCCGCTGCCCTCTTCGCCATAGACATGCACCGTCCGGCCGGTGACCGCGTCGGTCACCACGACCTTGCCGTTCTGCGCATCAGCAAAGCGCAGCACGCGCGATTGCAGCGCGGTCGCCGCTTCCGCCGCGCGCACATCGCTGGCCGAGGGCGAGGGCGCGATCCAGCCGAGCTGGGTCGCGCTGGTCAGTGCGAGCGTGAACAGCACCACCCCGCACGCCATCACCAGCGCGCCTTTGGGCACGGTATTTTCATGGCTGTGGCCATGGCCGCCGTGCGAATGATGGTGGTTATGGCTGGGCGAGGCGCTGGTCATGCGATGGCTCCCTGAAGATGCGCAGGCACTCCCTCGCCCGCTGCGACATTGGCCTGTTGCGCGCGGTCGACCGGCGCGATCGCCGCGACGGCGCGCGCAAGCCGTTCGCCGACCACTGCCGCATCGGGCAGCGCGCGCAGCATCGGTTCGGGATGGCCGAGCTTCCACGGACGCGCATGCGGCCAGAGGACGAGATAGCCCAGGTTATGCGGGCCGATCAGCTGCAGCGCCAGGTCGCCCTCGACCGGGCCGAGCGCGCGCAGGTTGGCGCCGCCGATCTTGGCGAGCGGCAGGTTGATGCACATGTTGAGCGCGACGCCGATGCGCAGCACCACGCGCTTGCTGGTCAATGTGTACACGGTCGTGCGCGCCACCGCCCAGGCATAGAGCATCAGCAGCCCCACCCCGAGCGCCCCGGCGATCGCGGTCGCGATCACGCCGCCGGTGCTGCCATTGTAGATGGCGAGCGCGACGAGCGCGGCGAAATACAGTCCGACGATACGCGTGAAGAACGCGCTGCGCGCCAGCAGCCGCCAGTCGGGCGAGCCCTGCCAGAGCAGGGTCTCCCCTTGCGGGAGCTCGCCGGGCAGACCCCGGACGGGCTCGTCGTCATATTCGGTGATCATATCAGCGGCTCCTGCCGGGCCCGGTTGGCATAGAGATAGCCGCCGCCGAAATAGCCAGAGATCTTGTCTTCCTCGTAGCGGCTGATCTGTCCGGGCGTTTCGACCTGCGGGCATCCGGCAAACTGCGCGGCGTTGATCGCGTCGACCACGATCTGGCGGGCGGAGCGGCGGATCTTGGCCATCGGCATCGGCGCCAATGCGTGCACGCCCTCGGCGGTGACAACCTCCAGATAGCGCACCTGATGCTCCGAACGGTCGACCCAGATCTCGGCGACCGTGCCCGCGACCGCGCCATCGGCGCCAATCACGGTCATGCCGCGCGGATCGGGATCACCGCGCGCGATCGAGAAGCTGGGCTCGAGCGCCATCGGCACGATGCGGTTGTTGCCGAACGCGTCGATATCGGGAAGGCGGCTGCGCTCGGCATAGGCGGCAGGCCCGATGCAGTCGGTCAGCGGGTTGCCGGTGGGCACATAGGGCGCACCGGGGAACGGGCTGACGCGGCGTCCGGCAATGTCGAACCTTTCCTTGCCGATGGTCGGCGTGGTCACGGTGCCGCGGCCGAAGGGCAGCTTGAAGGTCTTCGGGGTCGCGTGCAGCAGCGGCCCGCCCATGCCCAGCGAACGCCCGGTCAGGTCGTCCTCGAGCGGAAAGCCCTCGCGTCGGTCCTCTCGGCGGAGATAATAGATCAGGCCGATGAAAAACAGCACGAACGCCCAGAAGGCGATCGATGCGACATCGATATTCCCCACGATATTGCCGTTAAACATGGCACTTACCTCTCTTCTTCAAGACCCTCATGTCGGAAATTCGGTGAGGCCGAACCGCGGTGGCGGGGCGGAGTCATCGATCGGCTGGCCCCCGACAAGCGGGCCAAGCACGACCATCGTGACGAGCAGCAGGACGATTTCGATCAGATAGACGGTGCCGTATCCGGTGGCGCGATAGGCCAGGGTCTCGCCGATCCGGTCGGCGAGCGCGAGCGAGGAGACGGCATCGCGGATCAGCCCGCCCGCCGCCACCGCCAGCCCCGAGGCGCTGGCCTGCACCGCGCCCCAGGCGCCGAGCGCCAGACCCGATCCCTTGTGCCTGCCGCTGCCGGCGATTCCCATGATCGCGCTCAAGGTGCCGACCGAGAACAGGCCTGCGCCCAGCCCGATGGTCAGCGCGCCCGAAAACACGAGGAAGCTCGCTTCGAGCGGCGCTGCGAACAGGATCATCGCAAAGGCCAGCATGCCGATCGCCGCACCGAAGCCTGCGAGCCGCAGCGGATCGGCCCCGGCGCCCAGCCGCCGCGCAGCAAGGGCGAAGGCGACAAGCATGCCGAAAGCCCACAATCCGGTCAGCGAGGTGGTCGATCCCACCGACATGCCGAGCACCTCGCCGCCGAACGGCTCGAGCAGCACGTCCTGCATGCTGAACGCCGCAGTGCCGCAGCCGATCGCGAGCAGCAGCCGGGCATTGCGCGCCTCGGAGGTGAATTCGCGCCAGACGACCGAGAATTTGGGCGTCGCACGATCTGGGCGGGTGGTCAATGGCGCGCGCGCCTCCTGCTTCCACAGCGCGATGACGTTGAGCGCCATGGTGAACATCGCCGCGCCCTGCACGATCGCGACCAGCCGGGTGGCGCTGAAATCGGCGAGCAGCGAGCCCATCACGAAGGCTGCGCCCATCATGCCGACCAGCAGCATCACGAACATCAGCGCGACGACGCGCGGGCGGGTATCTTCGGGCGCGAGATCGGTCGCCAGCGCCAGGCCAGCGGTCTGCGTCGTGTGCATGCCGAGCCCGGTGAGCAGGAAGGCGAGCGCGCCCGCGATCATCCCGATGGTGAAGGTATCAGGCCGCGACAGCAGCAGCAGCGCGAAGGGCATGATCGCGAGGCCACCGAACTGCAGCAGCGATCCGAACCAGATATAGGGCACGCGCCGCCAGCCGAGCATCGACTTGTGATAGTCGGATTTGTGGCCGATCAGCGCGCGGAATGGCGCGACCAGCAGCGGGATCGCGATCATCAGCGCGACCAGCCACGCCGGTGTGCCCAGTTCGACGATCATCACGCGGTTCAATGTGCCGTTGAGCAGCACCGTCGCCACGCCCACCGTGACCTGGAACAGCGACAGGCGCAGCAACCGGCCCATCGGCAGCTCCGCGCTAGCGGCATCGGCGAACGGCAGGAACTGCGTTCCCAGGCCCGCGAAGAACCGGGTCGAGGCGCCCGACAGGCTCATCCGCGCGCCACCAGCATCGCGTGACTGGTATAGAAGCCGCTGACAATGCGTTCGCTCGCGGCGATGCCATGGCTGGGGAGACGCTGGGCAAGCAGTCTCTGCAGCTTCGCTTCGGCCACCGGAACGATCGCAGGTGCGCGATCGGATTTGGGAAAGAGCTTCCCGGTGGCATGCATCGCCGCGAGCAAGGGTGTCCGCGGTGCGAAAGTGAAGGCGATCGAAGCCGCGCGGTCAGCCAGCGCCGCCAGCACATCGACGATATCGCCGGTTTCATAATGGATGAGCGAGTCCATCGCGACGACATGGTCGAAATGTCCGAGAGCCGGATCGAGCATGTCGCCGACGCGCCAGTCGATCGCGAGGCCCGAAGGCGCGCGCTCGCGCGCGACATCGACCAGCCCGCGCGAGATATCGATCGCGACCACCTCTGCGCCCAGCTGGGCGGCGGCGACGGCCAGCGCGCCGGTGCCGCAACCAGCATCGAGAATGCGCTTGCCCTTGAGATCATAAGGCAGCCAGTCGAGCAGCATAGCGCGCATCCGGTCGCGCCCGGCGCGCACCGTGGCGCGAATGCCGCTGACCTTGGTGTCGCTCGTCAGATCGACCCAATTCTGCCGCGCGGTGCGGTCGAAATAATCCTCGAGCCGCCCGCGATAGGCGTCATAGGTCGAGCGGGGTGCGTGGCTCGCCATCATTCGAATCCCAGGAATTCGAAGATGTCGCGATCCTTCATCGGCATCGCGTCGAGCGCATCGGTGCCCGCCCAGAGCGTCGCGGCAAGGCGCAGATACTCGTTCTTCACGGCCTCGATCTCGGGAGTCGAATCCATCTCGAAGATCGTGCATTTCTTCAGGCGGCTGCGGCGGATCGCGTCGAGATCGGGGAAATGCGCGAGCCGCTTGAGGCCGGTCGCCGCGTTGAACCGGTCGATCTCGTCGGTTGCGGCCGAGCGGTTGGCGATGACGCCCGCCATGCGGACCTCGTAATTCTTCGACTTGGCCTTGATGGCGGCGACGATGCGGTTCATCGCGAAGATGCTGTCGAAATCGTTGGCCGCCACGACCACCGCGCGCTCGGCATGCTGGAGCGGCGCGGCAAAACCGCCGCACACGACATCGCCGAGCACATCGAAGATCACGACATCGGTTTCCTCGAGCAGGTGATGCTGCTTGAGCAGCTTGACCGTCTGCCCCACGACATAGCCGCCGCAGCCGGTGCCCGCAGGCGGGCCGCCCGCCTCGACGCACATGACGCCGTTGAAGCCCTCGAACATGTAATCCTCGGGCCGCAGCTCCTCGTGGTGGAAATCGACGGTTTCGAGCACGTCGATGACCGTCGGCATCAGCTTCTTGGTCAGCGTGAAAGTGCTGTCATGCTTGGGATCGCAGCCGATCTGCAGCACGCGCTTGCCGAGCAGCGAGAGCGCGGCGGACAGGTTCGACGAGGTGGTCGACTTGCCGATGCCACCCTTGCCATAGACGGCGAACACCTTGGCGCCGGTAATCTCGTCGCGCGGGTCGAGCGCGACCTGGGTGCTGCCTTCGCCAAAGGCTGGCGGCGCACTGCCATGGTCCAGAAGGCTCATATCAACTCTCTCCCGTCATTCTGCTGCGATCAGGCCTTCCAGCCTGTCTTCGATATCGTCCGCGGCCGCGCGGAGCGCCGCCAGGGTTGCGGCATCCGGTTCCCAAAGCCGGCGGTCGCATGCTTCGAGCAGCCGTTCCGCCACCCGGGCCGAAGCCTTGGGGTTGAGCGTGGCAAGCCGCGCGCGCATTTCTGCATCGAGCACATAGGTCTCGCTGATCTGCTGATAGACCCAGGGGGCGACCTGGCCGGTGGTGGCCGACCAACCCATGGTCGTGGTCACATGCCCCTCGATCTGGCGCACGCCCTCGAAACCGTGGCGCAGCATGCCCTCGTACCATTTGGGGTTGAGCATCCGCGTGCGCGTCTCGCGGTCGATCTGCTCGGCGAGCGTGCGGACCTTGGCGGCGCCTTCGGTGGCATCGACGATATAGACCGGCGCCGCCTTGCCGCCGCGCGCCCTGGCGACCGAGCGGCTGACGCCGCCCAGCGCATCGACATACTGGTCGATATCGGTGACGCCCAATTCGACCGAGTCGAGATTCTGATAGGTGAAGTCGACCGAGGCCAGGGCGGTTTCGAGCAGCTCGCGCTGCTTCATCGGCGCACCCGAGCGGCCATAGGCATAGCCCTTGTGCGTCTCGAACGCTTCGGCGAGTTCGTCGGGATCGGCCCAGGCGCCGCCGTCGATCATCATGTTGACCTGCGCACCGTACGCGCCCTCGGCATTCGAGAAGACGCGGAGCGCCGCGGTGTCCATGTCGCAGCTCATCTTGGCGGCATGGCTAAGCGAATGCTTGCGGATGAAGTTGAGCGCTTCGGGCTCCTCGGCGGTCGAGGCGAGCCAGGCGGCCTCGGCGATCATCCGCGTCTGCAGCGGCAGCAGGTCGCGGAACACGCCCGACAATGTCGCGACGACATCGATCCGCGGGCGCCCCAGTTCGGCGAGCGGGATCAGCTCGGCTCCGGCCAGACGCCCATAGGTGTCGAAGCGCGGGCGCGCGCCCATCAGGTGCAGCGCCTGCGCGACCTGCGTTCCTTCGCTCTTCAGATTGTCGGTGCCCCACAGCACCATCGCGATGCTCTCGGGCAGCGGCTCGCCCGCCTCGACATGGCGGCTCAACAGCGCATCGGCCTGCGCCGCGCCGGTGACGCAGGCGAACGCGCTGGGGATGCGGAAGGGATCGAAGCCGTGCGTGTTGCGTCCGGTCGGCAGCACCTCGGGATTGTGCAGGATGTCGCCACCCGGCGCGGGGCGGACATAGCCGCCGTCGAGCGCGTGGATCAGCGCGCCGAGCTCGTCATTGGCGGCGAGCTTGGCGTCCAGTTCCGCCCGGCCCGCGCCGCCATCGGCCGCGGTCAGCGCATCGAGAAACGCCTCGCGCTCCGCGCCCTCGGGCTGGCTGCCGAGCACGTGCAGGCCGAACGGGATCAGCGCGCGTTCGAGCTCGTAGAGATTGCCCGCCAGCGCGGCGATGTCGCTGCCGTCGATGTCGAGCGCAGCGGCGGCATCGCGGATCATGATTTCGAGCGCGGCGCGCTCCACGCCCTCGCCCGCCAGCGCGCGCCAGCGTTCGACCAGCGCCTTGAGGTCCGAAAAGCCCTTGTACAGACCTGCTTCGGCGAGCGGCGGGGTGAGGTACGACACGATCGTCGCGCCCGAGCGCCGCTTGGCGATGATCGCTTCGGACGGGTTGTTCGCGGCATAGAGGTAGAAATTGGGAATGCTGCCCAGCAGCCGGTCGGGCCAGCAATCGCCCGAAAGCCCGGCCTGCTTGCCCGGCATGAACTCGAGCGCGCCGTGCGTGCCGTAATGCAGCAGCGCATCGGCGCGGAATTCCTCGCGGATCCAGCGATAGAAGGCGGCAAAGGCGTGCGTCGGGGCAAAATCGCCATCGAACAGCAGCCGCATCGGATCGCCCTCATAGCCGAAGCTGGGCTGGACGCCGACGAACACGTTGCCGAACTGCTTGCCGAGCACATGGATCGACCAGCCATCGCTCTGGATCTTGCCGGGCGCGGGGCCCCATTGCTTCTCGATCGCGCGCAGATGCGGCTCGTTGCAGACATGGTCGTCGGTCGAGACGCGCACCGCGACATTGGCGTCGGAGCCGAACCGGTCGGCATTGCCCTTGAGGATCGCATCGCGCAGGGCATCGACGGTGGCGGGCGGATTGCAGTCATAGCCCTCGGCCGCCAGCCGGTGCAGCGTGGCGTGGAGCGATTCGAACACCGCGAGATGCGCCGCGCTGCCCGTCGCGCCGGCATTGGGCGGGAAATTGAACAGGATGATCGCGAGCTTGCGCCTGGCGCGCTCGGAGCGGCGGAGCCTGACCAGCGCATCGACCTTGGCGGCCAGCGCCTCGGCGCGCTCGGGGCAGCTCTGCATCGCGCGCATCGCATCGGGCGCGGTGAACACGCACTTGCGCGCGCAGCCCGGGCAGGGTTCGCCCGATCCGTCCGACCGGCCGCCGAAGACATGCGGCATGACTGCGCCGTCGAGCTCGGGGATCGCGACCATCATCGTCGCTTCGAGCGGCAACAACCCCTGGTGGCGCGCCCCCCATTGCTCGAGGCTCTGGAACTCGATCGGGTGCGCGGCGATGTACGGCAGGTCGAGCCCGGCGAGCACCTCTTCGGCGGCTGCCGCGTCGTTATAGGCGGGGCCGCCGACCATTGAGAATCCGGTGAGGTTGATCACGGCGTCAACGACGGGCCGACCATCGCGGACGAAATATTTCGCCACCGCCGGGCGGCCGTCGAGACCGCTGGCAAAGGCGGGAACGACATTCAGCCCGCGCGCCTCGAGCGCGGCGATCATGCCGTCATAATGGCCGGCATCCTTGCCGAGCAGGTACGAGCGCAGCAGCAGCACGCCGACGGTGCCTTGGGCCGTGGCGCTGCACGGCAGCCGCGCGGCATCCTCGGTGATGCGTTCGGGCAGGCTTGGGTGGTAGAGCCCGATCTCGGGATAGTCGCGCGGCGCCTGGGCGGGCGTGGTCCCCTTGAGCGCGGCGCGCTCGCCCGCGGCATAGCGGTCGATCAGCCCGCGGATCATCGAGACGACATTGTCGTCGCTGCCCGCCAGCCAGTATTGCAGCGTCAGGAAATAGTGGCGCACGTCCTGCGCGGTGCCGGGAATGAATTTCAGGATCTTGGGCAGCCGGCGCAGCATCTTCATCTGCCCCGCGCCCGAATTGCCACCAGGCTTTGGCGAGCCGCGCAGCTTCTTGAGCAGCGCCAGCGGACCACGCGCGGGCGCATCCATCCGGTAGCCGCCCATGCGCGTGAGCTTGACGATATCGCCCGCGGACATCAGGCCGAGCATCGCGTCGCACTGTTCGCGCCGAGCCTCGAGCGCGGGCAGGATCGCGCGGACGTGATCCTCGAGGAACAGCATCGTCGCGATCACGATATCGGCGCGGGCGATGTCGGCGCGCGCGGCGTCGAGCGCGCCGGGATCGCGGCCCCAGTCGGCAGCGGCGTGGAAGCCGATCGACAGGCCCGGCATGTCCTTGACCAGCAGCGTTTCGGCCCGGTCGACCGCGCCCGACAGATGGTTGTCGAGCGTGATGAAGACCACGCGGATTGCGGCATGGCGGCCCTGGGCGGGTGCGGTGCGGGCTTTACCGGGCATAATGCGCCTTTGCATCATACAGGGTTTCAAGGGAGATCGTCGCCAGGCCCCGCTCCTCGGCGAAGCGCTCGGTGTTCCGCCGCGCCTTGCCGCGCACGAAGAACGGGATCTTTTTGAGCTCGGCCTCGGCCTCGGCGGTCCACTGCGTACGCTCGAGAAGCTCGCCCTCTCCCCTCCCGCTGGCGGGAGGGGTGCCCGCAGGGCGGGGTGGGAGGGCGTCAGGCGCAACGCCTGATTCGGG
>AYSC01000015.1 GCA_000503195.1 Blastomonas sp. CACIA14H2
TCACGCCACAGAGAAGAGGATACCCCTCCACCACCACGCTTTGCGTGGCGGTCCCCCTCCCCTTGCAGGGGAGGATTTGGGACCACGCTAGCTTCACCCCAGCAACCTCTCGCTGACGACCTTGCCGCCCATGGTCACGCGGACGCCCTGGACGATCTCGTCGTCGTCGGGGAAGACAGGGGCTTTCGCTTCCTTGTCCCAGAAGGCCGAGAAGAAGTTGAACAGGTTGCGCGCGAACAGCGCCGAGGCGTCGGTGGCGAGGCGCGAGGGCACGTTGCGGTGACCGACGATCTTCACGCCGTGCCTGACGACGATCTCGCCGGCTACGGCACCTTCGACATTGCCGCCCTGCTCCACCGCCAGATCGACGATGACGCTGCCCGGCTTCATGCTGGCAATCTGCGCGTCGGAAATCAGGCGCGGCGCGGGTCGGCCCGGGATCAGCGCGGTGGTGATGACGATGTCCTGCTTGGCGATATGCGACGAGACCAGCTCGGCCTGCGCCGCCTTGTACTCGTCGGACATTTCGGTGGCATAGCCGCCCGCGCCCTCGCCCTCGATCCCCGCGACATTCTCGACGAAGATCGGCTTGGCGCCGAGCGACTGGATCTGTTCCTTGGTGGCAGAGCGGACGTCGGTCGCCGAAACTTGCGCGCCCAGACGGCGTGCGGTCGCGATCGCCTGAAGCCCGGCCACGCCCACGCCCATGATGAACACCTTGGCGGCGGACACGGTGCCCGCAGCGGTCATCATCATCGGGAAGGCCTTACCATATTCGGCCGCGCCGTCGATCACCGCCTTGTAGCCCGCAAGGTTCGATTGCGAGGACAGGATGTCCATCGACTGGGCGCGGGTGATGCGCGGCATGAATTCGAGCGCCAGCGCCTGGAAGCCTGCCGCCGCATAGGCATCGATCCGGGCACGCTCGCCGAACGGATTGAGCGAGGCGGCGATCATCGCGCCGGGCTTGGCCCCGGCAAGGCTGGCGGGATCGGGCCCCTGGACGCCGAAAATGATATCCGCATCGCCGAGAACCTCGGCGCGCGAACCCACGCTGGCACCGGCGGCGGCGAAATCCGCGTCCGAAATCGACGCAAATTCGCCCGCACCGGTTTCCACCGCCACGGTCGCTCCCAATCCGATGAACTTCTTGACGGTTTCAGCGCTTGCCGAAACGCGCCGTTCGCCCGATGCCTGCTCCTTGAGGACCGCGATCTTCATGCCGCCGCCGGTCAGCTGGCGATGAGAACGACGACAAACGCCGTCACCATCGCCGCCACGATCGTGCCGGTCTTCAGCAGGCCCATGAAGCCTTCATAGGTTTGCTTGGCATATTCGATGTTGTTGGACGTATCGTTGGCCATGGTCAGAGCCTTCCCCGTTATTGGTGCCGAAGTTGATATCGGTTCGCCTTAACCGAATGCCGGGTGTCGCTCAATCCCGCAAGCTTCAAATCGCTAGGCCCGTCCCAAGCTTAGCTTTAATGGGGTTTTTACCACATGCCGTTAAGCATGGCGGCGATGGCCAAGGAACGCACAGACGCAGACCAGCAGATCCGCCGGGTAATGCTGATCGATAACGAACCGGCGCAATGCCGTCTGGTCGCAGCGCTTGCGGCCAAGGCCGGCTGGCGCACGGTGTTCGCGCACGATTCGGAAACCGCGATCGCGATGCTCGGCACGCAGGAAGGGATGATGCTCGATGCGATCATCCTCGACCAATGGGTGCCCGGCGACGAAGCGGCCGAACTCATCAAGGAACTGAAGTCGCGCCGCCCTGCGCTTCCCATCCTGATGCTGACCACCAGCACCTCGCCGCTGCTCGCGGTCGAGGCGATGCGCGCGGGTGCCACCGATTACCTCATCAAGCCGATCGCGCCCGACAGGCTCGTCGCCGCGCTCAACGCCGCGGCGCGCAAGGACGATGCCGACGAGCTGCGCCCGCTGACCGAAAAGATCGCCGCTCCGCTCGATTTCGACGAGATGATCGGCTCCTCACCGCGCTTCCGTGCCGCGCTCGCGATCGCTGCCAAGTCGGCGCGCACGCACACGCCGGTGCTGATCGAGGGCGAGAGCGGCACCGGCAAGGAAATGATCGCGCGCGCGATCCATGCCTCCAGCCCGCGTTCCAAGCTGGCGCTGCGGCTCGTGACCTGTGCCGGCGCATCGAGCGGGCAGATCGAATCGCAGCTCTTCGGGCATGAGCGCGGCGCCTTTCCCGGTGCGTTCGACCGGCATGTCGGCATCATCCAGCGGGTCGAGGGCGGCACGCTGTTCATCGACGAGATCGACCAGTTGCCGCTCGAATCGCAGGCCAAGCTCGCCGATGCGATCCGCTCGGGCGAAGTGCGTCCGCTGGGCGCGCGGCACGGCTTCCGCTGCGACGTGCGCTTCATCTGCGCGAGCAACGCGCCGCTCAAGCCGATGGTCGAGGAAGGCACGTTCCGCGAGGACCTGTTCTTCGCGATCGCGCCGGTGCAGATCACCATTCCCGCGCTGCGCGATCGGTCGAGCGACATTCCTGCGCTGGTCCGCCATTTCCTCGCGCGCATTGCCGAGCAGCCTGGCCTTCGCGGCCTGGGTATAACCGACGAGGCGCTGTCGCTGCTCTCGAGCTATGACTGGCCGGGCAATGTCCGCCAGCTGCAGAACGCGCTCTTCCGCGCCGCGATCTTCTGCGATGGCGATGCACTGACCACGGCGGAATTTCCGCAGCTGACCACCATGCTGGGCGAAGAGGAGCCGCGCCGCACCTCGTCGCCGCACGACGGTATCGGCATCACGCTCTATGCCGATGACGGCAATCTGCGCCCGCTCGAGGAGATCGAGGCGGACGTGATCCGGCTGGCCATTGGCCATTACCGTGGACGCATGACCGAGGTCGCGCGGCGTCTGGGCATCGGGCGCTCCACGCTCTACCGCAAGCTGACCGAGCTCGGCATCGACAACGCTGCCTGACCGGGGGCATTTCCCCCTTCCCTGCACCGGCACAGGCTCATAAGAGCGGTCGCATGACCCGCGATCCGCTCGACGTGCTGCACGAGACCTTCGGCTTTTCCGCCTTTCGCGGGGTGCAGGAGCAGGTGGTCACGCGCGTACTCGCGCGGCAGAACACGCTGGCAATCATGCCCACGGGCGCGGGCAAGTCGCTCTTCTATCAGCTTCCCGCCGTGGCGCTCGATGGCTGCTGCGTCGTCGTCTCGCCGCTGATCGCGCTGATGCACGACCAGTTGCGCGCTGCGCAGGCGCTCGGCATCCGCGCCGCTAGCCTCACCTCGGTCGATGCCGACTGGCAGGAAACGCAGGACCGGTTCCGCGCGGGCGAGCTCGACCTGCTCTACGTCGCGCCCGAGCGGGCCAGTTCGGAAGGGTTTCGCAGCCTGCTGGGCCGCGCGCCGATCGCGCTGTTCGCGATCGACGAAGCGCATTGCGTTTCCGAATGGGGGCATGATTTCCGCCCCGATTACCGGCTGCTGCGGCCGCTGCTCGACAGCTTCCCTGATTGCCCGCGGCTCGCGCTGACCGCCACGGCAGATGCGCACACGCGCGAGGACATCCTCAAGCAGCTCGGCATCGCCCCCGATGGCATGGTGATCGCCGGATTCGACCGGCCCAATATCCGCTATGCGGTGCACCCGCGCGACGGCCTGACCCGGCAGATCGGCGATCTCGTCGCGGCCAATCCCGGCCCCGGCATCGTCTATGCACAGACTCGCGCGGGGACCGAGAAGCTCGCCGAACAGCTGGGCCGCGATGGCCGCCGCCCGGTGCGCGCCTACCATGCCGGGATGCCGCCCGAGGAACGCCGCGCCAACCAGGACGCGTTCATCGCCAGCGAGGACATGGTGATGGTCGCCACGGTGGCCTTCGGCATGGGCATCGACAAGCCCGATGTGCGCTTCGTCGTGCATGCCGGCCTCCCCAAGTCGATCGAGGGCTATTATCAGGAATCGGGCCGCGCGGGCCGCGACGGCGAGCCGGCAGAGGCGCATCTGTTCTGGGGCGCGGAGGATTTCATCCGCGCGCGCATGCGGATCGGCGAAATCGAGCCCGAGCGCCAAGCGGGCGAGCGCGCGCGTATCGCGGCGCTGGGCGCGCTGGTCGAGACCGGCGGATGCCGCCGCGCGGTGCTGCTGCGCCATTTCGGCGAGAGCCCGGCGGAAACCTGCGGCAATTGCGACAATTGCCTGAGCCCCCCCGACAGCGTCGATGCAACCCAGACTGCGCGCAAGCTGCTCTCTGCCGTTTACCGCACCGGGCAGAGCTTTGGCCTCGGCCATGTCGAGGCGGTGCTGCGCGGGCAGAATACCGACAAGATCCAGCAGCGCGGGCATGACCGGCTCTCGGTCTTCGGCATCGTCGATGGCGAAGAGGCGCTGCTGATCAAGCCGGTCGCGCGCGCGTTGCAGGTGCGCGATGCGCTGGCGACCAACGAGCATGGCGGGCTAATGCTGGGGCCCGAGGCGCGCGCGATCCTGCGCGACGAGGTGCAATTGCCGCTGGTCCTGCCGGCCAAGCGTGCGCGACGCGGTCGGCGCGGCAGCGATGCGGTCAATCCGGTGAGCAATCCCTTGTTCGAGGCCTTGCGCGCCTGCCGCCGCGATCTCGCGCTCGAGGCCGGGGTCCCGCCCTATGTGATCTTCCATGACAGCACGCTGCGCGAAATGACCGAGCGCCTGCCGCAGAGCTTGGACGCGCTGTCGCGGATTTCGGGCGTCGGCACGCGCAAGCTCGAGGCCTATGGCGACGCGTTCCTTCGCGTGCTGCGCGAGCACGGCTGAACTATTGACAGCCATAGTGTCAAATTATAGCCTTTCGGGCCTAACCATGCCGAGAAGATAGCATCATGCCCCAGCCCTTCACCGTCTTGAACGAAGTCTTTCCGGGCAAGCCGGAAACGCTGGCGGGGATGATGCAGCCGGGGCCGGACGGGCCGATCTTCATGATCAACCTGCTCAAGTTCAAGGAAAAGGCGGAATACGAGGACGGGCGCGAGACCGATCTGACCGGGCGCGAGGCCTATATGATCTATGGCCGCGCGGTGTCGCAGTTGCTGCCCAAGTTCGGGGGCGTGGCGATGTTCGTTGCTGATGTGACCTTCCTCTCGCTCGGACAGGTCGGCGAGCTGTGGGACGAGGTCGCCATCGGCGTCTATCCGAAGCGCGCGGACATGGTCCGCATGTCGATGTCGGACGAATGGCGCGAAATCGCAGTGCACCGCAGCGCCGGACTCGACGGCCAGCTCAATATCGAGACCGTGCTGTCCGAAGAGGGAAAGAACATGCCCTGGATTCAGCAGATCCTGTCGATGGTCGGCCCCAAGGGGTGACATAGGCTCATCATGGGGATAATGCGTTTTACATGACCACAACAGCCCCTGCCCGCCATCCCGATGGCCGCAAACAACGCAGTGAACGCAGCCGCCAGGCAATCGTCGATGCCATGCTCGAGATCATCATGGGCGGAAAGATGGAACCGAGCGCCGCCGAAGTCGCCGAGAAGGCGGGGGTCAGCGCGCGCACCGTATTCCGGCATTTCGAGGAAATGGACAGCCTTTACAGCGAGATGACCGAACGGTTCGAGGCCGAGATCATGCCGATCATCCAGCAGCCCTTCACCGGTGAGGGCTGGCGCGCGCAGCTCGACCAGCTGCTCGAGCGCCGCGCGATGATCTACGAGCGGGTGATGCCGGTGAAGATCGCAGCGAGCATCCGCCGGTTCAGCTCGGACTATCTGATGCTGAACTACGAACGCTTCATCCATCTCGAGCGCACCGGGCTCGAAGGCGTATTGCCCGAGGCGATCCGCCGCAATGCGACGCTGTTTTCGGCGATCGAGATGTGCGCGGGCTTCCAGACCTGGCGGCGGTTGCGCCAGGATCAGGGGCTGAGTACCGCCCAGGCCGCCGATGTCGTCCGGCTGACGGTTTCACGGCTGGTGGGCTGACCTTGCAGCGCGGGTGGTTGTCTGTCGGGATCGTCCTGCTGGCGACCATCGCGGCATGCAGCCCGGAAGCCGAGCCACACAAGGCGCCGCAACGGCTGGCCGGGCGGGAATGTCTTGCCAAGGCGTTCGAGCAGGGCAGATTCATCGCCCTGCCCTCGGGGTCCTATGTCAAGGGCGCCGACCCGCTCTATCCCGAAGAGCGCCCGTCCATGCGGCTGAGGGTCGAAGGTTTCGCGATCCAGGCGCACGAGGTCACCAACGACCAGTTCGCCGCTTTCGTCAAGGCGACCGGCTATCTCACCGAGGCTGAAAGGGCCGCCACCAGCACCGACCCGCAGGCCGGATCTGCGGTGTTTGCGCGCGACGCGAAGGGCATGAACGGACGCTGGGTGCTGCGCAGGGGCGCAACCTGGCGAGCGCCCGAGGGCGCGGGCTCCAGCATCGCGGGCAAGGGCCGTCATCCGGTGGTGCATGTGACGTTGGCCGATGCGCGCGCCTATGCGAGCTGGGCGGGAGGTCGGCTGCCGACCGAGGAGGAGTGGGAATATGCCGCGAGCAGCGGCCTGCCCGATCCCGCCAATCGTTTTTCCGGCGCGGTCGATGACAAAGGCATACCGCGCGCCAATCACTGGCAGGGCGTTTTCCCGGTCAGGGACGAAGGCAAGGACGGTTTTTCGGGCACGGCACCTGCGGGATGCTTCCCCGCCGATCGCAATGGGGTGCACGATCTGATCGGCAATGTCTGGGAATGGACCGACAGCCCGGTGGACGATGGTCACATGATCATCAAGGGCGGCAGCTGGCTGTGCGCGGCGAATTTCTGCGCGCGCTATCGCCCCGCCGCGCGCCAGCCGCAGGAGAATGACTTCTCCTCGAACCATATTGGCTTCCGCATCATCCGCGACGCCGCAGCGCCAGCGCCAGCAACAGCGCGATGATCGGGACCGCCACGAGCACGGCATAGCTTTCGGGCGGGTGATGATCGCCGGGCTTGAGCACCCAGAAGCTCAGGGCATGCAGCGTCTTTTCGAGCAGCAGCAGCGCGAGCGCCAGCGGCACCAGCGCGCGATAGCGAAGGCCGATGGCGAGCATCATGAGCCCCCAGGCGATCTGGGTCGCCCCGGCCCAGGCGAACATCGACACCGTCCGCGATGCGTCGCGCGACAGATCGATGCCGGCGATGACCCCTCCCCCGCCATCGGGCAGGAATACATGGATCATGCCGGGGATCACCGCGAGAACCCCGCACAGCAGCAGGAACCGCGACGAAGCCGAGGCTGCCACCGGCTCGGACTTTGGTAGCAGCGCGGCCATCAGTTGGGCCAGTAGACGAGCTCGTCGCCCTTTCGGAACTTCACCCCCAGCGGTTTGTCGACTGCGACCGGCGCCTCGATCGTGTGCGGATAGAGCGGCTTGCGCGCGCCCTGCTGGTGTTTGGCGAGCAGCGCCTTGAGCTCGGCGACCTTGGCCGGATTGGCGGCGGCGAGATCGCGCTTCTCGGTCGGATCGTCCTTGAGGTTGAACAGCCAGGTCTTGCGCGGGCGTTCGGTCACCTGCAGCTTCCAGTCGCCTTGGCGCACGACGCGATAATAGGCGCTCTGCCAGAAGATCGCATCATCGGGCCGCTTGCCGACCGGATTGGCAGGATCGGGGCCGAGCAGGTCGACGCCGTCGATCTGCAGTCCGGCGGGCAGCTGCGCGCCGCCTGCCCGTGCGAAGGTCGGCATCAGGTCGATATGCGCCACCGGGGTTTCCACGCGCGTCCCCGGCTTCACCCGTCCGGGCCAGCGCACGAACATCGGCACACGTATGCCGCCCTCGAACAGGGTGAGCTTCCATCCGCGATAGGGGGCGTTGACCTGGGGCAGCCCGATATAACCCGCGCCACCATTGTCGCTCGAAAAGACGATGATCGTGTTGTCGTCGAGCCCCTGGTCCTTGAGCGACTGCATGATGCGGCCGACGCTGCGATCGAGCGCGCGGACCATCGCGGCATAAACGCGCAGCCGGTGCGGCTTGATGTCGCCCACTGCGTCATAGTCCGCTTTCGTCGCCTGGAGCGGGGTGTGGACGTTCCAGTGCGCCAGATAGAGGAAGAACGGGCGGTTGCGGTTCGCCTCGATCACCTTGATCGCCTCGTCGGTCCAGTAATCCGCCAGATAGCCACCGGGCTTGAACCACTTGCCGCCATTGTAGCTGGTGGCGAACTGCATCCGGGCCCAGAGGAACTTGTCGATCGGGTCGAAATCGACCCTGGCGTTGACCACGTTCGGGTCGTCCTCGGGCAGGTGCATCGCGCTCGCCATCAACAGGCTCTCGTCGAACCCCTGTGCATTGGCGCTGAATTCGGGACCGTCGCCCAGATGCCATTTGCCGATATGCACGGTGTGATAGCCCGCAGGCTTGAGGATTTCGGCGATCGTCTGCTCGCTGCCCGGCAGGCCCTGGCCATCGAAATCGGGCGCGCCTTCCACCGCGGCGTCGAGATAGGTCACCGGCGGGAGCCCTGAATCCATCTCGTCGGACAGCGCCTTGACGATGCGGCCCATGCC
Organism: Blastomonas sp. CACIA14H2; assembly: GCA_000503195.1. Taxonomy (GTDB): domain Bacteria; phylum Pseudomonadota; class Alphaproteobacteria; order Sphingomonadales; family Sphingomonadaceae; genus Blastomonas. The sequence continues at coordinate 8,498 of AYSC01000015.1, forward strand.
GTCGGGTGTGGGGGTGAATTCGAACCCGGTCCGCGTGGGGTAACGCCCGGTCAGGATCATGGCGCGCGACGGGGCGCAGCTCGCCGTTCCCGCATAGGCCTGCGAATAGATCGCGCCTTCTGCCGCGAGCCGGTCGATATTGGGCGTCGGCACCTTGCCGCCCGCCACGCCGCCGCCGAAGGTCGAGATGTCGTTGATGCCGAGATCATCGGCGAGAATGAAGACGATATTGGGCGGGCGCTGGTCGGCGGGCAGCGCGGCGATGGCGGGGCCCTTCTGCCAGGTCACCGGCAGGTTCTCGGCCACCTCGTGCTTGCCCATATGCGACGCCGCAAACAGCAGCACCTGGCTCTTGTTGAACCAGGCCCAGGTTGCGGCAGCGATGACGACGACCAGCAGGCCCAGCAGGATGCGCCTGATCATGCCACTGCCTCCTCGGCGAACATCGCCTCGCAGCCGGTTCCGGCGAGCAGCGCATCGAGCCGGTCGCGCGTTTCAGCAGACAGGGCGGCGCGCGCGGTGCGAAGCGTGACGAGGCATTTCGCCTGATAGGGAAAGACCGGCTGGGTCCAGCGCTTGCCGTCGATCTCGGTCGCGAAATCGCTCTGCCCGGCGGCGGCGGCACGGGCATTGGCGATCAGGAACGGCGCATAGACGCGGCCGATCTCGGTCAACAGCTCGCCGAGCTGTTCACCGAGCGCTTCATGATCGAGCCACGCGCCATCGGGCAGGCCGGACAGGTCCTCCACCCGGTCGAGCCAGGCGCGCAGGCGCGGCGCCGATCTGGCCATGATCGCGGCAGGCGTGGGATCGACAATGCCGAGCTGGGTCAACTGCCCATAGATTGCGAAATCCGCCGCCGAGGGCCGCGTGCCGAGCACGAAGCCGGTGCGCGCGATCGCCCGATCGAGAATGCCGATCAGCCGCGCATAGCTCGCCTCGATGATCGGCGCGGTGATGTCATTGGAGCCGACCACATACAGCCGGTCGATCTGCCGCCGGGCAAAACCGTCCGCCATCTGCTTCGCCTGGTCGTCCGGATAGGTCGGGCTCTGCCAGAAGATCAGCAGTGGCCCGGCATTCGCCGCGTCGCTTGCGAAATGCCAGCGATAGTGGAACATCATCTTGGTCATCCACTCGTCGGCAAAATCCTCGATCAGCAGGTCGAGAAAACCGAGCAGCTCGTCCTCGGGCAACACTGAGCGGCCCGGATGCTCGGCCTCGAGCCTGCGGATGATCGGGGTGGAGTCCACGACGGCCTCGCGCGCATCGCCCTCGCCGAAATAGAAGGTGGGCAGCAGCTTGACCTTGGGGATCGGGTATCCGGCGGGCGGCTGCATATGGCTGCCCCAGATCATGCGATGGGCAATGCCGCGATAGCGCAGCAGCGCCAGCGTCTTGCGCGTATAGGGCGATCCCGGCGCCCCCAGCAGTTCGACAGCCATTCTCTCCTCCGCTTTTATTGTCACAGGCTATGTCAATAAAGCAGGCCGGTCAAGCCGGGCGCGCGTGTCCTATTTGGCGGACCAACCGGAAGGCTCCATAAAGCAGAGCGAGCGCTAGCACCCCTACCCCGAGCAAGACATACCAGTAGCGCGCGGCCATCTTGCGGACCGTGTTCTTGCCGATCTCGACAGTCGAGTCATAACCCTCGGGCATTTCCAGCACGCCGTTGCGCTTTGCATAGGCGCGATACTCGGCCATCATTTCCTGGAACTTCGCCGGGTCGCTCCGGCTCAGATCGCGGGTCTCGCCGGGATCGGTGGCGATGTCGTACAGCCGCCAGACGCCGTCGCCATAGGGTTTCAAGTTGCGCAACAGCTTGTAACTGCCCTTGAACAGCGCGGCATTGCCCGAGACCTCGAAGCCCGTCGCGGTTTCCGGCGTGCGCACCGCATCGGCCTGCCCGGCGAGCAGCGGCACCAGCGAGCGGCCGTCAAAGGCGTTCGCATCGGGCGTGCCGCCCGCCATCGCCAGCAGGGTCGGCGCGATATCGCTCACCGTCGTCATCGCGGCGCTGGGAACGGCAGGCGCGATCCCGGGACCTGCCATGATCATCGGCACGTGCAGCCCACCTTCTGCGCTATAGAACTTGAACATCGCGCCCGGCGAGGCAGCGGCATTGGCGAATTCGGGGCCGATAAAGGCATAGGTGCCCTTGCCGCCCCAATTGTCGGCCGAGACGCTGTAGCCGTTATTGTCGAGCCACCATTGCATGGTGCGCGATGTCGCCAGCGGATTGCTCGGCTCGGGTCCATTGTCCGATGTGAATACGAACACGGTATTGTCGTACTGGCCGGTGCGCTTGAGATGCTCGACCAGCCTTCCGATATGATGGTCCATTGCCTCGATCATGCCGGCATTGATCGCCATGTTGCGCGCGAACAGCGCCTGCTCCTCGGACGACAGGCTTTCCCAGCGGCGCAAACCTTGGGGAGGATCGGCGAGCGGGGCGCCCCGGGGGATCAGGCCGCTCGCCTGCGCGCGCTCCCAGCGCGCCTTGCGCATCGCGGCCCATCCCTCGCGATAGGTGTGCTTGTACCTGCGGGTGAATTCGGGCGGCGCCTGGACCGGGATATGGATCGCCTGAAAGCCGATATAGGCGAAGAACGGTTTGCCGGTATCGCCGGTACCGAGATAATCCACCATTTGGTCTATCATGAAGCGTGAGGAATAGAAGTCCTTCGGGAGTGTCGCCGGTTTGCCGTCCGCGAACCACGGGGCATCGGCATAATAGGGCATGTACGATTTCTGCTCCCAATTGTCCGCACCCGATGCATCGAGCACGAATGATCGGTCGAAACCGTGGGAGTTGGGCAGATCGCCCGCCTCATGCCCGAGATGCCATTTGCCGGTCATGAAGGTGCGATAGCCACGCTGCTTCAACCGGCTGGCAATCGTGGTCACGCCCGGCTCGAATCGCAGCGAATAGCCCTTCTTGCCGATATGCTCTTCGGGAATGACCTCGGGAATGGTCGACACCCCGGTGCGATGGTTGTCGAGCCCGGTGAGCAGCATGGCGCGCGATGGCGAGCACAAGGGCGACGTGTAATAGCGCGTGAACATCCGCCCGCGCCGCGCCAGCGCATCGATGTTCGGCGTGCGCGCCTCGCCGCCATAGATGCCGAGATCCATCAGCGCGAGGTCATCGGCGAGCAGCACCACGAAATTGGGCGGCCGATCGGGCGCCGCCGGGCGGAGCGGAGGAGGGCTCGCGTCAGGTTGCGCGGATGGTCCCGCTGCCGCCAGCGACAGCGCCAGGCCGATCGCCGCGAGAACCCTTTTCCGGGCCATAGATCCTCCCCGCCAGGATAGCCCCAGCTACATTTTGGCAGAGGCTATGACAGATTATCGCACAGCGCAAGCCGATGATTGGCGGGGAAGCGCGCGGATCAGGCCTTGGGCTTGAACACCAATGAGGCCGTGACCGGAACGGCGGTGCTGATCGCGGGCAGCTTGGCGATTTCCTGCAGCTTGCCCACCCCGGCTTCGAGGCCAACCGCCGATGCATCGATGATGAGCGGCTTGGCGGTCTCGACCAGCACGGTGTCGCCCGCCAGCCGGGTGACGGTGAGCGGTGCCTCGATGCTGTTGGTGGTGCCGTGCAGGTCAAGCGTCACCGGGACCGTCATCGCCTTGCGCTCGCCGGGCTTGAGCGCCTTGACCGCGTTGGGATCGATCTTGGCGGTGAGCCTCGCCTCGGGAAAATTCGCGACCTCGAACAGCATGTCGCGCATCCGCTGATTGCGGATGTCGATCCCCGTGTCGACGCTCGCCAGATCGATCGCGACGCCCACCGTGCCATCGGGTTCGACCGTGCCGGAGAGCTTCCTGAAGCTGTGTGCCTCGCCGACATTGCCCGCCTTGACCGACACGAAACCGACATTCGACTGATCCGCCGCCAGTTGCCACGCGCCTTCGGGCAGCGGCGCCTCCGCCTGATCGGCACCGGCGCTGCAGGCGGCGAGTGCAAGCGCCAGCGAAACTGCGGAAAATGGGATGAGCGAACGGATCATCGGGGGGACTCCAGCCAGGCTATGGACGTCCGTTCTTAAGCTCAGCGATCCGGCGTGTCACCGGGTCATGCGCGCAGTTGCTCGGGATAGCCGGTCGCGATCTGCGGGGGGCTGGACTGGCGGAAGCGCTCGAGGCTGATCGGGACGGTGAACTGCAGGCCGCAGCGATCCTCGACCGACCAGCGCGCCACCGCGCGCACCTTGAGATTGGCACCGAGCGCGATCTCGAACTCGGTTCCGGGAGGCACGTCCCACAGCCCCTCGATCAAAGCGCCGCCGGGCGAAATGTTCTTGATCCGCGCCGGATAGCAATAGCCGTCGTGATAGATGCCGATCGTGCGCAGCACCTTGTAGCGGGTCTCGCGGCTGCGCTTGTGGCCGACCGGCTCGACATGGTTGTCGATGCCGGCGAGACGCTCGGTGGCCTCGGCCAGGCCGACGGGCTTGCCGTAGATATAGCCCTGGACATGGCTGCAACCGAGCGAGCGGATCAGTTCGAGCTCGTCGATCGTCTCGGCGCCCTCGGCGGTGGTTTCCATGTTGAGTGCCTCGGCGAGCGAGACGATCGACCGGATGATCGCGCTGTTGGCGCTGCCCGATTGCGACGCACCGCGCACGAAGCTCTGGTCGATCTTGATCTTGTCGAACGGCGCGCTGCGCAGATAGCCGAGCGCGGAATAGCCGGTGCCGAAATCGTCGAGCGCAAGCCGCACGCCGATGCCCTTCAGCCGCTCGAAGATGCGCGTCGCATCGAGCTTGTCGTCGAGGAAGACGCTCTCGGTAATTTCCAGCTCGAGCCGCTGCGGCTCGAGTCCGCTCTGCGCCAGCGCATTGAGAACGATCGACGGGAAGGCTGGATCGGCGAACTGGATCGGCGAGACGTTGACCGCGATGCGCACCGTTCGCGGCCAGTTCGCCGCATCGGCGCACGCGGTGCGCAGCACCCATTCGCCCAGCTGCATGATCAGGCCCGATTCCTCGGCAATCGGGACGAAGGCAGCAGGGCTGATCGGGCCACGCACCGGATGGTTCCAGCGGGCGAGCGCCTCGAAGCCGCTGATCGTTTCGGTCGCGACATTCACCACCGGCTGATAAGCGATGCTCATGCCGCCCGCCTGAAGCGCGGCGCGCAGCTCGCTTTCCAGCGCGCGTCGCTCGTGCGCGACCTTGTGCATGTCCTCGCTGTAGAATTTCCAGATGCCGCGGCCATTTTCCTTGGCCGAATACAGCGCCAGATCGGCATTGCGGATCAACGTCTCGGCGCCCGGATGCTTGCGGCCATCGGCGATCGCGATCCCGACCGATGCGCCGATCACGATCTGGTTGCCCTCGACCATATAGGGGTGGCTGAGATTGATGATCACCGAGCGGGCGATATCCGCAAGCCGTTCTTCGCTGATGATGCCCGGGAGCACGACCTGGAATTCGTCGCCGCCCAGACGGCCCACTTCGCCGCTGTCCCCGATGGTGCGCTTCAAGCGCTCGGACACCTGCTTGAGCAGCGCATCGCCGATCGGATGGCCGAGCGTATCGTTGACCTGCTTGAAGCGGTCGAGATCGAGCAGGAACAGCGAACAGGGGCTCGGCTCGCCGCGATGGCCGGTCAACGCCTTCTCGAACAGCTCCTTGATATAGAGACGATTGGCGAGCCCGGTCAGATTGTCGTAGCGGGCCAGCTGGGTCACCGCCTCGTGCGAGCGCTTGACCTCGGTCAGGTCGGTGCCATGCCCGCGAAAGCCGACGAACTGGCCGAATTCATTATAGAAGGGCGCGCCCGACAGAGACCAGGCGCGCTCCTCTTGGGACTGGGCAACGCGCACAGCGAGATCGCTGAACGCGGTTCGGGCGGAGAAGTGGAAGTTGAAGGTGCGCTCGCTGCCGCCCCCTTCGGAGCCGGGCGAGCAGATCACCGAACTGAGCGGCTGGCCGATGATCGTGGCGGGATCGGCCTCGATCGCGATCACCGCCTCTGCGCTGATATAGACGATCCGCCCCTGCCGGTCGGTCTCCCAGAACCAGCCGCGCCCCGATTTCTCGTAGTCGGAGAGCAGGCAGCGCGCGCGTTCGTTGTTAAGCTTCTGCTCGTCGAGTGCGGCTTCCTCGTCGCGATCGTCCTTGCTGCGGATGAGCGCCACCAGCAGCATCGCGGGCAGGAAGACCAGCGTGCCCAGCGCAAAGCGAAGGTCCCACGCGGCCAGCAGCACGCCGAGGCCGGTCGCCATGCTGGTGAGGAACATCAGCATGCGATGCGGCACGAGCACGGCCAGCGTCGGCAGCAAGGTGCCCAGCAATGCCATCAACCCGACGAGCGTGCTCGCTTCGTGATGGCCGGCCACCAGGCTGACCAGCGCAAAGGCGAAGCTTGCGGTCGATGCGCACACCAGGGCCGACAGCATCGCGGGGAAGCCGTCGCCAAGTGCCCGGCGTACCAGATTGCTGCGACCCGGCAGGTAGATGGTCAGGTCGATTAGCAGCGAGAGCACACCCGCGATAACGAATGTCGGGGTGACCATCGCGCCGGAAAATCCTGTCGCGACCGCGGTCAGCAGCATCGCCACGGTGCGCACGCCCATGACCACGGGCCAAAGCGCGCAGATCGCCAGCAGCGATCGCGCAGACAGGATAGCAGGCGCTGGCGCGTCACCCGTTGCCAGTTCTGATTGCTTCTGTCCGAACATCTGAGAAGCCATAAAGGCGTGCGATTAGCAAAGCGTTACCACCGCCGGTCCGGAGCGCGGCAAGACGTGTAAAATCAAGGGCTAGGCCTCTAAGCGCATGGTTGAGAGAAGATTGGCAAACCGCCTGCCCTGCCCCATATTGTCGTCATGCCCACGCTGCGCGATTCCATCGGAAGCGAAATCCGCCGCATCTTTGCCGAGCCGGGCGGCCAGGCTATCGAAATCTCGCGCAACGACACCGGTCTGTTCGGCCCGCAATCGGTCTGCTGGCAGGTCCATGGCGATGTCACGTCGATGATGATCGGCGGCATTGCCTCGCTGCTGCTGCAGATGCTCGATCCGGCGGTGCTCGCGGGGGTATGGGATCATTCGGTGTTTCGTCAGGACATGCGCGGGCGTCTGCGCCGGACCGCCGCGTTTCTTGCGCGTACGACCTATGGCGACCGCGAACAGGCCCTGGCCGAAATCGCGCGGATCCGGCGGATCCACGACCATGTGCGCGGCACCCTGCCCGACGGCACGCCCTATGAGGCCAATGACCCGCAGTCGCTGGCCTGGGTGCACGTGACCGAAAGCCTGTGCTTTCTCGATGCCTATATCCGCTATCGCAAGCCGCACATGACCATGGCCGAGCGCGACCGTTATTTCGCCGAAATGGCACAGATCGGGCGGCTGCTCGGCGCCGACCCCGTGCCCTATCGCTACCGCGAAGCCCAGCGCCTGGTGGCGCGGGCGCGTCCCAGGCTGCGCTTCGACGAGCGGACGCGCGAGATTGCCGACCTGCTGCTGCACCAGCCGCCGTCGTCGCCGCGGCTGGCGCCGTTCCACCACATGACGATGCAGGCCGGGGTCGACCTGCTTCCGCGCTGGGCGCGCAGCATGCATGGGCTGTCGATCTCGCTTCCCGCGCGTCTCGCGGTACGCGGCGGAACGACCGGCATTGCCGCCGTCACCCGCTGGGCACTGGCGCCGGGCCGCACGGTGCGTCCCGCGCGCTGAAATCGGCCGTCAGCGCGGCCTGAGCGCGCGTCCCGCCACCGCGTCGAGCCGGGCAAGCAGCGCCGGGTCGCGCGCTTCGGGTGCGGTGATCAGCGCGAAATCGAGACAGGTGTCGATCGGGCTCGGCGCGCGCGTTACGGGGAGGATCTTGGCCAGTTCGATCACCAGCTGGCGGGCCCTTGTAGAATTGGCGTTCATCTGCGCGATGATCGCGCCGACCTCGACATGATCCTCGCCCGCGCGCCAGCAATCATAATCGGTGACCATGCCAACCAGCGCATAGGGCAGTTCCGCCTCGCGCGCGAGCTTGGCCTCGGGCATCGCGGTCATCCCGATGACGTCGCAGCCCCAGGCGCGGTACATATGGCTCTCGGCCCGGCTCGAGAAGTGCGGGCCTTCCATCGCCAGATAGGTCCCGCCCTGGTGGACCGGCGCGCCTGCCGCCCGCGCAGCATCCGCAGCAAGCGCCGACAGCCGGGGGCAGACCGGTTCGGCCATCGAGACGTGCGCCACCATGCCAGTGCCGAAAAAGCTGCTCGGGCGGTGAACGGTGCGGTCGACGAACTGATCGACCAGCACGAACTGGCCGGGCGGCAGTTCCTCGCGAAGCGATCCGATGGCAGAAATTGCCAGGACGTCGGTGCAGCCCGCGCGCTTGAGCACATCGATATTGGCGCGCGCGTTGACGTCGCTGGGGCTCAGTCGATGGCCCTTGCCATGCCGTGGCAGGAACACGAACCGGTGGCCGTTCAGCGTGCCGATGACGATATCGTCCGACGCCTCGCCGAACGGGCTGTCGACGCGGATCGATTGCGCATCTTCCAGCCCGTCGATCGCATAAAGGCCCGATCCGCCGATCACGCCGATGGTCCATTCGCTCATTGCCTCGTGCCCCTGTAACGCCGGTTCGACCGTCTGCTAGACCAGCCGTCGCGGCGCGCAAAGGCTATTCGGACGGCAGCGACGAAATCCAGGCACGGATCAGCGCGACGCCCTCTTCGTGCACCATCGATCGGCCTACTTCGGGCATCGCAACGCCCGGTTCGGTCGAAGCCATGCGGTGGATCATGATCGACTGGTCGGCCTGACCCGGCAGAATCGCAAACTCACGGCCTCCGCTGCCGCGCCCCGCCGCCACCGGTCGCTTGTACACGCCGGTCGCTGTACGATCCCCCGGAGCGCCGTAGTTGAGGAACAGCCCCGAATTGCTCGCCGATCCCTTGGGGTTGTGGCAGTGCGCGCAATTGACCATCAGATAGGCGCGCGCGCGCTGATCGAGCGAACCGGTGGAGGGATCGTTCCACACCGGCCCGTTCGCGGCGATCGGCGCGGCGGCCCAGTCTATGCGCTTGCGGAATACTGCGGCAGCGGATGGTGCGATATCCATGTTGGCCGCGACGGGGCCAATCGGCACCACCGCGCCCGCCGACGAATGGCATTCCTTGCACTGGTTCTTGTTGGGCACTGCATAGCTGATCTCGATGCGCTGGCCATCGGGCCGGGTCACGGTCACCGGCAGCCGCGTTCCCGCGACCTTCAGATCGGCATCGCTGAGATCCGCGTTCCAGACATAGGGCAAGGCCTCCCATCCGCCCGCACGCCGGAGCAGGACGCGGGTCTCGATCGGACGAAAACCCGCACCGCTGCCAAAGCCGAAGGTCTTGATCAGCGCGCTGCCCACCGGAAACTCGAGCCGACCTTCGGCATCGGCAGACACGCGCGCGCCGTCTGGCACATAGACGAACCGTTGCTTTTCGGCATAGTCTGAGAACAGGGGCGTGCGCAGGCCATAGGCAACGAGCACGGGCGCCGGTCGCGTCGCGCCGGGTCCTGCAAAAAAGCCGAATTCGGAAAGCTTGCGCGGCAGCGCCGGATCGCTGATCGCCGCATCGCTGATCGCAGCAGGACCCGGCAGCGCGCTTACCAGCAGCGCGGCTGCGGCGATCGTGGCAAGACGCTGCCAGCGTCTCACCGGATCGCCGCTTCCATCGCGGCGGGCATCACGATCTTCGGCAGCTTCGGCGCAGCGTCACCCGCGAGCTTGGCTAGCGCAGGCTGCGCGGTCTCGATCGGTTGGTCCGACTTAGCCAGGCCCAGGTTGAGCACGGGAACCTCGTCGCTCGAATAGACCTTCGCTTCCGCGCCCCCTACCCCGTCCCAGATGATCGGCGGCACGCTGCCGCCAAAGGCGGCTGCGAGCATCTCACCACCGGCAAATTGCGGCGCAAAGCCGGTCTTTCCGTGCGCATTGTCGCTGATCCGGACATTGCGCACGGTCGGCTGATATTGGACGTCGTCGAACTTCTGGCGATAGCCAATGATCATGATGTTCGACGATCCGTTGCCGTCGAACACATTGTCGAAAATCTCGATGTCGCGATTGGCCATGACCATCACGCCAGTACCGCTGGGAACGCTGGCGACGATATTGCCCTTGGGCGCGAAATTGGGCGTGTCGTTCTCGACCACGACATTGTCGAACACGCGCACGTTGTGCCCGCCCTGTTGCGGCAGGTTGGGCAGGTCGAACACCAGGATTCCGCCGGTGTTCTTGGTCGCGACATTGTCGTGCACATCCGCGTTGAAGCTGTTCTCGATCTCGATCCCCGCGACATTGAAGCGGGCGATCGAATCGCGGACGATGATGTTGCGCGACTGGCCGACATAGATGCCGGCGTCTGACGCGCCGATGACGAGGACCGAATCGATCAGCACATTTTCGGATTCGACCGGATAGATGCCATAGGCTCCGTTGGTCTCCTTCGGGCCGCCGGTCCATTCGACGCGGATATTGTGATAGACGATATTGTCCGCGCCCTTCGACTTGATCGCATCTCCGCGGCTGTCCTCGACCGCGAAATCGCGCAGCACGACATTGTCCGAGGTGACGAGAAGACCTTCGCCTGCCGCCATCTGTCCCTTGAAGCTGAGCACCGACTTTTCCGGCCCGGCGCCCTTGACCGTGACGCCCGCAACGTCGAGCGACAGCCCGTCGGTAAGGTCGAAACGGCCTTCGCCCAGCATCACGACATCGCCAGGCTGGGCGAGGATCAGGGCCTCCTGAAGTCGCTCCTGCGCGCCGCTACCCGCCGCGACGGCGATATCCTTCGCGGCGGACGGCACGGCCCATGCGATGGACGCGATCGATACCAGCGCTGGAATTTTCCACTTCATGCCCATCTCTCCCCGCGTTATCACAGGCGCATCCTGGCTTCCTGCCACCGTCTCGTGCGGGGCCGCGAGGCGCAGGCTAATCGCAAGCTTGATGGAGAACAATATGCGCTTGTCGGCTTTCGCCGCAATTCTGGGGGCAAGCCTCGCCCTCATCGCCACCCCGGCCCAGGCGTCGGAATCCATCCAGGGTCAATGGTATACCAAGGGCAAGCGAGCGATCGTGACCATAGCGCCATGCGGCCAGAATATCTGTGGACGGCTGACGCGCTTCATCGAGCAGCCCAAGAACGGCGTGACGACCGATGTCAACAATCCCGATCCGGCCCTGCGCAAGCGCAAGCTGGTTGGTCTGCCGATCCTGTCCGGGTTCGTGGCCGATGGCAAGAAGTGGCGCGGCAAGATCTATGATCCGGAAAGTGGCAAGACCTACAGGTCGATCGTCACCGCCGGGAAGAACGGAACGCTCAGCGTCGAAGGGTGTATCGCCATGTTCTGCCAGGCGCAGACCTGGACCGCCGCCAAATAAAGGCTGCGGAGATTTTCAACCGTTACATTTTGGCATTCATACTGTCATTAAACAGTAACATCCAAATCTTGTAACCGGTTGGCGGGCCGGCGCAGTACTTGCCTCAAAGCCGCTGCCAGCCCGCCGCTCCATACCTGCTTCCGTTTGCGACCCGGCAGGCCTGAAGATTCAGTGATCAATCCTGAGGCTTTTCGCCCTCTGAACGCTTGTCCTGGCGCAAAGCCAGTTCGCTGACATGCCGGTCGGCCTGCCACAGCAGCGAAACCGTGGCGCGCAACCCGTGCTTGTCGGTTCGCCAATAGCCTGCATCGCGCAGCTTGACGGCGAGTTCGCGCAAGCGCATGCGCGCCTCCGCAATATCGACGTCGCTGCGACCCGTGGCGGCACGATCGAGCGCGAGCGCCAGACGCTCGCTCGCTGCAATGAACGCCTGCTCATCGATTGCAGACACAGCCCGCGAATGAGCCGGCGTGCTGTCGGTGCTATCTGGCAAGCTGGCCGGGAATCGGGCGGCAGAATTTGTCATGCCGCAGCTTTACGGAAAGTTGCCCAGCCTTGTAAGTTTATTACCGTTATTCGATCGTATGTAACCCACGGCTCGTCGGGAGGTCACAGTTAACCGGTGTCAATTGGCCGGCGGAGAGACGAGCAACCCGGGCATGATGATATCGAGCGTGTGATCGGCATAATCATCACGCATCTGTTCGGTCATTTCGCTCTGGCCGAAGCAATGGTGCAGCACCAGACGCGCCGAGAAGAAGCGGTCGGCCGCGCCGGTGACGGTGAAATAGAATAGACCCGGATCGATAGGGCGGAACAGGCCCTGCTGGACGCCTTCCTCGATCAGCCGTTCATAGGCATTGGAGATCGGCACAAGATAATCGTCGGCGATCTTGCGCGACACCTCGGGCGCGGCGTCGCGCACCATGCGCATCAGCAGACGATTGAGATAGGGAAAGCTGAAATAGGTGCCGATGACTGCGCGGATATGCACGCGCAGCTTCTCGTCGGGGGGCAGATTCTTGGCCAGCAGCGCGTCGAGACTGTTGACGATGTTGCGCATGTCGCGTTCGAGCAGCGCAAGCATCAGGCCCTGCTTGTTTCCGAAATAATATTTGACCAGGGCGCTGTTCAGCCCCGATCGCAGCGAAAGCTCGCTCAGCGACAGATCGACCTGGTCGCCATCGCGCATGATCTGGCTGGCGGCTTCGATCAGCTGGTCGCGCGCATTGAGTTCGCTCTCGGGCGCAGCGTTATTCATATCCGGGTTCATCCCACCATGGATAGAATTCCGGCATGTCCGATGCAACCCGGTCAGGGTAAACCGCAGCACGCTTCTCGAGGAAACTCGATATGCCCTCAGCTGCATCGCCCGAACGCGAGCGCGTGTATATGGCGCGGCTGTCGACCCGATGCGCATGCATAGGGTGCGGCGCGGACGGAATGCGCCACAGCATCGCACGGGTCAGCGCGACCGAGACGGGCGCGGTATTGTCGATGATCTCGCGCGCGAGCGCAGTTGCTGCGGGCAGCAGTTCCTCTGGCGCATGGACCGAGCGCACCAGCCCGCCCGCCAATGCCTCGTCGGCGCCGAAGACGCGGCCCGTCATGCACCATTCGAGCGCCTGCTGCTGGCCGACCAGCCGCGGCAGGAACCAGGACGACGCCGCTTCGGGCACGATCCCGCGCCGCGCGAACACGAAGCCGAACCTTGCATTGGTCGAGGCCAGCCGCATGTCCATCGGCAGCTGCATGGTCACGCCGATGCCCACCGCCGCGCCGTTGATCGCGCCGATCACCGGCTTCTTGCACTGGAAGATGCGCAGCGTCAGCATGCCGCCGCCATCGCGGACGCGCGTGTCCGAAAGATCGGTGACCGGATCGTCGCTCGAAAACGGACCGCCGCCGCCTTCGGGCGTCAGGTCTGCTCCCGCACAGAACGCCTTGCCCTCGCCGGTAACGATGACCGCGCGGACGGCGTCGTCGGCATCGATGGCGTCGAACGCATCGATCATCTCGGCCATCATCCGGTTGGTAAAGGCATTCATCTTTTCCGGACGGCTGAGCGTGATCGTGGCGATGCCATCGGCCACATCGTAGCGGATCGTGCTATAGTCCATGCCTGCCTCCCGGAAAGGAAATGGCCCCGCCCATGGAGCGAGCGGGGCCGGTGTCGATCAGCGCGGTGCCATGCGGATGGCGCCATCGAGACGCACATCCTCGCCATTGAAATAGCCGCACTCGATCATCGTCAGCGCAAGCTGCGCATATTCTTCAGGATCGCCCAGACGCTTTGGAAACGGCACCGAAGCTCCCAGCGCATCCTTGACCGGCTGCGGCGCAGCGGCGAGCAGCGGGGTGTTGAAAATGCCCGGCAGGATGGTGTTGACGCGGATCGCCTCGCTCGAAAGGTCGCGCGCGATCGGCAGGGTCATGCCGACGACACCGCCCTTCGAGGCCGAATAGGCGGCCTGGCCGATCTGGCCATCCTCGGCCGCGACCGAGGCGGTGTTGACGATCGCACCGCGATCGCCATCGGGCAGCGGGTCGAGCGTCATCATGCCCGCGGCCGATTTGGCGATGCAGCGGAAGGTGCCGACAAGGTTGATCTGGATGATCCAGTTGAACGCATCGAGCGGGAAATGCTTGATGCTGCCGTCTTCCTTCGAGCGGCTCGCGGTCCTGATCGCGTTGCCGGTGCCGGCGCAGTTGACCAGGATGCGCTCCTGGCCAATCGCGGCGCGTGCCTTGGCAAAGCCGGCATCGACACTGGCTTCATCGGTCACGTTCACTTCGCAGAACACACCGCCGATCTCGTTGGCGAGCGCAGTGCCCTTTTCTTCTTGCAGGTCGAAAATGGCGACCTTGACGCCCTTGGCGGCCAGCGCGCGCGCCGTGGCGGCACCCAGGCCCGAAGCGCCGCCGGTGACGACAGCGGAAATGGAGGAATCGAGTTTCATGTTTAACCCCGTTTGAAAGATGAAGAATGTGGATCGGGTTCGCGTATTCTCCCCTTCACGGGGAAGGAGTAACACGAAGTGGTGGAGGGGGCCCCGCTTGCGCGAATATGGATACCCCTCCGCCTCGCCTGTGGCGCGCCATCTCCCCCTGCAGGGGAGGGCTCTGGAGGTCAGCCTAACCGTTCGATGATGGTGACATTGGCCTGGCCGCCGCCTTCGCACATCGTCTGCAGGCCGTATTTGCCGCCGCGCTTCTCGAGCGCGTTGAGCAGCGTCGCCATCAGCTTGGTGCCCGAGGCGCCGAGCGGATGGCCGAGCGCGATCGCGCCGCCGTTGACATTCAGACGGTCATGGCTGGCCCCCAAATAGGACAGCCAGGCGAGCGGCACCGGTGCAAAAGCTTCGTTGACCTCGTACAGATCGATATCGTCGATCTTCATGCCCGCACGCTTCAGCGCCCGCTCGGTCGCGAACAGCGGCTCCTCGAGCATGATCACCGGATCGCCCGCGGTCACCGACACATGGTGGATGCGCGCACGGGGGGTGAGGCCATGGTCCTTCAGCGCCTGTTCGGACACGATCAGCACCGCCGAGGCGCCATCGCAGATCTGGCTGGCATTGGCGGCGGAAAGCACGCCCTTGTCCGAGATCGGCTTCACGCCCGCAATGCCCTCGAGCGAGGCATCGAAGCGGATGCCCTCATCCACCTTGTGCCATTCCTTGCCCTCGGGGGTTTCGATCTCGACGGGAACGATCTCGTTGTCGAAGGCGCCCGCCTGGGTCGCGGCAGCGGCGCGGCGGTGGCTTTCGAGCGAATAGGCGTCGAGCTGTTCCTTGGTCTGACCGTGCTTCTTGACGATCATTTCCGCGCCGTCGAACTGGCTGAACATCACACCGGGAAACGCTTCTTCGAGACGGGCCGACTTGTAGTTGCCCAGGCCCGCCTTCATGAAAAGCACCGCAGGCGTGCCCATCGGCACGCGGGTCATGCTCTCGATGCCGCTCGCCAGCACGATGTCCTGCGTGCCGCTCATCACCGCCTGCGCGGCAAACTGCATAGCCTGTTGCGAGGAACCGCACTGGCGATCGATGGTCACGGCGGGAATGCTGTCGGGCAGTTTGGAGGCCAGTACCGCGTTGCGGCCGAGGTCCATGGTCTGCTCGCCGCCCTGACCGACACAGCCCGTGATGACGTCGTCGATCGCCTTGGGATCGAAATCGTTGCGCGATGCAATCGCGTCGAACACGGCTGCGCCAAGGTCCACCGGATGGACACCGGCGAGACGGCCGCCACGACGGCCCCCGGCAGTGCGGACTGCGTCTACGATATAAGCATGAGCCATGAAGCCTCTCCTTGCAGAATGCGCGAGACGGCAACCAGACGCCGACTCCGCGATGGATTTAATCGAACGGTTAAACCGCGTCGGGGCTTACGTCAACGGAAAGAAAAATCCTCCCACAGCTCGCTGGGGGAGGGGGACCGCGGCGCGAAGCGTCGCGGTGGAGGGGCAAATGGCGAAACATGGCATAGTATCGCCTCCCCTCCACCATCCTGCGGATGGTCCCCCTCCCCGAGACAAGCTCGGGGAGGATTGGGCTCAAGCCACTGCCTTCTCGCGCTTGACCGTGATCACCTGCGGATAGGTGAATTCGAGCAGGCCTTCCTTGCCGTACTCCGCACCGAAGCCCGACTGCTTGTGGCCCGCAAACGGTGCGAAGGGCGAGAGGTGGAGATATTCGTTGACCCAGACGGTCCCGGTCTCGAGCTGCTCGGCGACCTTCACGCCCTCTTCGGGATTGCCCGTCCACACCGCGCCCGCCAGGCCGTAATCCGAGGCATTGGCGCGCTGGATCGCTTCCTCGACGGTCGAGAATTTCATGAGCGGCATTACCGGGCCGAACTGTTCCTCGGCGACGATGCGCGCGTCTTCGGGCGGGTTGTCGAGAATGGTGATCGGCACATAATAACCCGGGATCGACGGATCGTGATCGCCGCCCACCAGGAACTTGTAGCCATGGTCCTTGGCGTCCTGGATCAGGTCGAGCACGCGCTCATACTGCTTCCTGTTCTGGATCGGGCCGACGGCGGTGCCCTGCTCTGCGCCGTCGCCGACCTTCACGCCCTTGGCATAGTCGGCGATCGCGGCGGACAGCTCGTCATAGATATCCTCGTGGATATAGATGCGCTTGGCAGCGACGCAGATCTGCCCGGCATTGGTGAAGCTCGACCAGAACAGCTGTTCGGCGACCTTCTTCACATCGGCGTCGGGCAGCACGATCGAGGCATCGTTGCCGCCGAGCTCGAGCGTGATCCGCTTCAAATCCTTCGACGCCGATTCCATCACGCGCTTGCCGGTCGCGGTCGACCCGGTGAAGGTGATCTTGTCGATGTCGGGATGCGAGGTGATCAGCGGGCCGAGATCGTCGCCGCCGGTAATGACGTTAAGCACGCCCGCCGGGATCTCGTCGGCAATCAGCTCGATGATGCGCAGCGTGGCGAGCGGCGTGAACGGCGAGGGCTTGAGCACCATGGTGCAGCCGGACAGCAGCGCTGGCACGATCTTCTGCACCGCCATCATCACCGGGAAGTTCCAAGGCACGATACCGCCGACCACGCCGACGGGCACGCGGCGGGTGCGCGAGAGGCGGGTATCGCTGTCCTCGTTGATCTCGTCCTCGAGGGTCAGTGTCGATTGCGCCGCCGCCATCGCTGCGGCGCCATGGATCTCGCCCGCTGCCTGGGCATGCGGCTTGCCCTGCTCGCTGGTCAGCAGCCGCATGAGTTCATCGGCATTGGCCTTGATCGCGGCCGAAATCTTCTGGATCACCGCGCGACGCTCGTCGATCGACACGTTCTTCCAGGTCTTGAACGCAGCGCGCGCAGCGGCGACCGCGCGGTCCAGCTCTTCCTGCCCGCAATCGGGAACCTGGGCGATGACCTGCTCGTTGGCGGGATTGACGACATCAATCCATTTGCCGGGCCTTTCCAGCTTGCCGTTGATGAGGACGCTGTACTGCTGAACCATCGGAACATTCCTTTCCTGTGATGCCGGCCCGGTATCGGACGATCCGGGCTGTTGTCATATAAGTCCGCCGGGCACGCTATACCGAGCGCCCGCCGCAAACCACTGTCAATTCAACTCGGGACGAAGCGGATGGGCAGCGTCTTGGGTCCGCCGACAAAGGTGCTGCTTGCGCGCTGCGGCGTGCCCGCGAGTTCGACGCTGTCGATCCGGTCGAGCAGCTCGTCGAACAGGATGCGCATTTCCAGCCGCGCAAGGTGCAGGCCCAGGCACTGGTGCACGCCTGCCCCGAACGCGACATGGCGATTGGGGCCGCGTGACGCGTCGAACCGGTCGGGATCGGGAAACACCCGCTCGTCATGATTGCCCGAGACATAGCAGAGCATCAGCCAGTCGTCCTTGGCGATGCGCTGCCCGCCGATCTCGCAGTCCTCCGCGGCCGTGCGCATGAAATGCTGCACCGGCGTCGTCCAGCGGATCGCCTCCTCGATCAGGCCGGGCAGCAGGCTGCGATCGGCCTTTATCCGGGCGAACTGCTCTGGATCCTTGGCCAGCGCCCACATCGCGCCGGCGGTCGAGGCGGACGTGGTGTCATGCCCGGCAGCCGCGACGATGATATAATAGCCGGCGGCGTTGCGGTCGCTGATCGGCTCGCCATCGATCACCGCATTGGCGATGACGGTGGCGACATCGTCCTTCGGATCGGCGCGCCGGTCCGCCGCGAGCTTCATGAAATAGCCCTCGAAATCGCGCACCGCCTCGATCACGAACTGCGTCACCTGTTCGGGCGTCAGCTCGACCGAGCGTGCGCGGTTGAGATCGGGATCCTCGCCGCCGAACATTTCCTGCGTCAGCTTGAGCATCAGCGGCTCGTCCTCGTGCGGCACCCCGAGGATCTGCATGACCACGTGCAGCGGATAGAGCGCCGAGACCTGATGCACGAAGTCGCACTGGCCGCCGGTCGCGAACATGGCATCGACCGAAGCGCGCGCGATGCCGCGAATCTTGCCCTCCAGACCCGCCAGGTTCTTGGGCATGAACCAGCTCTGGGTGAGCTTGCGATAATCCATGTGCTCGGGGGCATCCATGGTGACCAGCGATCGCACCAGATGCGGGCTGCCGCCGGTGATCATGTGCGTGAGCATCTGCACCGCGACCGGCCCCAGCACCACCGATTTGGGCGCGTTGAGGAACCGGGCATTGTCCTTGCTCACCGTCATGATGTCCTCATGCCGGGTGATCGCCCAGAACGGCATATAGCCTTCGGCCTGGACCAGCCCGACGGGCATGTTGTCGCGCGCCCAGCGGAACTTTTGCTTGATCCCGTTCCATTCGCCATAGGCGACGGGATTAACGATGGCCGCGGCGATTTCGGGCGGCAGCACGGCTGGGGCGATCGTCGCCATGGCTCAGGCTCCTGCTACGGCTTCGGCCGCCTTGGCCTTGGCCCAGTATTCATCGCGCAGCAGCCTCTTGTAGAGCTTGCCCGTGGCATGGCGGGGAAGTTCCTCGCGGAAATCGATCTGTCGCGGCATCTTCACGCCCGAAAGCGAACCGCGCAGATAGATGCTAAGCTCGGCCGCGAGATCGTCGCCCGCCTCGGCAAGGTCGAGCGGCTGAACGATCGCGACGACGCGTTCGCCCATGTCCGGGCAGGGCGCGCCGATCACCGCCGCATCAGCGACCTTGGGATGGCTGACCAGCAGGTTCTCGATCTCCTGCGGATAGATGTTCACGCCGCCCGAGATGATCATGAAGCTCTTGCGGTCGGTGAGATAGAGAAAACCCTCTTCGTCGACCCAGCCCACATCGCCCAGGGTCGTCCAGCCCTCGGGATGCGTCGCTTCCTTCGTCTTGGCCGCGTCATTGTGATACTCGAACGGGTTGCCGCCCTCGAAATAGACCGTTCCTTCGGTGCGAGCGGGCACCTCCCTGCCCTCTTCGTCGCAGATGTGGATCGTGCCGAGCAGCGAACGCCCGACCGAACCCTGGTGCGTCAGCCAGTCCTCGCTTGAGATGAAGGTGAAGCCATTGCCCTCGGTGCCGGCATAATATTCCTTCAGCACCGGTCCCCACCAGTCGATCATCGCCTGCTTGACCGGTACCGGGCACGGCGCAGCGGCGTGGACGGCCGATTTCAGGCTCGACACATCATAACGCGTGCGCACCTCCTCGGGCAGCTTGAGCATGCGCGTGAAATGCGTCGGCACCCATTGGCTGACATTGACCTTGTAGCGCTCGATCAGCTGCAGCGCGTGCTCGGGATCGAACTTTTCCATCACGATCACGGTGCCGCCCAGCTTGTGCACGCTCATGCACCAGCGCAGCGGCGCGGCATGATAGAGCGGCGCGGGCGAGAGATAGATGCTGTCCGGGCCGAAGCCGAACGCCCCCTGGGCGAGCATGACCAGCGTGTTGGTCGCGGCGATGTCGCCGTCTTCGGGCAGCGGCAGGCGGACGCCCTTGGGGCGCCCGGTGGTGCCGGAGGAATAAAGCATGTCCGATCCCGCGCGCTGATCGGCAATCGCAACCTCGGGCATCGCTGCGATGGCGGAAGCGGCGGCGGAATCGTCGATATTGACGATCGGCACCTGCGGACAGGCGCTGGCGATCGCCGGAAGATGCGCCGCGAGATACCCGGAGGTGAACAGCAGCTTGGCGCCGCTATCGTGCAGGATATAGCTGATCTCGTCTGCGGTCAGCCGGTTCGAGATCGCCACGAAGATCAGTCCCGCGCGCTGCGCGCCCCAGACGATGTCGAAATATTCCGCCCGGTTCTCGAGGCACAAGGCCACCGTGTCGCCAATGCCGATGCCCTGACTGCGGAGATATTGCGCGACCCGGTTCGACCGGCGATCGAGCGCGTCATAGCTGACTACCAGCCCCGTACCCGCCATGATGATCGCCGGCTTGTCGGGCTGATTCCGGGCGTGGACCGATGGATGCATTGCGACATTCCCTCCTGATCAAGGGAAAGGCCCGTCCCGCCGTTCGGCGTGTTCCGGAACGATTCCCGATAATGAGGGCATCATTGTTTAATCGCCCGGTTAAAGCAACGGCAAAGCGCGCGCTCATGTGGCGGACAAACAAAAAGCGCCGGAGAACCGGCGCTTGATGTCAAGATTTGCGGAAAATGCGGAGCGATTATTCGGCGGGACCGCCCAGGGCCACCTTGCCGCCATCCTGCATGGCGAGCAGATAATCGCGCGAGGAAATGAAAGGCATCGGGTTGACCGAGTTTCCGGCGATGCGCACTTCATAGTGCAGATGGCTGCCGGTGGAGCGGCCGGTCGATCCCATCAGACCGATGACCTGGCCCTTGGTGACGCGCTGGTTGGGCTGAACCAGGATCTGGCTGAGGTGGCCGTAGCGCGTCTGGATTTCGCCACCATGGTTGACTTCGACATACTGGCCGTAACCGCCGACCCACTGCGCACGGCCGACAATGCCATCGGCGGTCGCGTAGATCGGCGTTCCGATCGGGCCCGCCATGTCGAGGCCCTTGTGGCGGGCGCGGCGTCCGGCGAAAGGATCGGCGCGGAAGCCATACTGGCTGGTCAGCCTGAAGCTGTCGACGGGCTTGCGCGAGGGGATGGAAACACGACCGGTGTCGCGCTTTTCCATCGATTTCCAGTCGGCGAACAGGGCGCGGAATTCGGTATCCTGGGCTCCCAGAGCACCGTCGGCAGAAACCTGCGGGACGGCGGCGGCGATGTCGGTGGCATTGCCTTCAGCAAAAGCCGGTGATGCAGCGCACAGCAGACCGGCTGTGGTGGTGGTAAGGACCGTTGCGACAATTCTGGTTGCGACCATGAATATTCAGCACCTTGTTGCAGGGCAACCGCCGGGCCGTTCGGACCTTGCGGCTGTCCTTCGTGCTCCGGCGCCTCGTGCGAGGCGGAGCACAAAAACACAAAAATCGTTGGAACCCCTTCCCTCCGATTTCGTTGGAGCATGGGTAGAGTGAAAGCTTTGTGCACCGCAACCCGCAACCGCTGACCGCGCGTTGAAGCGTCTGGCTGGCGCGTTGAATCGTTTAATCGCAGGTGAACGGGCTGGATTTTGGCCCGAATCCGAGCTCTTGGCGCACAAGAATCGGAATGTTCGGCGGGCGGGATGGCGTCGGCCTTAGCCCGCCCGACACGTCCTCGATTGGAAATTTCCGCCATTGCACGAAAAAGGGCCCGCCGGATGCATCGGCGAGCCCCTGGCGTTAACCGCGATTCGCGTACCTCAAATCAGAGCGCCCGCGCGGCGGCGAGCACGTCTGCAACATGACCTGCCACCTTCACCTTGCGCCATGCGCGCACGACCTTGCCGTCCTTGCTGATCAGGAAGGTCGAGCGATCCATGCCCATATACTTCTTGCCGTACATCGATTTCTCGATCCAAACGCCCATCGCCTCAGCCAGGCCATCGCTCTCTGCGTCGCTGGCGAGCGGCACGGTCAGCCCGTATTTCTCGATGAACTTCTGATGCTTTTTCGGCGGATCCTTCGATACGCCGAGCACCGACACGCCCGCCGCCTCGAACTCGGCCAGATGCGCGCTGAACTCCTGCGCTTCCTTGGTGCAGCCGCTCGTGTCGTCCTTGGGATAGAAATAGAGGACCCACGCCTTTCCGGCATAGTCGGCGGCGGAAACGCTGCTGCCATTGGGCGCCGTCAGCGCAATGTCGGGGATGGTGTCGCCAATATCGGTCATCGTCTGTCCTTCTCTCTCAAGCGCTGGTTCCAGGCGCGCTCGCGGCAAATAGGCGCTGCCAGGCGCTTTGAACACTGGCGCGCGCCGATTCGATTTCGCCTTGCAGTGCCTCCCAGCTGGCGGTCCCACAGGCGCGCGCGATCAGAGCACGGCTTGCCGGGGGCGGCTCGCTGCAATCGGGCGCGACCAGCCGCAGCGTGACCAGCAGCCGGGTCATGAGATCATGCGCGACCGCCAGCGACGGATCGGCCAGCCCCTGCGCGACCAGCGCATCGATCGCCTCGCGCAGGTCGGGCAGGAACCCGGTCGCGTGCGTCAGTTGCAGCGTGTGCACGATGAATTCGAGGTCGACCAGCCCGCCGGGCAGCAGCTTCACGTCAAGCGGCCCGAGCGGCTTCTTGTGCGTGGCAATGTCCTCGCGCATCTTGAGCGCCGCGGCGCGGACCTCGTCCGGATTGCGCGGAGCGTGCAGCACCTCGCCGATGATCGCATCGAGCCGCGCCCGGCTCTCCTGCGATCCGTAGACCACCCGCGCCCGGCACAGCGCCATATGCTCCCAGGTCCAGGCCTGATCGCGCTGATATTCGGCAAAGCTGGCGAACGACACCGCCAGCAGTCCCTGCGCGCCATTCGGACGGAGCCGGGTATCGACCTCATAGAGCGCCCCCGCCGCCGTCGGCACGGACAGCGCCGCGATGATCCGTTGTGCCAGCCGGTTGTAATACTGGGTGCTGCCCAAGGGGCGCCTGCCATCCGATTCGCGCCCGATCTCGCCGCTGAACAGGAAGATGAGGTCGAGGTCGGACGCATGGGTAAGCGCGCCGCCGCCGAGCCTGCCCAGCGCCAGGATGACCGGCTCGCTGTCGGGCATCCGTCCGTGGACCGCGGTGAATTCGCTGATCGCACAATCGGCGAGCCGGCAGATCGCCGCCTCGGCCACCCGCGCATAGCCGCCGGCGATGGCGACCGGGTCGTGCCGCCCCTCGATCAGCTGCACGCCCAGCGCAAAGCGCATCTCGCCGACGCGCACGCGCACCGCATCGAGCCGCTGCTGATAATCGTCGCCCGGCTCCTCGCGCGCCAGGCGCTCGGCAATCTGCTCGACGCTGCCCACCAGATCATAGGCGCTGGCATCGATCAATCCGTCGAGCAGGTCGCCGCGCCGCGCCAGCGATTCGGCCAGCGGCGGGGCATGGCTCAATATGTCGACCAGCGTCTGCATCAGCGCAGGCCGCGCCTGGAGCAGCCGGAACACGTTCACCGTACTGGGGAGCTGCCGCAGCAGATCGTCGAACCGGTTGAGCGCCGCCGTCTGGTCGGGCGCGTCGGCAAAGGCCGTGAGCAACGCGGGCAGGACCTCCTCGAACGCCTTGCGCCCCGCCGCCGTGCGCAGCGCGCGCACCGCGCCGCCGCGCCACGCCTGCACCCGCTCGGCCAGAGCCTCGGGCTGATCGAGCCCCGCATGGGCCAGCGCTTCGGCGAGCAGTTCGGGATCGTTGCTGAGCGGGATGACCGCATCCTCGCCCTGTCCGCGCTGCGAGGCGATCAATCCGTCATACACACCCGCGACATCGCGGGTGACCGGCTGGAGCGCGGCGATCATCGCCTGGCCATCGGCCAGTCCGTGCAGCCTGGCGACATTGTCCAGCGCAGCGGGATCGCTGGGAAGGCAGTGCGTCTGCTGATCGTCGACCATCTGCAACCTGTGCTCGAAGGTACGCAGCGTGCGGTAGTGTGCTGCCAGAAGCTGCGCCTCGTTATCCAGGATGATGCCCTGCGCGGCCAGCGCCGCCAGCGCGTCCAGCGTCGAGCGCACGCGCAAGGCCGGGTTGCGTCCGCCATGGATGAGCTGATGCGCCTGGGTGAAGAATTCGACCTCGCGGATGCCGCCGCGCCCGCGCTTGAGGTCGAAGCCGGGGCCGAGCTGCTGGCCCTTGTTGTAATGGTCGCGGATCTGACGCGTCAGCGCCGCGATCTCGTCGATAGTGCCGAAATCGAGCGAGCGCCGCCAGATGAACGGGCGTAGCGCATCCATGAAATAGTCGCCGAGCACGCGGTCGCCCGCTGCGGCGCGCGAGCGGATGAAGGCGGCCTGCTCCCAGGTCAGGGCTTGCGATTCATAATGCGACAGCGCCGCATCGACGGGGATCGCGAGCGGGGTGACCTCGGCCGCCGGACGCAACCGCAGATCCATCCGGAAGACATAGCCGTTGCCATCCCTTTGGCTCATCAGATCAATGAGTTGCCGCGCAATACGCTGCGCAGCATCGGCTGCGTCTTCGCGTGGACGGCATGGCAGGTTTGCCGGATCGTAAAGGAAGATCGGGTCGATATCCGACGAATAGTTGAGCTCCTGCCCGCCATGCTTGCCGAGCGCGATCACCGCGAAGCCTTGCACCTCGGCCCCGGGTGTCCGCCGCGCAAAGATG
This sequence comes from Blastomonas sp. CACIA14H2, assembly GCA_000503195.1. GTDB lineage: Bacteria > Pseudomonadota > Alphaproteobacteria > Sphingomonadales > Sphingomonadaceae > Blastomonas. The sequence continues at coordinate 33,006 of AYSC01000015.1, forward strand.
TCGGCGAGCGCCGCATCGAGCGCCTGATCGGCAAAGTCGGACAGGACGCGCGTGACCCTGTCGACGCCGACGAGCCCCGCCAGATCGGCAAGCGCCAGCACCAGCGCCAGACCGTTCTTCCTGCGGCGCAGCGCCTCGGCGACGGGAAGATCGGGGTTCTGCTCGTCGAGCGCGGCGAGCGTCGCGTCGAGCCCCTCGTTGTCGAGCTGGTCGATCAGTCCGGGCCGGCGCTCCATCGCGGCAGCCAGAAACGGGGCGTGGCGCGCGGCGCGCTGCATTGCGTCGGCAAGACCGGGAGTCGTCAGCATGAACCCGCTGCTAGCCGCCCCCGGTGCGCCAGGCAATCGGCGCAGCGCAGGTCGTTCAGTCTTCGTCGCCGCCACGCCCTAGCAGCCCGCCGCTGACGCGGTCGACATCGGCCATGATCGCGGCCATCGGATCGGTGGTGCGCTCGATGCGGGATTCGCCGTTACCGGTTTCCTCGATCAGCGCCGCCAGCGCAGCGCGCCCGCGCGCGACCCGGCTCTTGATCGTGCCCAGCGCCACGCCGCAAATGTCGGCAGCCTCCTCGTAGGAGAACCCCCCCGCCCCCACCAGGATCAGGGCTTCGCGCTGGCTTTCGGGCAATTGCATCAAGGCGCGCTGCACATCGGCGAGATGCAGCTGGTCACCCTGGCCAGCCGGCATCGACAGGATACGGTCGGCGACGACATCGTCCCATTCGGTAGTGAACCGAGCGCGGCGACGCTGCGACAGAAAGCTGTTGCGCAAAATGATGAAGGTCCAGGCACGCATGTTGGTGCCCGCCGCAAAGCGGCCGCGCGCGGCCCAGGCCTTGAGCATGGTATCCTGAACCAGATCGTCGGCGACATCGCGATTGCCACTGAGCGAACGGCCATAGGCGCGCAGATGCGGGATCAGCGAGGCCAGCTGCGCCTTGAAAGCTTCGTCGTCGAGCGGGGGGCCGGTCTCGGGCGCGGCGTCGGCAGTGGTGTCAAACGCCATAGCAAAAAGGCCTGATCTTGAACCGTTCAGCGGAAGACCGGCGGCGATTCGAAATGGCCGACGCGCGCCTGTCACTCACCCATGTTAAGCTTGCATGATGCGTTAGGGAAATTCGTTGCAAATCACAAGCATGGCTCGACGAACGCGCGAGCGATCCGCTTGCCTGCCCCGCACGTAGCTGGCAAACAGCGCTCCATCGCGGGCAAGGCGTCCGCGCATCCCTTCCTCCGGCGAAAAGAGCGATCATGTTTCTCAAGACCCTGTTCAAAATCGCATGCGCACCTGTCGCACTGCTGGCGGGCAGCCCCTTGGCTGCTCAGCAGGCGACGTCGATCGACATTCCGGAAACAGCCCCCCAGCCGGTATCAGTCGATACGATGAAAGAGGTCACGCGGATGCTTTCGTCCGACGCGTTCGAGGGCAGAGCGCCCGGTAGCGTCGGTGAACAGAAAACCATCGCGCTGCTGACCGACCGATTTGCCAAGGCGGGGCTCAAGCCGGGCAATGGGGACAGCTGGCTGCAGAAAGTGCCGCTGGTCAGCATCGAGGCCGGCAAGATCAGCCCGCTGACCATCACGGGCGGCAAGACGCCGCTCAGCTTCGAATATGGCAAGGACATGGTGATCGGCACCTATCGCGAGGCACCGACCATCGACATTGCGATCAGCGACGTTGTGTTCGTCGGCTATGGCATCAACGCGCCCGAAAAAGGCTGGAACGACTATGCCGGGCTCGATGTGAAGGGCAAGACCGTCATCATCCTGGTCAACGATCCCGATTATGACAGCGCGGACCTCAACGGCGAATTCGGCGGCAAGGCGATGACCTATTATGGCCGCTGGACCTACAAGTACGAAGAGGCTGCGCGCCAGGGCGCTGCCGCCGCGCTGATCGTGCACGATACGGTCCCCGCCGCCTATGGCTGGGGCGTGGTCGAATCGAGCTGGACCGGCCCGCAATTCTTCGCGCAGAGCGCCGACAAGGGCGCGAGCGAGACTGAGGCCAATGGCTGGATCCAGAAGGAGGCCGCCGAAAGGCTGCTGGCGAGCGCGGGCCAGGATCTCGCGACGCTGAGTGCGGCCGCCAAGCGCAAGGGCTTCAAGGCCGTTCCGTTGGGCGTCAAGGCATCGGTGTCGTTCGCCAATGCGATCGAGACGACCGTATCGAACAATATCATCGGCATATTGCCCGGAGCGAAGCGTCCCGACGAATATGTGCTCTATACCGCGCATTGGGATCATCTCGGCCGTTGCAAGCCCGCCGATGACGGCGACGATATCTGCAACGGCGCGGTCGATAATGCGACGGGCACGGCCGCGCTGGTCGCGCTCGCCGAAGCGTTCGGCAAGGCGGGCGCGCCCGATCGCAGCATCGTGTTTCTCGCGGTCACCGGCGAGGAATCGGGGCTGCTCGGATCGGCCTATTATGGCGAGAACCCGGTCTATCCGCTCAGTCAGACCGCAGGCGGCATCAACATGGATGCGTTCCTGATGGCGGGCAAGGCGCGCAACGTCACCGTGATCGGCAAGGGCAAGTCGCAGCTCGACGATTTCCTCGCCGCTGCGCTCAAGAAGGAAGGCCGGGTGGCCGAGGCCGACCCGATGCCGCAGAACGGCTATTACTACCGCTCCGACCATTTCAGCCTCGCCAAGCAGGGCGTGCCGATGCTGTACATCGATGGCGGCGACGATCTGGTGAACGGCGGCAAGGCCGCGGGCGAAGCCGCGGGCAAGGACTATACCGTCAACCGCTATCATGGCCCCAAGGACGAGTATAACCCGAACTGGGACTGGTCGGGCGTGATCGACGACCTTGCGCTCTATTACAGCATCGGCCGCAGCCTCGCGATGTCGAAGGATTGGCCGAACTGGGTGGCAGGTGACGAGTTCCGCGCCATGCGCGACAAGAGCCGTGCGGGTCGCTGATCCGATGAGGCAGATCATGCCGCCCGAATGGGCCGCGCAGCGCTGGATCTGGATCGGCTTTCCGCATCTGGCCGACGAGTGGAACGGTTTCCTTGCCGCGGCACAGGCGGAGATCGCGAGCTTTGCGCGCGCGGTCGCCGAGAGCGGGCAGGAAGCGCGGCTGGTCGTTCCCGACGAAGCGCATGCGGCACTGGCGCGCGAGCTGGCGGGCGACGCGGTAACGCTTTGCGTCCATCGCTATGGCGATATCTGGCTGCGCGACACTGGGCCGCTGATCGTCCGCAGCGAGAACGGCGCGACCGTTGCGCAGCGCTTCGGCTTCAACGGTTGGGGCGGCAAATATGTGATGCCCGGCGATACCGAGATCGGCGGGCTGCTCGCCGATGAGGCCGGCCTCGACAGCGCCATGGCCGACTGGGTGCTCGAGGGCGGCGCAATCGATGTCGACGGCGCTGGGCTCGGCGTCACCACCGAACAGTGCCTGCTCAACCCCAACCGCAACCCGCATCTGACGCGCGAGGAGATCGAGGCGCGGCTTCGGCGCAACCTGGGGATCGAGCGGCTGCTGTGGCTCGGCGACGGGCTGATCAACGACCATACCGACGGGCATGTCGACAATCTCGCGCGTTTCGTGGCGCCGGGGACGCTGGCAGTGCCGGTGCCGAGCGGCGAGGACGATCCCAACGCGGCGATCTATGCCAATGCGAAGCTTCGCGCCGAGGCTGTCGGACTCAAGGTCGTGCCGATCCCCTCGCCCGGCCTTGTCGAACGAGTCGATGCCGAGGGCGAAATGAAGGTCCAACCGGCGAGCCATATGAACTTCGCCATCACCAGCCATCTGGTCGTCGTGCCGACCTATGGCACCGCCTCGGACAGCCCTGCGGTGGCGGCGATCGGTGCCTGCTTTCCCGATCGCAAGACCATCGGCCTGCGGGCCGACGCGGTGCTGGCCGGCGGCGGGAGCTTCCACTGCGCCAGCCAGCAGATGCCGCTGCTCGATTGATCGAACCAGCGGTGCCGGGTATAGCCGGTTGCAGGATCCGTCCTATGTTCCCCAGCATCAACCACAAAGAGGATTGCCCCCCATGCGCACCATGATCCTGTCTGCCCTGATCGCAGGCACTGCCCTGCCGCTAATGGCCGCCGCTCCCGCGATCGCTGCCCAGGCTTCAAGCACCAGCGCCTCGACCGCGATCGATGCCGCCGTCGCCGCCGATCTGCGCGGCGAGGACAAGGCGCGCGACCAATATCGCCACCCCAAGGAAACGCTCGAATTCTTCCAGGTCGGCCCGAACATGGTGGTCGCCGAATATGCCGCCGATGCCGGCTGGTACAGCAAGATCCTTGCCCCGTTGACCGCCACCAGCGGCAAGTATGTCGCGCTCGGCGTCTCGCCGACCGCCGCGTCGTTCAACGAGCAGCGCAAGGCGCAGATGGCGGCCTATCCGACCAGCTATCCCGAGCGCGCCGCCAAGGCGACCGGCATCGCGGCCGACAAGATCCACGCCTATGTCACCAACGCTGTCCCGGCCGAAGTCAACGGCACGGTTGACCGCATCCTGATCCTGCGGATGCTGCACAACATGAACCGCTGGGGCATCCTGGGCAGTGAGCTCGACGCGATGCACAAGATGCTCAAGCCCGGCGGCATGATCGGCATCGAGCAGCACCGCGCCAAGGCCGATGCACCCGCCGCTTATACCGATGGTTCGAAGGGCTATCTCAAGGAAGCCGATGTCATCGCCATGTTCGAGAAGCACGGCTTCGAACTGGTCGGCAAGAGCGAGATCAACGCCAATCCCAAGGACACGGCCGACTATCCCGATGGCGTCTGGACGCTGCCGCCCAATTACGCGCTGAAGGACCAGGACAAGGCCAAATATGCCGCGATCGGCGAATCCGACCGCATGACCATGCTCTTCCGCAAGAAGTGACGCTTGGCTCGCCGCCGGTCATCGGGCTGGCGGCGAGCGACTGACGCCGGGGGGCGATGATGGGCGCTTTTGTCCTGCGAGCGGTGATCTCGGGTATCCTTGTCGCAATTATCGCCATGGTTTCTCGGCGAAGCCCGGGGCTGGGCGGCCTGATCGCCTCGATCCCGCTGGTCTCGACGCTCGGCATGATCTGGCTGTGGAACGACAGCGGGGATCGCGAGCTGGTGGCCAATTATGTCTCGGCGGCCTTCTGGTATTTCCTGCCGACACTGCCCATGTTCCTGCTCATTCCCTGGATGCTCCGCTCGGGCGTGAGCTTCTGGCTGTCACTGGGCGCAGGCTGCGGCCTCACCATTATCTTGTATCTGGGCATGGTCGCGCTCCTGCCCCGCATTGGGATCAACGTTTCGCTATGACCGAGATTACTGTCGCTGCCCTGCAGCTGCCGCTGGGCGGCGGGTTGGCCGAGAATATCGATGCCGTCAGCGATCTTGTCGCGCACGCGGCTGACAAGGGCGCGCACATCATCCTGCCCCCCGAACTGTTCGAGGGCCCTTATTTCTGCCAGGTCGAGGACGAAGGCCTGTTTGCCACCGCGCACCCCACCGCCGAGCATCCGAGCGTGCGCGCGATGGCGAAGCTGGCCAGGCAGCTCAAGATTGCTATCCCGACCAGCTTTTTCGAGCGCGATGGGCCGCATCATTACAACTCGCTGGCGATGATCGATCCCGATGGCGAGATCATGGGCGTCTATCGCAAGAGCCATATCCCCGATGGGCCGGGGTACGAGGAGAAATATTATTTCCGCCCGGGCAATACGGGCTTCAAGGTCTGGGACGTGTGCGGCACGCGGATCGGCGTCGGCATCTGCTGGGACCAATGGTATCCCGAATGCGCGCGCGCAATGGCGCTGATGGGGGCGGAGCTGCTCTTCTACCCGACCGCGATTGGCTCGGAACCCTATGACGCGGACCTCGACACCAGCCGCATGTGGCGGCGCGCGATGCAGGGCCATGCGGTGTCGAACTGCATGCCCGTGATCGCCAGCAACCGCATCGGCACCGAGGGCAATCAGAGCTTCTACGGGCACAGCTTCATCACCAACGAATGGGGTGACCTGGTGCTCGAATATGGCGCGGAGGAAACCGGCGTGCTGGTCGCGACGCTCGATCTTGCCCAGGCGCGCAAGCACCGCGCCGGGATGGGGTTTTTCCGCGATCGCCGCCCGCAGCTCTACGGGCGGCTCGCCGAGGACATCTGAAGAATAAGGTGGGAGGAGGCCTGTTTTATTCGGCCCACCTTACTCGCCGATTCCGTCCCACATTTCCTTGAGCTTTGCAAAGAAGCCGGTGCTTTCCGGGCTTTCCTGACCGGTCTCGGTCGCCTGGAATTCGCGCAGCAATTCCTTCTGCCGCGCGCTGAGCCTGGTCGGCGTCTCGACATCGATCTGAATGACCATGTCGCCCGTGCCGCGTCCCTGGAGCACCGGCATGCCCGCGCCGCGCTGGCGCAACTGCTTGCCCGACTGGATACCGGCGGGAATGCTGATCCGGTGACGCTTGCCGTCGAGGCCCGGGATTTCCAGTTCGCCGCCCAGCGCAGCAGTCGTGATGCTGATCGGGCAGCGCGTGATCAGCGTGGTGCCGTCGCGCTCGAAAATGCGGTGCCGCGCCACGTGAATGAAGATGTAAAGGTCCCCTGGAGGCGAACCCTTGGGGCCGGCCTCGCCCTTGCCCGAAAGGCGGATGCGCGTGCCGTTGTCCACGCCGGGCGGAATATCGACCGACAAGGTCTGCTGCTTGTCGACCCGGCCCTCGCCGCGGCAGGTGCGGCATGGGTTCTCGATCACCTGGCCGCTGCCATGGCAGTTCGGGCAGGTCCGTTCGACCACGAAAAAACCCTGCTGCGCGCGCATCTTGCCGCTGCCGCCGCACAGGTTGCAGGTGCGCACCTTAGTGCCCGGCTCCGCGCCCGATCCGTGGCAGGTGTCGCAGGTCGCGGCGACATCGATGGTGATCTCGCTCGCCTTGCCGTGATAGGCCTCTTCGAGCGTGATCTCCATGTCGTAGCGCAGGTCCGCGCCGCGAACGGGGCCACGCCGACCGCCTGCTCCGCCAAAGCCGCCGCCGAAAATGGTATCGAAAATATCGCCCAGATCGGAAAAGCCGCCCGCAGCGCCATGGCCACCACCGCCGCCGGACATGCCGCTTTCATACGCTTCATGGCCATAGCGATCATAGGCCGCGCGCTTCTGCGGGTCCTTCAGGGTGTCATAAGCCTGGCTGATCGCCTTGAACCGGGCCTCCGCCTCGGTATCGCCGGGGTTCCGGTCCGGATGCCATTGCATCGCCAGCTTGCGATAGGCGGACTTGAGCGTGGCGTCGTCCGCGTTGCGCGAAACGCCCAGGCGCTCGTAATAATCTTTGGCTGTGGTCATGGTCATGGGTCGCGATTCATCATGCAGCGACCGGGCGGGATCGCGGCGCCGGGGTGGCAATAACCACCCCTGCTCCGCAGTCCCGCCCGGCCGGACTGTCGAACATCAATCCGGCAATCAGTTTTTCGCGTCGCCGTCAACTTCCGAGAATTCGGCGTCGACGACATTGTCCTCAGCCGGAGCGGCGTCGGCCGCCGGAGAGGCAGCTGCCGCCTGTTCCTTCTCGTAGATCGCTTGCCCCAGCTTCATCGCGGCCTGCGCCAGCGCTTCGGTCTTGGACTTCATCGCATCGGCTTCGCCGCCCTCGACCGCGGTCTTCAGCTCGGCAATCGCGGTCTCGATCTCGCCCTTGGTGGCAGCATCGACCTTGTCGCCATGCTCTTCCAGCTGCTTTTCGGTGCTGTGCAGCAGGCTTTCGGCGTTGTTCTTGGCTTCGGCAGCCTCGCGGCGCTTCTTGTCTTCCTCGGCAAAGCGCTCGGCATCCTTGACCATCTGGTCGATATCGGCGTCGCTGAGACCGCCCGATGCCTGGATGCGGATCTGCTGTTCCTTGCCGGTGCCCTTGTCCTTGGCCGAAACGTTGACGATGCCGTTGGCATCGATGTCGAACGTCACCTCGATCTGCGGCACGCCGCGCGGTGCCGGCGGAATGCCGACCAGGTCGAACTGGCCCAGCAGCTTGTTGTCCGCCGCCATTTCGCGCTCGCCCTGGAAGACGCGGATCGTCACCGCCTGCTGATTGTCGTCAGCGGTCGAATAGGTCTGCGACTTCTTGGTCGGGATCGTGGTGTTGCGGTCGATCATGCGGGTGAACACGCCACCCAGCGTCTCGATGCCCAGCGACAACGGGGTCACGTCGAGCAGCAGCACGTCCTTGACGTCGCCCTGCAGCACGCCCGCCTGGATCGCCGCGCCCATGGCGACGACCTCGTCGGGATTCACGCCGGTATGCGGTTCCTTGCCGAAGAATTCCTTCACGACTTCGCGCACGCGCGGCATGCGGGTCATGCCGCCGACGAGCACGACGTCGTCGATGTCCGCCGCCTTGAGGCCGGCATCTTCGAGCGCCTTCTTGCACGGATCCAGCGTGCGCTTGATCAGGTCGGCGACCAGCTTCTCGAGGTCCGCGCGGCTGATGGTCTTCACCAGATGCTTGGGACCGTTCTGGTCGGCGGTGATGAAGGGCAGGTTGACTTCGGTGGTCTGTGCCGAGCTCAGCTCGATCTTCGCCTTTTCGGCGGCTTCCTTCAGACGCTGCAGCGCGAGCTTGTCCTTGGTGAGGTCGATGCCTTCGGCCTTCCTGAAGTCTTCGGCCAGGAATTCGACGAGCTTCGAGTCGAAATCCTCACCGCCCAGGAAGGTGTCGCCATTGGTCGCCTTCACCTCGAACACGCCATCGCCAATCTCGAGGATCGAGATGTCGAACGTGCCGCCGCCAAGGTCATAGACCGCGATGGTCTTGCCGTCGTTCTTGTCGAGACCATAAGCGAGCGCGGCCGCAGTCGGCTCGTTGATGATGCGCAGCACTTCCAGGCCCGCGATCTTGCCCGCGTCCTTGGTCGCCTGGCGCTGGGCGTCGTTGAAATAGGCCGGAACGGTGATGACCGCCTGGGTGACGGTTTCGCCCAGATAGCTCTCGGCGGTTTCCTTCATCTTCTGCAGCGTAAACGCGCTGATTTCCGAAGGCGAATAATCCTTGCCGCCCGCCTTGACCCAGGCGTCGCCATTGCCGCCCTTGACGATGCTGTAGGGCACAAGCTCCATGTCCTTCTTGGTCAGCGGATCGTCGAAACGACGGCCGATCAGACGCTTGACCGCGAACACGGTGTTTTCCGGATTGGTAACGGCCTGGCGCTTGGCCGGCTGACCGACGAGGCGCTCGCCATCCTTGGTGAAGGCGACGATCGACGGCGTGGTGCGCGCGCCTTCCGCGTTTTCGATCACCTTGGGCTTGTCGCCGTCCATCACCGACACGCAGCTGTTGGTGGTGCCAAGGTCGATACCGATTACTTTTGCCATAATGCTTTTCCCACGTCACTTTCGATATGCAGATGAAAGAATACGAACCGCCGTCATGCCCCCAAGCATCCGGCAATTCCGTCCCCGACGGCGGATATAGGATGGCTTTCGCTTGGCACAAGGCATCGCAGTATCTACATCACCGCCATGGCCGATCCGGCCCGTTCCGGCACAGGATGATGAGGGAGATTTCACCGATGCTGCGCACACTCACGCTGCTTATCACAGGCCTTGCGATGGCGTTGCTCGCCGGGTGCCAGCCGCCCGCGCAGCTGCTGGTGGAAAAGGCCGAGCTCCAGCTTTCGCCGGTCGCGGAAAGCCCTTCCGTGCTCTATTTCACGATCCGGGGCGGGCCTTCGGACACCGTGCTGCGCTCGATCAGTTCGCCCAACATCCTGCGGCTCGAGATGCACGAAACGGTGGAGGAAAACGGCATGTCGATGATGAAGCCGATCACCGCGGTCGCGGTGCCATCGCGCGGCAAGGTCGAGTTCGAACGTGGCGGCAAGCATGTGATGGTCTGGGGCGTCGATGCCGCGGCGCGCAAGGCGGGCAAGGCAACGTTCCTGTTCTCCTTCTCCAATGGCGAGAAGATCGAGGTCGATGCCGCCCTGAAGGCGCTCAAGCCGCATGACGGCATGGCGCACTGATGGCGATTGCGCCGATTGACCGGCCGCTGACCAGGGCGGAAATCGATCTGTCGCGTTCCGTCTTCGGCGATGCCATCGCCTATGATCGGGTGCGCATCCGGCTGAAGAAATGGATCTTCTTCCAGCCGAGGCGCACCATCATGGCACCGATGGGCCATATCCATTTCCACCCCCGCGGGACTGCCTATTGCGACGATTTCAGCTGCGCCAGCCTGTCGCGCCAGGCCTTGTTCATTCACGAGATGGTGCATGTCTGGCAGTACCAGCAGGGTATCTTCCTGCCGCTGAAGCGCCACCCGTTCTGCCGATACGATTATGCGATCAAGCCCGGACAGCGTTTCGGCAAATACGGCATCGAGCAGCAGGCGGAACTGGTCCGCCATGCCTTCATGCTACGCCAGGGCGTGAAGGTCCCGGGCGCGCCTTCGATCGAGACCTATCGCCAGATCGTGCCGTTTCCGGTCTGACGGCCGCTTTGACCCACCCCGTCACCCCAGCGTAGGCGGGGGTCCCGCTTCTGACGCAACGCTCGCGAAAAAGCGGGATTCCCGCGTTCGCGGGAATGACGTGAAGTTCAATCGGCTCGGTGGATCAATCCGGCTTCTTCGCCACCGCGACCAGCGCGGGGCGCAGCAGGCGGTCCTTGATCATGTAGCCGGCCTGCAGTTCCTGCACCACGGTGCCGGGCTCTGCGTCGTCGCTGGGCAGTTCGATCATCGCCTGGTGCTGGTTGGGATCGAGCGGCAGGCCGATCGCGGCGATGCGCGAGATGCCGTGCTTGCCGAACACGCTTTCGAGCTCGCGGCCCGTCGCTTCGAGCCCGACGACCAGCCCCTTCCACGCCTCGTCATTGCGCGCGTCTTCGGGGATCGCCTGCAATGCGCGGGTCAAATTGTCCGAAACCGAGAGAATGTCGCGCGCGAAGCCGGTCGCCGCATAGGCGCGTGCGTCCTGCGCGTCCTTTTCCAGCCGACGGCGAACGTTCTGCGTGTCGGCGCGGGCATAGAGCACGTCCTGCTTCGCCTCGGCAAGCTGCGCTTCGAGCGCGGCAATGCGCTCTTCCAGCGCCGCCTGGCCGTCGCCCTGTTCCTTCAGGCTGTCCGGCACGCCCTCGAGTTCGGCTGCCGCTTCGGCATCGAGATCGGCGGTCTTGCTGGGGTCGTTCTGTGTCACGGTTTCGTCCTGAATCACGGTGTTCCTGCTCATTTCAACAATCGGGTCAGGCTCTGCGCGGTAAAGTCCACCATCGGCACGATCCGCGCATAGTTGAGGCGGGTGGGGCCGATCACACCGACCACGCCCACCACTCGGCCTTCGCCGTCACGATAGGGCGCCGCTATCACGGATGACCCTGAAAGCGAAAACAATTTGTTTTCCGCTCCAATGAAGATCCGGGCCGACCCTGCCTCGCGCGCGCTGTCGAGAAGATGGGCAATGTCCTGCATCGCTTCAAGCTCGTCGAGCAGCCGCCGCACGCGTTCCAGATCGGCCACCGCCTCGTTGTCGAGCAGATTGGCCTGACCGCGCACGATCAGCACCGGACGGTCCGAACCGTCGCGCGACCAAATCGCGAGGCCGCGCCGGATGAGATCGGAGCTGACATCGTCCAGCGCGGCGCGTTCGTTCAGGATTTCGACTTCCAGTGCGGCCAGCGCCTGCGGGAGGCTTCGACCGGACAGCCGCGCGCTGATGAAATTGCCCGCCTGGACGAGCATGCTGTCGGTGACGCGGCGATCCATCTCGAGCACGCGGTTCTCGATGCTGCCATCGTGCCCGACCAGCACCGCCAGCACCTGATGATCCGACAGCCGCACGAAGTTCATCTGGCGCAGGATCGGCTCGCGACGCGGCACCATCACGATCCCGGCGCAGGCCGACAGGCCCGACAGCGCCTGGGTCGTGGCGGCCAGAGCGGCCTCGATCGGCCCCGCGCTTTCGAGCTGTTTCTCGATCGCGGCGCGCTCCTCCGCCGAGGGCTCGGCGACCTGCATCATCCCGTCGACGAAGAGTCTGAGACCCTGCTCGGTCGGCATGCGCCCCGCGCTGGTATGCGGCGCAGCGAGCAGGCCCAGCTCCTCGAGATCCTGCATCACGTTGCGGATCGAGGCGGGCGACAGGTTGACCGTCGACGTCTTGGAAATCGTGCGCGATCCCACCGGCTGACCGGTTTCGAGATAGCTTTCGACAACGATGCGGAAGACGTCGCGCGCGCGGTCGTTCAGTTCGGTGAACGGACTGGTCATGCGCTCAAGTTAGGCAGAACCGCCCCGGCTGCCAAGATGGCACGCGTGTCGGCGATCACACGCCCAGGCCGCCGCGTTGCTCCACGAGCGCGAACCATCCGCACACATTGGCGTAGGCGGCATCGGAAAGGTCAACGAACATGCGCCGCGCATCGGCGGGATCGGCGCGCCGCTCGAGCAGCCCCTGGTCGGTCATCATGCGCACCCAGCGCAGCGCGGTCGTGGGAGGCACAGCGGCGGCGATGCACAGGCTGGAGACCGAGACCGGCTTCTTCTCGAGCCGCGACGCCGTGAGGTCGAGCAGAATGTCCCAGGCCGGATCGGCGAACAGATCGGACGGGAAGTAACGGTCGCGCAACCGCCGCATCGCGATCAGATGACGGACCCGCTGGGCGCTGGGCGGTCTGGCTGCGATGCGATCGAGCGGCTCTTCGGCCTGATAGGCGTGACTGCGATCGGCCAGCACAGGGCCGGTCTCGTCCCCCCCGCCCTCTTCCGACAGCGCACCCAGCTGCTCCGCCAGCCGCGCAAGCTCGCTCGCCAGCGACTGGAGCCGCGCGCGCTCATCGCCGCTGGGGTCGCGCGCATGGCCGGCCTTCACCAGCATGCGAAGCTCGGACAATTCGGCCGCGATCAGAGCCGCGCTGCCGCCGAAGACACATCGCGCGGCATGCCCCGTCAGCAACGCGTCGGCGGCATCGATGGTATCGAGGCTGACGAGCGCCAGCACGCCGCAATCCGTCGCCAGCGCGGGCAGCTTGATCGGCACCTGCCACCGCCAGTCGAGCACCAGGATGTCCGCCCTGTGGGCCAGGCTCATGCCGATGGCCGAAACTGGCCATCCTGCGGCTTCCACCAATGCTGCGGTCTCGGCCTGGTCGGCGACGATCGACGGCGCGGGGCTGGATGCAGCAGGCCAGTCGGTAAGGCGGAACCCTGCGTCTTCTGACATGCCTGTCCAGCCCCCCGGAATGCCTCAATCCGCGAAGGGATCGCGGACCAATATGGTGTCCTCGCGCTCGGGCGAGGTGGATACCAGCGCCACCGGACACTGGATCAGTTCCTCGACGCGCTTGATATACTTGATGGCCTGCGCGGGCAGGTCAACCCAGCTGCGCGCGCCTGCGGTCGATTCGTGCCAGCCGTCCAACTCCTCGTAGATCGGCTGCACCGCCGCCTGGTCGCCGGCATGCGCGGGGAAATAGTCGAGCACCTTGCCGTTGAGCCGATAGCCTGTGCAGATCTTCAGCTTGGGAAAACCATCGAGCACGTCGAGCTTGGTGAGCGCGATTCCGGTCACGCCCGCGACGGCGCAGCTCTGCCGCACCAGCGTCGCATCAAACCATCCGCAGCGGCGCTTGCGCCCCGTGACGGTGCCGAATTCATGGCCACGCTCGCCAAGCCGCTGGCCGGTTTCATCCTCCAGTTCGGTCGGGAACGGGCCCGATCCGACGCGGGTGGTATAGGCCTTGACGATGCCGAGCACGAAACCGCTCGCCTGCGGTCCCAGGCCGCTGCCGCCCGAGGCCGATCCGGTGATCGTGTTCGACGAGGTCACGAACGGATAGGTACCGTGATCGACATCGAGCAGCACGCCCTGCGCGCCTTCGAACAGCATGCGTGCACCGGCGCGGCGAATTTCGCCAAGGCGCTTCCAGACCGGCTGCGCGAATTCGAGCACGAACGGCGCGATCTCGGCCAGCTCGGCGACCAGCTTGGCGCGGTCGATCGGCGGTTCGCCGAACCCGGCACGCAGCGCGTCATGGTGCGCGCACAGCCGGTCGAGCTGCGGATCGAGCGCATCGAGATGCGCAAGATCGCACACGCGGATCGCGCGCCTGCCAACCTTGTCCTCATAGGCGGGGCCGATGCCGCGCCGGGTCGTGCCGATCTTGCCCTGGCCGCTGGCATCCTCGCGCAGCGCGTCGAGATCGCGATGGAAGGGCAGGATCAGCGGGCAATTGTCGGCGATCGCGAGATTGTCCGGGGTGATCTCGACGCCCTGGCCGCGCAGTTTCTCGACCTCGTCGCGGAGCGCCCAGGGATCGAGCACCACGCCATTGCCGATCACGCTGAACGTGCCGCGCACGATTCCAGAAGGCAGCAGCGAGAGCTTGAACACCTTTTCGCCGATGACCAGCGTATGCCCGGCATTGTGACCGCCCTGGAAGCGGATCACCGCATCGGCGCGTTCCGCCAGCCAGTCGACGATCTTGCCCTTGCCTTCATCGCCCCACTGGGCGCCGATCACGGTTACATTGGCCACAAACCAACCCTTTTTCGATGGTGGAGCGCATGGGGCCGCCACGCGCAAAGCGGGGCTGTCCTAGTGACGGCAGGCGCTGGCGTCCAGTGCGTTGCGCCCTTCGGCGATACAATTTGATGCACTTCGAGGATGGACCGGACCGGACCTGTCGCGGCAAATTGGCGCGCGGCAAGGTTTGGAGGACGACAGATGATGAAGAAAGGGCTGATCATTCTGGGCGCCGGGCTGCTGATGGCGCCGGTACTGGCGCAACAGGCACGCGAGGGCGGACGAATGCTGTCGCGCGAGTGTCGGCGCGAAGTGGTCCAGCTGTGCGGCTTCAATCGCGGCGAGATGCGCGAGTGCCTGCGCGAGAAGAAGGATCAGCTCTCGCAGCCGTGCAAGGGCGAGATGATGCAGGCCATGGCGAAGCGCTTGCGGCAGAACGATACGAGCGCCCAGACCACCGCCCGCGCGCGCACCATCGCCTATGGCAACAGTGCCGCGCAGCAGCTCGACCTGTATCTTCCCGAAGCCACGCGTCCGGCCAGCGGCTATCCGCTGGTGGTCTTCGTCCATGGCGGCGGGTGGAGCAAGGGCAGCAAGGACATGGTCCAGCAGAAGCCCGATTTCTTCAACGCCAAGGGTTGGGCTTTCGCCTCGGTCGGCTACAGGCTCGTGCCCGAAGCACCGGTAGAGCAGCAGGCGGCCGATGTCGCCGCTGCCATTGCCCGGCTGAAGCGCGACTCCGCCGCGCTCGGCATCGATCCGAAGCGGATCGTGCTGATGGGCCACAGTGCCGGTGCGCACCTCTCTGCGCTGGTCGGTACCGATCCGCAATGGCTGGGGCCGGACATCGGCGCATTGGCGGGCGTCATCCTGCTTGACGGCGCTGCATATGATGTCGCCGAACAGATGCGCCAGGGCAGCTTCATGACCAAGCGAACCTACGAGCCCGCCTTCGGGACCGAGCCGAAACGACAGGCTAGGCTGTCGCCGACGCTCCATGCCGCCGCGCCCAATGCGCCGCGCTGGCTGATCCTCTACGTCGCCCGGCGCGCCGACGCCACGGCCCAGTCGAGCGCGCTCGCCCGCGCGCTGCAACAGGGCGGAGCCAGGGTGCAACTGACAGGCATGGACGGCGAGTCGCACATGACGATCAACCGGGAACTCGGCCAGCCCGGCAACCCGCAGACCGATGCCGTCGACGCGTTTCTGACGGGTCTTTAAAGCGCGACAGCGTCCTGACCGACCAGGCGGTGGGTGCATCCGAGCGAGGCGGCTTCGTCCTCCGGCGTGATGGCCGCGACCGTTCGCCAGCCGATCGCGCGCAGCCGCGCGGCCGTGGCGCGATCATGCCCCACCGGCAGGAACAGCTTGCCAGCGCCCTGCACTTCGCTTTCGATGCCCAGATCGAGCAGCGCGTCGGGGTAGAGCGAAAAGCCGGTCGCGACCTCCTCGCCGCCCTTGCCGTTCGGAATGGCATAGGTGCCGCCGCGCCCCAGAGCGCCGGGACAGCCATCGGCGTAGAGCGAGAAGCCGAACCAGCTCTGATATTCGAAGCCATGGCGCTCGGTCGGATCGAGCGTGACGGTGACCGTTTCAGGCAGCGCCGCCGCGATCTCGCGCAATGCCCGGATGCGGCTGGCCAGCGCGCCACCAGCATCGATCGCCGCCAGCGCATCGATAGCGGCCTCGAACGGCCCCATGGCATAGAGCAGCGGCAGATAGGCATCGGCGCCGAGCGCGGTCAGCCCGCCGGCATCCTTCATGTCGAGCTCGCGACGGACCGCACCGATCATGCCCGGCGGCAAGGGAAAGGCGCTGCTGGCGAGCGTATCGACCAGATCGGGCAAGGTCAGGTCGACCGTGATGCCGGTGGCACCCGCCTGGACCAGCGCCTCGATCGCGATCTGCACTACTTCCTGCGCGGCGGCGATATTGTCGTGCCCGATCAGCTCGGCGCCGATCTGGAGCCGCTCGCGTTCGGGCGCGAGCTGGTCCGAGGAAATCCGCAGCACCTGGCCGGCATAGCTCAGCCGCAACGGGCGTGCCGCCGACGCCATCAGCGTCGTCGCGACCCGGCCCACCTGCACGGTAATGTCCGAGCGGATGGCCAGCGTGCGCATCGAGGAGGGATCGACCATGCGGAAGAGATGCTGGCGGCCCGTGCCCTGCATTCGCGTGGCGAGCGACCGTTCATATTCCACCAGCGGCGGCGAGACCCGGTCATAGCCATGCGCCGAGAAGACCTGCATCGCATTGCGGGTCAGCCAGGCGGCCATTTCGGCGCGCGGGGGCAGCAGATCGGCCAGACCTGCGGGCAGGATATCGGGATTCGCGTCAGACATGGCGCTGCGCTTAGACGATAAGCGGCGATGGGAAAAGTTTGCAGGTGCCCCGGCGGGCGATCGCGCTCAAGGCCGGGCGGAGGCCTTGGTCATGGCGTCCTTGATCGCAAAGGCTTCGCGCGCCCAGTTAGAGCTGTGCGGAACCTGCGTGCTGATGTCGATCGAGGCATCGTAAACCAGCGGAAAAAGCTGCGTCTCCTCGCGCTCGACCCGCGCGAACATGGCCAGGATGCGTGCCTTGGCCGGGTGCCGATAGGCTTCCCATTCTGCCGCCACTCGTTCCTGGGTCCAGTATTTGCCCTGTTCGCAATAGTCGGCGTACAGCGCGGCGAGCTCTTGGTGGAATTCCTCGCCGATCGCGCGAACGTGTGGCCGCGGATCGTTCAGCAGCTTGGCGTAGAGATAGCGGTCCTTCAGCGCGAGGTGCTGCATGACATGGCCGCTGAGTTGCCAGCGGGTTTCCGCGAGCAGTTGCTGATCGGGCATTTCGCTGCGGTCGAGCAAGGCCATGAGGCTCTCGCCTCTTTCACGCAGTACCGCGTGATCCAGCAACATTCTTTCGAGCATGCAAGCAGCCCCTTCAGGAGATGCCCCGGCATAGCACCGACAGATTAAGCTACGGTAAGCGATCTCGGTGCGTCGGAAAGCATGCCCGCAGGCCTGCAGGACGGCAGCGCCACCCTGCAGGCTCCGGGAAGGCGATCAGGCCGCCGACGAGAGGCGGACAGCCGCCATCTTGCCGCGACGATCCTGTTCCAGCTCGAAATTGACGCGCTGGTCGCGATCGAGCGTGTGCATGCCCGACGCTTCGACCGCGCTGATGTGCACGAATGCGTCGTTGCCGCCGTCATCGGGCTGGATGAAGCCATAGCCCTTGTCGGCGTTGAAAAACTTTACGGTGCCAATCGGCATAGTCATTTCCTTAAGAGTAGCACGCGGCAGGCCACCTGAAAGAGTGGACAATCCTTGCCGCGCGGTTGGAGCCGGACGTTCGATTGCGACCCCCAGAACGCCCGGCTCCGGCCATGGCGGGGGAAGATGAGGCAGCCGCACGGTGTCCGCGCCGCTGCCCGATGGCGTCAACAGGGCAGGAAGCTGCCGGGCTGAGGATAGGCGTGAATGTGCAGCCGCGCGCGATGCAGGCGGACATGGCCGCGCTGCGTCTCGCGCTCGCCGCCCGTGGGGGCATGAAGCGCGCGCAGCTGCGCGATGTGAAGATTCTCGAAGAGCTGATTGATATCGGGCAAGGCTGTCGCTCAATTTGCTGTACAAGCAAGAGCGTGGAGCAGCAGGGCCGCAGGTCTCTCAGTCGCGCGTAGGCTTGGGATCAGGATCGCGCGATGACGATGCTATAGCAGCAAATATGGAAAAAGTCGCATGCCAATTGCAGGAATTGTCAATTGTGCGACGAATGGCTCATTCGCCGCCCGGCGGCTTGCCGAAAATGTTGACATCATCGGGCCCGATCCAGCCGTTCATGTAATTGGCATAGAACAGCCCGAACGTCACCGCGGACACCAGGGTGGTGATCGCCATCACGCGCAGCGGTCTGAAATTGGCCGGCGCGCTATCGGCCTGGCCGCGCACCTTTTCCACGCCCAGTTCGTCCGCGGTCCGAATGCCGAAGGGCATCACGACAAAGGCCGTGATGACCCAGAACAGCAGATAGATGGCAAGGATGCTCGTCCAGCTCATGTCGAAATGCCCCTGATGACCACGCCCCAAATGGGTCAGGCGGCCTCGATCATCAAGACCGTGACCACCGGCTTCTTGCCCGTCCAGCGCGTCGCGGCGCGGCGCACGGCAAGGCGGATCGCCTCCTGCACGTCGTCGCCGGTCTGCGGCCCGCGCGGCTTGCCCTTGCCTTTCGCAGAGGGCTTTTCGATCGCTTCGCGCACATCTTCCACCGCCTCGGCGATGAAGGCGTCGAGATCGTCCTCGACCGGCAGGCCCAGCGGACGCAGCACCGGATCGCCGACCAGACGGCCCCTGGCATCGAGCGCCACGGCGACGCTGACCTGGCCGTTGAGCGCCAGCTTCCGCCGCTCGCCCATGGTCAGGCCGTCGGCGGGCAGTATGACATCGCCATCGAGCACCAGCCGTCCGGCGCGCTCGTGCCCGATCACGCCGGGTTCGCCCGGTGCCAGCCGCACGAGATCGCCGTTCTTCTGGACGACCGCGTGCGGAATGCCGAGCTCGAGCCCGAGCCGAGCCTGTTCGGCCATGTGGCGCATCTCGCCATGCACCGGCACCAGCACCTTCGGACGGATCCAGCGGTACATCTCGGCGAGCTCGGGGCGTCCGGGATGGCCCGAGACATGGATATCGGCCTGGCGGTCGGTGATCATCTGGATGCCGTCCGCCGCGAGCCGGTTCTGGATGCGGCCGATCGCGATCTCGTTGCCCGGAATGACCTTGGACGAGAAGAGCACGGTGTCGCCCTCTTCGAGCTTGATCTGGTGATTGCCCTCGGCAACACGCGCCAGCGCCGCGCGCGGCTCGCCCTGGCCACCGGTGGCGACGATCAGCACCTCGCGCCGGGGCAGGCCCATGGCGGTGTCGAAATCGACCAGCTCGGGCAAGTCGAGCAGATAGCCGTTCGCCTTGGCCACCGCGATGATCCGGTCGAGCGAGCGCCCGGCGACGCACAGCTGCCGGTTGGTCGCGCGCGCCACCTCGCCCAGCGTGTGCAGCCGTGCGACGTTCGACGCGAAGGTGGTGATGAGCGCCCTGCCCTTGAGCGGCTTGACCGCGGCGATCAGCGCGTCGCGCACCTCGCCTTCGGAGCCGGAGCTTTCGGGATTGAACACATTGGTCGAATCGCAGACCAGCGCGAGCACGCCCTCGTCGCCCAGCTGTGTCAGCGCTTCCGGGGTCGAGGGAACGCCGATCAGCGGCTCGTCGTCGAGCTTCCAGTCGCCGGTATGGAAGACGCGGCCATAAGGCGTGTCGATCAGCAGCGCATTGCCCTCGGCAATCGAGTGCGCGAGCGGCAGATAGCGGAAGCCGAACGGCCCGAGCTGCAGGCTGCCGTCATTCTCGACGACATTGAGCGTCACCTCGTTGACCAGCCCCTGCTCTTCCAGCTTGCGACGGATCAGGTCGGCGGTGAACGGCGTGGCGAACAACGGCACGCCGAGGTCCGCAGCCAGATAGGGCAGCGCGCCGATATGGTCCTCGTGCCCGTGCGTCAGCACGATGCCGAGCAGGTCGTCGGCGCGCTCCTCGATGAACTCGAGATCGGGAAACACCAGTTCGACACCCGGATAGGCGGGATCGCTGAACGTCATGCCCAGATCGACCATGACCCATTTTCCGTCGCAGCCGTACAGATTGGCGTTCATGCCGATCTCGCCCGACCCGCCAAGGGCCAGGAACAACAATTCTTTACCGGGTGTCATCTAGTCAAAAAGCCCTTTCGGCGATCATCGCCAGCCCCTGAAGCGTCAGGTCCGGCTCGACCGCATCAAATATCGTCGTGTGCCGATCGAACAGCACCGCCAGCCCGCCGGTGGCGATCACCTTGGCAGGTCGGCCAATTTCCGCGCGCATCCGGGCCACCAGCCCTTCCATCATCGCGACATAGCCCCAGAAAACGCCGATCTGCATCTGGTCTTCGGTGTTGCGCCCGATCACCGATCCGTCCGTTCCCGGAATTTCGATGGCGATGCGGGGCAGCTTGGCCGCCGCACTGACAAGGGCATCGAGCGACAGGTTGATCCCCGGCGCGATGATCCCGCCCTTGTAAGCGCCGGTATAATCCACAACGTCATAGGTGGTTGCGGTACCAAAGTCGATGACGATCAGATCGCCGGGGTGCAAGGCGTGCGCAGCGATACTGTTGACCGCCCGGTCCGCGCCCAGCGAGCGCGGCTCGTCGACATCAATCTGGATGCGCCAGTCCGCAGGTTCAACCCCGGCCACCAGCGGTTCGACATCGAAATACTTGCGCGAGAGCATCTGCAGATTGTGCAGCGCACGCGGCACCACGGTGGAGATGATCACATTGGCGATATCCTGGCGAACATAGCCTTCGATCGCGAGCAGCTGGTTGAGCCAGACCGCATATTCGTCCGCGGTCCGCCGCGGGTCGGTCGAAATCCGCCAGCGTGCCTTGATCGTCCGACCATTGAACAGCGCGAACACGGCATTGGTGTTGCCGACATCAATCGCAAGCAGCATTCCGAGCACCCCTTACAAGAAATCTGATGGCATCAGCCGACAAGATCGACATCCCCGGCGCTGATCGTCTCGATGCGACCGTCTGCCAGGCGCAGCCGCAATGCGCCATCGGCGGCCAGTCCATCGAAAACCCCCTCGATGCGGTCGTCAGGCCCGCGCTGCACCGCCATCGCCTCGCCCGGCTTATGCGCGGCGGCGCACCAGACATCAAGCAGCGTTGCGGGCTCCACAGAACGCCACTGGGCGAGCCGGGCGGCGAAGCGATCCGCGAGCAGTTCGATCACGGCTGCCGCATCGATCTGCACCATCGCGCCGAGGTCACGCAGGCACGTCACCTTCCGTCCCGGTACATCGGGCGCGAGGGCCACATTCACGCCGATCCCCACCACGACCGCATCGGCGCGCCGTTCGAGCAGAATGCCGGCCAGCTTTGCGCCATCGACATGCACGTCATTGGGCCATTTCAGCCGCGCGCCACAATCGGGCACGATGTCCAGCATCGCGGCGTGCACCGCGAGCGCGGTGACGAAGGCGAGCAGATGCGCGGGCGGATCGTCGGGGCGCAGCCGCACCAGCGTGCTGCAATAGAGATTGCCGATCGGGCTCAGCCACTGGCGCCCCAGCCGTCCCCTGCCCCCATGCTGCTGCTCAGCGCGGAGCCAGAGCCCCTCGGGCGCGCCGGCATCGGCGCGCGCCATCATGTCGGCATTGGTGGAGCCGGTCAGCGCGACCGTTTCGATCACGCTGCCCAGAACAGTGCCTTGGCGGCGCCAGCGGTGACGGGGCTGAGCGCCAGCGTAGCGAAATAGCCGAGCGGCGAGACGAACAGCGCAGTGAGCGTCACCAAAGCCATGCGCGCGGCGGAATCGCTGGGCGCGATGACATCGGCGGGCTCGTCAAAATACATGACCTTGACGACCTTGAGATAATAGAACGCACCGATGACCGAGGCGGCGATACCGATGGCGGCGAGCGGAATCAGACCGGCGGCGACCGCAGCATCGAACACCACGAACTTGCCCCAGAAGCCGAACAGCGGCGGGATGCCCGCGAGGCTGAACATGAACACGGCGAGCGCCGCCGCAAGACCCGGACGGGTCTTCGAAAGGCCAGCCAGCTTGGCGATCTCCTCGACCGGACGGCCGTCGCGATCGTTCAGGTCGAGCACACAGATGAAGCTGCCCAGCGTCATCGCGACATAGATGATCAGATAGGTCATCATTGCCGAAGCCCCCGCCTCGGTGCCGGTGGCGAGGCCGATCAGGATGAAGCCGACATTGTTGATCGACGAATAGGCGAGCAGGCGCTTGATGTTCTGCTGACCGATTGCGGCGACGCCGCCGAGGATGATCGAGGCCAAGGCCACGAAGATCACGATCTGCTGCCAGACCGACTGCTGACCGCCGAAGGCCTCGATCGCGACGCGCATGGTCAGCGCCATCGCGGCGACCTTGGGGGCGGTCGCGAAGAAGGTGGTCACCGGGGTCGGCGCGCCTTCATAGACGTCGGGCGTCCACATGTGGAACGGCACCGCGCTGATCTTGAACGCCAGGCCCGAGAGGACGAAGACGATGCCGAACAATGCACCGGTCGACACCCCGTCGCTGAATGCCGTCTGGATGCCGATAAAGCTGGTGGTGCCGGTAAAGCCATAGAGCAGCGACATGCCGAACAGCAGGATGCCGCTTGCCAGCGCGCCGAGCACGAAATATTTGAGGCCCGCTTCCGCCGAGCGATCGTCGCTGCGCAGGAAGCTCGCGAGCACATAGGCGGCGAGGCTCTGCATCTCGAGACCGACATAGAGCGTCAGCAGATCGACCGCCGAGACCATAAGCCCCATGCCGATCGTCGCGAACAGGATGAGGATCGGGTATTCGGGGCGCATCAGATTGCCGCGCGCGAAGAATTTCGGCGCGACGATGATGCAGCCGATCGCCGAGAGGAACACGAGGATCTTCGACAGCGAGGCGAAGCGGTCCATGCGATACTGGCCGTAGAACGCGTCGGCGCCTTCGGCGAACGAAGGGTTCAGCAGGAAATTGAACGACAGTGCCAGGGCGCCGAACAGCGCGACCACGGTCAGCACGCTGACGAGGCGCGAAGATTGCACGCCGCCCCAGGCCGCGATCAGCAGCAGGGCGAGGCTCGAGATGCTGAGGACGATTTCCGGCGAGGCCAGCTGGAACCAGAGTTCGTAATTCATCAGTGATGGCCTTCTTCAGCATGGGCGGCGGGCGTCAGCGCAGGCGCCTTGCCCATCTTCACCTGCGCATCGCCCGCAGGCTTGACCGAGGCGAGGCGCGCTTCGAGCGCGCCCACGTCCTTGCGCATCGGCGCCATGAAACTTTCGGGGTAAACACCCATCCACAGCACGACGAGCGCGATGGGCAGCAGCAGCGCAATCTCGCGCTTGTTGAGATCGGGCATGGCAGCGACGTCGTCCGACTTGATCACGCCATAGGCGACGCGGCGGTACAGATAGAGCATGTAGGCCGCGCCCAGGATGATGCCGGTGGTGCAGACGATCGCAGCCCAGCTCGACACCTCGTAGACGCCGACCAGCGAGAGGAACTCGCCGACGAAACCGCTGGTGCCCGGCAGGCCGATCGAGGCCATGGTGAACAGCAGGAACAGCAGCGCATAGCGCGGCATGTTGATCGACAGGCCGCCGTAACGGTCGATCTCGCGGGTGTGCAGTCGGTCGTAGATCACGCCGACGCACAGGAACAGCGCGCCCGAGACCAGACCATGGCTCAGCATCACCACCAGCGCGCCTTCGAGGCCCTGGCGGTTGAACGCGAACAGGCCGACCGTCACGATCGCCATATGCGCGACCGACGAATAGGCGATCAGCTTCTTCATGTCGCTCTGCACCAGCGCGATCAGCGAGGTGTAGACCACCGCGACCATCGACAAGGCGAAGACCAGCCAGAGATAGTCGACCGAAGCCGCAGGGAACATGGGCAGCGAGAAGCGGATGAAGCCATAGCCGCCCATCTTGAGCAGCACGCCGGCGAGGATCACCGAACCTGCAGTCGGTGCCTGCACGTGCGCATCGGGCAGCCAGGTGTGCACCGGCCACATCGGCATCTTCACCGCAAAGCTGGCGAAGAACGCGAGCCACAGCCAGGCCTGCGCCTCGACCGGGAAGTCATAGGCCATCAGCGTCGGGATGTCCGACGTGCCCGCCTCGTTCACCATCCAGAACATCGCGATCAGCATCAGCACCGATCCGAGCAGGGTGTAGAGGAAGAACTTGTAGCTTGCGTAGATACGGTTCGCCCCGCCCCAGATGCCGATGATCAGGTACATCGGGATCAGGCCGGCTTCGAAGAAGATGTAGAACAGATAGATGTCCTGCGCGGCGAACACGCCGATCATCAGCACTTCCATCAGCAGGAACGCGGCCATGTATTCGCCGACGCGCGTCTGGATCGCTTCCCAGCTCGCGCCGATGCAGATCGGCATCAGAAAGACCGAAAGCATGATGAGCATGAGGGCGATGCCGTCGATGCCCAGCGCCCAGCTGAAGCGATCGAACAGCGCCGCTTTCTCGACGAACTGCCACTGCGCGCCGCCGATGTCGAAGTTCATCCACAGCACGATGCCAAGCGCCAGATCGACCAGCGTCGCGAGCAGCGCGATCCAGCGCGCGGCATTGGCGCTGACGAACAGGCAGGCGACCGCCGCCGCCATCGGCACGGCGAGCATCAGCGACAGGATAGGAAAGCCCAGTTCGTTCATGTCAGCGCACCATCAGCCAGGTCAGCGCGGCCACGAGGCCCAGCAGCATCACCAGCGCATAACTGTAGAGAAAACCCGATTGCAGCTTCATCGCCACGCGCGAGCCGGAGGTGACCAGTACCGCGGCCCCATCGGGACCGAAGCGGTTGATCGTGCCCTCGTCACCGACCTTCCAGAAGAAGCGGCCCAAGGCAAAACTCGGCTTGACGAAGATGTGGTTGTACAGCTCGTCGAAATACCACTTGTTGAGGAAGAATTGGTAGAGCGGTGACAGCGCCGAGGCGAGCTTGGCCGGCAGGCTGGCGTTCACCAGATACATCAGGATCGCGGTCAGCAGGCCGATCAGCATCGCCACGGTCGAGGCGAGCTTCACCCAGAGCGGAACCTCGTGCATCTCGTGCATCAGGTGCGCGTTGAAGAACAGGCTGCCGTTCCAGAAGGCCGCGCCATGCTCGGCATCGATGAACGCATGGTGGAAGACGAAACCGGCGGCCACTGCGCCCACGGTGAGGACACCTAGCGGGATCAGCATCGGCAGCGGGCTTTCGTGCGGATGATAGCCGCCGGTGGTGTCCGCGCCGGCCTGGGCCGGGGTCTTGTGGACGCTGTGCTGAATATGCTCGGACTCGATCCAGCGCGGCGTCCCGAAGAACGTCAGGAAGATCAGGCGCCAGCTGTAGAAGCTGGTGAGCAGCGCCGCGAACACCCCGATGGTGAAGGCGAACTGGCCGACCTGGGTGCCGCTTGCGAACGCCGCCTCGATGATGCCGTCCTTCGAATAGAAACCGGCAAAGCCTGCGACGCCCACGATACCGACGCCGGTGATCGCCAGCGTGCCCGCCATCATCGCCCAGAAGGTGAGAGGGATGTGCTTACGCAGGCCGCCATAATAACGCATGTCCTGCTCGTGGTGCATCGCATGGATCACCGAGCCTGCGCCGAGGAACAGCAGTGCCTTGAAAAAGGCGTGCGTGAACAGGTGGAACATCGCCGCGCCATAGGCTCCGACGCCTGCCGCGAAGAACATGTAGCCCAGCTGCGAACAGGTCGAATAGGCGATGACGCGCTTGATATCGGTCTGCACCAGGCCGACGGTCGCGGCGAACAGCGCGGTGCACGCACCGACGACAGTGACGACCGTGAGCGCGGTCGGGCTGGTCTCGAACATCGGCGACAGGCGGCACACCATGAACACGCCGGCGGTCACCATGGTCGCGGCATGGATCAGCGCCGACACAGGGGTCGGGCCTTCCATCGCGTCGGGCAACCAGGTGTGCAGCCCGAGCTGCGCCGACTTGCCCATCGCACCAACGAACAGCAGCAGGCACAAAACGGTCATCAGGTCGAAGCGATTGCCGAGGAAGCCGATGGTCGCGCCCTGCATGCCGGGTGCGGCTTCGAGGATCGCAGGGATCGAGACGGTGCCAAATACCAGGAAGGTGCCGAAAATGCCCATCATGAAGCCCAGGTCACCGACGCGGTTGACGACGAACGCCTTGATCGCGGCGGCATTGGCGCTGGGCTTGCGGAACCAGAAGCCGATCAGCAGATACGAGGCCAGGCCCACGCCTTCCCATCCGAAGAACATCTGCACGAGATTGTCGGCGGTCACCAGCATCAGCATCGCGAAGGTGAACAGCGAGAGATAGGCGAAGAAGCGCGGCTGGTCCGGATCCTCGTCCATATAGCCCCAGCTATACAGGTGGACGAGCGCCGAGACCGAGGTCACCACGACGAGCATCACTGCGGTCAGCGTGTCGACGCGCAGCGCCCAGTCGAACTGCAGATCGCCCGAGCGCAGCCAGGACAGCACCGGCACGACATATTCGGTGCTCGACCCAGACAGGAAGCCGAGGAAGATCGGCCAGGACAGGCCGCACGCCACGAACAGTGCGGCGGTCGTGACCAGCTTGGCCGGGACGTTGCCGATGATGCGGTTGCCCAGGCCCGCGATGATCGCTGCCAGAAGCGGCAGGAAGACGATGAGGGTAATGCTCATGTGCCTCAGCCCTTCATCTGGTTGATATCGTCAACCGCGATCGTGCCGCGGCCACGGAAATAGATGACGAGGATCGCCAGTCCCACCGCCGCTTCGCCTGCGGCAACGGTCAGCACGAACATCGCGAACACCTGGCCCACCATGTCGCCCAGGAAGACGCTGAACGCGACGAGGTTGATGTTCACCGCAAGCAGGATCAGCTCGATCGCCATCAGGATGATGATCACGTTCTTGCGATTCAGGAAGATGCCCAGCACGCCCATCACGAACAGGATGGAGCTGACCACCAGATAATGCTCGATACCGATCACAGCTGAACTCCCTGGCCAACCGCAGGCTGGGTATTGCGCGTCGCGTCTTCGGGACGGCGGCGGACCTGCGAGCCGATATTCTGCGGGCGAACGCCAGCGCGCCTGCGATGCGTCAGCACGATCGCGCCGACCATGGCGACGAGCAGCACGACGCCGGCGCTTTCGAACAGGAAGATATAGCGGGTGTAGAGCAGCTCACCGACCGCCTGGATGTTGCTGGCCCCCATGCGCGCGGGGTTGAGCGCATGCTCGCCGAGCGCGATGTTGCCCGCCCGATAGGCGCCGATACCGAACACCAGCTCGGCCAGGAACACGGCCGCGAGCGCGAGGCCCAGCGGCAGGTTCTTCATGAAGCCGCCGCGCAGCTCGGCAAAGTCGATATCGAGCATCATCACGACGAACAGGAACAGCACCGCGACGGCGCCAACATAGACGATGACCAGCAGCATCGCGATGAATTCCGCGCCGATCAGGACCATCAGGCCCGCCGCGTTGAAGAACGCAAGGATCAGCCAGAGCACCGAGTGCACCGGGTTGCGCGCGAGGATCGTGAAGGCACCGCTGGCGATCACCACCGACGCAAACAGATAGAAGGCAAAAATCTGGATCAAAGCTTTACAGCCCCCGATGCGCCCAATCGAGCTGGTCTTGTCTCAGGCCCCTGCCCGCCTCTCCCAGCGGACATCGGGACCATGCGTGAATCGAATTCGAGTGCGCCTTAACGATAAGGGGCATCGGCTTCAAGGTTGGCGGCAATGGCGCGTTCCCATTTGTCACCATTCTCAAGCAGCTTGCCCTTGTCGTAGATCAGCTCCTCACGGGTTTCCGTTGCGTATTCGAAATTCGGTCCCTCGACGATCGCGTCGACCGGACAAGCCTCCTGGCAGAAACCGCAATAGATGCACTTGGTCATGTCGATATCGTAGCGCGTGGTGCGCCGCGATCCGTCGTCGCGCGGTTCGGCCTCGATCGTGATCGCCTGGGCCGGACATACCGCCTCGCACAGCTTGCACGCGATGCAGCGCTCTTCGCCATTGGGATAGCGACGCAGGGCATGCTCGCCGCGAAAACGCGGGCTCAGCGGGTTCTTCTCGAACGGATAGTTGATCGTCGCCTTGGGCTTGAAGAAATATTTCAGCGTCAGCGCATGGGCCTTCACGAACTCATAGAGCGTGAACGCCTTGATCGTCTGCAACATGGTAATCAGACCCCGTATCTCGTCAGCATCAGGTAACCCGACACCAGGAAAATCCACAGCAGCGAGATGGGTAGGAACACCTTCCAGCCCAGCCGCATCAGCTGGTCATAACGGTACCGGGGAACGGTCGCCTTGACCCAGCTGAAGATGAAGAAAAAGGCCGAAATCTTGAGGATCAGCCAGAAGATGCCCGGCACGGCATAGAGCGGCGCCCAATCGACCGGCGGCAGCCAGCCGCCCCAGAACAGCACCGCGTTGAGCGTGCACATCAGCAGCACGTTGGCATATTCGCCCAGCCAGAACAGCGCAAAGGCCATCGACGAATATTCGGTCTGATAGCCAGCGACCAGCTCGCTCTCCGCTTCGGTGAGGTCGAACGGCGCGCGCGCGGTTTCGGCGAGCGACGAGATGAGGAACATCACCGCCATCGGGAAGAGCAGCAGGTTGAAGCCGTACCAGTTGACAAAGCCCAGACCGTGGCCGCGCTGCGCCTCGACAATGGCGTTGAGGTTGAAGCTGCCGGTCCACAGCACGACGGTCACGATGATGAAGCCGATCGAGACCTCGTACGAGATCATCTGCGCCGACGCGCGCAGCGCCGAGAAGAACGGATATTTCGAGTTCGACGCCCAGCCGGCGATCACCACGCCGTACACGCCGAGCGAGCTCACCGCGAGAATGTAGAGCAGGCCGACATTGATGTCTGCCAGCACCATGTTCTGGTCGAACGGGATCACCGCCCAGCTGAGCAATGCTACGGTGAAGGTGATGATCGGCGCGAGAAGGAACAGGCCTTTGTTGGCGCTCGAGGGAATGATCGTTTCCTGCAGGAACACCTTGGCCGCATCGGCAAAGCTCTGCAGGATGCCGAAGGGTCCGACGACATTCGGCCCGCGCCGCAGCGCCATCGCCGCCCAGATCTTGCGGTCGAAATAGATGACGATCGCCACCGACAGCATCACCGGCAGCGCGATCAGCAGGATCAGGATGAGATTGGCAACGAACCAGCCCCAGCCGGTGCCCAATGCGGATTGGAAAAACTCGGTCATTCTGCGGCCTCCAGCATCTCTTCGCCGTGCAGCAGTTCAGCCGAGCAGCGCTGCATCGTCGCCGAGGCGCGCGCGATGGCGTTGGTGAGGTAGAAATCCTTGATCGGATAGCCGACTTCGCCCGACGGGCTGGCGGGCAGCTTGGGCGGCGCCCAGTCGAAGCTCGCCAGACCCTCGACTCCGAGCGCAGGAACCGCCGCGATCATTGCTGCGCGGCATTCGGCAAAGCTGTCGAACGGCAGCTTGTGGCCGAGCACTTCGGACAGCGCGCGCAGGATCGACCAGTCCTCGCGGGCGTCGCCCGGCGCGAACACGGCCTTGTCGCTCATCTGCACCCGGCCCTCGACATTGACATAGGTGCCGTTCTTTTCCGGATAGGCCGCTGACGGCAGGATGACATCCGCCGCTGCCGCGCCCTTGTCGCCATGATGGCCGACGAACACCTTGAAGCTGCCGTCGAACTTGCCGAAATCGACCTCGTCCGCGCCCAGCGCGAACAGCAGCTTGGGCCTAGCCGCGACGAGATCGGCAATGCCGCCCGGTTGCGCCCAGCCGAGCATCAGCCCGCCCATGCGCGAGGCCGCCATGTGCAGCACGTTGAAGCCGTTCCACGGACCGTCCTCGGTGTCGCGGACGAGATTGAAGCTCTCGGCCAGCGCGAGTGCCGCGCCATGTGCGCCCTCGACGGCCAGCGCACCGCCGCCCAGGATGATCGCGGGGCGCTTCGCACCCTTCAGCGCGTCAGCGACCGCATTGGGCAGCTTCGCGAGCAGGCTCATGTCGTTGCCGAGCCATTCGACCTTGTAGGTCAGGTCGGTCTCGGCGCCGATGGCATAGACCTTGGCACCGTGCTTGATCGCCTTGCGGATGCGCGTGTTGACCAGCGGCGCTTCCCAGCGCGGATTGGTGCCGACCAACAGAATCGCGTCGGCGGTCTCGATGCCGTTCAGCGTCGAGTTGAAATTGACCGCAGCGAGGCTGGACACGTCATATTTCAGTCCGGTCTGACGGCCTTCGATCAGCGTCGAGCCCATTTTGTCCAGCAGCTCGCGCGCCGCGAACATCGTTTCGCAATCGAGCAGGTCGCCCGCGACTGCCGCCACGCTGGAGCCAGCGTTCACGTCGGCGATCGCCTGGAACGCCTCGGCCCAGCTCGCCGGGACCAGCTTGCCGTCACGGCGGACATAGGGCTTGTCGAGGCGGCGGCGCATCAGGCCATCGACCGCATAGCGGGTCTTGTCGTGCGCCCATTCCTCGTTGACGTCGTCATTGACGCGCGGCAGCACGCGCAGCACTTCCCTGCCCCGGCTGTCGAAGCGGATATTGGTGCCGACCGCGTCCATCACGTCGATGCCGAGCGTCTTCTTGAGTTCCCAGGGCCGCGCCTCATAGGCATAAGGGCGCGAGGTCAGCGCGCCGACTGGGCACAGGTCAATGACATTGCCCGAAAGTTCGGACGAAACCGCCTTTTCGAGATAGCTGGTGATCTGCATGTTCTCGCCGCGACCGATCGCGCCGATCTGCTCGGTACCGGCCACTTCCTCGGCAAAGCGTACGCAACGGGTGCAGTGGATGCAGCGGGTCATCACCGTCTTGATGATGGGGCCCATATACTTTTCGGTAACCGCGCGCTTGTTCTCGTCATAGCGCGATCCGCCGCGACCATAGGCGACCGACTGGTCCTGCAGGTCGCACTCGCCGCCCTGATCGCAGATCGGGCAATCGAGCGGGTGGTTGATCAGCAGGAATTCCATCACGCCTTCGCGCGCCTTCTTCACCATGTCGCTATTGGTGCGGACTTCCTGATTGTCCATGGCGGGCAGCGCGCAACTCGCCTGCGGCTTGGGCGGTCCGGGCTTCACCTCGACCAGGCACATGCGGCAGTTGCCGGCGATGCTCAACCGCTCGTGATAGCAAAAACGCGGGATTTCCTTGCCGGCAGCCTCGCAGGCCTGCAGCACGGTCGCACCCTGGGGGACTTCGACCTCGATCCCGTCGACGGTAAGCTTAGGCATTCTTGTCTCCACCACCGGATGCGGCCAGCGCCCGGTCGTACAATGCAGAGGCGACGTGGTTGCGCACGTCGCGGATGTTGATCTGATAGGCAAGCCCGGTCGGCATGCAGTCCTTGAGCGCGGCATCGAAGCCCATCATGGCGTCGCGTTCCGCCGCCGAGTCATAATCGGTCGCGATCAGCGCGCGCGCCTGGGAGGGCGAACGTGCAGCGAGGCACTGGCCATAGGCGATGACGAACTGTCGTCCGGTCGTTTCGGTGGGACGCGCCACGTCCTGCGCAGCGAGGCCTTCGGCATGCTGCGCCAGCGCCGCATCTGCCTTGAGCGCGGCTTCAGCAAGCGCACCGCGTGCCTCGCCGGTTCGCATGGTGATGAAGGCGCGGCCGCGCGTGCAACTGGCCGTGCCTTCCATCAGACGCTTGGCCACGCTGCGTTCCTCGTCGCTTCCCTGCTCGCTCGCCAGCAGCGCGCGCACGCGCTCGGGCTGCTGCTTCAGCACACAGGCGGCGAATTCGGACACCACCTGCTGCTTGGGCACCAGCGCAGGCTCTGCCGCACCCGCCATTGCGGGAGCGGAGAGCGCTGCGGCTGCCAAGAGGGAAGGACCGAGGCGCGCCATGGCGATCAGCTCACCGCACCGCGCTTGGCCGCGCGATACAGCGCCTCTGCCATCAGCGAACGCGCCGAGGCATTGTCCATCGAGCTGAAGCTGGTCTTGGCGATGCATTCGCGCAGGCGCGGCATCAGCGCGGAAAGCGCCGCGCCTTCGTCGTTGCTCTTGGGCGCGGTGGCGATCAGCGCGCGAACTTCATCGAGGCTGCCATCGGCGGCGCAATCGGCAAAGCGCTCCTTCTCGCCTTTCTCGTCGCTGCGCACCTTGAGCGCTTCGACATCGGTGGAGGCGTAGCGCGTCCAGAACATCGCTTCGGCCAGGCTACCGCGTACCGACAGGCCGCCCAGCGTGAATTCGCCCGAAGGCATGCAGTCGAAATTGGCGTTGGTCAGGCTGCGCGACGCGGCGCGTTCTTCCAGGCTGCCCTGGGTCGTGGCCAGCAGCGCCTCGACATATTTGGGATTGCGCTTGACCGCGCAGAGGGCAAAGGCGCGCATCGTGTCGGCGCCGCCCAGCGCCGTGCGCTTGAGCGCGGCCTTGACCGCATCGTCGGGCACGTTCCACCAGCCAGCACCGGTCGCCAGCGCCGGAGCCGTCATCGAAGCCATGGCCAGCACGGCCAATGTCGCCTTTGCAAACATCCTCATTCTGCAGCCTCCATCATTGAACCAGTTCCCTGCTTCTCGATGATACGGCGCTCCATCTCGGGGCGGAAATGCCGGATCAGGCCCTGGATGGGCCAGGCGGCGGCATCGCCCAGAGCGCAGATGGTGTGCCCTTCGACCTGTTTCGTGACTTCGTAAAGCGTATCGATTTCGCTGAGATCGGCATCGCCGGTGCGCATGCGCTCCATCACGCGCCACATCCAGCCGGTGCCCTCGCGGCACGGCGTGCACTGGCCGCAGCTTTCGTGCTTGTAGAAATAGCTGATCCGGCTGATCGCCTGGACGATGTCGGTCGACTTGTCCATGACGATCACCGCCGCGGTGCCGAGGCCCGATCCGACGTCCTTAAGCCCGTCGAAATCCATCGGCGCGTCGATGATCTGCGCGGCGGGCACCAGCGGCACCGACGATCCGCCGGGGATCACCGCCAGCAGATTGTCCCAGCCGCCACGAATGCCGCCGCAATGCCGCTCGATCAGCTCGCGGAACGGGATGCTCATGGCTTCCTCGACCACGCAGGGCTTTTCGACATGCCCGCTGATCTGGAACAGCTTGGTGCCCTTGTTGTTCTCGCGACCGAAGCTGGCGAACCAGGCGGCGCTGCGGCGCAGGATGGTGGGCACGACAGCGATCGATTCGACATTGTTCACCGTGGTCGGGCAGCCATAAAGGCCGGCACCCGCGGGGAACGGCGGTTTGAGCCGCGGCTGGCCCTTCTTGCCTTCGATGCTCTCGATCATCGCGGTTTCTTCGCCGCAGATATACGCACCCGCGCCGCGATGGACGAACACGTCGAAATCATAGCCCGACTTGGCCGCATTCTTGCCGATCAGCCCCGCCGCATAGGCCTCGTCGATCGCCGCCTGCAGCACTTCGGCCTCGCGGATATATTCACCGCGCACATAGATATAGGCGGCACGCGCGCGCATCGCGAACCCGGCGATCAGCGCGCCTTCGATCAGCTTGTGCGGGTCGTGGCGCAGGATTTCGCGGTCCTTGCAGCTGCCGGGCTCCGATTCGTCGGCGTTGATCACCAGGAAACTCGGACGGCCGTCCTTCGATTCCTTGGGCATGAAGCTCCACTTCATGCCGGTGGGGAAGCCCGCACCGCCGCGTCCGCGCAGCCCCGAGGCCTTCACTTCCTCGATGATCCTGTCCTGGCCCCAGGCGATCAGGTCCTTGGTCTTGTCCCAATCGCCACGCGCCTCGGCCGCCTTCAGGTTCCAGGGCTGGAACCCGTAGACATTGGTGAAGATGCGATCCTTGTCAGCGAGACTCACGACTGATTACCTCCAGAACGGTTGCGGCTGAAAATGCCGAAACCGCCGAACAAAAACGCCAAAATCGCCCAGACCACCCATCCGTCGCCCTGGACGAACTTGAAGATCGCCAGCGCCAGAAAGATGATGCCGAGCAGCGGGACCCCGGCCTTGACCGGCGTCGTCATCCCCATTCTCCCCGATAGTCATGGTTGGCATCGACCATCTGCTTGAGCGTGGTCGGCCCGCCTTCGGGTTCGCTGGCGTGGCGGCCCGGGATCTGGGTGCCCGGCTTGGGACTCTCGCCCGCTGCCAGAGCCTCGAGGATTCCGATTGTCCGATCGTAGTCCAGATCCTCGAAATTGTCGTCGTTGATCTGCACCATCGGCGCATTGGCGCAATTGCCCATGCACTCGACCTCGGTCAGCGTGAACAGGCCGTCGGGCGTGGTCTTGCCCTTGACGAGGCCCTTGTTGGCGCAGGCGGCCATCACGTCATCCGATCCGCGCAGCAGGCACGGCGTGGTGCCGCAGACCTGCACATGATAGCGGCCCACCGGCGCGAGATTGTACATCGTGTAGAAGCTCGCGACCTCGTAGGCCCGGATATAGGGCATGTCGAGCATCGCGGCGACATATTCGATCACCGGGACCGGCAGCCAGCCCTGGGTCTGCGTCTCCGCACCCACCTGGCGCTGGGCGAGATCGAGCAGCGGCATCACCGCGCTGCGCTGGCGCCCTTCGGGATAGCGCGCGATGATCGTCTTCGCCTTGGCGAGATTCTCGTCGGTGAACGCGAACGCACCCCAGCGGGCGCGGGTTTCGGCTTCATCGGGGATATGGGCTGCGTCAGCCATCAGCGGACAAACTCCACGCGCGACACCTTGTCGCCTTCAAAACTGTAGATCGACATGACCTCGAACGGCTCGGCATCGGCCGAGCGCGAGACCTTTTCGTGCAGGACCACCGTCTCGCCGAGCAGATGGCCCGAAAGGATCTCGGCACGGTTCTGCGGAAACTCGGTGAACATCGCCTTGAGCCCCGCGCGCACGCCCTCGCGTCCCTCGCGCAGCACCGCGCCGCGATAGCCCGCCTCGCAGGCATCCTCGGTCATCAGCGCGACATAGGCGTCGGCATCCTGCGCGTTGTAATGCGCGATCATCGCCTCAGCCACGGCCAGCCGTTCGATCACCGGTCGCACTCCCCGAACACCACGTCGATCGCCCCCAGAATGGCGGTCGCGTCGGACAGCATGTGGCCCTTGCTCATGAACTCCATCGCCTGGAGATGGCTGAACGCGGTCGGGCGGATCTTGCAGCGATAGGGCTTGTTGGTGCCATCGCTGACCAGATACACGCCGAATTCGCCCTTGGGGCTCTCGGTCGCGACATAGACCTCGCCCGCAGGCACGTGGAAGCCTTCGGTATAGAGCTTGAAGTGATGGATCAGCGCTTCCATCGACTGCTTCATCTCGCCGCGCTTGGGCGGAACCACCTTGCGGTCGAGCGAGGCGATCGGCCCTTCGGGCATCTCGTTGAGGCACTGGCGCATGATCCGGGCGGACTGGCGGACTTCCTCGACGCGCACCATGAACCGGTCGTAGCAGTCGCCGCGCGTCCCGACGGGCACGTCGAACTCCATCCGGTCATACACGTCATAGGGCTGCGACTTGCGCAGATCCCAGGGGATGCCGCTGCCGCGGATCATCGGACCCGAAAAGCCCCAACGCACCGCATCGTCCTTCGACACCACAGCGATATCGACATTGCGCTGCTTGAAGATGCGGTTGTCGACCACCAGGCTCATCGAATCCTCGAACAGCTTGGGGAAGGTGTCGAGCCAGTCTGCCAGATCGGTGAGCAGCTTGAGCGGCACGTCCTGATGCACGCCGCCGGGGCGGAACCAGGCGCTGTGCATGCGCGCGCCCGAGGCGCGTTCGAAGAAGTTGAGGCAATCCTCGCGGATTTCGAACAACCACAGGTTGGGCGTCATCGCGCCCACGTCCATCACGTGCGCGCCCAGGTTGAGCATGTGGTTGCAGATGCGGGTCAGCTCGGCGAACAGCACGCGCAGATACTGGGCACGCAGCGGCACCTCGAGGTTCAGCAGCTTCTCGATTGCCAGCACATAGCTGTACTCCATCGCCAGCGGCGAGCAATAATCGAGCCGATCGAAATAGGGCAGAGCCTGGAGATAGGTCTTGTACTCGATCAGCTTTTCGGTGCCGCGGTGCAGCAGGCCGACATGCGGATCGATGCGCTCGACGATCTCGCCGTCGAGCTCCATCACCATCCGCAGCACGCCGTGCGCCGCAGGGTGCTGGGGCCCGAAATTGATCGTGTAATTCTGGATTTCCAGATCGCCGGTGGTCGAATCCTGTTCGACCAGACCCTCGACGGTCATGTCCTGAAGCGACTCGGCCATCACGCCTTATCCTCCTTGGGTGCGTTCTCGCTGGGCTTGGCGGCCTCCTTGTTGGCGGCCGCACCAGCGCCGGTGTCCGACGGCTTGTCGGTCGTCTTGGGGATATCGGCATGCGGCGGACCGCCCAGCGATTTCTCGTCGCCCGGCAGCACGTAATCCGCGCCTTCCCAGGGCGAGGTGAAATCGAAGTTGCGAAAGTCCTGCGCCAACTTCACTGGTTCATAGACCACGCGGCCCTGCTCTTCGGAATAGCGCATCTCGCTATAGCCGGTGAGCGGGAAGTCCTTGCGGAAGGGATGGCCGCGAAACCCGTAATCGGTGAGGATGCGCCGCAGGTCACGATTGCCGGCAAAGATCACGCCGTACATGTCGTACACTTCGCGCTCGAGCCAGCCGGCCACTTCCCAGATATGCGTGAC
Source organism: Blastomonas sp. CACIA14H2 (assembly GCA_000503195.1). Lineage (GTDB taxonomy): Bacteria > Pseudomonadota > Alphaproteobacteria > Sphingomonadales > Sphingomonadaceae > Blastomonas. Next base: position 69,692 of record AYSC01000015.1, read on the forward strand.
GGTGGGCACCGGGGTGTCCTCATCGGTCGTGCACGCGACGCGGATGCGGTGGTTCTTCGTCAGGCTCAGTAGGCAATAGACGACCTCGAACCGCTCGGCCCGGTCGGGATAATCGACGCCCGCGATTTCCATCAGCTGCTGATATTCGTGGACGTCGCGCAGCAGATCGAGCGCTTCGGCCACCGCCTCGCGGCGGACGGTGAAGCAATACTCGCCCTGGGTGAAGCGCGTCGCCAGCAGCCGGTCACCCAGCGTGGCGGCGACGGCATCGCCCAGGCCATCGAGAACGGCATAGCGTGGCGCCGAATGTCCCATGTACGTCCCTTAACGTGCGTAACGATTCCGGCCCGCCTCCACGACAGGCCCATCACTCAAATCAGCGCTCGATCGTGCCGACCCGGCGGATCTTGCGTTGCAACTGCATCACGCCGTAGAGCAGAGCCTCGGCGGTCGGCGGGCAGCCGGGGACATAGATGTCCACCGGAACGATGCGGTCGCAGCCGCGCACCACCGAATAGCTGTAATGATAATAGCCACCGCCATTGGCGCAGCTGCCCATCGAAATCACGTATTTCGGCTCGGACATCTGGTCGTAGACGCGGCGCAGCGCCGGGGCCATCTTGTTGCACAGCGTGCCCGCGACGATCATCACGTCCGACTGGCGCGGCGAAGCGCGCGGCGCGACGCCGAAGCGCTCCATGTCGTAGCGCGGCATGTTGACATGGATCATCTCCACCGCACAGCAGGCCAGGCCGAAGGTCATCCACCAGAGCGAGCCGGTGCGCGCCCATTGGAACAGCTCTTCGGTCGAGGTGACCAGAAAGCCCTTGTCCGAGACCTCGGAATTGATGTCGTTGAAGAAACCGGCGTCAGGCAGCGTCCCGGCAGGCGGAACGACCGCGCCGGAGGTGCCGGTGACGAGCGCCGGATTTTGCGGATTTACTCCCAATCGAGTGCTCCCACTTTCCATGCGTAAATCAGGCCGATGACGAGTTCGAACAGGAACACCATCATCGTGAGCCAGCCGCCCCAGCCGATCTGTTCGAGCGAGACTGCCCAGGGGAACAGGAACGCCGCTTCGAGATCGAAGATGATGAACAGGATGGCGACGAGGTAGAACCGGACGTCGAACTGGCTGCGCGAATCCTCGAACGCGGGGAAGCCGCATTCATATTCGCTCAGCTTGGCGACAGTCGGTTTGTGCGCTCCTGTGAGCCGCGACACCCCGATCGGCAGGAAGACAAACGCCACCGACAAGAGCAGAGCGACCGCCAGGAACAGCAGGATCGGCAGATATTCGGCCATGCGCGCGTCCCATTCGTGCGTGTTGCTTCGGGCGTCTTTAGGCCAGCAATCCCGCTATCGCAAGCCGCAAGACCCCCCTTTTTTGCGGCGATGCACAACAGCCCGGAGGGACACGAAAGTTGCGCTTTTCAGTGCCTTTCGGCACAATCCATGCCGGGCGGAAGCGCTAGACAAGGGGCGCGGCGCGGGGGATGCGCCGCTTTTGGAGGGACTCGAAACGATGAAGGGTTTGAAATCTGCCGTCTTCGGCATGGCAACGGCACTGGCAATGGTCTGCGCAGCGCCCGCATCCGCGCAGAATGTCAGCGCCACGCGGCCAGACAGCATCGCCGCCGTCCTCAAGGCCCGCGGCCTGCCGAGCGAACTGAAACAGGGCGACGGCAACCCCTATATCCGCAGCGCCTATGACGACATGCCGTTCCTGATCGCGCTGATGAACTGCGACGATGCCAAGGCCAATTGCGCGACGGTGCAATTCTATTTCGGCTTCAACGACCGCAAGGGCTTCAGCCTCGACAAGCTCAACGAATGGAATGCCAAGAAGCGCTTCGTCCGAGCCTATCGCGACGACGACAACGATCCGGTGCTGGTGATGGACGTCGATACCGACAAGGGCGGCATTCCGCAGGCGGTTTTCAACGAGAATCTGAGCGTCTGGCTCGACCAGATGCAGCAATATCGCCGTTTCGTGACGGAGTGACGGCTCGCCAAAGGTTTATCGTCACCCCCGCGAAAGCGGGGGGCCCGCTTCAATCGAGCAGTGCTTGCCTATAGCGGGATTCCCGCTTTCGCGGGAATGACGGAATAGTAAGCGAACTTGAGTGTCAGCGCAACGCGCCGACCAGCAGCTTGTGCAGCCGCGAGTGCAGCGCATCGTTGCCCGCGATCACCTGCTGGCGCTCGATCGGCTGGCTGCCGCCGCGGAAATCGGTGACGAAACCGCCCGCCTCGCGCACCAGCAGGATGCCAGCCGCGACATCCCAGGGCTTGAGACCGCTTTCCCAGAAGCCGTCGAACTTGCCCGCCGCGAGCCAGGCCAGGTCGAGCGAGGCCGCGCCGAACCGGCGGATGCCGGCCACCTCGGGCGCGATCGCGCCGAAGATGCGCGTCCATTCCGCCATGTCGCCATGGCCCAGGAACGGGATGCCGGTCGCGATCAGCGCCTCGCTGAGGTTGCGGCGGCCCGATACGCGCAGACGGCGATCGTGCAGCCACGCGCCGCGCGACTTTTCCGCCCAGTAGCTCTCGTCGGTCACCGGCTGGTAGATCAGCGCGGCGCTGATCTCGCCCCAGCCCTTGCCGTCGAGCGCCGGTTCCTGCACCGCGATCGAGATCGCGAAATGCGGGATGCCATGCAGGAAGTTGCTGGTGCCGTCGAGCGGATCGATGATGAAGCGCGGCTTGCCCGGCTCGGCGGGAATGTCCCCGCCCTCTTCGAGCAGGAAGCCCCAGCCGGGACGCGCCTTGCTCAGCTCGTCATACAGCACACGCTCGGCGTGCTGATCGGCCTTGGACACGAAATCCGCCGGGCCCTTTTTCGAGACCTGGAGATGTTCCACCTCGCCAAAGTCACGCCGCAAGCGGCCGCCGGCCTTGCGCGCGGCGCTTTCCATGACACGGATGATGGCAGAAATGGCAGGCATGAATTCAGGTCCGATCAGTCCGCCTTGCGGACATATTCCTTGGCATAGACATCGACGACAATGCGCGTGCCGCTGCTGATATGCGGGGGCACCATCACGCGCACGCCATTGTCGAGGATGGCCGGCTTGTAGCTCGACGAGGCCGTCTGGCCCTTCACCACCGCATCGGCCTCGACGATCGTCGCCTCGATCTGATCGGGCAACTGCACCGAGATCGGGCGCTCGTCATACAGCTCGAGCGTCACCTGCATGCCGTCCTGCAGGAACGCAGCCTCATCGCCGAGCAGCTTTTCGGCGATCGTGATCTGGTCGTAGGTTTCCTGGTCCATGAACACGAAGCTGTCGCCATCGGCGAACAGGAACTGGAAGTCCTTGGTGTCCAGACGGACCTTCTCGACCGTGTCGGCGCTGCGGAAGCGCACATTGGTCTTGCGGCCGTCTTCCAGGTTCTTCATCTCGACCTGCATGAAGGCGCCGCCCTTGCCGGGCTGGGTGTGCTGAATCTTGGCGACCTTCCAGATGCCGCCTTCATATTCCAGAATGTTACCGGGGCGAATATCAACACCGCTGATCTTCATGCGAGGCTCGTTTCCATTGGATTTCAGGGAATGGACAGGCCCTCTAGGCGCATGATGCGGGCATGGCAAGCGCTTTGGCGCGCACCGGGGCGCGACCCTGACCGACGTATTGCATTGGTCGGTCGGCACCATCCGCCTGTCGATATGACACCAGCATGACGGTTTCTTCCTATCTAACACTAGCTGCAGATAGTAGATGAGCCGCAGCCCCAAAGCTGCTATGACGTTGCCGGGGATTGGATTAGACGATCATGCCATTGTTCAGCATCAAGACGCCCGCCGCGGGCATTTTCGGCCGCACCCGCAACGAAATCGCTTCGGCGCATTCGGGGCGCGGCGAAGGCACGCCCGATGTCGAGGAATTCGAGGCGGATTTCGTGAGCTATCTCAACCGGCTCGATAGCTCAGGGCGCGTCTGTGCGGCGGTGTTCGGCCATGATCGCAAGGAATTCTCGCACGGCTGAGGCCTCGCCATCGGCATGGTTCCAGACCCCGCCTGACACGGCCAGAAAATCCGCCCCCGCCTCGACCAGCGGCGCGGCATTGGCCACGGTGATCCCGCCGATCGCGACACAGGGCAGTTCCATCATCGACGACCACCAGTGCAGGATCTCGGGCTCGGCCTGATATTTGGCCTGCTTGGTCTCGCTGGGATAGAAGGCCCCGAAGGCGACATAGTCAGCGCCCGCTTCCCCTGCCTCCAGAGCCAGATGGCGGCTGTTGTGGCAGGTGACGCCGATCTGCGCGTCACGCCCCAGCACATCGCGCGCCTCGCGCGGATCGCCATCGCTCTGCCCCAGATGCACGCCATCTGCGCCGAGCCGCTTGGCGAGCGCGATGCTGTCATTGACGATGAAGGCGCAGTCCTGCTCGGCGCAGATCGCCTGGAGCGGCGCGGCGAGCCGCGCGGCGGCATGCTGGTCGATATCCTTGACCCGGAACTGGAACGCCGCCACCGGCCCCGCCTCCAGCGCCGCGCGCAGCCGATCCGGGAAATCCCCGCCCACATCGAGCGGGGAGATCAGATAGAGCTGGCAACCGGGGTCAGGCATGCGATCAGGCCACCGATGCGGCGTGGATCTCGTCGATTGCGCCGCCGAGCGAGGCATCGAATTCCTCATCGCTCATCTGGTGCTTGAGATCGTTGAGCAGAGCGCGCGAGAAGCTGGCGATCACGCCGGGATTCTTTGCCAGCTCGACACAGGCTTCGGCGCGGGTGAAGCCGCCCGACAGCGCGACGACGCGGACCACCGCCGGGTGTGCGACCAGATCGGCGAACAGGCCCGGCTGCGCGGGCAGCGAGAGCTTGAGCATCACGCGGCGGCCTTCGGGCAGCGCGTCGAGCGCCTTCTTGAGCTCGGTGTTGAGGATCGCGTCGCACTGGGCGCGCGTCTCGCTCTTGATGTTCACCTCGGGCTCGATGATCGGGATCAGGCCGTGGTCGAGGATTTCGCCCGCGACCTCGAACTGCTGCTTCACGATCGCCGCGATGCCGCTTTCCGACGCCGAGTTGATCACCGAGCGCATCTTGGTGCCGAAGATGCCCAGACCCTTGGCGCGTTCGAGCAGGTCGCCCAGACCGCCGATCGGCTTCATCAGCTGCACGCCGTCGGCTTCGTCTTCCAGGCCCTTGTCGACCTTGAGGAAGGGCACCACCCCGCGCTCCCACAGCAAGGCGGGCACCGGCTTGCCGCCGGCCTCTCCGTCCATGGTACGCTCGAACAGGATCGCGCCGATCACCTTTTCGCCGTTGAAGCAGGGCGAGGTGACGATGCGGCTGCGCATGCCGTGGATCAGCGCGAACATTTCCTCGTCATTGCTCCACGCGCCGTCCTCGATGCCATAGCCCTTGAGCGCCTTGGGCGTCGAACCACCGCTCTGGTCGAGCGCGGCGATAAAGCCCTGGCCCGATTCGATCTTGGCCAGCATCTCATTGAAAACAGCGGTGTCGGTCATGGTCACTCTTCCCTGATTTTAGGCTTATTGGTTGATGGTTGCCGATCGGCGCTCAGCTTTCGAGCGCCTTGACGCCGGGCAGTTCCTTGCCTTCCATCCATTCGAGGAAGGCGCCGCCAGCGGTTGAAACAAAGGAGAAATCGTCCGCCGCACCGGCATGGTTGAGCGCCGCCACGGTATCGCCGCCGCCCGCGACCGAGACCAGCGTGCCCTCGCGGGTCAGCGCGGCAGCGGTGCGCGCCAAAGCCACGGTCGCCGTGTCGAACGGCGGATATTCGAACGCGCCGAGCGGACCGTTCCAGACCAGAGTCCGGCAGGTCTTGAGCACGTCGGACAAGGCCTCAACCGCCGCCGCGCCGACATCGAGGATCATCTCGTCGGCCTCGACCTCGTGCACATTGGCGGTGCGGCACGGCACGTTCGCGCCGAATTCCTTGGCCACCACCACGTCATAGGGCAGGTGCACGGTGCAGCCTGCGGCATCGGCGGCGTCGAGAATGGCGTTGGCGGTATCGGCGAGATCATGCTCGCAAAGCGACTTGCCGACATCGACCCCGCGCGCGGCGAGGAAGGTATTGGCCATGCCCCCGCCGATGATCAGATGATCGACCTTGCCGACCAGGTTGGTCAGCACGTCGAGCTTGGTCGAGACCTTGGAGCCGCCGACCACCGCCGCGACCGGATGCTCGGGCTTGCCGAGCGCCGCCTCGAGCGCCTTCAGCTCCGCTTCCATCTGCCGACCGGCAAAGGCGGGCAGCACATGCGCCAGCCCTTCGGTGGTCACATGCGCGCGGTGTGCGGCGGAAAAGGCATCGTTGACATAGAAATCGCCGAGCGAGGCGATCTGCTTCGCCAGCACGGGATCATTCTTCTCCTCGCCGGGGAAGAAGCGGCTGTTCTCGAGCACGGTGATGCTGCCCGGATCGAGCACGTCGATCGCGTGACGATCGGGCGATTCGAGAAAGCCGACCGGACGGCCCATCACGTCGGAGAGCGCATGCGCGATGGGGCGCAGCGTAAACTCGGGATCGACCTTGCCCTTGGGGCGGCCGAAATGCGCGAGCACCAGAACCTTGGCGCCGTGGTCGGCGAGTTCCGCCAGCGTCGGCATCGCCGCCCGCAGCCGGGTGTCATCGGACACCCGGCCTTCGTGGATCGGCACATTCAAGTCTTCGCGAACCAGGACGGGCTTGCCCGCCAGTCCGTGGCGGTCGGCAATCAGGTCATCGAGGGTCTTGAACATGCGCTGGCGTCCTCTCCTTGTCTTGTCTGCCGCGATCAGATCAGCCCGGCGATCACGCCTGCGGTATCGACCATGCGGTTGGAGAAGCCCCATTCGTTGTCGTACCAGCTGATCACGCGGACGAGCTTGCCGTCGATTACCGCGGTTTCCAGGCTGTCGATGGTCGAGCTGGCCGGATCGTGGTTGAAGTCGATCGAGACGAGCGGCTCGTCGGTATAGGCGAGCACGCCCTTGAGCGGACCTTCGGCCGCGGCCTTCAGCGCGCCGTTGATTTCCTCGACCGTGGTGTCGCGGCCCGGGGTGAAGGTGAGGTCGACCAGGCTGACATTGGGGGTCGGCACGCGGATCGCCGATCCGTCAAGCTTGCCCTTGAGCTCGGGCAGCACCAGACCCACCGCGCGCGCGGCACCGGTGGTGGTCGGGATCATCGACATCGCGGCGGCACGCGCGCGGCGCATGTCGCCATGGATCTGGTCGAGGATCTTCTGGTCGTTGGTATAGCTGTGCACCGTGGTCATCAGACCGCGCTCGATGCCGACCAGATCGTTGAGCACCTTGGCCATCGGCGCGAGGCAGTTGGTGGTGCAGCTGGCGTTCGAGACGACCAGATCGTCGGCGGTCAGCACGTCATGGTTGACGCCAAACACGATGGTCTTGTCCGCGCCGGTGGCAGGGGCGGAGATCAGCACGCGCTTGGCGCCGGCGGTCAGATGCGCTCTCGCCTTGGCCTTGTCCGCGAAGAAGCCGGTGCATTCGAGCGCGATATCGACGCCCATCTCGCCATGCGGCAGCTTGGCGGGGTCTCGCTCGGCAGTTACCTTGATCGCCTTGCCGTTGACGATCATGCTGTCGCCTTCGGCGCTCACCGTGCCAGGGAACGCGCCGTGCACGCTGTCGCGCTTGAACAGCAGGGCATTGGCCTTGGCATCGCCCAGATCGTTGATCGCGACCAGCTCCAGATCATGGTCGGTGCGCTCCAGGATCGCGCGCGCGACCAGACGGCCGATGCGGCCAAAACCGTTGATTGCAACCTTGACTGCCATGGGAATTCTCCTGCTTCCAATTCGTTGTGTTTGGGGTCAGCCCCAGTTCAACCCTGCCCCAGTGCGGCGCGCACGGCGGGAGTGATCTTGTCGGGCGTGAGGCCGAAATGGTCGAACAGTGCCTCAGCCGGGGCCGATGCGCCGAAGCTGTCGATCCCGAAGGCGAGGCCATCACGGCCGACATAGCGTTCCCAGCCGAAGGTCACGCCGGCTTCCATCGACACCTTGAGGACATCGGCGGGCAGCAGATCAGCGCGGTAGTTCTCGGGCTGCGCATCGAACAGCGACCAGCACGGCATCGACACGACATCCGCACCGATGCCCGCGGCTTCGAGCTGGTCGGCGACGGCGAGCGCCAGCGACACTTCCGAACCCGTGCCGATCAGCACCACCTGGCGCTTGTTGCCCGCGGTCTTGATGCGATAGGCGCCGCGCGCGCACTGGTTGCCCTCGGCCTCGACACGGCGAAACTGCGGCAGATTCTGCCGGGTCAGCGCAAGCACGGTCGGAGCGGAGGCGGACTGCAGCGCCAGTTCCCAGCATTCTGCCGTTTCCACCGCGTCACCGGGGCGGAATGTCAGCAGATTGGGCATCATGCGCAGGCTCATGACATGCTCGACCGGCTGGTGGGTCGGTCCGTCCTCGCCCAGGCCGATGCTGTCATGCGTCATCACATAGATGACCCGCTGGCGCTGCAGCGCGGACAAGCGGATCGCGGCGCGGCAATAATCGGCGAACACGAGGAAGGTCCCGCCATAGGGGATGACCCCGCCGTGCAACGCGAGGCCGTTCATCGCAGCCGCCATGCCGAATTCGCGGATGCCGTAATTGACATAGCGGCCGGCATAGTTGGTCGCGTTGAAGACGCCGAGACCCGCGGTCTTGGTGTTGTTCGATCCGGTAAGGTCGGCCGAGCCGCCGATGGTTTCGGGCAGGCGCGGATTGATCGCTTCGAGCGCGAGTTCGGACGCCTTGCGCGTCGCGACCTTCTGCGGCTCGGCGAGCAGGCTCGCGACATGCTGCGACAGGCTGAACCCTGCGGGCAGTTCGCCCGCCATGCGGCGCTTGAACTCGGCGGCCTTGTCCGATGCGGCGAGACGTTCTGCCCATGCAGAATGCTCGGCAGCCCCGCGCTGACCAAAGGCTTTCCATGCATCGCGAATGTCGTCGGGCACCATGAACGGCGCGTGCTGCCAGCCCAGCGCCGCGCGCGCGGCATCGACTTCGGCAGCGCCCAGCGGCGATCCGTGCGTCGCCGAGGTACCCTGCTTGTTGGGCGCACCCTTGCCGATGACCGTCGCACACGCGATCAGCGACGGGCGCGGATCGGCGATCGCGGCATCGAGCGCGGCGCGGATCGATTCGGGGTCATGGCCGTCGCAATCGACGACATGCCAGCCCGCCGCAGCATGGCGCGCGCGGATGTCCTCGCTGGTCGACAGGTCGGTCGCGCCGTCGATGGTGATGCGGTTGTCGTCCCACAGAACGTTGAGCTGGCCGAGGTTCAGATGTCCGGCAAGGCCCACCGCCTCGTGGTTGATGCCTTCCATCAGGCAGCCGTCGCCAGCGATTACCCAGGTGCGGTGATCGACCAGGTCGCTGCCGAATTCGGCGTTCAGGTGCCGCTCGGCCATTGCCATGCCGACCGCCATCGCCAGGCCCTGGCCCAGCGGACCGGTGGTGCACTCGACGCCGGGCAGCTCGAAATTCTCCGGGTGACCGGCACATGGGCTGTGCAGCTGACGGAAATTGCGGATGTCCTCGATCGTCGGGCGCGCATAGCCGGTAAGATGCAGCAGCGAGTAGATCAGCATCGATCCATGCCCGGCAGACAGCACGAAGCGGTCGCGATCGGCCCAGTCGGGCGCGCTGGCATCGAACTTCAGATACTCGCCGAACAGCACCGTGGCGACATCGGCCATGCCCATCGGCATGCCGGGATGGCCGCTGTTTGCGGCCTGAACACCATCCATCGACAAGGCGCGAATGGCGTTGGCGAGATCTTGAAACTGAACGGACATCGCCCCTTGAAACTCCCTGCTGATCCTCGATCAGAGCCTAGATGCCTGCGCGAAAACAGGATTTTGCATATGCAAATGCGCGGGCCGAGTCGGCTTTGGCGTCACCCTTTGGTGTCCATGGTGCACCGCGTCAAGTTCCGCAAAAGCCCCGCTTTGACCAAACGTTGCTTTTGCGGCATTTGTTGATAAGCTCATTCCATGGCAAATGAACGACTTATCCTTGCTATCGGACAACTTGAGCGAGCATTGTCACGGCTGGAATCGGCGCATGTCGGTCTCGCCGAAAACCTTCAATCGCACACCATCGCCGCCAGCGACGAGCTGATCGAGCGTCATGCGCAGCTCAAGGCCGCCGCCGCCGAGGCGCTGGCCGGGATGGATGCGCTGCTGGCCCGGGCGGAGTAAGCGCCATGCCCGATATGCGCCTCACCATCGCCGGACGTCTGTACAGCGTCACCTGCCAGCCGGGCGAGGAACAGCATCTCGCGCGGCTTGGCGCCATGCTGGACGCGGCGGCGCGCAAGGCGGGCGCGACCGGCGGGCTCACCGAGACGCGGACGCTGCTGTTTGCCGGGCTGCTGCTGGCCGATGAGCTTGCCGAAACGCAGGACCGCGCGGCCGAGGCGCTCGCGGCCAAGGCCGCCCAGGCCGAGCCCGCCGCGCCGCAACAGGGTGACCTGCTGGCGCACGACAACGATACCGAGCTGGCCGCGCGCGCGATCGAGAAGCTGGCAAAACGGATCGAGAATCTGGCGGCGGGGCTTGAGAACCACGGCGCCGCGTCCTAGATCATTGACGGGACTGCCTGGTACGAGCTGCAGAGAACATCCCTGAGGCGATACATCTTCCAAGGGAGCTGTCCCTGTCCTGGCTCCGGCCAGAGGCACACGGCGCCCACCTGACGTTACTGGCGTCAGAGGATATTCCAGCAAACGGCCGAGGCGGTTCCAACCGGTGCCCGAATGGCGGGCCCCCTTTCCTTCTAAAGACTTAAGGGTGCGCGCTTGACCGACATCATCAGCCAGAAGCGCGAGATGCGGCGGGCGATGCGCGCCGCGCGCCTTGCGCACTGGCAGACGCTTCCGCAAACCCATCGTGCCCTTATCTTCGGCCGTCCGCCGCGCGCCATCCTGCCGCTGATCGAGGCGGCGGAGGTGGTCGGATTGTACCATGCCGTGCCTGGCGAGGTTCCGACCCAGCGTTATGCGATGCACCTGCTCGACATGGGCAAGATGATCGCCCTGCCCTGGACGCCCGAGCATGCAGGACCCATGACCTTCCGCCTGTGGACCGGCTCCGAAGAGACGCTGGAAAGGGGCCCCTGGGGGCCGCAGCCGCACAGGGCGATGCCCGAAGTGGTGCCCGATGCGCTGTTCATGCCGCTCGTCGCGTTCGATTCGGCGCTCGGTCGGCTGGGCCAGGGCGGCGGCCATTACGACGGCTGGTGCGCGGCGCATCCCCGCACGCGGCGAATCGGTCTGGCCTGGACGGTGCAACAGGCCGATGCCGTGCCGACCGACGCGCACGATATGCCGCTCGACGCGGTCATCACCGAGCAGCAGGTGCTGCTGCCGATCAACGAGAGAGTTCTGCCATGAAGCCGACCATGCGCAAGCCCGTGGGCATTTTCGCGATCCTGGGCATCATCACCATTTGGGCGGTGATCGTCGCCAGTTTTTCGAGCGTGATCGGCAACTGGCACATCGCGATCCAGTCGGTGATCTATTGCATCGCCGGAATCGTCTGGATCGCGCCGATGCGGCCGCTGATGATCTGGATGGAAACAGGCCGCTGGCGGGCCTGATCGCTTCACCGATTTTCGAATGATTTCCAACGCATGCAGGTGACCATTGCGGTGATCTATCACCAGACCAATGGCGCGAGTGACGGGGCTCGAACCCGCGACCTCCGGCGTGACAGGCCGGCGCTCTAACCAACTGAGCTACACCCGCATCGCGTTGGAGCGCTGCCACTAGAAGCGGTCTCGCCGCCTGTCAACAGCCTCTTTCAATTTTTCCCCCGAACCGGCGAAAGCGGCTCGGTCGCAGCGGTTTCGGGGTCGCGCGGCTGCCGCGTGAGCGTGCCCGATTCGAACAGGAATCCGGCAATGTCCGGCTTGCCCGCAGCCGCCACGACGGTCTGGATGATGATCAGCAGCGGCACCGCCAGCAGCGCACCGGTCGTGCCCCACACCCACGCCCAATAGCTCAGCGACACCAGAATCAGAAGCGGGTTCATGGTCAGGCGGCGCCCTAGCACCGCCGGCGTGATCAGATTCGCCTCGACGAGATGGAACACGATCTGGACGCTGGCGGGAATGAGCGCGGTGCCCAGGTCACCGAAGCTCATCAGCCCGCCCAGCGCCAGCAGAATGGCCGCCAGCACCGGCCCCAGATAGGGGATGAAATTGAGCAGCGCGACGATGCCGCCCCACATCGCCGGCGATTCCATGCCGAGCATCCACACCACGATGCCCACCGACAGGCCGAGCAGCAGATTGATGACGGTGATGGTGGTCAGGTACGCCGAGGTTGCGGAAACGACATTCTGGATGACGCGCGCGGTCGCCATCGCGCCGGTGAAGCTGCCGCGGCTGTTGATCGCGTTCTCGCGCAGCTTGGTCCAGCCGGCGAGGAAGAAGAAGATCAGCAGGATGACGAACGCCATCTGCAGCGCGACGGCGGGCGCGGCGCTGGCGAACAGGTCGAGCAGCGATTCGGGCGAGGCGGTCGCCGCCGCCTGCGCCTTGACCATCGATCCCGACACCAGCCGTGTCGTATCGTCGACGAATTTCTGCAGGTCCGAATAGAGATCGATCAGTGGCGCGAGATTCTCCATGATCTTGGGGATCCGATCGGGCAGCCGCAGGAACCAGTCGGTCGCGGGCACCACGATCACCGCGAGCGCACCGTTGGCGATCGTCAGGAACAGTACCAGGCACAGGAATGCCGCCGCCATCGAGGGCAGACCGCGCCGCTCCATCCATTCGAGCGCAGGCACCAGCGCGATCGACAGCACGATCGCCACCGCCAGCGGCAGGAAGAATTCCGCCCCGGCGCGCATCGCGAAGGGAAAGGCGAGGAACAGCGCCACGCCTGCGATCAGGGCGAGCGCCGCCAGCAGGCGGTCACGCCGGAGTTCATCGGTTACCGTGCGATCGGAAGGGGGTAAAGACATGCGCGACTGGGCCCTCGGCCCGAAAACCGGGCTGTTTACGGGCTATATCTGCCCGCGCGCCAGCGCACAATCCGGCGCCGGCGATTCCTCTTTCCTGCGAACGCGTTAACCATATGTTGGAAGGTCCGCCTTACCCGTCCTGTCAGCCGGACCTATCCCGGCGGGGGCAAATCGGGGAATTGAATGCTTCTGCGCACCGCACTCGCGCTGACCGCCATGCTGATGCCTGGCGCGGCCCTGGCATCGAGCGATGTCATGACCAAGGCTTCCATTTTCGTGGAGCGAATCGATCCGCAGGGCACCGGCGCGCGCCGCGTGCGACTGGAACCTGCGCGCCAGGTCAGCCCGGGCGAACGGCTGATCTATGTCGTCGAATATCGCAACACCGGCAACCGCCCCGTGCAGGGCTTTACCGTGACCAACCCCCTGCCTCGCACCGTGCGGCTCGACGAGACCGCCGACGGCAGCGAGCTGGTCTCGATCGACGGCGGCCGCAGCTGGGGCCAGCTCGGCGCGCTGCGCGTATCGCTCGGTAATGGCAGCTGGCGCCCGGCCAATCCGGAAGACGTGACGCACCTGCGCTGGCGCGTCGGCGACACGCTGATGCAGGGCGAAACGCGGCGCGTGACGTTCCGCGCGATCGTGCGCTAGATTCTGGAAAACCAGTCGGCCGTCATTCCCGCGAACGCGGGAATCCCGCTTGCTAGCAGACGTTCACGAAAAAGCGGGACCCCTGCATCCGCGGGGGTGACGACAACAGAGCCTTCAGGCTGAACTCAATCCGCGAAGATGTAGATCGGCGTCTCGATCCGGCGCTTGAGCGCCTGGACGAAGCTGGCGGCGTCATAGCCGTCGACCACCCGGTGATCGCACGAGATGGACAGGTTCATCATCTTGCGGATGACCACCGCGCCATCGACCACCATCGGCCGTTCGACGATCTTGTTCGGGCCGATGATCGCGACCTCGGGCCGGTTGATCACCGGCGTGGTCGCAATCCCGCCGAGCGGCCCAAGCGAGGTCAGCGTCAGCGTCGAGCCCGACAGCTCCTCGCTCTTCGCCTTGCCGCTGCGCGCCGCCTCGGCCAGCCGCGCGATCTCGCTCGCCATGTCCCATACGCTTAAGGATTCGGCACCGCGCAGCACCGGCACCATCAGCCCGGCATCGGTCTGCGTGGCGATGCCAAGATGCACCGCGCCGAAGCGGGTGACCACATTGGCCTCGTCATCATAGCGCGCGTTGAGCATCGGGTATTCGCGCAGCGTCTTGCAGATCGCGGCGATCAGGATCGGCAGCGCGGTCAGCTTGGGCCTGGACCCGCGCGACTCATTCATTTCGGTGCGCATCTCCTCCATCTTCGTCACGTCGATTTCCTCGACATAGGTGAAGTGCGGGATGTGACGCTTCGATTCGGCCATGTTCTGCGCGATGCGCTTGCGCATGCCGATGACGCGGATCTCCTCGTCCGCTGCGCGGCCCGGACCGGCGCGCGTTCCGCCATAATTCAGATAGGCGTCGAGATCGGCATGGCGGATGCGGTTGCCCTCTGCCGGGCGCAACTTGGCCAGATCGATCCCGAGATCGCGCGCGCGCCGCCGCACGACGGGCGATGCGAGCACTTTCTCGCCAGGCTCGGTCCCCTGCGAAGCCAGGGGCCCATCTCCGGACGCAGCCTTGGGCACAACCGGCGCGGCGCCCGGAGCAGGTGCAGGAGCCGCTGCCTCAGCCGGCGGAGCCTTGGGCGTCTCGGCCTCGATCACCTCCGGCGAAGGTGCGGCTTCCTCTTGAGCAGGAGCATCAACCGCCTCGCCCTCGGTCTCGATCTCGACCAGCATCGATCCGATCGCGATCACGTCGCCCTCGGCCCCGGCGACCTTGCGGATCACACCCGAGACCGGCGATTCCATCTCGACCGTCGCCTTGTCGGTCATCATGTCGGCGATGCGGCCGTCTTCCTCGACCCGGTCGCCGACCTTGACGTGCCACGCCACGATTTCCGCCTCGGCAATGCCTTCGCCGATATCGGGCAGGTTGAAGGTATAGGTGGCCATCAGCGTCAGTCCTTCATGATCTTGGCAATGGCGCGACCGATGCGGATCGGGCCGGGGAAATACGCCCATTCCAGGCTGTGCGGATAAGGCGTGTCGAAGCCGGTGACGCGCTCGACCGGCGCTTCGAGATGATAGAAGCAGCGCTCCTGCACCAGCGCGGAGAGTTCCGCACCAAACCCGCTGGTCCGCGTCGCCTCGTGCACGATCAGGCAGCGCCCGGTCTTCTTCACCGAGGCCTCGATCGTCTCGATGTCGAGCGGCAGCAGCGTGCGCAGGTCGATCACCTCGGCATCGACCTTGTTCGCCTCGACCACGGCAAGCGCGACATGCACCATGGTGCCATAGGCCAGGATGGTCAGCCCCTCGCCTTCGCGCACCACATTCGCCTTGCCCAGCGGGATGCGGTAATGGCCGGTCGGCACCGCCGAGGCGGCGTGCTTCGACCAGGGTTCGACCGGGCGGTCGTAATAGCCGCTGAACGGGCCGTTGTAGATGCGCTTGGGTTCGAAGAAGATGACCGGATCATTGTCCTCGATCGCCGAGATCAGCAGCCCCTTGGCGTCATAGGGAGTCGACGGGATCACCGTCTTGAGCCCCGCGACATGGGTGAACAGGCTCTCGGGGCTCTGGCTGTGCGTCTGGCCGCCGAAGATGCCGCCGCCAAAGGGCGAGCGCACCGTGATCGGCGCGATATATTCGCCCGCCGAGCGATAGCGCAGACGCGCCGCTTCGGAGATCAGCTGGTCGATGCCGGGATAGATATAGTCGGCAAACTGGATCTCGGGCACCGGCCGCAGGCCATAGGCCCCCATGCCGACCGCGACGCCGACAATGCCGCATTCGCTGATCGGCGTATCGAACACGCGGGTCTTGCCGTATTTCTTCTGCAGGCCCGCGGTGCAGCGGAAGACGCCGCCGAAATAGCCGACATCCTCGCCCATGATGACGACATTGTCGTCGCGCGCCATCATCACGTCGAGCGCGCTGTTGATCGCCTCGATCATGTTCATGGTGCGGGTGTCGCTCTGAGCCTCGATCACTTCGGCCATTTTGCGGCCCTTTCTTCCAGCGCCTGCGCCATCTGTTCCCTGAGATGCCAGGGCAGTTCCTCGAACACGTCCTCGAACATCGTCTCGAACGGCTGGTGCATGCCGTGGCCGAGGACGCCGTTCTTCTCGGCCTCCTTGGTCGCGGCCTTGACCATTTCGGCGAGTTCGAGGTCCATCGCCGCGTGGCGCTCCTCATCCCAGATGCCGAGCGCGATGCAATGCTGCTTCAGCCGGTGGATCGGATCGCCCAGCGGCCATTCGGCGCTTTCCTGCGCGCTGCGATAGGCGGAAGGGTCGTCCGAGGTACTATGTCCTTCGGCGCGATAGGTGAAATGCTCGATCAGCGTCGGGCCCTTGTTGGCGCGCGCACGCTCGGCGGCCCAGCGGGTCGCGGCATACACCGCCAGCGCATCATTGCCGTCGACGCGCAGCCCGGCAATGCCATAGCCCAGCGCGCGCGCGGCAAAGGTCGTCCGCTCGGCCCCGGCAAAGCCAGAGAAGCTCGAGATCGCCCATTGGTTGTTGACGACATTGAGGATGACCGGCGCGTTATAGACCGAGGCAAAGGTCATCGCGCTGTGGAAGTCGCCTTCCGCGGTCGAGCCCTCACCGCACCAGCAACTGGCAATGCGCGTATCGCCCTTGATCGCGCTGGCCATCGCCCAGCCTACCGCCTGCGGATATTGCGTGGTCAGGTTGCCGCTGATCGTGAAGAAGCTGAGCTCCGGCACCGAATACATGATCGGCAGCTGGCGGCCCTTCAGCTTGTCGCCCGCGTTCGAATAGATCTGGTTGACCATCTCGACCAGCGGATAGCCGCGCCACATCAGGATGCCCTGCTGGCGATAGCTGGGGAAGACCATGTCATCGCCCTGCATCGCGGCGGCGGCGGAGACCGAGGTCGCCTCCTCGCCGGTGCATTTCATGTAGAAGCTGGTCTTGCCCTGGCGCTGCGCGCGATACAGCCGCTCGTCGAACGCGCGGGTGAGCGCCATGGTGCGCAGGATCTTGAGCAGCGTGTCGGGGGACAGTCGCGGGTCCCAGGGGCCGACCGCCTGATGCTGCTCGTCGAGCACCCTGACAAGGCCGAACGCGGCATCGCGCATCTCGTGCGGCGAGATCGCCTCGTCGGGCCGTGCCATGCTGCCCGCTGCGGGGACGACGACATCGCTGAAATCGACCGGATCGCCGGGGCGCGAGCGGGGCTCTGGAACGTGCAGCGCAAGCGGCTGCAGGTTCGTGCGGACGGGACCATCGGCCATCAAATATCCTCTCGGGCAGGCGGGCAAACCGTCGGAAGTGGCTCTTGCTGGCCTTTCGACTAATTGCCCTACCCCGACATATTATTTCAAGATTCGCGATAGGTCAATAGTGCTGCCCTTCACACCGCGACGGGGGCAGCGATATGTGCCTGCGGCGCGTAGTCGCGGACCTCGAAATCCTCGATCCGGTAATCGAAAATGCTGTCGGGCCGCCGGTTGATCGTCAGCTTCGGCTCGCCCGAAGGCGCGCGCGCCAGCTGGGTTTCGACCAACTCCTGATGGTTGAGGTAGAGATGCACGTCGCCGCCGTTCCAGATCAGCTCACCCGGCTCGAGATCGCATTGCTGCGCGAGCATGCGGGTGATCAGCGCGGCGGAGAAGATGTTGAACGGCACCCCCAGCGCAAGATCGCACGAGCGCTGATAGAGCAGTCCGGTGAGCTTTCCGTCGGCGACGAAGAACTGATAGGTCTTGTGGCAGGGCGGCAACGCCATCCGGTCGAGCTCGGCGACGTTCCAGCCCTCGAAGATATGGCGGCGCGATCCGGGATTGTGGCGCAGGCTCTCGACCAGCTCGGCGATCTGGTTGATGCCCCGTTCGCGCTTTCGGAACAGCCCCTCGCCCACCGGCTCGTAGACCGGCCAGTCGACCCATTGCTTGCCATAGACCGGGCCGAGATCGCCCCAACGCTCGGCGAACTCCGCGTCGGCGATGATTCGCGCCTCGAACGCGTCGCGGTCGATCGCCTCGCCCGTGGCCTTGCGATAGGCATCGAGCGGCCAGTCGGTCCAGATATGCACCCCCTGCTCGACCAGCGGGCGGATGTTGGTCTCGCCGGTGAGGAACCACAGCATCTCGCGCGCGGCCGCCTTCCAGTAGACGCGCTTGGTGGTGAGCAGCGGAATCGCCTCGTCCGAAAGATCGAAGCGCATCGTGGCACCGAACAATGAGCGCGTGCCGACCCCAGTGCGGTCGGAGCGTTCGTGCCCGCGCGTCCAGACCTGCCGCATCAGGTCGAGATACTGCCACTCGAAATGATCTTCTGCGGCCATATCCGCCGGGCGACTCTGCACTGCTGTTTCCATGCATCTTGCCTAGCACGGGCATCCGATCGCCGCCAACGCATGGTCCTCAAGAAAAGGTCAAAACGCCGCTTGCAGTCTGCGAAACCCGTGGCTATAGGCACGCCCCTGCCTCCCAGGCGCCGCAAGGCACCATGAAGTCTGGGTCGGGGAGTAGCTCAGCCTGGTAGAGCACTGTCTTCGGGAGGCAGGGGCCGGAGGTTCGAATCCTCTCTCCCCGACCATTTCCTAAATCGCGAACGCACAGGCGGCGCCGCCGCTTGCCAGCGCGACGGCCTGCCGCGCCGGAAGCGCAATCGCCCGTTTGCAACCAGAGACTGATCCGAATTGGACCAGCCTGTCCGGAGCAATTTGGACGCATCTGTATTTGCAGGCTTGCTGACAATATTTGCAGATGCCCCTGGAAAACAGGAGGGCGTCGGGATGTCCAGCACAAAACCCCAGCAGAAAGCATGGCGATTTCAGGCCGATACCGTGGCCGACTTGAAATTCGAGTCCTATCGTAACGAACTGATCCACGAAACTACGGCGATCCAGCGATTTCTCGACGACACACGCGGCGAATTCTTCGTGATTTCGGCACCGCGCGGTTTCGGCAAGACGTTGCTGCTGCTGGCGAAATGCGCCGAGGTGCGAGAGCGCACCGGCACGATCTTCCCGGGCGCGGGCGGACAGTTCATCGACAAGCCCAGCGATCAGTTTCCCAACTGGTCGCTGGACAGGGTCGAAGCGCTGAAGGACGACGCCGACTATTGGCGAACGCTCTGGCGGATTGCCATCCAGGCTGCCTGCGTCAAGCACCATGCCAAGGCTTCGGGGACGCCGCTGCAACCGCAGGAGATCGGGTGCGACAAGCTGCTCGACGATGCGCTGTGCAACCCCAATGTCTTCATGTCGACCTGCGAGTTCTTCGTGTTCCTGATGAACCAGAAGCCGCGCGAACAGATGCGAATTACCCAGAATACCGGGGCATTGAGCGCCTATTTCAACGCCATCAACCGCCCGATCAACCTGTTCATCGACAATGTCGAGGAGTATTTCCAGCCGCTGCTCCAGGACTATGCGGCAGAAGCCGCACCCGAAGACCGGAACAGCTTCGGCAGCCGGTTCTACAGTATCGGCAGCAACCGGCTATGGGCGATGGCGCAATGCACCCTGGTCAGCGCCGCGCTCGAACTCAACGATGCCAGTCGCCACGTCAAGGTATTCTGCACGATCCGTCATGAAGCCTTTCTGGAAATCGGCAAGTTCGACAACAGGCTGCAGAAGATCCACGGGTCGACGCTGCAGATCATCTACAAGTACCAGGATTACAAGCGGATATTCGAGAAGAATATCGAACTGATGCCCGCCGCGGAGCTGGTCGAACCCAAGGCCAGCGATCCCATCGCGCGGTTCGTGGGATCGAAGAATTGCCAGTTGAAGCACCGGGTGATGCGATCGCCACAACCGACCTTCGACTTCATCCTGCGGCATACGGTCTACCGGCCCCGGGACCTGATGCTGATTGGTCAGGCGATCGCCAATATCCGTCCCGAGCAGCGCACTGCCATGGAATTGCACAACGCGATTGCCGGCGCGACCGATACCGTGGTCCAAGCCCTGCTCAACGAGATGCGGCCCTTCTTCCCGATCCCCGACATTGAAGCGCTGGCACGGTTGATTCCCAAGAATGCCCTGACCGCGCAGGAGATCGAGGATATCAATTCCGATTATCTTGCGGTCAAGAAGATCGAACCCCGGCCCGGGCTGCTCGATCACGCGCCGATGGCCGTGCTGTTCAGGATCGGACTGCTGGGTGTCATCAAGCGCGGGCTGCGCCAGCTTCTGCCGCACCAGCATTTTCGCAAGCCGTTCCAGGTGAGGTTCGAGGAAGGCACCGAGATTGCGCCAACCGAAGAGTTCTTCCTCATTCACCCCTGTCTCGACCAGTTCATCCTCGATCGTTCCGGCAGCCGCTACGACCGCAATTTCGAGGTTCGCAACATGATCGGCGACGATCTGCCCTGGGCCGAGCCGCTCAAGTCGTTCTTCGTGATAAAGGGCGATGTCTGCAAGTTCAGCGAGATCATGGACTCGGACAATTATCCGCTGCTGATCGGGCGGCTCGAGCACTGGGCGCAGACCATCGCGACGCATATCCATTTCTACGAACTGTCGGGGGGTGATTCGCTGCTGCTGGTCGACCGGAACCCCTTCCGGCTGATCGACATGGCCATGCAGTTCATCTCGAGCGCGAACGAATTCGTCGACAAGGGCATCTCGATCCGCTTCGGCGGTTCGGCCGGGCCGATCCTGTTCCACACCGCAAGCCGCAGGCGCGAGAACGACACCTACGTCATCGATATCCCGATGGGGCTGCCGCTGCGATACGCGGCCCGGATCGAGCCTCTGGCCGAGCCGGACACGATCCTGATCGACGATTCCTTTCGCACGCGCATGCTGGAAATCGCCAATGGTGACCATCAGGGCAGCGATTACGTGCTGGCGCCCGTGCCCGCAGAGGCGGTGGGGCTCGAGGCCGATTCCGCCGGCAGGGCGCTCGTCCGCAAGGGCCCGTCCGATCCTGCCCATGTCACGCATCTCTGGGAGGTTTCGCTGAAACCGCAGGCCTCAACGCCGCGATCCGATCGCGGTGAGGCCGACTGAACCCCTTGCGTTAGCCAAAAATTAGGACTTGCACGTCTATGGTAAAATCACCATATAGTCCCGCTCGTCAGGTTGCGAAGGTGGTCCATTACCTTCCGCCGTGTCTCAAGCTTCTGAAGGAATTGCCCGATGACGTAAAAGTGACCGCTGCATATGCGCTGACCCAGGCAGCGCACGGCGTGATGCACGAGGACGCAAAGGTGCTGAAGGGTTTCCCCGGCATCTCCGTGCAGGAACTGGCCATTTCCGAAGACGGCAATGCCTTTCGGATCATCTTCACGGTCCAGTTTCCCGAAGCGATCTATGTGCTTCATGTTTTCCAGAAAAAGTCGCTGCGGGGCATTGCCACCCCCAAGCGAGAGATCGAACTCGTCAAGGCGCGGCTGGGCCGTTCATCGCAATGGCGACTCAAGAAAGGTTCATGAAAATGTCTGAACACAGGACCGGGCCAGAAGGCCAGGAAGACGAGATCGTCGTCGAACGCGGCAGCGGCAATGTCTATGCCGATCTCGGCGTCGAAGACCCCAATGGCATGGCGCTGAAGGCGGGGCTGGCAATGCATCTTCACGACCAGATCAAGCGCCTCGGCCTGACGCAGGTTCGGGCCGCCGCCATCACCGGAATCAGCCAACCCGACCTGTCGCGCCTGCTTCGTGGCCAGTTCAGCCAGTTCACGTCCGATCGGATGGTGCGGGCGCTGACGCAGCTCTCGGTCCGGCTCGAGATTTCGGTCTATTCGGCCGGCGAGCAGATCGGCGACCCGATCCTGCTGGAAGCCGCCCCCCTTCCCGCCGTCGCCTGACCCCGCCGCCAAGGAACAGGGCGCGTCGCCAATTCATCGACAAGTTCGATTAAGCTAACCCACTTTGATCGTTTCCGTCGCTTACGGAACTTTCCTATGTTAGCGTCATTCGTTCGATGAAGGAGACGAGCCATGGACATGAAAACAAGCGGCATGGGCGGCAATTGCCCGTTTTCCGGCAAGGATGGCGGTGTTCGCGCGCTGCTGGGGCGGACCAATCGCGACTGGTGGCCCGATGCGCTGCAGCTCGACATATTGACGCAGAACGGCACCTCGCCCGATCCGATGGGTCCGGATTATGACTACGCCGAGGCTTTCAAGCAGCTCGACTACCAGGCGCTCAAGGCCGATCTTCATGCGCTGATGACCGATTCGCAGCCCTGGTGGCCTGCCGATTACGGTCATTACGGCCCCTTCTTCATCCGCATGGCCTGGCATAGCGCGGGCACCTATCGCACCGCCGACGGGCGCGGCGGATCGAGCAGCGGCCAGCAGCGCTTTGCCCCGCTCAACAGCTGGCCCGACAACGGCAATCTCGACAAGGCGCGCCGCCTGCTCTGGCCGATCAAGCAGAAATACGGCAAGCATATCAGCTGGGCCGACCTGTTCATCCTGACCGGTAATGTCGCGATCGAATCGATGGGCGGCCCGGTCTTCGGCTTTGGCGGCGGCCGCGCCGACGTGTTCGAGCCCGAGCGCGACGTCTATTGGGGCACCGAGGAAGCCTGGGTCGATACGGGCGCTGAAACCCGCATCCAGCCCGACAAGGGATGGGAGCTGGAAAGCCCCCTCGCCGCGATCCAGATGGGCCTGATCTACGTGAATCCCGAAGGTCCTGGCGGCGTGCCCGATCCGCTGCAATCGGCGCGCGACATGCGCATCACCTTCGAGCGCATGGCGATGAACGACGAGGAAACTGTCGCCCTCACCGCCGGTGGCCATGCGTTCGGCAAGGCGCATGGCGCGGTGCCGCCCGACCAGCTGAGCGGCGCGCCCGAATCAGAGGCGATGCAGCTGATGGGCTTCGGCTGGGCGACCGATGCCGAGCAGATCGAGCGCGGTCATATCACCACCTCGGGCATCGAAGGCGCCTGGACGCCCAACCCCACGCAATGGGGCGGCGACTATTTCCGGTTGCTGTTCAAGTATGACTATGAGCTGGTGCGCAGCCCTGCGGGTGCGCAGCAATGGCAGCCGATCAACCCGGACCCCGAAGACATGGCGCCCGACGCGCGCGATCCTTCGAAAAAGGTGCCGACGATGATGACCACCGCCGACATGGCGCTGAAGATGGACCCGGAATATCGCAAGATCTCCGAACGCTTCCGCGACGATCAGGCAGCGCTCGACGACGCCTTCGCCCGCGCCTGGTTCAAGCTGACGCATCGCGACATGGGGCCGAAGGTCCGCTATCTCGGCCCCGAAGTCCCGGCAGAGGACCTGATCTGGCAGGACCCTGTTCCTGCGGGCACCATGCCTTCGGACGCGGCCGTCGAAGCGTTCAAGGCGGCGATCCTGGCAAGCGGGCTGCCGATGAGCGCGCTGATCAAGGCAGCCTGGGCCTCGGCCTCGACCTATCGCCGCAGCGACCATCGTGGTGGTGCCAATGGCGCGCGCGTTCGCCTCGCCCCGCAAAAGGACTGGGCGGTCAACGATCCGGCGGAGCTGGCGACGGTGCTCGCCAAGATCGAGGAACTGCGTGGGCCCCTGTCGGTGGCCGATGCCATCGTGCTGGCGGGCAGCGCGGCGGTCGAGAAGGCGGCGCGGAATGCCGGGTTCGACGTGTCGGTGCCGTTCCTTGGCGGTCGCGGCGATGCGAGCGCAGAGCAGACCGACGCGGAAAGCTTCGAGCCGCTCGAACCGCGCGCCGATGCCTTCCGCAACTATCTCGCCACAAAGCAGACGGTGAAGACCGAGGAAATCATGCTCGACCGCGCGCATCTGCTCGGTCTGTCGATCCCGCAAATGGCGGTGCTGGTGGCGGGCCTTCGCGTGCTGGGTGCCAATGCCGGCAACAGCAGCAAGGGGGTGCTCACCGACCGTCCGGGCCTGCTGACCAACGACTTCTTCGTCAACCTGCTCGACATGCGCACGGCCTGGACGACCGTCGATGAGAGCGGCGACGAGGAGTTCATCGGGACCGACCGCGCCACCGGCGAAACCCGCTGGCACGCGACGCGCACCGACCTGGTCTTCGGCTCCAACTCGCAGCTGCGCGCGGTGTCCGAAGTCTATGCCGAACGCGGCAACGAGCCGAAGTTCGTGCAGGACTTCATCGCCGCCTGGGTGAAGGTGATGAACGCCGACCGGTTCGATGTGCAGTGAGCGGGTGGTGACCTGAGCGAAAAAGAAGGCCCCGGGCAGCGATGTCCGGGGCTTTTTTGTGGTCGCCGTTCCATGCAAAACTTGATGTTTGCTTGGGCTGCGTCTGCTATAAAACATCGGTGTTCAACATTGAACCACGAGTTTGGTTATATCATGGTGCGGTTTTCGATTGTCTTATTGCTGTCGCTTGCAGCATGTGCATCGCGAGACGCAGAGCAGTCAGCCGAGAAATCTCCAAGTTCCGAGATGGAGCAATCGTCCGGAACGGTTTTCTTCATCGAAAAAGGTGAGTTGGGTGAAGCGAAACGCCGCGCCTTGTCAGGTGATAACCGGCAACTCCAGCGCCTCGTAGACTATTACATGTTTTCATACTCGCCCGACGAGGATGGCGGCGAAAGCGAGTTGCAAAAGTGGTTAGGGCTGGCTGCCGAGCGCAAGTTGCCTGGCGCGGCAAAGAGCCTACTCATGAACGCGAACGAAGCTGATGGACCAGACTGCCCAACAATCAGGAAATATGCCGCTGGCTTTTCCGCTGAACTGGTCACTGAACTGAGCACGGTCAATGGCTATCTGAACCGCTGCCTGACCGGCTGACGTTCGAAAACGGATCGTCAATTATAGATCAGACGATCAATGACATCAGGCAACGCTTGTAGGGGCCCTGTGTGCGCGCTTCGGGGGTAAGCAGGAGTGGCTATGGAAGTGTCGCGTTATGGCCAACCTCGCGTCGACCAGACGATGCGCGTACCCCTCCCTGCAAGGGAGGGGTTAGGGGTGGATCGGCGGCTTGAGCGGGCTTGCTGGCGCGCTGCGCGCGCTCACCCACCCCCTGCCCTCCCTTGCAGGGAGGGGAGTTTTTGGTGGCGCGGATTGCAGTGCTTGCTTCAAGCCCTCTCCCCTTTAGGGGGGAGGGTTGGGAGGGGGGCTGCGTTGCCCCA
>AYSC01000016.1 GCA_000503195.1 Blastomonas sp. CACIA14H2
CCCCCCGCCTTCGCGGGGGACCGTCTTCGGCTGTCGATCCGCTCCCCGAGTCCGCCATCACCGCGCTGCTCCATGCCGCCGCCGAGGCGCTGATCGCGACGCTCGAACGGCCCGACTGGCCGCAGCGCGAGGGCGCGTGGACGGGCTTGCAGGCGCTCGCGCGGTTGCGCTGGCCCTGGGCGGGGCTGGCCTCGCGTCACCTGAAGCAGCCGGAAAAGGCCGAACGCTGGCTGTTCTCGCGCCTGCCCGAATGGGAGGAGCAGGCCCCACGCCCGCAGCCGCGCCAGATCAGCCTGGCCGAAGCCGATGCCGAGGCGCAGCTCGAAGCCCTGACGGGCGCCGGTGCCGAACGCCGCGAGGGCCAGCGCCAGTTCGCGCGCACCGCCGCGCACGTCTTCGCCCCGCGCGAGCGCCGCGCCGAACCGCATATGCTGCTCGCCGAGGCGGGCACCGGCATCGGCAAGACCCTCGGCTATCTCGCCCCCGCCTCGCTCTGGTCGCACGGCGCGGGCGGCACGGTGTGGATTTCGACCTATACCAAGGCGCTGCAACGCCAGCTCTCGCGCGAGACCGAGCGGATCTATGGCAGCGAGGCCGAGTTCCGCAAGCGCGTGGTCATCCGCAAGGGGCGCGAGAACTATCTGTGCCTGCTCAACCTCGAGGACGCGCTGCAGGGCGGCTTCCAGAACCGCGCCGCCGTCCTGGCGCAACTGGTCGCGCGCTGGGCGGCGTACAGCCGCGACGGCGACATGATCGGCGGCGACCTGCCCGGCTGGCTCACCACGCTGTTCCGCCGCGCAGGCGTCACCGCGCTCACCGACCGGCGCGGCGAGTGCGTCTATGCCGGCTGCCCGCATTACCGCAAATGCTTCATCGAGCACGCCGCGCGGTCGAGCCAGCAGGCCGATCTGGTCATCGCCAACCATGCGCTGGTGATGGTCAATGCCGCGCGCGCGCACGAGCAGCAGGGTCGCCCGACGCGGATCATCTTCGACGAAGGCCATCATCTGCACGATGCCGCCGATTCGATGTTCGCGGTCGCACTGACCGGGCAGGAAACGGTCGAGATGCGCCGCTGGGTGATGGGGCCCGAAGGCAAGTCGCGCGGCCGCAGGCGTGGTCTCGCCGCGCGCCTCTCGGACGTCGCCTCCTATGACGAGGCGGGCGGCCGGGCGATCGAGCAGGCGCGGATCGCCGCCGAAGCGCTGCCCGGCGAGGGCTGGCTCGCGCGCATCCGCGAAGGCGCGCCCTCGGGCGAGATCGAGCAGCTGCTCGCCGCGATCCGGGGCACCGTCTATGCCCGCGACGAAAGCGGCGCGGAAGACGCGGGTTATGGCATGGAGACCGAACTTGCCGAGCTCGACGGGCCGCTGATCGCCGCCGCGATGGAGGCCGCGCGCGCGATCGACGCGCTGCACCAGCCGCTGGTCGCTTTGGGCCGCCGGCTCGAGGTGCTGATCGAGGACCCGCCCGACTGGCTCGACGGCCCCGCGCGCGCACGGATCGAGGGCGCGCTCGCCTCGCTCGGCTGGCGGATCGACCTGCTCGCCGCCTGGGCCTCGCTGCTCGGGCGGATCGGCGGCCCTGCGGATCCCGATTTCGTGGACTGGCTGGCGCTCGACCGCGTCGAGGGGCGCGAGTACGACATGGGGCTGCACCGCCGCTGGCTCGACCCGGGCAAGCCGCTCGCCGAAGCCGTAATCAAGCCCGCGCACGGCGTGCTCGTGACCTCCGCCACGCTCAAGGCCGGCGAGGACTGGACCCCAGCGATGATGCGCACCGGTGCGGTGCATCTGGAAAGGCCGCCCGAACTGTTCGAGGCGCGCAGCCCATTCGATTATGCGAACCAGGCCGAGGTGCTGATCGTCACCGATGTGAAAAAGGGCGACATGGCGGGACTGGCGGGCGCCTATGGGCGGCTGATCGAGGCCGCTGGCGGCGGTGCATTGGGCCTGTTCACCGCGATCAAGCGGTTGCGCGCGGTGCATGGCCGCATCGCCGACCGGCTCGCGCAATTGGGCCTGCCGCTCTATGCGCAGCATGTCGACCCGATGGAGACCGGGACTTTGGTCGACATCTTCCGCGACGATCCGCGCGCCTCGCTGCTCGGCACCGATTCCCTGCGCGACGGGGTCGACGTGCCCGGCGATTCGCTGCGGCTGGTCATCATGGAAGGCGTGCCCTGGCCCAAGCCCGACATATTGCACCGCGCGCGCAAGCTTGCCGGTGGCGGCAGCAAATATGACGACATGATCATTCGCGCGCGGCTCGCCCAGGCGTTCGGGCGGCTGATCCGCCGCGCCGACGATCGCGGGCGGTTCGTGATGCTGTCCTCCGCCTTTCCCTCGCGTCTGCTCAGCGCCTTTCCGCCCGGAACGCCGGTGCGAAGGTGCACGCTTTCCGAAGCTTTACAAGCGGTGCAATCTGGCGTTTCTGTGCAACCGAACAAGGGCGCGCGAATCGATCCCGTGACGGGACCGGGGGGAGAGATGCGATGAAAAGGCTGACCTTGCTGCGGCACGCCAAATCGGACTGGCTGGACCGCTCCCTGCGCGATTTCGATCGGCCGCTCAACGCGCGCGGGATCAAGGGCGCCAAGGCGATGGGCTATTATGCCGCCGAGAAGAAGATGGTGTTCGACGCCGTCGTGGCCTCGCCCGCGGTGCGCGTCACCGAGACGATCGACCATTTCGAGACCGCCTATGGCCAGACGCTGCACCCCGACTGGGACCGGCGCATCTATCTCGCCTCGTCGGTGACGCTGATCGACGTGCTGCGCGGGGTGGATGACGGCGCGAACCATGTGCTGATGGTCGGGCACAATCCGGGGCTCGAGGATCTGGTGTTCGATCTGGTGCCCGATGACGGATCGAGCCCGCTGCGCGATGTCGTCGAGGAGAAATTCCCCACCGCCGCGCTTGCGATCATGGACATCGCGATCGACCACTGGTCCGAACTCGACAATCGCACCGCGAAGCTGATCGAGGTCACCCGCCCGCGCGATCTGGACCCCGAGCTGGGGCCGCAGGACGACGACTGACGCCATGGCCAGAACGCTGCCCGAAACCATCCTGCGCCGCGCGGGGCCGGACGATGCCGCCAAGCTCGCGCTGATCGGCTCTGCCACCTTTCTCACCGCCTTTGCGCATGACCATCCCGGCCAGGCGCTGATCGACCATTGCAGCGTCGAACATGGCGCGGCGCGCTATGCCGCCTGGCTCGAAAAGCCCGATTATGCCTTCTGGCTGCTCGAGACGCCGCTCGGTGCGCCGGTCGGCTATGCGATGATGAGCCCGCCCGAACTCGATATCGAACCGCAGCCCGGATCGGTGGAACTGAAGCGCATCTATGCGCTGTCGGGCTGGCAGGGCGCAGGCCTGGGCCGCAGGCTGATGGACGCGGTGATCGACGAGGCGCGCGCGCGCGAAGCCACGTGCCTGTATCTGTGTGTCTATACCAACAATCCCGATGCGCAGCGCTTCTATGAGCGGTTCGGCTTCGAACGCGTCGGGCAGCAGCAGTTCATGACCGGCAATGTGCCGTTCACCGACTGGATCATGCGCAAGCCGCTCTGAGCGGCAGGTGACGGCGGTTCAGGCGGCCTCGAGCGCCGCGGCCAGCCGGTCGCGGATCGCGCGCAGCGCGGCCAGGTCGATCGCGGGCGCCGTCGACGCGGAAGGCGCCGGCGCTGCGGCAGGCGCCGGTTTGGCGCCCTTCCCCGCGAGATATTGCCGCGCGCCGCGCACGGTGAAGCCTTCGCGGTTGAGCAGCCGGTCGATCGTGCGCAGCGTCTCGACATCCTCGGGCCGGTAATAGCGCCGCCCCCCGGCACGCTTGAGCGGCTTGATGCTGTCGAACTGTGCTTCCCAATAGCGCAGGATATGCGGCTTCACCCCCAGTTCGGTCGAAACCTCGCCGATGGTGCGCATCGCGCCCTCGGCCTTGCCGGGGGTGATGGCCGGATCAGTCACCTGCCATGATCCTTTCCTTCATGATCTGGCTGGCGCGAAAGGTCAGCACGCGGCGCGGGGTGATCGGAACCTCGACCCCGGTCTTGGGGTTGCGGCCGACGCGCTCGCCCTTGTCGCGCAGCAGAAAGGTGCCGAAGCCCGAGATTTTCACGTTCTCGCCGCGCTCGAGCGCATCGGTCATGTGGTTCAGCACCGATTCCACCATCTGCGCCGCATCTGCCCGCGACAGCCCCACCTGATGGTTGATCGTATCGGCCAGATCGGCCCTGGTCAAAGTTCCCACTGAACGCATCGCCCCGTCTCCTTACCCGCGACTGCAAGAATAGCGAATCGAAGTTATAATGGCAAATCGCGCCTGTGTAAAAACAGTGCGAAAAGAGGCTATTGCGCGACAAATTTGCGTGAGGTTAATAGCGGATTACCGCCGCCCCCCAGGTGAGCCCGCCCCCCATCGCCTCGAGCACCAGCAGGTCGCCGCGCTGGATGCGTCCGTCGCGCACCGCAGTGTCGAGCGCGAGTGGAACCGAGGCCGCCGAGGTATTGGCATGCTGGTCCACCGTCACCACCACCTTTTCTGGCGGCAGACCCAGCTTGCGCGCGGTCGCATCGAGAATGCGGGCATTGGCCTGGTGCGGCACGACCCAGTCGATATCGGCGCTGGTCAGGCCCAGCCGGTGCAGCACCTGCTCCATCACTTCGGCGAGATTGACCACGGCATGCCGGAACACCTCGCGCCCCTTCATCCGCACCTTGCCGACGGTGCCCGTGCTCGAGGGTCCGCCATCGACATAGAGCAGGTCGTGATGGCGGCCATCGGCGTGCAGCTGGGTCGTCAGGATGCCGCGCGCGGCGCTATCGCCCTCGGCGGCAGTTTCGAGCCCCAGCACCACGGCGCCCGCGCCATCGCCGAACAGCACGCAGGTGCCGCGATCCTCCCAGTCGAGAATGCGGCTGAAGGTTTCCGCGCCGATCACCAGCGCGCGCCGGGCCATGCCGGTGCGCAGCATGCTGTCCGCAACGCTGAGCGCATAGAGAAAGCCCGAGCAGACCGCCGCGACGTCGAAGGCGATGCCGCCAACCATCCCGATCGCCGACTGCACCTTGGTCGCGGTGGCGGGGAAGGTGTAGTCGGGCGTCGCTGTCGCAAGCACGATCAGGTCGACATCGCTGCCTGCCAGTCCTGCGGCTTCGAGCGCCTTGTTGGCCGCAGCGATGGCCAACGTGCCCGTGGTCTCTTCAGGCGCAGCGATATGGCGGAACTTGATGCCGGTCCGCTCGGTGATCCATGTGTCCGAGGTATCGACGGTCTCGGCCAGTTCGGCATTGGATACCCGCTTGGCTGGCAGTGCCGATCCCGTGCCGAGAATGACACTGCGCGTCGCCGGAGCCTGAAAAGTCATTTGGGAAATTCGCCCGATCCGTTGGAAGCGACGCCGTTGCTGGCGATCGCGCTGGTATCAAAGTCCTTGAGCACATCGCCGATGCGCTGCGTGATATTGTCCTCGACCAGTCGCGCGGCGACCTCGACCGCGTTGGCCACGCCCTTGATGCTCGCCGATCCGTGGCTTTTCACCACCACGCCGTTGAGGCCCAGGAACACCGCGCCATTATGGTTGTTGGGGTCGAGATGGTGCTTGAGCAGTTCGGTCGCGGGGCGCGAGATCAGGAAGCCGATCTTCGAGCGGAGCGACGACTGGAAGCTGCGGCGGAGCAGATCGGTGACGAAGCGCGCGGTGCCTTCGAGCGCCTTCAAGGCGATATTGCCCGAAAAGCCGTCGGTGACGACGACATCGACATCGCCGCGCGAGATCTTGTCGGCTTCGGTGAAACCCTGGAACTGCATCGGCAGGTGCGTCGCGGCGCGCAGCGCGGCGGCGGCATCGCGGATCGCCTCGGTGCCCTTCGATTCCTCGGTGCCGATATTAAGTAGCCCGGTGCGCGGACGCTCGAACCCGAAGATGATCTGCGAATAGACCGCGCCCATGATTGCGAACTGGACGAGGTTGCGCGCGTCGCATTCGGTGTTCGCGCCAAGGTCGAGCATGACCATGTCGGTCTCCTCGAGCGTCGGCAGCAAGGCCGCGAGCGCGGGCCGGTCGATGCCGGGCATGGTGCGCAGCGCCAGCTTGGACATCGCCATCAGCGCGCCGGTATTGCCGGCGCTCACAGCCGCGCTGCAATCGCCGGACTTCACCGCCTGGATGGCGAGCCCCATCGAGCTGTTCTTGGATTTGCGCAGCGCCTGGCTCGGCTTGTCCTCGCCCTTCACCACCTCGTCGGTGTGGAGGATCTCGGACGCCGCGCGCAGATTGGGGTGATTGTCCAGGCCTGCCTTGATCTGCTGTTCGTCGCCGACCAGCAGAAAGGTGAAGCGGTCATGGCGGTGGCGCGCCTCGGCCGCCCCGCCCAGCATCACCCGCACGCCTTCGTCACCGCCCATCGCATCGATCGCGATCCGCGGCTTCATCGGCACCGGTTAATCCCCCTGAAAAAGTGCAAAGACCGTCTGATGAGGATCAGGCGACTTCGAGCACCTCGCGGCCATTGTAATGGCCGCATGCGCCGCAGACATGGTGCGGACGCTTCAGTTCACCACAGTTGGAGCATTCGCTGAACGCGTCGATCGTCAGCGAATCGTGGCTCCGGCGCATGCCGCGCTTGGAGGGCGAAGTTTTTCTCTTAGGAACAGCCATGGCAGCCTGCTAACCTTAAATTGCTTGTCAATCAATGCGATAATGCCAAGTCGTCCCAACAGGAAGCAACTGGCGCGACCTGCCGGTGGAGCGACACGGCCCATTCGCGTGCGAAGGCGGCGCTATAGCGAAAATCTCGTGCGTTGCAAGCATTGTCGCGCTACGCCGCTGCGGAAAGGGTTGCCGGGTGGAGGCGACCGCGAACGAGGGGACGACACGCATGAACCTGCCGCTGACACTGACCATGGCCGCTGCTGCCGGATTGATCAACCTGTGGCTCGCCATCCGCATCGGCCAGGTGCGCACCAGCCAGAAGGTGAGCGTGGGCGATGGCGGCAACGAGTTCGTCATCCGCCGCATGCGCGCGCAGGCCAATTTCGTCGAGTACACGCCCTTCGTGCTGATCCTGATCGGTGCGCTCGAATGCTCGGGCTATGCCGCGACCTGGCTCTGGGTGGTCGGCATCGTCTACATGATCGGCCGGCTGGCGCACGGGCTCGGCATGGACGGCGGCGCGTTCAAGCTCGGCCGGATGATCGGCACGCTGACCTCGATGCTGACGCTGCTCGGGCTGTCGGGCTATGCCATCTATGTCGCGAGCATCATGCCCGCCGCCTGACAATCCATCGCGCTCGGGGGCGGCGCCTACCCGCCCCGGAGCAGCTTCGCGCCATAGTCGCGCTCGAACAGGTAGAGCGCGATCCGCGCCGCCTGGCCGCGTTCGCTGTCGAGCCCGCCATCGCGGTCCATCAGCAGCCGGGCATCGTCCGATGCCGTACCGATCAGGCGCTGCACCTGTTCGGGGCTGGCGATGCGGAAGGCGCTGTCGCCCGATTGCCGCGTGCCGAGCAGCTCGCCGCCGCCGCGCAGCCGCAGATCCTCTTCGGCGATGTGAAACCCGTCCTGGCTCGAGCGCATCAGCGCGAGCCGCGCGCGCGCGGTCTCGCTGAGCGCGCTTCCGCGCAGCAGCACGCAGACCGATTTCTGGTCGCCGCGTCCCACCCGGCCGCGCAGCTGGTGCAGTTGCGCCAGGCCGAAGCGCTCCGCCGCCTCGATGATCATCAGCGTCGCATTGGGCACATCGACCCCGACCTCGATCACCGTCGTCGCCACCAGCAGCGCGGTCTTGCCGCTGGCGAAGTCCGCCATCATCGCATCCTTGCGCTCGACCGGCATCTGGCCGTGCACCAGCGAGACCTTGCCGGGAAAGCGCTCGGCAAGCTGCGCCGCGCGCGTCTCGGCGGCGGCCAGATCGCTGGTTTCGCTGTCCATCACCAGCGGGCACACCCAATAGGCCTGGCCGCCGCGCTCGATATGCCGGGCAAGCCCATCGACGATCTCGTGCAAGCGATCGTCGGCGATCACCCGCGTCTCGATCGGCTGGCGTCCCGGCGGCAGCTCGTCGAGCCGCGAGACGTCCATCTCGCCATAATGGCTGAGCGTCAGCGTGCGCGGGATCGGCGTTGCCGTCATCGCCAGCAGGTGCGGGGTCGCCCTGCCCTTTTCCTGCAGCATCAGCCGCTGCGACACGCCGAACTTGTGCTGCTCGTCGATCACCGCGAGCGCGAGGTTGCGATAGCGCACCGCCTCCTGGAACAACGCGTGCGTGCCGATGACGATCTGGATCGAGCCGTCCGCGAGCCCCATCAGCGTCGCCTCGCGCGCGCGGCCCTTGTCGCGCCCGGTGAGCACCGCGATGCTGACAGGCAGGCCCGAAAGCATCCGCGAGATCGTGTCGAAATGCTGCCGCGCGAGGATTTCGGTCGGCGCGAGCAGCGCCGCCTGCCCGCCGCATTCGACCGCGTTCAGCATCGCCATCACCGCGACCAGCGTCTTGCCCGCCCCGACATCGCCCTGGAGCAGCCGCAGCATCGGCACCGGCTGCGCCATGTCGCCGTTGATCTCCTCGATCGTCCGCCGCTGCGCCCCGGTCAGCGCGAAAGGCAGCTTGAGCGCATCGCGCAGGTGCCCGCCGCCCTGCAGCGCGACGCCCTTGCGCTTGCGGTTGCTCTGTCGGATCAGCGCAAAGGCGAGCTGGTTGGCGAAGATCTCGTCATAGGCGAGCCGCTCGCGCGGCTTTTCATCCATGCCCTGATGCGCGGCGGCGAGCGCTTCGTGCCAGTCGGGCCAGCCCTCGCGCGCCTTCAGCGTCGGTTCGATCCATTCGGGCAGCGGCGGCAGCTGCGCCAGCGCCTGCGCCGCCAAGGAGGCGACGCGCTTCTGCCCCAGCCCCTCGGCGAGCGGATAGACGGGCTCCGCCTCGCCGATCTGGTCGGCCTGGCCCGGCTCCACCACGTGGTCGGGATGGACGATCTGCCACGCCTCGCCCCAGATCTCGAGCTTGCCCGCCGCCAGCCGCGTCTCGCCCAGCGGCCAGAGCTTCTTCGCCCAGCCCGGATTGCCGCCGAAATAGACCAGCGCGATATGGTTGCCGATCGCATCCTCGGCGATCACCCGCGTGGGCCCGCGTCCGGGGCTCGAGCGATAGCCGGTCGCGGTGAGCGCGATGATGATCTGCTCGCCCGTGCCGGCCTGATCGGCATTGTCGACGCGCCGACGGCGGATGAAGCCGGTGGGCAGATGATAGGCCATGTCCTTGACCCGCGAAATGCCCAGCCGCGCGAACGGCTTCTGCAGGCTGACGCCGACGCCCTTGAGGCTCTCGATCTCGGCGAATGCGGGGTTGAGTATATCGGGGCGCATGGCTATCGCAAAAAACGCAACGCACTGACATGTGCTGCTGGCTGGAATCCTGACCCGTCTTAGGCAGGCCCGGCCCACCCCGCAAGCAAAGGAACTTCTGGCATGGACCGCGAAACCCGATTGCGCCGCCTGGCCTTCCGCGCCTGGCACCGGGGCACGCGCGAGGCAGATTACATGATCGGCGGCTTTTTCGATCGCTATGGCCAGAGCTGGTCCGACGAGGAACTCGACTGGTTCGAGACGCTGATCGAGGAGCAGGACGTCGACATCATGGCCTGGGCGATCGGGACGCAGCCGGTGCCCGATCGCTTTGCCGGGCCGCAGATGGACGCGTTCCGCCAGCTCGATTTCATCAACATCCCGCGCTGATCGCACCGGCGCGCAAGGCACACCCCTTATGGACAGCATCAGCCGCATCCTGCAGGCGACCGCGCCGCTGACGCTGGCGAATGTCGCGCCAGGCGCGCTGCCGCTGCTGCTGGCGGACCTCGCCCGCGCCGCCGCCGCGCGCAAGCAGGGCGGGCGCATCGTCTTCATCGCGCCCGACGACGCGATGATGCATGCGGTCGCCGAGACCGCCCCCTTCTATGCGCCCGATCTCGAAGCGATCGAATTTCCCGCCTGGGACTGCCTGCCCTATGACCGCGCCTCGCCCTCGCTCGGCATCACCGCGCGGCGGCTCAAGGCCTTGTGGACGCTGCAGCAACCGGCCGGCGGGCCGCAGCTGCTGGTTACCACGGTCAACGCGGTCACCCAGCGCACGCTGACCCCGTTCCGCATCCGCCAGGTCGGCGCGGAGCTCAAGCCCGGGATGATGATCGCGCGCGAGGCGCTGATCGAGAAGCTGGTGCGCCAGGGCTATGCGCGCACCGATACCGTGGCCGATTCGGGCGAGTTCGCGGTGCGCGGCAACCTGATCGACATCTTCCCGGCGGGGATGGATTCGGGGCTCCGGCTCGATTTCTTCGGCGACGAACTCGACACGATGCGCGCCTTCGATCCGGGCACGCAGCGTTCGACCGAGCGGGTCGAGCGGCACATCCTGCTGCCCGCGTCCGAAGTGCTGCTCGACGCCGACAGCATCAAGCGCTTCCGCAGCGCCTATCGCGAGGCCTTCGGCGCCAATGCGACCACCGATCCGCTCTACCAGGCGATCAGCGACGGGCGCAGGCTGGCGGGCATGGAGCATTGGCTGCCGATGATCGAGGAGCGGCTGGTGCCGCTGTTCGAGCATCTCGATGACCAGGACATCGTGCTGCGCGACGCGGGCGCGGATGCCGCCGCCGACCAGCGGTTCGAGAGCATCACCGATTATCACGCCAACCGCCAGCGCGGGAACGAGGACAAGGCGGGCAGCTATCGCCCGCTCAAACCCTCGGCGCTCTATCTGGTGCCCAAGGAATGGCGCGCGGCCGAGGGCGAAACGCCGCTCCATCTGGTCAGCAGCCATGACGAGCCCGAATCGCAGCGCGTGCTGGGCCTCGGCTATCGCACCGCGCGCGATTTCGGCGCCGAGCGCGCGCGCGGCGACAATGTCTATGCCGCCGCCGTAGCGCATATCGAAGCGCTGCGCGCCTCAGCCAAGGGCGCGATCATCGCGAGCTATTCGGAAGGCTCGCGCAGCCGGTTGCTCGGGCTGCTCAAGGATCATGGCCTTGCGCGCATGGCGCTGGCGGGAAGTTGGCAGGAAGCCCAGGGCCAGGCCGCGACCGGCATGGCGGCGATGGTCGTGCTGCCGCAGGATCATGGCTTTGCCACCGACCGCTACGAGATCCTGTCCGAACAGGACCTGCTCGGCGACCGGCTGGTGCGGCGTCGCAAGAAGCGCAAGTCCGCCGATGCGTTCCTCGCCGAGCTGCAGTCGCTCGCGGCGGGCGATCTGGTCGTGCATATCGACCATGGCATCGGCCGCTATGAGGGGCTGGTCTCGATCCCCGTCGGCAAGAGCCCGCACGACTGCGTCTGGCTGACCTATGCGGGCGGCGACAAGCTCTATGTGCCGGTCGAGAATATCGACGTTCTCACCCGCTACGGCTCGGAAAGCGAGGGCGTCGCGCTCGACAAGCTCGGCGGCGAGGCCTGGCAGCGGCGGCGCGCCAAGCTCAAGGAACGCATCCAGGCGATCGCGGGCGAGCTGATGAAGACCGCAGCGGAGCGCGCCTTGCGCACTGCCGATGTCGCGGAGGTCGAGCCGGGCGTCTATGCGAGCTTTGTCGACCGTTTCCCGTACGAGGAAACCGAGGACCAGGAGCGCGTCATCGCCGAGGTGCTCGAGGACCTCGCCTCGGGCAAGCCGATGGACCGGCTGGTCTGCGGCGATGTCGGCTTCGGCAAGACCGAGGTGGCGATGCGCGCCGCGTTCGTCGCGGCGATGTCGGGCATGCAGGTCGCGATCGTCGCACCGACGACACTGCTCGCGCGCCAGCATTATACCAATTTCGTCGAGCGCTTTCAGGGCTTTCCGCTCAATATCGGCCGCCTTTCGCGCCTCGTCACTGCCAGCGAGGCCAAGGCGACGCGCGAGGGCCTGGCCAATGGCACCACCGACATCGTCATCGGCACGCATGCGCTGCTCGCCAAATCGGTCGAGTTCAAGCGACTGGGCCTGGTCATCATCGACGAGGAACAGCGCTTCGGCGTCGTCCACAAGGAGCGGCTGAAGGCGCTCAAGGCCGATGTCCATGTGCTGACGCTGACCGCGACGCCGATCCCGCGCACGCTGCAGATGGCGATGAGCGGCCTGCGCGAACTGTCGGTCATCCAGACGCCGCCGGTCGACCGGCTCGCGGTGCGCACCTATGTGATGCCCTGGGACCCGGTGGTGCTGCGCGAGGCGCTGCTGCGCGAACATTATCGCGGCGGCCAGTCCTATTTCGTCGCGCCGCGCATCAGCGATCTCGACAAGCTCAGCGAATTCATCCGCGACGAGGTGCCCGAAATCCGCCACATCATGGCGCACGGCCAGATGGCCCCGTCCGATGTCGAGGAGCGGATGAGCGCGTTCTACGACCGCAAGTACGACGTGCTGCTGTCGACCACCATCGTCGAATCGGGCATCGACATTCCCAGCGCCAACACGCTGATCATCCACCGCGCCGACACCTTCGGCCTCGCCCAGCTCTACCAGCTGCGCGGCCGCGTCGGACGCTCGAAGACGCGCGCCTATGCGTATCTGACCACGCCCGAAAATCGCGTGCTGACCGAGACGGCGGACAAGCGCCTCAAGGTGCTCGGCGATTTGGACACTCTCGGCGCGGGCTTCCAGCTTGCCAGCCACGATCTCGACATTCGCGGCGCGGGCAATCTGGTGGGCGACGAACAGTCGGGCCATATCCGCGAGGTCGGGTTCGAGCTCTACCAGTCGATGCTCGAGGAGGCGATTCTCGAGGCCAAGGCGGGCGGCCTGTCGCTCGACCTGCCGCGCCAGAAATTCTCGCCGCAGATCACCGTCGACGCGCCGATCCTCATTCCGGAGGATTACGTCCCCGATCTGGCGGTGCGCATGGCGCTCTATCGCCGGATGAACGATCTCACCAACCGCGCCGAGATCGAGGCCTTTGCCGCCGAGATGATCGACCGGTTCGGCACGCTGCCCGATGCGACGAGCAACCTCATCAAGCTGATCGAGATCAAGCTCAACTGCATCACCGCGTGTGTCGCCAAGATCGATGTCGGCGCGCGCGGGGCCTTGGTCAGCTTCCATAACGACAGCTTCCCCGATGTTCCCGGCCTGCTCGCCTATGTCGAGCGGCTGAAGGGCACCGCCAAGCTGCGTCCCGACCAGAAGCTGCTGATCCAGCGCGTGTGGAGCGATCCGGCGTCGCGGATCAACGGATTGATCCAGCTTTCCAAGGGCCTGGCAGGGATCGTGAAGAAGAGCGCGAAGGCGGGGTAAGGCGCGTCGACGCTGCGGACATCCCCCTTTCCTCGCCCGTCACCCCCGCGAACGCGGGGATCCCGCTTGTTGTTCGTGCCGGCTTGAAAGCGCGATTCCCGCGTTCGCGGGAATGACGAAGACAGCTCTACGTTCAGCCCAGTTCCGCCCGGGCAAACTCTGCGAAAACCTCCGCCTCCATCGCCCGGCCGCGCAAAAAGCCCTGGAAATAGTCGCAGCCCTCGTCGCGCAGCGCGGCAAGCTGGGCGTCGCTTTCCACCCCCTCGGCGATGACCTTGAGATTGAGCGCCCGGGCCATCGCGATCACCGAGCGCACGATGATCCGATCCGCCTCCGCGCCGCCGATATCGCGCGTCATCGCATGGTCGAGCTTGAGATAGTCGAGCGGCAGGCGCTTGAGGTACAACAGGCTCGAATAGCCGGTGCCGAAATCGTCGACCGCGATTCTCACCCCCGCCTCGCGCAGTTCGGCAAAGCGCGCTGCCGCGCGCTTGAGATCGGGGACCAGCGCCTGTTCGGTCATTTCCAGCGTCAGGCGGCGCGGGTTGAACCCGGCCTCGGCCAGCATCGCCAGCTCGCGCCGCGCGAAGCCCTTCTCGCCCAGATCCTCGGCCGTCACGTTCAGCGACAGCCGGAGCGGCGCGAGCGGCCCGGTCCAGCGCGCCGCATGATGCATCGCGCGCTGCCGGATATGCCGCGACAGCGCGCGCGTGAAATCGGCCTTGTCGGCCAGCGCGAACAAGGTGCCCGCGCCGATCTCGCCATATTGCGGGTGCTGCCAGCGCGCGAGCGCTTCGGCCCCGGTGATCCTACCGGTCTCGACCGCGAATTGCGGCTGGAAGAGCACGGTGATCTCGTCGCGCTCGATCGCCTGGACGATGTCCTGTTCGAGCCGATAGCCGCTCTGCGGCGCGTGATCGGACTCGCGATCGGCCCAGCGTACCGGATCGGCGGCGCTCTCGCGCGCATGCGCGAGGCCCGCCGACAGCCGGTCGAGCAATGATACCGGCCCTTCGCCCTCGCGCGCCACCGCCAGCGCCGCGCGCGCGGTCAGCCGCAGCCGGTGCCCGGCCACGTCGAGCGGTTCGGACACGAGGCGCAGAATCCGCTCGGCCATCACCTGCCAGCCCAGCCGCTCTTCGGCCATCGCATAGGCAATCAGGAAATCGCCGCCCGAAAGGCGGAGCGTCAGCGCGCTGCCGGCCGACAGCCGCGCGGCCTGGCGTGCGAGCCGCTGCTCCATCGCCTCGAGCGCGGCATCGCCCACCGCCGGGCCATAGGTCGCGTTGACTGCGGGCATGCGCCTGAGGCCGATCAGCATGGCGTGCAGCGGTCCCTCGGCCGTTGCGGCGAAGCTCGCGATGCGTTCGTGCAGATCGGGCACCGCCTGGCCGCGCGCCACCAGTTGCGCGCGGATCAGCCGCAATTGCAGCCGAAGCGCCGCATCGCCGAACGGCGCGACCAGCGCGTGCGTGAAGCCCGCTGGAGCGGCCTGGTCCAGGCCTGGCCAGTCACCGTCGCAGATCAGCAGCGCCGGTCCACCATGGCTGGAGATCGCGTGCGGCAAGGCATCGCCCTGCCCGCGCATGTCCGCGACTAGCAGATCGGCAGGCGCCCCCCCGGCCGGCGCGAAACCGCCTTCCGCCAGCGCCCCCGCCAGCGCGGCGTCCGGCACGACGGTGCCGCAGCTTTGCCAGGTCGGCCTTTCCCGAAATCCGCTGCTGTCCAGAATCCGCCCCCGATCCGTCCGGAATGCCGTGCCTGTGCCCTGCAATGGCACACTGCGCAACAGCCCAAGAAACATTGGCGCATTAGCACCGATCCGTTAAGACCCTGTCACCCATAAGATAAGGCGTGGAACATGCCCCAATCGGTTCTTGACCGCAAAATCGCGCTGGCCGTCTCCCCCACCGAGCGGGCGCGCAAGGCGGCGCGCGAGGTGCAGGCGGCGCATGAATGGGCCAGCTTGGACGAGGCCGATATCGTCGTCGTCATGGGCGGCGACGGCTTCATGCTGCAGACGCTGCACCAGATGCTCGAGCGCGGGCGGATCGTTCCGGTCTATGGCCTGAACCTCGGCACCGTCGGCTTTCTGATGAACCTGTGGCGCAGCGGCGACAGTATCCAGCACCGGCTGGAACGCGCCCAGGCGTTCGAGGTGCTGCCGCTGTCGATGACCGCGACGACGATGAGCGGCGAGCGCGTCACCTATCCCGCGATCAACGAGGTGTCGCTGCTGCGCGAGACGCGCCAGACCGCCAAGCTCGAGGTCAGCGTCAACAATGCCGTGCGAATCGGCGAGCTGGTGTGCGACGGCGTGCTAGTCGCGACGCCCGCGGGTTCGACCGCGTACAATCTGTCCGCCAACGGGCCGATCCTGCCGCTGGGCTGCGGCATGCTGGCGTTGACCCCGATCAGCCCGTTCCGCCCGCGCCGCTGGAAGGGCGCGCTGCTGCCCGATTCGTCGCAGATCACCTTTCGCGTGCTCGAGCCCGGCAAGCGCCCGGTCAGCGCGGTCGCCGACCAGCGCGAGGTGCGTGATATCCGCGATATCCAGATTGCCATCGATCCCAACCGCCGCCTGTCGCTGATGTTCGATCCGGGCCACAGCCTTGACGACCGCATTTCGGCCGAACAATTTATCGTCTGAACGGCAAATCAGACGCTTGCCAAACCAAAAAACCCGGTGCTATAGGCGCGCTTCTCCCGGGGAGCATCGCCTCGCCGGGAAGGCAAAAGAGCGTTCCCCGATAGCTCAGCGGTAGAGTAGGTGACTGTTAATCACTTGGCCGTAGGTTCGAATCCTACTCGGGGAGCCAGCCTTTTCGTGTTATGATTTCTCCACCCGGTTGGAGATTCCGATGAACGCCATCACCATCACGCCGCAAGGTCACCTTGTCCTGCAGAAGGACATGCTCGACCATCTTGGCGTCAGCGGCGGCAACACGATCATCATCGAAAAGCTGCCCGATGGCCGCATTGAGCTGCGCGCTGCGCCGGGAGCGGCGGATATCAGCCAGGCCTTCGGGCTTCTCAAGCATCATGGCGCGCAGCCGCTTTCCATCGAGCAGATCGACGCAGCGGCAAGAAACGGCTGGACTGGCGCCCGGTGAAGCTGATCGCCGATACTAACGTTCTTGTTCGCGTGCTCGTTCAGGATGATCCGGCCCAGGCGCAGATGGCGCAGTCAGCGCTGGCAGCAGCCGAACTGATCGCCATACCGCTACCCGTCCTGTGCGAACTCTGCTGGGTGCTGAAGGGCAGCTACAATGTCGATCGGGCGGAAATCGCCGTTGCCGTCCGCACGCTGGTCGCCAGCAGCAAGGTCGTGGCAGATCATGCCGCCATCGAGTCCGGGCTCGACCTGCTCGAAGCCGGAGGGGATTTTGCCGACGGGGTCATCGCGCATGGCGGGGCATCGCTCGGCGGGGACACGCTTTTGACGTTCGACGCCAAAGCCGCAAATCTGCTTGAAGCCCAGGGGCGCACAGTCAGCCTGCTGGCCTAGCGATCAATCCTATCCCCCGAACCGCTGCCACAGCAGCTGGCCCGCGACATACAGGATGAGCACCGCCGTGCCGATGCGGATCACCTTTTGCGGCAGCAGCTTCACGCCTGCCAGACTGCCGATCTGCCCGCCGATCAGCACCGCGACGAACAGCGGCCAGTAACCCGCGATCGCCGCCGGGGTCGCGGCGGCATCGGCCTTCATCAGCTGCCCGGCCAGCCCGGCGAGCGAGTTGACCAGAATGAACACGCTGGCGCTCGCGGCGATCTGACGGGCGCTCGCCCAGCGCAGCAGGTGCAGCACGGGAGCGAGGAAGATGCCGCCGCCGATACCGACAATGCCGCTGAAAAAGCCGACGCCCATGCCGATCGGCACGCCGAGCCAGGCGAGGCGCTGGTCCGCCCCCTGCCCCGCCTGCGGCTCGCGCTGGAACAGCATCAGCAGCCCGGCGAGCAGCAGCGCGGAGCCGAGCAGCGCGACGAACAGCGGCTTGTCGACGGGCAGCCTCCCGCCCACCCAGGCGCAGGGCGCGGACAGCAGCAGGATCGGCCAGAGCGGCTTCCACGGCACCTGCCGCGCGCGGGCGAAGCGGATGGTGCCACCGGTCACGACGATCAGATTGCACACCAAAGCAATCGCCGGGAGCAACCGATAGTCGGTCCCGGCGAGCACGAGCAGCGCGTTATAGGTCGATCCGCCGCCAAAGCCGACCGACGCATAGAGCAGGGCCGTCAGCGCGAAACCGGCGGCGAGCCCCCCCATGTCCGTTTAGGCAGCCTTGCCGTGGCAGTGCTTGTACTTGCGGCCCGATCCGCAGGGGCACGGTGCGTTGCGGCTGATTTCGCCCACCATCAGGTCTTCGCCCATTTCGGGCATCGGCGACTGGCGCGGCGGAAGCGTCGCGGTGACGGTGCCCAGCGTTCCGCCGTCGATATCCGCGCTGTTGTCCTCGCCGGTGAAGGGGTCGAAATGGGTGGTGAGGAAATCGGGCAGTTCGGGCAGCGCCGGGATTTCCGGCTCGCGGATTTCCAGGTTCATGATCGTGCCGGTCACGTCCTCGCGGATCACCTCGAGCATGCGCTCGAACAGGCCGAATGCCTCGCTCTTGTACTCGTTGATCGGCGTCTTCTGCGCATAGGCGCGCAGGAACACCACCTGACGCAGCGCGTCGAGCGTCGCCAGATGCTCCTTCCAGTGATGGTCGAGGCTCTGCAGCAGCACCGATTTCTCGATCGAGCGCCACATGCCGGTCTCGATCTCGCTCGCCTTGGCCTCGACCTTGGCTTCGGCCATCTCGCGGATACGCTCCTCGATCAGCTCGGGCTCGACCGCGTCTTCCTGCAGCCAGGCGTCGATATCGGGCTCGAGCCCGAAGACCTCGCTGACGCGCGCCTTGAGCTGCGCGATGTTCCACTGTTCGGGATAGCTGCCCGGCGGGCAGGCCTCGCCGACGATCGCGTTGACCGTGTCGGCGCGCATATCGGCGACAACATCGTCGACCGCTTCGGCGTCCATGATCTCGGCGCGCTGTTCGTAGATGACCTTGCGCTGGTCGTTCATCACGTCGTCATATTCGACGACCTGCTTGCGGATGTCGTAGTTGCGCGCCTCGACCTTCTTCTGCGCGGTCTCGATCGCCTTGGACAGCCATTTGGAACCGATCGCCTCGCCATCGGCCAGGTTGTTCTTCATCATGCGCGAGAACAGCGTGTCGGGGCCGAAGATGCGCAGCAGATCGTCTTCGAGGCAGAGGTAGAAGCGCGACAGGCCAGGGTCGCCCTGACGGCCCGAACGGCCGCGCAGCTGGTTGTCGATGCGCCGGCTCTCGTGCCGCTCGGTGCCGAGCACGAACAGGCCGCCGGCATCGAGCACCTGCTGCTTCTCGGCGGCGACCTCGGCCTTGATCCGCTCGATCGCGGCA
Organism: Blastomonas sp. CACIA14H2; assembly: GCA_000503195.1. Lineage (GTDB taxonomy): Bacteria > Pseudomonadota > Alphaproteobacteria > Sphingomonadales > Sphingomonadaceae > Blastomonas. The sequence continues at coordinate 18,692 of AYSC01000016.1, forward strand.
TCGCGCTCGGGCCCTTCGGGCATGTCGCGAAGCTCGTCATCGATGCGGAACTCGACATTGCCGCCGAGCTGGATGTCGGTGCCGCGGCCCGCCATGTTGGTGGCGATGGTCACCGCGCCCAGACGGCCCGCCTGCGCCACGATATGCGCTTCCTGCTCGTGGAAGCGCGCGTTGAGCACGCTGTGCTTGACGCCTTCCTTGTGCAGGAACTCGGACAGCATTTCCGACTTCTCGATCGAGACGGTGCCGACCAGAACCGGCTGGCCGGTCTCGTATTTCTCGCGGATCGCCTTGGCGATCGCCTGGAACTTGTCGGTCGTGTTCTTGTAGAACTCGTCCTCCTCGTCGATGCGGCGGATCGGGTTGTTGGTCGGGATGGTGACCACGTTCATCTTGTAGATGTCAAAGAATTCGGCCGCTTCGGTCGCCGCGGTGCCGGTCATGCCCGACAGCTTGGGATACATGCGGAAATAGTTCTGGAAGGTGATCGAGGCGAGCGTCTGGTTCTCGGGCTTGATCTGCACGCCTTCCTTCGCCTCGACTGCCTGGTGCAGGCCGTTCGACCAGCGGCGGCCATCCATCATGCGCCCGGTAAACTCGTCGATGATGACGATCTGGTCGTCCTTGACGATATAGTCGATGTCGCGCTTGAACATCACATTGGCCTTGAGCGCCTGATCGAGATGGTGGACGATCTGCGTGTTCTCGACGTCGTACAGATTGCTGCCGACCAGCAGGCCGGCCTCCTCGAGCAGCCGCTCGGCCTTTTCGGTGCCGTCCTCGGTCAGGATCACCGAGCGCGATTTCTCGTCCTTCTCGTAATCGGCCTCGTCGAGCTTGAGCACGATCGCGTTGACCGCGATGTACATTTCGGACTTGTCGTCGGTCGGGCCGGAAATGATCAGCGGGGTGCGCGCCTCGTCGATCAGGATCGAGTCGACCTCATCGACCACCGCGAAATTGTATGGGCGCTGCACCATCTGGCTGCGCTCGTGCTTCATGTTGTCGCGGAGGTAATCGAAGCCGAGCTCGTTGTTGGTCGCATAGGTGATGTCGGCGGCATAGGCCTCGCGCCGCTGCGTCTCGTTGAGATTGGGCACGATCACGCCGGTGGTGAGCCCCAGGAAGCGATAGACCTGGCCCATCCATTCGGCGTCGCGCGCGGCGAGATAGTCGTTCACCGTGACGACGTGCACGCCCTTGCGCTCGATCGCGTTGAGATAGCAGGCGAGCGTCGCGACCAGCGTCTTGCCCTCGCCGGTGCGCATTTCGGCGATCTCGCCGCGATGCAGCACGATGCCGCCGACCATCTGCACGTCGAAATGGCGCATGCCGAGCGTGCGGATCGAGGCTTCACGGACGGTCGCAAAGGCTTCGGGCAGGATGTCGTCGAGCGTCTCGCCCGCTTCGAGGCGCGCGCGGAACTTGAGCGTCTGGTCGCGCAGTTCCTCGTCGGACAGGGGGGAGATCTGCGGCTCGAAGGCGTTGATCTTGTCGACGATCTTGAGCAGGCCCTTGACGTAACGGTCGTTGGCAGAGCCGAAAAGCGATTTGGCGATGGCGCCGAGCATGGCGGTAATTCCTTGGAAAATTTGTGAAAACGGGTCGAAAGCCAGGCGCAGGCGCGCAGGTCTGGCGGTCCCCGGTCAGGACGGGGCTGTGGGCGCATCGCGGGACGCGCCGCAGGCAGGGTTTATTGGAGCAGCCGGTCCGAGCGATGGACGGTACGCGGCGCGACGCGGATCGTGCGCGCGATCAGGCGATGCTGGCTCGGCCGCAAGGCGATGACCAGCGGTAGCAGCGTGACGACGAGCAGCACCGCCGCGCTGATCGCGACCTGGCGGTCCTCGGCCAGGATCTGCGAGTCGCGCACCACGCCATTGCCCGCCGCCATGGCCGGCTCGGCAAGGCGAACGCCGTCGCTCACCGAGAACCCGGTCAGCAGCGCAAGCAGGGCGAGAAGCAGTTTCACGAAAATTGGGTCATCCTGATCAGCCGGTTACATAGGCAATGGCACGCCGTTCGTCCATGGTCTTGCACGCACGGTCATGCCTGTTCGGGTTCGGACCCCAGCGCTTGCGGGTCGAAGGCCTCCGAGTCCACCGCACCGAAGCTCAGGTGCATCCCTGCCCTCATACTGCCGGCCTCCATCTGGAGTTCCAGCCGCTCGCAATCGCGCCGGCGGAATTCCTCGACCACCCGATCGGCGACGATCGGGTCGATGCCGGTGCGCAGCAAAGCGGTGTGCGCGAGCTTGACCGAGGATTCGAACAGCTCGCGCTGCGCCGCCGCGATGGGCGCGAGCTTGAGCGACAGCAGCTGGCGCCGGTCGTTGGCGCGCACGAAGATCTTGGCGTCGGGAAAGGCATGCGCGATCGGCGCGATCTGGTCGGGCCCGAAATCCTTGTCGTCCATGCAGAACAGCAGCGCGCCTGCCTGTTCCGCCCCGGCGCGGCGCAACAGGTCGATGCGCGTGCCGTCGCCATAGAAGACCTTGCGGCCGAACTCGCCGCTCAATCGGATCTGGTCGGGATTGATGTCGATCAGCGTGACCGAGATGCTCGCCCCGGCGAAGATCTGCGCGACCGCCTGGCCGAAGCGGCCATGGCCGATGACGATCGCGTTCGACTGGCGCGCCTGTTCGGGATCGACCATGTCCTCGGTGCCCGATCCGCGCACCCCGCCGAACAACCGGGTGGTCAGCATCAGGAACGGCGTGGTCGCCATCGACAGCGTGACGATCGCGCCGAAACGGCTCGCGGCGGCGGGTTCGATCAGCAGCGCCGCCTGCGCCTCGGCGAACAGCACGAAGGCGAATTCGCCGCCCTGGCTGAGCAGCAGGCCGAGTACGAAGGCGGCGCGGTTTTCCATGCCGAACGCCTTGGCGATGCCGAAGATGATCGCGACCTTGATCGCCACCAGCGCCAGCGCCATCGCGATGACGAACAAGGGGTCGGCCATGATCACGCCGATATCGAGCATCATACCGACGCCGAGGAAGAACAATCCGAGCAGGATCGAACGGAACGGGTCGATATCGGCCTCGAGCTCGTGCCGGAAAGGCGAATCGGCGAGCATCACGCCCGCGATGAACGCGCCCAGGGCCGCCGACAGCCCGATCGAGTGCATCAGCGCAGCGCTGCCGAACACCGCGAACAGCCCCGCGACGATGAACAGCTCGCGCTCAGCGACCTTGCCGATCAGCTTGAGCAGCGGCGCGAGCCCATAGCGCCCGGCGATCACCAGCCCGCCGATCGCCGCGACGGCATAGAGCGCGAGCAGCCAGCCAGGCGTCTGCGGCCCGGTCTGCGGCGCGCGCGACAGCGCGGCGATGATCGTCAGCAGCGGGACGATCGACAGGTCCTGGAACAGCAGGATCGAAAAGGCGCGCTCGCCGGTGGGGGTGTTCAATCGACCTTGCGATTGCAGCAGCGGCAGCACCTGTGCGGTCGAAGACAGGGCGAGCGGCAGGCCGAGCCCGAGCGCCGCGCCCCAGGTCGAGCCGGTGACGAGGAAGACGAACCCGGCGAGCACCAGCCCGCACACCACGACTTGCGACATCCCCAGGCCGAAAATATCGCGCTTCAACTGCCACAGCCGCGCCGGGGCGAGTTCGAGCCCCACCAGGAACAGCAGCAGCACGATGCCGATCTCGGCAAAACCGACGATCAGCTCGGGATCGGCGACCAGCCCGAGCACCTGCGGCCCGATGATGATCCCGCCGACCAGATAGCCCAGCACCGCGCCGAGCCCGAGCCTGCGGAACACCAGCACGAACGCGAGCGCCGCGGCGAGCAGCACCGTGCCCGAGAGGAAGATATCGCCGCCATGTTCCATGCGTTCAGGTGTCCGTTCGGGCCGAAAGGTCGAGCGCGGCGACCGTCGCGCGCCAGGGCAACAGGATGGAACCATGCCGCGCGGGATAAGGCAAGGCGGAGGCGAGATGCTCGATCCCCGGCCATTGGCCCGGATCGGGGCGCTCGCCCGCCAGAAACGCGGCCAGATCGTCGCGCGCCGCCACCAGCGCTTCGCTGCCCTGCCCCGCGACATGGCCTGCGAGGATCGCCGTCGAGGCCTGGCCCAGCGCACAGGCGGTCGCGTGTACGCCGAAGCGTTCGACCTGCCCTTCCCCATCGAGCGCCAGCCCCACCTTCACCACCGATCCGCAGCTTTGCGAGCGCAGTTCGGCGCGGTGCGGCAGATCGTCGGTCAGTGGGTGATCGGCGAGCGATACCGCGAGCGCGAGGATCGCGGGCGTGTACAGCATTTCAGCCATGACGGCTCCGGCGGCGCGGCTCACTCATCGCCGAGCGTCTGCTGATAGTCGTACAGGTCGACCAGGGCGGTGCCGCTGGCGTTGAGCAGCGGATAGGTGCGGCTGTCGGTGATCCATTCGGGCTGGCCCTCGTTCGGCCAGACGATGCCGTGCAGCATGGTGACGAGCAGATAGGTCAATGTCGCCAGGATCAGCCCCTTGACCGCGCCGAAGCCGAAGCCGAGCACCCGGTCGATCGGCCCCAGCACCGACTTGCGCGTCCGGCTGCGCAGCGTGGTCGCGATCAGCTTGCCGAGCAGATAGACGGTCAGGTAAATGCCCACCAGCGCCAGCGCCGCCGCGCCTGCGTCATTGCCCACCGGCTCCTTGAGCAGCGCGGTGACCGGCGCATGGAACAGCCGCAGCGCCATGATGCCCGCCACCCAGGCAATCAGCGAGATCGCCGCATAGACGAAGCCATTCAGGAAACCCAGAATCGCGCCGCCTGCCAGCAGCGTGAGGACAAGGACATCGAATGCGGTCATGGGCTGAACCGCTAGTTGCGCCCCAGCAGTTGGTCAACGAGATTTGCCAGCCGGGCATAGGAAGACAGCCGCATCCCGCCGGTATCGCCCGAGGCCTTCGCGGTCACGCTGGCGGGGACCAGCGCCTTTTCGAAGCCCAGCTTCGCCGCCTCGCGCAGCCGAAGCCCCGCATGCGCCACCGGACGCAGCTCGCCCGACAAGGCGAGCTCGCCGAACACGATCGTGCCCGAGCCCAAAGGCCGCTCGGACAGCGCCGAGACAAGCGCCGCCGCCACCGCCATGTCGGCGGCGGGATCGGACAGGCGATAGCCGCCCGCGACGTTGAGATAGACCTCCGCGGTGGAAAAGCTCAGCCCACAGCGCGCCTCGAGCACCGCGAGCACCATCGCCAGCCGTCCCGAATCCCAGCCGACCACCGCGCGGCGCGGCGTTGCCCCGCTCGACAGCCGCACGGTCAGCGCCTGAATCTCGACCAGCACCGGCCGCGTGCCCTCGAGCGCGGGGAAGACCGAGGTGCCCGGCATCTGCGCGTCGCGGTCGCTGAGGAACAGGCTCGACGGGTTGCCGACCTCGGACAGCCCAGCCTCTTCCATCGCGAACACGCCGATCTCGTCGGTCGCGCCGAAACGGTTCTTGATCGATCGCAGGATGCGGTACTGATGGCTGCGCTCGCCCTCGAAGCTCATCACCGTGTCGACCATATGCTCGAGCACGCGCGGCCCCGCGATATTGCCGTCCTTGGTGACATGCCCGACCAGGATCACCGCACAGCCGCTGTCCTTGGCATAGCGGATCAGCTCCTGCGCCGAGGCGCGCACCTGGCTGACCGTACCCGGCGCGCCTTCGATCAGGTCGCTGTGCATCGTCTGGATCGAATCGATCACCAGCATCACCGGCGATTCCATGCTGCGCAGCGTCGTCAGGATGTCGCGCACCGATGTTGCCGAGGCGAGGTCGATCGGCGCGTCGGCCAAGCCCAGCCGCATCGCGCGCAGCCGCACCTGATCGGCCGCTTCCTCGCCGCTGATATAGACGATGGCATGGCCTGCCCGCGCCATGTTGGCCGAGGCCTGGAGCAGCAGGGTCGATTTGCCGATGCCCGGATCGCCGCCCATCAGCGTCGCCGATCCCGCGACCAGCCCGCCGCCCAGCGCGCGGTCGAATTCGGCAATGCCGGTCGAGATGCGCGGCGGCAGCTCGACCGCGGCATCGAGCCGGGCGAGCTGGATGCGCTGCCCGCCGGTTTGCAGGTCGTGGCGGGCCGAGAAAGCGGTGGGCGCGGCCTGTTCGACCAGCGTGTTCCACTCGGCGCAATCGGGGCACTGGCCCTGCCAGCGGTTGGAGACGCTGCCACAGGCCTGGCAGACATAGGTTTTGCGCGGCTTGGCCATGGCGGCGGCATAGCCCGAACAAAACTGGAACGCAATTCCCGCTTTGCGCTTGCCTTCGCCGGTAACATGGATAGCGTTGCAGCGAACTGACCTTACAAGCCTGCAACATTAAAGGGTCCGCGCCGCCGCCATGCGCCAGAAGGAACTTCGCATTGCCCTGGTCTGCTATGGCGGCATCAGCCTCGCGGTCTACATGCACGGCATCACCAAGGAAATCTGGCGCGCCACCCGCGCCAGCCGCAATTTCCACGCGGGCGATCCCCCCGCCAGCGGCAGCCAGGGCGTCTATCGCGAACTGTTCGAAGCATTCGCTGCGCAAGCCCAGGTCAAGCTGCGGCTGCTGCCCGATATCATTGCCGGGGCGAGCGCGGGGGGCATCAACGGCGTGTTCCTCGCGCAGGCGCTGACCAGCGGCCAGTCGCTCGAGCCGCTCACCCGCATGTGGCTCGAATGCGCCGATATCGACCGGCTGCTCGATCCCGATGCGCGGCCGTTTTCACGCTTTACCAAATTCTGGGCGCAGCCGCTGGTCTGGCTGCTGCTGCGGCGGCCTGGCGGCGCGCTCGACCGCAGCGTCGCGCCCGAGGCGCGCGCCGAGGTGCGAACGAAGCTCTCGCGTCTGGTCCGCGCGCGCTGGTTCGCCCCGCCGTTCAGCGGCACTGGCTTTTCCGCCCTCTTGTACGAGGCGATGGAGGCGATGGCAGCGACACCGGCAGGCCCGCGCCTGCTGCCGCTCGGCCAGCCGCTCGACCTGTTCGTCACCGTCACCGATTTTCGCGGGCATCTCGAAACGCTGCGGCTCAACAGCCCGGCCGAGGTGGTCGAGACCGAGCACCGGCTGTCGATCGGTTTTCGCTATCTGCGCGGCCGCGACGATTCGCTCGCCGATCCGGCCGAACTGGTCTTCGCCGCGCGCGCGACCGCGAGCTTTCCCGGTGCCTTTCCGCCGTTCAACGTCGCCGAGATGGACCGGATGCTTGCGCGGCGCGAAAGGCACTGGCCCGGGCGCGAGGCGTTTCTGGAGCGCGTCTTCCCGCAGCAATATGCCGCGGGCGAGGCCGAAAGCGCGGTGCTGATCGACGGGTCGGTGCTCGCCAACGCGCCCTTCGCCCAGGCGATCGACGCATTGCGCGACCGGCCCGCGCATCGCGAGATCGACCGGCGCTTCGTCTATATCGACCCCAAGCCCGATCTGGCGAGCGGCATGGACCAGTCGCGCGAACGCGACGCGCGCGGCCAGCGGCTGCCCGGCTTCTTCTCGACGATCTTCGGCGCGATCTCGGACATTCCGCGCGAACAGCCGATCCGCGACAATCTCGAAGGGATCGAGCGCCGCTCCTCGCGCGTCCGCCAGATGCGCGCCATTACCGATGCGCTGCGCGCCGAGGTCGAGGAAACCGTCAGCAGGTTGTTCGGCTACACATTGTTCCTCGACAGCCCGACCCCGCAACGGCTGACCAAATGGCGCAACAAGGCGCAGGATCGCGCCGCGCACATGGCAGGTTTTGCCTATGCCTCCTATGCGCAATTGAAGCTCGCGACGATCGTCGAGGACATGGTCGACACGCTTCGCCGCGCGCATCGCGGTCCGCGCGCGCTCTATGCCGAGCGCCTTCGCGAGGCGATCCGCGCCGAGCTGCACCGCAGCGGCATGGACCGGCTCTCGGGCAAGAGCGGCGGGGCGAGCGACGAGGCGATCCTGTTCTTCCGCACCCAGGACCTGGGCTTCCGCATCCGCCGCTTGCGCTTCCTGGCGCGGCGGCTGGGCGAGGATATCGCGCAATCGGGCCGCACCCCGCCCGAGGCGGTGGTCGCGATGCACGAGACGCTGTACGCGTGCCTGTCGCAATATCTCGACCGCGAGACCACCGATCATCTCGGCCAGGGCTTTGCCGATATTGCCGCAGGCGCGATCGACGATCCCGCAATGGCCATCGCCGAGCTGGCCGCGCGCCGCGACCTGCGCAGCGCCGACGCCATTGTCGACGAACAGCTGGCGGCGGCGCTCGCGCTGCTGCCGCGCGAGAGCCGCCGTTCGCTGCTCCTCGCCTATCTCGGCTTTCCGTTCTACGACATCGCCACGCTGCCGCTGCTCCAGGGCGAGGGGCAGAACGAGTACGACCCGATCAAGGTCGACCGCATCTCGCCCGACGATTGCCATTCGATCCGCCCGGGCGGTGCCGAGGCGACATTGAAAGGGGTGCAGTTCAACAGCTTCGGCGCGTTCTTCAGCCGCGCCTATCGCGAGAACGACTATCTCTGGGGCCGGCTGCACGGGGCCGAGCGGCTGATCGACATCATCGCTTCGGCCATGCCCGATGGCGCGCTGTTCCCGCCGCACCTGCTCGCCGATTTCAAGCGGCGCGCGTTTCTCGCGATCTGCGACGAGGAAGAAGCGGTGCTCACCACCGATTCCGGCCTGGTCCCCGGCATCCGCCGCGAAATCGAGGCAGCCTTTGGCGGCTAGGCTTTGCTTTGCGCGCCGGCATCCCTAGTTTGGCCGCATGAACTCCACGATCGCCCGCTGGCTGATGCTGCCGCTGCTCCTGCTGATCCAGGCGTGCAGCGGCTTTCCGTTTCTCGACATGGGGATGGCGGCCTGGGACGGGCCGAAGAAAGGCACGCCCGCGCTCTGGCATGTCGAAGGACCGAATGGCGGTGAGGCCTGGCTGTTCGGCGGTATCCACGCGCTGCCCTCCGACCTGAAATGGATCAGCCCGAAGATGAAGAAGGCGATGGACCGGTCCGACCGGCTGGTGCTCGAGGTCGTCGGGCTGGAGGATTCGGCAGAAATCACGAAGACGTTCCAGCAGCTCGGCAACAGTCCCGGCCAGCCGCCGCTTGCCGATCGCCTGCCGCCCGAATTGCGCGACAAGGGCGAGGCGCTGCGCGCGGCGAGCCGCCTGTCGCCCAAACGGTTTGAAACGCTCGAAAGCTGGGCCGCGGCGATCTCGCTCGCGGGCGCCGCCACCGCCAATCTGGCGATGGTGCGCGAGGAGGGCGTCGAGCGCGTGCTCGCCGCGCGCTATCGGCGTCGCGACAAGCCGGTGATCGGCCTCGAGACGCCCGCGCGCCAGTTCACCTATTTCGACCAGCTCGAAGAGGCCGAACAGCGCGCGATGCTGGAGAGCGTGATCGCGGATGCCGACAATGCGCCCAGGGCCTATCGCGACATGGTGACCGCGTGGCTCAAGGGCGAACCCGACAAGCTGGCGGAAGCCGCCAATCGTGGCCTGCTGCAACGCCCGCAGATCCGCGAGCGCATCCTGGTGCGCCGCAACCGCGATTGGGCAGCGCAGATCGAGGACCTGCTGAACCTCGGCGCCAGGCCCTTTGTCGCGGTCGGCGCGGCGCATCTGGCGGGCGACGACAGCGTGCAGGCGCTGCTCGAATCGAAGGGCTATACGATCACGCGCGTCCAATAGGCCCGATCAACCGAAGTCGAGTTCAGCCTTGGTGAAGCTGCCAAGCTTGTTTGACCAAGGTCTGCATGTTATGTTGAAACCGACTTTGAGAGGTGGATGATGGCGCAGTCCTTGGAGGACGTAATCTCTGGGATCGTCAAGGCCCGATTTGCCGATGCCGAGATCGAAGACATAACGTACGAGTCTGACTTCGACAGCGATGGCGACCCGATCCTACGCATTACGGTCGTTTTCGCCTCGGAACTGGCTGCCGTCGACCCTCACAAGCTGGCAGGCCTGGTGCGGCATGTCCGCCCCAGCCTGAACGAGCGCCGGGAAGCCAGATTCCCGATTTTCCGTTTCGTCAGCAAGCGCGACAACGATCGCATGCGGCATGAAGCCGCTTGATCTCATCGAATCCGCCAACATCCTGATGCTGTCCTGCAAGGGCAAGCCATCACAAGTCAGCCTCAGGCGAGCCACCAGCGCTGCCTATTACGCCCTGTTCCACTGCCTGGCTAAAAGCTGCGCTGACCTGCTGGTCGGTGGTTCCAGTTCGGACCGCAGCAAACACGCCTGGCGGCAAACCTACCGAGCGCTCGAACACGGGTTCGCAAAATCGGCATGCAAGGACGGGATCATGGCTAAGTTTCCGAAAGCCATCGAAGACTTCGCCAATGTCTTCGTTGTCATGCAGGAAAAGCGACACGCGGCCGATTATGACCCCGGCGTTCGGCTGACCAAATCGGAAGTGGCAGCCGATATCGCCGCTGCAAGCGAAGCGATCATCCGTTTTCTGGCTGAACCAATCAAGGACCGCCGTGCCTTTGCGGCGCACGTCCTTTTCAAGAAGCGCCCCGGTTAGGACACAAGCCGTCCTTCCGCCCGAAACGCTTGCTTTTCGCGAGAGTCGCGACTATGCGCACCGCTTCCCCGCCGCCATGGTCATCCCTGGAGGCGTGGCCGGGGATGATTTGACCATCTACAATCTGGAGACAGACCATGAGCGATACGCTTACCCTGTCGGCCCAGCTGCGTGATCGGGCAGGCAAGGGAGCCTCCCGTGCACTCCGCCGCGAAGGCCGTGTACCCGCCGTCATTTACGGCGACAAGAAGGATCCGGAAACGATCCATGTCGAAGAACGCGCGCTGAACAAGCTGCTCGGCACCGGCCATTTCATGAACTCGATCGTCGAGATCGAGGTCGATGGCAAGACGATCGTCACCCTGCCCAAGGACGTGGCGTTCCACCCGGTGAGCGACCGCGCGATCCATGTCGATTTCCTGCGTATCGCCAAGGGCGCGACCGTTGAAGTCGCCGTGCCCGTCGTGTTCGTCAACGAGGAAGCCTCGCCGGGCCTGAAGCGCGGCGGCGTGCTCAACATCGTCCGTCACGAGCTGGAACTGGTCTGCGACGCGACCAATATTCCCGACGAGATTGAAATCGACGTCACCGGTGTCGATGTCGGCGATTCGATCCACATTTCCGCGGTCAAGCTGCCTCAGGGCGCGACCTCGGCGATCACCGACCGCGATTTCACCATCGCCACCATCGTTGCTCCCTCGGCGCTGAAGTCGAGCGAAGGCGACAACGAAACGCCGGCTGGCGAGTAATCCATCTTTCTCGCCCTCTCCCCTCTTGGGGAGAGGGTTGGGAGAGGGGAATGTCGAGAGGCCGGCAAAGCGCCCCTCTCCCCGCCCCTCCCTGAACCAAAGGGAGCGGTTCCATGCAAATCTGGGTTGGCCTGGGCAATCCCGGCCCCGAATATGCGCTGCACCGGCACAATGTCGGGTTCATGGCGATCGACATCATCGCCGACATGCACGGTTTCGAGCCGCCCAAGCGCCGCTTCCAGGGCTGGGCACAGGAAGGCCGTCTGGGCAACCAGAAGCTTCTGCTGCTCAAGCCCGCGACCTTCATGAACAAGTCCGGCCAGTCGATCGGAGAGGCGATGCGCTTCTTCAAGCTCGAGCCGCAGGACGTCACCATCTTTCACGACGAGCTCGACCTGGCGCCGTTCAAGGTCAAGGTGAAGCGCGGCGGCGGCACCGCCGGGCATAACGGCCTGCGTTCGGCCGATCAGCATATCGGCCCCGAATTCCGCCGCGTGCGGATCGGCATCGGCCATCCCGGCAACAAGGACCGGGTGACCGGCCATGTGCTCGGCAATTTCGCCAAGACCGAACTTGATGACCTGACCGACATGCTCGGCGCGATCGGCGCGGAGGCGGGCTGGCTGGCGCAGGACGACGACGTGCGCTTCATGAACGATGTCGCGATGAGGCTGCAGGGATGAGCCTCGCCGCTCGCAGCGACACCCGGTTGCTCGCCCTTTTCGCGCTGCTGTCGCTGCTCGCAACCGGCTGCGGCATCGCGGCGATGGTGCTGAGCGGCACGCCGCAGATGCGCTGGATCCCCAATATCGTCGCCTGGGCCGTCGGCACCGGCGCGGCCTTCGCGATTGCGCGCACCGCGCCCTCGCCCAAGGTCTGGATCGCCATCGGACTTGGCGCGCTGGCGCTGGTTGCGGCGACACTGGTAGGGCCCGACCAGCAGGGCGTGCATCGCTGGCTCGCCGCCGGGCCGCTGTTCGTCAACATCGCGGCGCTTACCCTTCCCGCCGCTCTGGTCGCGATGGCGCGGCTCGGCGCGCAGCACCGGCTGGTGCCGATGATCGCCACTCTGCTCGCCGCGATCCTCGCGCTCCAGCCCGATGCGTCGCAGGCGTTCGCGCTCGCGCTCGCCGGCTTTGCCATCCTGGTCATCGACAAGCGCATCTCCGCCCTGGTCACCGCCTTGTGCCTGTTCGGCATCGCCGCGCTGTCGCTGCTGCGCGCCGATCCGCTCCAGCCGGTCGCGGAGGTCGAGCAGATCATCCAGCTCGCACACGCGTCGGCGCCCGCGCTTGCCTGGGCGGCCGTCGCCAGCCTGGCCGCGATCCCGGCGATGCTGTTGGCGCTGCGGCTGGACGATGTCGCCGCGCGCGCGCTCGCGCTCTATATCGCGGTCGCCTGCGTCGCGCCGATTTTCGGCTGGTTTCCTGTCCCGCTGGTGGGCGCAGGCATGAGCTTCCCGCTCGGCCTCTGGCTCGGCATCGGCCTGCTCGCGGCGCGGCGCAGCTAGAACCGGCGCTCGAGCCAGTCGACCGCAAAGCGCGTCATCGCGGGAGCATCGACCAACAGCGCATCGGCGCTACCGACCTTGCCCTGCCGTCCGCCCCCCGCCGCAACGAAATCGCGCACCATCTGATCGAAATAGTCGTCGTCGAGGCCATCGACCACCGGATTGCCGGTGTCGTACTCCTCGACTGTGCGCCACACCGTCTGCCCGCCTTCGAGAAACGGCACGTCCCAGCGGACGACACGCTTGCCCGGAATGTCGGCGAGATGTTCGGCATGGTGGATCAGCGTCATCGTCTCCCACGGCGCGCCGATCATCACGACCTTGCCGCCCGCCTCGACCAGCCGCGCCAGCGGGGTGCCCGGGCCATAGCCATAATCGAGCGGGTGCGGATCGATCAGCCATTGCGCCTTCGCCCCCAGCGCGACCATCGACGGGCCGGGACTGAGGCTGCGCAGCGTGCCAGGCGTAGTGCGCAGGAATTCGGGAAACGCGCCATTGTCGCGGATCGCGCGCGATGCGGCGGAATCGAAGGGCAGCACATGGTCGCGCCATTCGGGCAGGATGTGCCCCTGCTCGTCGCACGCGTCTTCGGGCGCGCCCTGCCAGTCGGCATAGGCCATGATCGTGCCCCCGGCCCCCACGGCCTGGCGCAACGCGGCGATGAGCGTGTCCGGCCCCGCGATCATCGGCCCGATGCTGCGCAGACCCGCATGGCCGAGCACGATATCGCCCTTCCCCAGACCCAGCGCCGCCAGATCGCTCACGAGATCCTCGATGGTCCAGAAATGGGTCATGGCGGCGATGTGATGCGCGCTGCCCGCGATGCCAAGATGCCTTGACCAGCAAATTTCCCCCGAAACGATGTCTTGTTCCTGACGCACAGCTTTCTCCGACCTGTCATCGCGCCGCCATCACGATCGCGTGCAACTCGGGCAACACACGCGCACGCCGTTCCAGCGCGGGGCTGAACGCGGCATCAACATCATGATTTTTCGGGGGAATCACCTTGTCTCACCTGACCGACGCGGCACGCGCGCCCTATCGCACCGAAAATGCCGATCACGACAATCCCAACTGTCTGGAAGCGATCGTCGCGGCCAATCCGTCGCGCCGCAGGATCCTCGTCAACGGTCTGTTCGGGATCGCGCTCGCACCGATGGTCGCCAGTTGCGGCGGCGACGGCAATGGCGCGGGCAACAACGTGACGCTTCCCCCGGCCACCGGCACCGCGCCGACGCCGACACCCACCCCGGCGCCTGCCCCCAGCTTCTCGGTCACCTTCAACTCTGTCCCGGCCAATCAGAACGACCGCGTCACCGTGCCGACCGGCTATGAAACCGCCGTGCTGCTCAAGGCGGGCGATGTGATCGAACCGGGCGTTGCCGGTTTCTCGGGCGCCTTCCCCACCCCCGGCCAGGCCGAGAAATGGGCCGGCGGCAACCATGACGGCATGGAGCTGTTCGCCATCCCCAATACCGACGCCAACACGTCGGGCGTGCTCGCAGTGAATTTCGAATATCCCGATTTCGCCATCCTGATGAGCGATGCCGAGGCCAATGCGGTTCAGGCCAACCCGGCGGCCGCGACCCCGGCGCAGCGCCAGCTCGCGCTCTCGGCGGTCGGTGTCGGCGTGGTCGAGATCGCCAAGGGCGCCGACGGCAAATGGTCGGTCGTCCCCAATTCGCGCTACAACAAGCGCTACACGGGCAACTCGGCCTATCGCGTCGGCGGTCCGGCGGCAGGGCTGCTGAGCAACCCGATCAAGGGCACACTCAATAATTGCGCCAGCGGCCGCACGCCGTGGAACACGTACCTGACCTGCGAGGAAACCACCGACAACTATATCGACCCGAGCCAGCCCGCGACCGACTATGGCTGGGTGGTCGAGATCGACCCGTTCCAGGAACTCGCCCAGCCGACCAAGCGCACCGCGATGGGCCGGTTCGACCATGAAAACACCGCGTTCATGGCGAATGCCGATCGCCGCGTCGCCTTCTACATGGGCGACGATGCGACCCCGGGCTGCATCTACAAGTTCGTCTGCGAACGCGCGTTCAGCGCCACCAACCGCGCGGCGAATATCGACATGCTCGATTTCGGCCAGCTGTTCGTCGCGCGCTTCAACGCCGACGGCACCGGCGAATGGCGCCTGCTGCAACAGGGCCAGAACGGCCTGGTCGTCGGCGCGCGCGATCCCGGCAATGTCAGCCAGTCGACCACGCCGCCCAGCCCGACCGTCGTCGATTTCCGCAACCAGGCCGATGTGCTGATCAACACCAAGTCGGCGGCGCGCGTCGCCGGGGGCACGGTGATGGACCGTCCGGAATGGATCACGGTGGCGCCCGACAACACCGCCATCTTCGTTGCCCTGACCAACAATTCGGGCCGCCGCGTCACCGATGCCACCAACCCGCGCGTCACCAACCGCCATGGCCATATCCTGAAGATGCGCGAATCGGGCGATTCGCCGCTCGCCACCACCTTCACCTGGGAGCTGTTCCTGCTCGCCGGTGATCCGGCGCTGCGTCCCGGTGGCGACAACCTGGTCGGCAATATCAGCGGCGATACCTTTTCCAGCCCCGATGGCATCCGCATCGACCCGCAGGGCCGCATGTGGGTGCAGACCGACCATTCGGTCCCCGGCACCTCGGGCGTCAGCGGTGTCACCATCGACCAGGCGTTCGGCCACAATGCGATGTTCTATGTCGATCAGAAGACCAAGCAGTCCAAGCGCTTCCTGGTCGGTCCGCTCGGCTGCGAGATCACCGGCATCGCCTATACGCCCAGCCTCACCGACTTCTTCATCAACATTCAGCACCCGACGGGCAACTGGCCGATCGCCGGCGAAAAGCCGCGCTCGTCGACCATCGTGGTGACGCGGACCGACAAGCAGCCGGTCGGCAATTGATCATGCCGCAACTTCGCGCTGCGGGCTGAGGGTTAACCGTAACAGGCACGCCCAAGTCCCTGAAACATTTGCGGCCGTCAGCAGGTTTTGCGATGCTGGCGGCCGCAGTCTTTCAGGAGTGACAGCCATGGCCGAATTTCCCCATCGCCGCGACGTGCTTGGCGGCGCAGCGCTGGCCAGTATTGCCGCGTTCGCGCCGAGTGCCGCAGCGCAGTCGGCGGCAGCCCCCGATCTCGAGGGCAAGTCCATCCTCATCACCGGCGCCGCGACCGGCTTCGGCTTTCTCGGCGCACTGCATTATGCGCGCGCCGGTGCGAAGGTGTTCGCGACCATGCGCAACCTGCCGCGCCCCCAGGCCAGCGAACTGCTCAACGCGGCGGAGACCGAGAAGCTCGACATCTCGGTGCTCGAGCTCGACGTCCTGTCGGATGCCATGGTTGCCAGGGCGGTGCGCGAAGCCGAGGCCCAGGCCGATGGCGCGCTCGATGTCATCATCAACAATGCCGGGATCGGCATTACCGGCCCGATCGAGCTGCAGGACATGGAGGCGACGAAGCTGATCTTCGACACCAATGTCTTCGGTGTTCAGCGCGTCGCGCGCGCGGCGCTGCCCGCGATGCGCAAGGCCAAGCGCGGCCTGATCGTCAACATCTCCTCGCAGCTTGGCCGGGTGATCGTCCCCAATGGCGGGCATTATTCCGCCACCAAGTTCGCGCTCGAAGCGTTGAGCGAGCAGATGGCCTATGAGCTCGTCCCGCATGGTATCGACGTGACGATCATCGAGCCGGGCGGCTATCCCACCGATGTCTGGCGCAATCGCAACCGCTATACCGGCGCGCTCAAGGCGCGGCTCGATGCCGAGCGCGCGGCGGCCTATCCGGCGGTGGTGGCGCGCATGGGCACGGAGGACGGCAGCGGTCGCTCGGCCGATCCGATGGATGTACCGCGCACGATCGCCGGGATCATCGCGCTGCCCGCCGGCCAGCGGCCGCTGCGCCGTGCCGTCCATCCCGGACCCAAGCCGCAAGAGGCGATCAACGAGGTTTCTGCCAGGGTGCAGATGCAGATGCTCGGCAACTCGCCTTACGGTCCTTGGGTCAAGGCGGTGCACGATATCGGTTGAGCGGAGGCACTGGAATTGCCCCGGCAATGGCGCTAGGGCGCAGCCAGGGTCGGCGCAGGCGCCGGCAATCACTTTCAGGCTGGGATAATCATGGGTTTCAAATGCGGTATCGTCGGGCTGCCGAATGTCGGCAAGTCCACGCTGTTCAACGCGCTGACCGAGACGCAGGCGGCGCAGGCGGCGAACTATCCGTTCTGCACGATCGAACCCAATGTCGGCAATGTCGCGGTGCCCGATCCTCGTCTCGACAAGCTCGCCGCGATCGCGGGCAGCCAGAAGATCATCCCCACCCAGCTGGCGTTCGTCGACATTGCGGGTCTGGTGCGCGGTGCGTCGAAGGGCGAAGGGCTGGGCAACCAGTTCCTCGGCAATATCCGCGAGGTCGACGCCATCGTCCACGTGCTGCGCTGCTTCGAGGATGATGACATCCAGCATGTCGAGAACAAGGTCGATCCGATCTCGGACGCCGAGACGGTCGAGACCGAATTGCTGCTCGCCGATCTCGAAAGCCTGGAGAAGCGCGTCCCCGGCCTCGTCAAGCGCGGCCAGCAGGGCGACAAGGAATCGAAGATCGGCGCATCGGTGCTCGGCAAGGCGCTCGAGCTGCTGCGCGAAGGCAAGCCCGCGCGGCTGACCGAGCCTGCCGATGACGAGGAAGCGCGCGTGCTCGCGCAGGCGCAGCTGCTCACCTCCAAGCCCGTGCTCTATGTCTGCAATGTCGACGAGGGCAGCGCCGCCAACGGCAATGCGTTCAGCGCGCGCGTGTTTGAAAAGGCCAGGGCGGAAGGCGCGGAGGCCGTCGTGGTCTCCGCCGCGATCGAATCCGAGCTGGTCGGCATGGACCATGAGGGGCGGATGGAATTCCTTTCCGATCTGGGGCTCGAGGAGACCGGCCTCGCCCGCGTCATCCGCGCTGGCTACGATCTGCTCCACCTCATCACCTTCTTCACCGTCGGCCCCAAGGAAGCGCGCGCCTGGACGGTCGAGGTCGGCTCCAAGGCTCCGCAGGCGGCCGGCGAGATCCACAGCGATTTCGAACGCGGCTTCATCCGCGCCGAGACCATCGCCTATGACGATTATGTCGCGCTCAATGGCGAGGCCGGCGCGCGCGATGCCGGCAAGCTGCGCCAGGAAGGCAAGGACTATGTCGTTCAGGACGGCGACGTGCTGCACTTCAAGTTCAACGTCTGAGCCGGTGCCGGGCCGTCACAGGCCTGTCAGATAATCCGGGCATGGCGGTTCAGCGCCGCCGCCCATCGAAGGACCGAAGCCATGCTCTCACGCCGCCTGTTCATCGCCGCCGCGCCGCTCGCTCTCGCCGCGCCCGGCATCCTCAGGGCGCAGAGCGTGTTCCGCACCTTTCCCTTCGCGCTCGGCATCGCCTCGGGCGATCCCTCGCCCGACGGTTTCGTCATCTGGACCCGGCTCGCCCCCGATCCGCTCGAAGCGCATGGCGGGATGCCGATGGCGCCCATGGCGGTGGACTGGGAGGTGGCGAGCGACGACCGTTTCGCCAATATCGTCGCGAAGGGCCAGGTGATCGCCCGACCCGAGACCGCGCACAGTGTGCATGTCGAGGTCGGCGGGCTGCAGCCGCAGCGCCCCTATTGGTATCGCTTCACCGCAGGCGGAGAGCGCAGCTTCAGCGGCCGCGCGCGCACGCTGCCGCTCGCGCAGGCGGCCGTCGAGCGCCTCAAGTTCGGCGTCGTGGGATGCCAGAATTTCGAGGACGGCTATTACGGCGCGTACGCTCACCTCGCGCGCGAGGAGCTCGATTTCGTCTTCCATTATGGCGACTATATCTACGAATATGGCGGCAGCCCGACGCGCGCGAATTATTTCAGCGGCGGCCTGCAGGTGCCGGTGCGGCTGCATGTCGGGCAGAATCTCTATGACCTGGCCGACTATCGCCAGCGTTACGCCCAGACCAAGACCGATACCGACCTGCAGCGTGCGCATGCCGCGCACAGCTTCTTCCCCACCTTCGACGACCACGAGGTCGAGAACAACTGGGTGGCAGGCATTAGCGGCGGCAGGGACGTTCCGGCAGACGCGTTCGAGCTTCGCCGCGCCGCCGCGCTGCAGGCCTGGTACGAGCACATGCCGATCCGCCGCGCCAACATGCCGCGCTTCGGCACCGGCACCTTTCACCGCACCGCGCGCTTCGGCAACCTTGCCGAACTGCAGCTGCTCGACACCCGGTCCTATCGCAGCGATCAGGCGTGCGACGACGGCTTCAAGCCGATCTGCGAGGGCGTGGGCGACAAGACAGCACAAGTGCTGGGCGCGGAGCAGGAGGAATGGCTCGCGCGCAACCTCAAGCGCAACACCGCGCGCTGGAACTGCCTGGCGCAGCAGATCATGATGATGAGCCTCGACCGCAGGCGCGCCGCGAACGAGGACACCCGCATCGCGAACATGGACAGCTGGGCCGCCTATGAGGTGCCGCGCCAGCGCATGCTCGGCCGGATGGCCGGGCTGGGCAATGTCGTGGTGCTAACCGGCGACGAGCACCAGAATTTCGTCGGCGATCTGGTCCATCAGGACAAGGTCGTGGGCACCGAGATCGTCGCCACCTCGATCAGCAGCGGCGGCGACGGATCGGATCTGCGTTATGGCAGCGAGCAGATGATGAAGAACAATCCGGAGCTCAAGTTCCTCAACGACCAGCGCGGCTATGTGGTGTGCGAGGTGACGCCCGAGGCCTGGCTCAGCCATTTCCAGGTGGTCGACAAGGTGTCGGTGCGCCAGAACAGCATCAAGCGCCGGGCGACGGCGGAGATCGCGCACGGCACTCCCGGCGCGCGGATGACCGGGCTTTCGGCATGATCGCGCGGCTGGTCGCGGCGCTGTTCGCGCTGGCGCTGGCAAGCCCGGCTTTCGCGCAGGACGCCGAGCCGCCGGTCACCATCCTGATCTCGATCGACGGGATGCGTCCCGACTATCTCGAGCGCGGGCTGACGCCCCATCTCGCGGAATTCCGCCAGCGCGGCGTTGCGGCGGCGATGCGGCCGAGCTTTCCCAGCAAGACCTTTCCCAACCATTATACCATCGTCACCGGCAAGCGCCCCGACCGCAACGGCATTGTCGGCAACCTGATGATCGATCCGACCCGCCCCGACCAGATGTTCAGCATGGGCGATGCGCGCCAGGCGCTCGATCCTTTCTGGTGGGCCGAGGCCGAGCCGGTCTGGATCACCGCCGAAAAGGCGGGCGTGCGCACCGCGACGATGTTCTGGCCGGGCAGCGAGGTCGCGCATGACGGCCGCCGTCCGAGCGACTGGCTGCGCTTCGACCAGAATATCGGCAACGCGCAGCGCGTGAACACCGTGCTCGACTGGATGCGCCGTCCGGCAGCGATCCGCCCGCGCCTCGTCACCATGTATTTCGATACCGTCGACACCGCCGGACACCGGTTCGGCCCGGGCCGCTCGCCCGAGCTCGACGCCGCGATTGCCGAGGTCGATGCGCGGATCGGCGATCTGGTGCGCGGGGTCGAGGCCCTGGGCGTGCGCGCCAATTTCGTCATCACCGCCGATCACGGCATGGCGGAGACCGCCGAGACCCGCGTGATCCAGCTCGACGAACTGATCGACCGCGCCAGCTATATTGCGGTCGAAGCCGGGCCCTATGCCGCGATAGAACCGGCAGCGGGCACCGACGATCGCGTCTATCAGGCGCTGCTCAGGCCGCACGACCATATGGCCTGCCATCGCAAGGAGCAGCTGCCTGAGCATCTGCATTATGGCAGGAACCCGCGCGTCGCCGCGATCATCTGCATCGCCGACAATGGCTGGACGATCCTGTCGGGCACCCCGCCCTATCCGGTAAAGGGCGGCGCGCACGGCTATGATCCCGTCCATGCCGACATGCACGCGCTGTTCATGGCCTTCGGCCCCTCGATCCGCCCGACTCAAACGCTGCCGCTGTTCGACAATGTCGATGTCTATCCGCTGCTCGCGGCGCTGACCGGGATCGCGCCACTGCCCTCGGACGGCGATGCCGCCACGCTTGCCCCGCTGCTGGCGCGCTGATTTTGCTTGCAAATACAAGGTTGCGCATCAAGACTTATGTCCATGATCCATTATGAAGACCTGGAAGTCGGCTCGACTTCGAAATTCGGCCATTATGACGTCACCCGCGAGGAGGTGATGGAGTTCGCGCGCAAATACGATCCGCAGCCCTTCCATCTCGACGACGAGGCGGCGGCGCAGACGCATTTCGGGCGGCTGTCGGCGAGCGGCTGGCATACCTGCGCGATGATGATGGCGATGCTGGTCGAGAACATGAAGACCACGCGCCAGGCGGGTCTGGGATCGCCCGGCATGGACAGTCTGCGCTGGGTGAAGCCCGTCTATCCGGGCGACACGCTGCGCATCGAGACCACGATCATCGAGAAGCGGCGGTCGAAGAACCGCCCCGACATGGGGCTGTTCAAGTCCGATGTCGTCATCTTCAACCAGAATGACGAGCCGGTGATGACGCTGCGCAGCAACGGCCTGATCAAGGTGCGCAACCCGGAAGCGCCGATCGAGGACTGAGCAAGCCAGGCCTCAGTTGCAGGCCCAGAACCCGTCTTTGTACGCGAAGGCGGGGCCATCGCTGTCGCTGACCTGCATGCTCGCCGTGCTGCCCGCAGCGTCCTTGCCCGAAGCCGAGACCATCAGCGTCACGCCCTCGCCCGCAAAGCTGCCCCCGGTCTGCTGCACCGGGCCCGAGGGCGCAAGCTGCACCGTCCTGCCCGCCACCGAGACCATCGCCTTGCCGCCGGTCTTACTGGCCACCAGTACCGGCAGCGCGCCCTGGGCCGGGCTGAAGCGGCACGCGCCGCTCTCCATCCCCGCCCCGCCGATCGCGCTAGACAGCAGCGGCTCGAGCTTCGATCCCTCGGCATCGACCGCCTGCAGCCCCGTCGCCGGAGTGGGCGTCGTGCCACCCGCCGAGGCCGACACGGTGCCTTGCGCGGCGGGCGCGCCGCCGTCGAGCGTCACCAGCTCGTCGTCTTGCGCAGGTTCGCTGCTGCACGCCGCGAGCAACGCCAGCGGGAGAATCAGGGCCAAAGTCTTCATCAAATGCTCCCTCAACCTGGCAGGATGCCCACCGCCAGTTCGGCCCAGACGAGCAGGAAGGCAAGCGCCATCGCGGCGAGCAGCATCGCCCGGTGGACCGGCTTGCGCACGGTCCGCACGGCCAGCTCTACCGCGAGACCGCCAAGCCCGATCATCAGCGCCAGCGCCGCGAAATCCTCGGCGCCCCAGTTCATCTCGCGCGTGAACAGCATCGCGATGGCGGGCGCCACGAGCAACGCGGCCGCAGCGGACCATGCCATCTGGCGCGGCGTGAATCGGGCATTGTGCGCAGTCGTCATGTTCATCGTTCGATCTCCTGCCCCCGCGAGCCCAGATTATACCGGCAGTTCAGAGGCTTGCACAGCCCCTGCGGATGACCGGGCTACCACCGGAAAAACAGGCCGTGAGCCCGCCCCGCCCCTCCCTCGATGGGAGAGGCAGCGAGACCTGGCGACGAAGGAGCCTAGTCGCAGCGGTGAGGGTGTCGGTGCCGCAAGGTGCACGGCTTCGGCCACGAAAGCATCGCGCAATCCGGCCCAAACACGCCCGCCCTGCCCTCCCCGATCAGGGGGGAAGGCCAGCAGCGGTCAGCCGTCGAGCACGTCCGCGATCTGGCCGGCGACGGCGTCCATGCTGGCCATGCCGTCGACGCGGCTGACGATGCCGCGCGCTTCGTAGATCGGCAGGATCGGCGCGGTCTTGGCGCGATATTCGGCCATGCGCGTACGCACGGTTTCCTCGTTATCGTCGGGACGGCGCTTGAACTCGGTCGATCCGCACTTGTCGCACACGCCTTGCTTGGCGGGCAGCTTGTAGCGGTCGTGATAGCCCTCGCCGCAATTGGCGCAGGTGAAGCGGCCGGTGATGCGATCGACCAGCGCGTCCTCGTTCACCTCGAGCTCGATGACATGGTGCAGGCTGCGACCACGCGCGTCGAGGATCTCGTCGAGCGATTCGGCCTGGGCCGCAGTGCGCGGATAGCCGTCGAAGATGATGCCGGTTTCGGGCGACAGCTCGTCGAGCGCATCGCCGATGATTCCCGAGACGATCTCGTCCGAAACCAGCTCGCCCGCTTCCATCACCGCCTTGGCCTTGAGGCCGATCGGCGTGCCCGCCTTCACCGCCGCGCGCAGCATGTCGCCGGTCGACAGCTGCTTCATGCCGCGCTCGTCGACCAGACGCTGGGCTTGGGTGCCCTTGCCCGCGCCCGGAGGGCCCAAAAGAATGATATTCATGGGTAATCCATCCCCCAACGGGCCGGTTGCGCCCGGCCCAGTCTATCCCTGAACGCCGCGCTTAGCGCAAGCGTCCCTTGAGCTTGGCCTTCTTGATCAGGTCGGCATATTGATGCGCCAGCAGATGGCTCTGGATCTGCGTGATCGTGTCGACGGTGACGTTGACGACGATCAGCAGGCTGGTGCCGCCGAGGAAGAACAGCGGAATGCCGGTTTGCGCGATCACATATTCGGGCAGCACGCAGACAAAGGTCAGATAGGCTGCGCCGACCACGGTGATGCGGGTGAGCACATAATCCAGATAGGTCGCGGTGTTCTTGCCCGGACGGATGCCGGGGATGAAGCCGCCATTCTTCTTGAGATTTTCCGACGTCTCCTCCGGGTTGAACACCACGGCGGTGTAGAAGAAGCAGAAGAAGATGATGCCCAGCGCATAGAGCGTCATGTACAGCGGCTGGCCGTGCGCCAGATACTGGTTGAGCGTCTGCAATGCACCGCCCGCGGTCGAATTGGGATCGACCGAATTGCCCGCGAACTGCGTGATCGTCAGCGGCATCAGCAGCAGCGACGAGGCGAAGATCGGCGGAATGACGCCCGCGGTGTTGATCTTGAGCGGCAGATGGCTGCGATCGGCCTGCATCACGCCGCGCTGCGTCGCGCGCTTGGGATACTGGATCAGCACACGGCGCTGTGCGCGCTCCATGAAGCTGATCAGCAGCACCAGGCCGACGATCATGGCGAGAAGCGCGAAGATCGCGAAGGGCGAGATCGATCCGGTGCGGCCGCCTTCGAACATCTGCGCGCCGAAGACCGGCATCTGTGCGACGATGCCCGCCATGATGATCAGCGAGATGCCGTTGCCGATGCCGCGCGCGGTGATCTGCTCACCCAGCCACATCAGGAACATCGTGCCGCCGACAAGGCTGATCACCGCGCCGACGCGGAACATGATGCCCGGATCGATCACCGCCTGGATGCCGCTGGCACCGGCATAGGATTCGAGGCCCACGGCGATGAAATAGCCCTGCATGGCGGTGAGGAACACGGTGCCGTAGCGCGTGTACTGGTTGAGCTTCTTGCGGCCCGACTCGCCTTCCTTCTTGATCGCGGCGAGCTGCGGCGAGAGCGAGGCGGCGAGCTGCACGACGATCGAGGCGGTGATGTACGGCATCACGCCGAGCGCGATCAGGCTCATGCGCTCGAGCGAACCGCCCGAGAAGGTGTTGAAGATATCGAGAACGCCGCCCTTGGTCTGCTGGTACAGCGCGGCAAGCGCGGTCGGATCGACGCCGGGGAGCGGAACATAGCTCAGCAGGCGGAAGATGATGAGAGCACCGATGGTGAACCAGATGCGGTTCTTCAGATCGGTCGCCTGGCTGAATTTCGCCAGGCTGAAATTGCTAGCCAGATTGTCGGCCCGTGATGCCATGAAACCTGTATCCCAAAAAGCGGCCCATTGAGCGCCCATGCTGGCGCGTGGCCGAAAATCCTGTCCGAAGCGCCTTAGCCCCCGCGCCTGTCCGCCTTAGCGACGACAAGCCGCAGCGATACCGCCTTGGGGCGCTTCAAGCAAGACGCCCCGCGCTCACCATATCGGGAGGCGGGGCGTGCTTGACAAGCCGACCGTAAGGGTCAGGCTTTCTTTTCGCGTTCCGGCTTGCGATAGGGTTCGCGCGGAGCGATGATCTCGACCTTGCCGCCAGCCTTTTCGATGGCTTCGACGGCCGACTTCGACGCACCGGCCACCGCGAAGGTGACCTTGGCGGTCAATTCGCCCTTGGCGAGCAGACGCACGCCATCCTTGCCGCCGCGCGACAGGCCGGCAGCGCGCAGCGCCGCCTGGTCGACAGTGCCGTCGGTGGCGAGCTTGCCGGCATCGATGAACTTCTGGATCATGCCCAGGTTGACGATGTCGTAATCCTTGCCAAACGGATTGTTGAAGCCGCGCTTCGGAATGCGCATGTGGAGCGGCATCTGGCCGCCTTCAAATCCGGCGATCGAGACGCCCGAACGGCTGGTCTGGCCCTTCTGGCCGCGTCCGCCGGTCTTGCCCTTGCCCGAGCCGATGCCGCGTCCGACGCGCATACGGCCCTTGCGGGCGCCTTCATTGTCCTTGATTTCGTTCAGTTTCATGGGTGCACTCGCTTTCGCTTTGTTCGCGCTGATAAAACTCTCTCCCCTCCAGGGAAGAGATATGCAGCCTTGCCAGCTTGCTGGTCAGGCGCAGTAGAGAGGGGCAGGCCATAGCGCAAGCCCCTCTGCCAACCCTCTCCCCGCAAGGGGAGAGGGCTAGTGAGGTCAATCGACGATCGTCACCATGTGACGGACCTTCTGGATCATGCCGCGAATTTCGGGCGTGTCCGTGTGTTCCACCACGCGGTTCATCTTGCCGAGGCCCAGGCCTGCCAGCACCTTGCGCTGCGATTCCGGGCGACGGATCGGCGATCCGGTCTGCTTTACCTTGATGGTTGCCATGTCGATTACTCCGTGATCGCGGCGGCTTCGACCTCGGCGACAGCAGCCGATGCTCCGCCACGGCCCAGCAGGTCGGCAACCTTCTTGCCACGACGCGCTGCCACCGACTTGGGGCTGGTCTGTTCGCCGAGCGCCTCGAAGGTCGCGCGGATCATGTTATAGGGGTTCGAGGTGCCGTTGGACTTGGTCACAACGTCGGCCACGCCCAGGCTTTCGAACACGGCGCGCATCGGACCACCGGCGATGATGCCGGTACCCTGGGGCGCGCTGCGCAGCGTCACCTTGCCCGCACCGAAATGGCCCTTGCCGTCATGGTGCAGCGTGCGGCCTTCCTTGAGCGGAACGCGGATCATCTTCTTCTTGGCCGCAGCGGTCGCCTTGCTGATGGCTTCAGGCACTTCGCGCGCCTTGCCATGGCCGAAGCCCGCACGACCCTGACCGTCACCGACCACGACCAGCGCCGCGAAACCGAAGCGCTTGCCGCCCTTCACGGTCTTCGAGACGCGGTTGATGTGGACGAGCTTCTCGATCAGCTCCTCGCCCTGCTCTTCGTCGCGCTTGTTGCGATCGTCACGGCGGCCGCCACGGCCACCGCGTTCGCCGCCACGGTCATTGCCACCGCGGCCACGGCCACGGCCACCACGGCCCTGGCGTTCGTGCTGCGGCTGGGCGCCGCCCTCGGCGCTCTGGTTGTCGCCAGCTTCCGAGCTCATCAGTTCATCAGCCATCATTAAAACTCCAGTCCGCCTTCGCGAGCGGCATCAGCCAGGGCCTTGACCCGGCCATGAAAAATGAAACCGCCACGGTCGAAGACAACGGTGGTGACACCGGCCTGCTTGCCGGCTTCCGCAATCTGCTTGCCCACGGCAATCGCATCTGCAACGGTCGCGCCGGTGCTCTTGCTGCCCTTGGTCAGCGTCGAAGCGGCTGCCAGAGTCTTGCCAGCCTCATCATCGATGATCTGCGCATAGATGTGCTTGCCGGTGCGGTGCACCGAAAGACGGGGACGTCCGCCTGCCCGCTTGCGCAGCGAAGTGCGCACGCGCTGACGGCGACGATCGAACAAAGAGAGCTTCGCCATGGCTTACTTCTTCTTCCCTTCCTTGCGGAAGATAAACTCGCCCGCATATTTGATACCCTTGCCCTTGTAGGGCTCCGGCTTGCGCCAGCGACGGATCTCGGCCGCCACCTGGCCCACCTTCTGGCGATCGCTGCCCGAAATGTGGATGGTGGTCTGGTCCGGGGTCTTGATGTCGATGCCATCGGGGATGGCGAAATCGACGTCATGGCTGTAGCCGAGCTGCAGCTTGAGGTTGCTGCCCTGCACGTTGGCACGATAGCCGACGCCGGTGATGTTCAGCGTCTTGGTGAACCCTTCGGTCACGCCGACCACCAGGTTCTGCACCAGCGTGCGCTGCATGCCCCAGAACGCGCGAGCGCGACGGGTGCCGTTGGCCGGCTTCACCGACAGCTCACCATCGGTGAGGTCATAGGTGATGTCGGGAACGGTCGGCATCGACAGTTCGCCCTTGGGGCCCTTCATGGTGATGACACCATCGCCCATGGTGGCGGTGACGCCTGCGGGAATTGCCACAGGCTTTTTACCAATGCGGCTCATATCAGAATACCTCCGCCAGCACCTCGCCGCCGACATTCTGTTCGCGCGCTTCAGCGTCGGACAGAACACCGCGGGGGGTGGATACGATGGTGATGCCCAGGCCGTTGCGCACGATCGGCAGTTCCTTGGAACCCGAATAGACGCGGCGGCCAGGCTTGGACACGCGCGCGACATGCTTGATCGCGGGCTGGCCCTCGAAATACTTGAGCTCGATGCGCAGGCCCTTGTGGCGGCCCAGCAGCTCTTCGCTATATCCACGGATATAGCCTTCGCGCTGCAGCACATCGAGAACGCGGGCGCGCAGGTTCGACGCCGGCGACATCACGCTGTCCTTCTTGGCCTGCTGGCCATTGCGGATGCGGGTGAGCATATCGCCCAGAGGATCGGTCATTGCCATATCATCAAATCCTTACCAGCTGGACTTCGTAACGCCCGGGATCAGGCCCTTGTTGGCCAGATCACGCAGCTCGATACGGCAGAGCCCGAACTTGCGGTAATAAGCACGCGGACGACCGGTGGTGTTGCAACGGTTGCGCACGCGCGTGGGGTTCGCGTTGCGGGGCAGCTCGGCCATCTTCAGCCGGGCGATCAGACGCTCGGTCTCATCCAGGCTCGTGTCTTCTGCCTTCGCACGGAGACGCGCATAACGGCCAGCATACTGCTTGACCATCTTCTTGCGACGCTCGTTCTTGTTGATGGAACTCAGTTTCGCCATGACTTAAGTTCTCGCCTTTCTAAAATGCGAGACGGAGGGCAATCAAGCCGCCGCCTTTTCCTGGGTTTCCTCAACCGGGAACGGGAAGCCGAAGAGGCGCAGCAGTTCGCGCGCTTCATCGTCCGTCTTGGCGGTCGTGGTCACGATGATGTCCATTCCACGCACAGCGTCGATCTGATCGTAGCTGATTTCGGGGAAAATGATCTGCTCCTTCAGGCCCATGGCATAGTTGCCACGACCGTCGAAGCTCTTGGGGTTCAGGCCACGGAAGTCGCGGATGCGCGGCATCGCGATCGTCACCAGACGATCGAGAAACTCGTACATGCGCTCCTTGCGCAGGGTCACCTTGCAGCCGATCGGCATGCCTTCGCGCAGCTTGAACTGGGCGATCGACTTGCGCGCCTTGGTGATCACGGGCTTCTGGCCGGCGATCAGCTCCATTTCGGCAGCGGCGGTGGTCACCTTCTTCTTGTCCTGGCTGCCTTCGCCGACACCCATGTTGATGGTGATCTTTTCCAGCTTGGGAACCTGCATCGGGTTCTTGTAGCCGAACTTTTCCTGCATCGCCTTGGCGATGACGTCGTCATAGCGCTGACGCAGGCGGGGCACGTACTTATCAGCCATCGATCTTCTCCCCGGACTTCACGGCCACGCGGACCTTCTTGCCGTCGACCGTCTCGAAGCGGACGCGCGTGGGCGCACCGGTCTTCGGGTCGGCCACGGCGACCTTGGAAATGTGCAGCGGAGCCTCGACGCGGTCCAGGCCGCCCTGGGGGTTTGCCTGGCTCGGCTTGCGATGGCGGACCATCACGTTCAGCCCCGAAACGACGACCTTGTCGTCCTTCGGCATCACCTTGGTGACGGTGCCGTTGCGGCCCTTGTCCTTGCCGGACAGGACGACGACCTTGTCACCCTTTTTGATCTTAGCGCTCGCCATGATTACAGCACCTCCGGAGCCAGCGAGATGATCTTCATGTGCTTGCGCGCGCGCAGCTCACGGACCACCGGGCCAAAAATACGGGTGCCGATGGGCTCATCGTTCTTGTTGATGAGCACGGCAGCGTTGCTGTCGAAGCGGATGACGCTGCCGTCGGCGCGGCGGACGTCCTTGGCGGTGCGCACGATGACGGCGCGGTGCACGTCACCCTTCTTCACGCGGCCGCGCGGTGCGGCTTCCTTGACGGAGACGACGATGATGTCGCCCACGCCGGCGAAGCGACGCTTCGATCCGCCGAGAACCTTGATGCACTGGACGCGCTTCGCGCCACTGTTGTCAGCGACATCAAGATTGGATTGCATCTGGATCATGGATCCGTTTCCTTCTTGTCTGGCTTGCCGGAACCGGTCCGGCAGTTCCTAATGGCTTACGCTTCGCTCGAAGCTTCGGGCGCCTTGTGGGTGTTCACCCGATCCAGCACCTTCCAGGTCTTCAGCTTGGAAATCGGAGCCGTCTCCTCGATGCGGACGGTTTCGCCTTCCTTGAAGCTGTTGTTCTCGTCATGCGCGTGATACTTTTTCGAGCGACGGATGATCTTCCCGTACAGCGGGTGCTTCACCTTGCGCTCGACATTCACCACCACGGTCTTGTCGCCCTTGTCGGAGACCACCGTTCCGGTCAGAACTCGTTTCGGCATATCGGCCTCCTTACTTGGCTGCAGTGCGAGCGCGCTCGCTCTGCAGGGTCTTGATGCGGGCAATCGTGCGACGCACTTCGCGGACGCGCGCGGGGCGCTCCAGCTGGTTGGTCGCGGCCTGGAAGCGCAGGTTGAACGCTTCCTTCTTCAGCGCGCCCAGTTCAGCGGTCAGCTGATCGTCGGTCTTCTGCTGAAGGTCTTCGTAAATCTTGCTCATCACTCACCTCCCAGGTGCGACGTATCGCCCAGGCGCGCCACGACCTTGGTCTTGATCGGCAGCTTCATCGCCGCACGCTCGAACGCCACGGCAGCGATCGGACCGGGGACGCCATCCAGTTCGAACAGGATGCGACCCGGCTTGACGCGGGCTGCCCAATATTCGACCGAACCCTTGCCCTTGCCCTGACGGACTTCGGCGGGCTTCTTGGTCACCGGCACGTCGGGGAACACGCGGATCCACAGGCGCCCCTGACGCTTGATGTGACGCGTGATCGCACGACGGGCGGCTTCGATCTGGCGCGCGGTGATCCGCTCGGGCTCCAGCGCCTTCAGGCCGTACGACCCGAAATTGAGGCTCGTTCCGCCCGGCGCATTGCCGCTGATCCGGCCCTTGAAAGCCTTGCGGAACTTCATTTTCTTCGGTTGCAGCATGATGCTCTACCTTGTCTGTCTGTTCTGGGCTCAGCGGGCCGGGCGGACGCCGGAAGTCTGCGCTTCCATCATCAGCCGGTCCTGCGCCATCGGATCGTGACCAAGGATTTCGCCCTTGAAGATCCAGCACTTGATGCCGATGATGCCGTACGCGGTGAGCGCTTCGGCTTCGGCATAGTCGACATTGGCACGCAGCGTGTGCAGCGGAACGCGGCCTTCGCGATACTGCTCGGTGCGGGCGATTTCGGCGCCGCCCAGACGGCCGCCGCACATCACCTTGATGCCTTCTGCGCCCAGACGCATCGCCGACTGCATCGCGCGCTTCATCGCACGACGGAAGGCAACGCGGCGGATCAGCTGGTCGGCAATGCCCTGCGCGACGAGCTTGGCGTCGATCTCGGGCTTGCGGATCTCGACGATGTTGAGCTTGACCTCACCACCTTCGATCAGACCTTCCAGCGTCTTGCGCAGCTTCTCGATGTCCGCGCCCTTCTTGCCGATGATGACACCGGGACGGGCAGCATAGATCGAGACGCGGCACAGCTTAGCCGGGCGCTCGATGACCACCTTGGAGATCGCGGCCTGGGGCAGCGTCTTCATGATGTACTTGCGCAGCTCGATGTCTTCCTTGAGCAGACGCGCATAGTCGCGGCCTTCGGCGAACCAGCGGCTGTCCCAGGTGCGGTTGATCTGCAGACGCAGGCCAATCGGATTGCTCTTGTGACCCATGGCTTACGCTTCCTCTTGTTCGCGCACGACGATGCGCAGGCGGCTGAACGGCTTCACGATGCGGCTCGAACGGCCACGAGCGCGGGTCATGAACCGCTTCATCGTGATCGCCTTGCCAACGCTCGCTTCAGCGACGACCAGCGCGTCGACATCGAGGTTGTGGTTGTTTTCCGCGTTCGCGATCGCCGAAGCGAGGACCTTGCGGGCGTCGACAGCCATGGCCTTCTTCGAGAAGGACAGGATGTTCATCGCCTCTTCGGCCTTCTTGCCACGGATCAGGGCGGCGACGAGGTTCAGCTTCTGCGCCGAACCACGGATGGTGGTGCCGACGGCGAGCGCCTCGTTGGCGCCAACCCGGCGCGGGGATTTTGCCTTGCCCATTAGCGCTTGCCCTTCTTGTCAGCAGCGTGGCCAGGGAAGGTGCGGGTCGGGGCGAATTCGCCCAGCTTGTGACCCACCATGTCTTCGTTGACCGCCACGGGAATGAATTTGTGGCCGTTGTACACGTTGAACGTCAGGCCGACGAACTGCGGCAGGATCGTCGAACGACGCGACCAGGTCTTGATCGGAGCACGGCCGCCAGCGTCCTGCGCCGCTTCTGCCTTCTTCAGCAGATACAGGTCGAAGAACGGCCCTTTTTTGATGGAGCGAGCCATGACTTACCTCTTCTTCTTCGCGTGACGCGACCGGATGATCATCTTGTCGGTCGCCTTGTTCTTGCGGGTGCGCATGCCCTTGGTCGGCTTGCCCCACGGGGTCACCGGATGACGGCCGCCCGAGGTGCGGCCTTCACCACCACCATGCGGGTGATCGACCGGGTTCTTGGCAACACCGCGCGTCAGCGGGCGCTTGCCCATCCAGCGCTTGCGGCCGGCCTTGGCGAAATTCTGGTTGCTGTTGTCGGGGTTCGAGACCGCGCCCACGGTGCCCATGCAGGCGCCGGGGATGTAGCGCTGTTCGCCCGAGTTCAGACGGACCATCACCATGCCGCGGTCACGACCCACGACCTGTGCATAGGTGCCTGCCGAACGCGCGATCTGACCGCCCTTGCCCGGCTTCATCTCCACATTGTGGATGATGGTGCCGACTGGCATCTGCGCCAGCTTCATGGCGTTGCCCGGCTTCACGTCGGTCTTTTCGCCGGCGATCACGGTATCGCCCACGGCCAGGCGCTGCGGCGCCAGAATATAGGCCAGTTCACCGTCTTCGTACTTGATCAGCGCGATGAAGGCGGTGCGGTTGGGATCGTACTCGATCCGCTCCACGGTGCCGGGAACATCGAGCTTGCGACGCTTGAAGTCGACGATGCGGTAACGCTGCTTGTGGCCGCCGGCGATGCCGCGCGAGGTGACGTGACCCTTGTTGTTGCGGCCACCGGTCTTGCGCTTGCCTTCGGTCAGCGCCTTGACCGGGCCACCCTTGTACAGGTCGCTGCGGTCGACAAGGATCAGGCCGCGACGGCCCGGGCTTGTCGGATTATAGGATTTGAGTGCCATATCTGTATCCTGTCAGCTTGCCGACCGCGCTCAGACGCCGGTGGTGACGTCGATCGACTGACCTTCGGCCAGGCGAACAACGGCTTTCTTGATGTCGTTGCGGGTATAGGGACGGCCCTTCCAGCGCTTCGTCTTGCCCTTCTGGACGAGGGTGTTCACACCCACGACCTTGACATCGAACAGCGCTTCGACCGCAGCCTTGATCTGCGGCTTGGTGGCGTCCTGGCTGACCTTGAAGACCACCGAGTTGCTTTCGCTGAGCAGCGTCGACTTTTCGGTGATGTGCGGGGCCACGATCACGTCATAATGACGGGTATCGATGGTGTCGGATTTCTTAGCCATTGAACCGGGCCTCCAGCTTTTCAACAGCGGCGCGGGTCAGCACCAGCGTATCGTGTTTCAGGATGTCATAGACATTGGCACCGACGGCGGGGAGCACGTTCAGACCGATCAGGTTGGCCGAAGCCTTCTTGAAATTGTCGTTCACGGCATCGCCATCGATGAACAGCGCCTTCTTGCCCAGGCCGAGCTTGCCGAGCTGAGCAGCCAGCGCCTTGGTCTTGGCTTCGCCAAGATCCAGCGATTCCACGACGATCAGGCTTTCGCTGGCGACCTTCGAGGACAGAGCCATCTTCAGGCCGAGCGCGCGGACCTTCTTGTTCAGCGAGGGGTTGAAGTCACGGACGCGGGGACCGTGAGCCTTACCACCGCCGACGAAGATCGGGGCACGACGATCGCCGTGACGAGCGGTACCGCCGCCCTTCTGACGACCGAACTTCTTGCCGGTGCGCGCAACATCGCTGCGCTCGCGGGCCGCACGGGCGGTGCCGCGACGGTTTTCGAGCTGCCAGGTGATCACGCGGTGCAGGATGTCTGCACGCGGGGTCACGCCGAACACGTCATCGTTGAGTTCGATGTCGCCCTGGGCGGTGGCGTCGAGGGTTTGAACCTTGAGCTTCATGACCGATTAACCCTCCTGGCCGTCGGTTGCTTCCACGGCAGCCACGTCTTCAGCAGGCGTGTCGGCGGGAGCATTGTCGTTATTGCCCGCAGCAGAGCGGATCGCGGCGGGGTACGGAGCGTCGGCATGGCGCGGAACCTTGACGGCATCGCGAACCATCAGCCAGCCGCCCTTCGAACCGGGGACCGAACCCTTGACGAAGATCAGGCCGCGCGCTTCGTCGGTGCGGACGACTTCAAGGTTCTGCTGGGTGCGCTGACGGTCGCCCATGTGACCGGCCATCTTCTTGTTCTTGAAGACCTTGCCCGGATCCTGACGCTGACCGGTCGAACCATGGGCACGGTGCGAGATCGACACGCCATGCGAGGCGCGCATGCCCCCGAAGCCCCAGCGCTTCATGGCGCCGGCAAAGCCCTTGCCCTGGGTGTGGCCGGTGATGTCGACCAGCTGACCGGGGATGAAGTGGTTGGCGGAAATGGTGGCGCCCACGTCGAGGATCGCATCGTCGGCGACGCGGAACTCGGCCATCAGCATCTTGGGAGCGACTTCTGCCTTGGCAAAATGCTCGCGCTGCGGCTTGTTGACGTTCTTGGGCTTGGCCGCTCCGGCACCCAGCTGGACAGCGACATAGCCGTCACGATCCTGGTTCTTCACCGAAACCACCTGGCAATCTTCCAGCGACAGGACGGTGACGGGCACGTGCCGGCCATCTTCCTGGAACAGGCGGGTCATCCCGACTTTTTTCGCGATCACGCCAGTGCGCATGATCATTCTCCCAATAGAGGCCCGTCTGCGTGATTGCTCGCGGGCGTATCCAACGAAAAACCCCCAAGGCGTGAACCTTGAGGGCCAACCCGAAATTTGATGATCACCCCGTCCGGGTTGGCTTTTTCCATATGCCCGAAGGCAGACCGGAAAAGACGGGGGACCAGAGCCGCAGCAAAGGCTGCGCGGTATCCCTTATCCCGCTCGTTTTCCGGCAAAAGCCGGAAACCAGGGCCGTTACGAGCCACCCTGGACCCCGGATCAAGTCCGGGGCTAAAGGTAAATTGGCTTAAGCCAATTTAATCTCGACGTTGACGCCAGCGGCCAGTTCGAGCTTCATCAGAGCATCGACGGTGGCCGGGGTCGGCTGGACGATATCCAGCAGACGCTTGTAGGTGCGCACCTCGAACTGCTCGCGCGACTTCTTGTCGACATGCGGGCCGCGGTTCACGGTGAACTTCTCGATGCGCGTCGGCAGCGGAATGGGACCACGGATGAGAGCGCCGGTGCGGCGGGCGGTGTCGGCGATGTCGCCGGTCGCCTGATCGAGCACGCGATGATCAAATGCCTTGAGGCGAATACGGATATTCTGCGTTTCCATTACCACTTTACCGATGCGAAAGAGCGAAAAACAAACCGCCCCAGAAACCCGTTGATCCCTGGTGGGACCGAACGCCGGGGCGGCCTATAAAATTTCCATCTCCCGGACGAATCAGATCCGTCCGGGAGATGGCCCTATATTACTTGGTGATCGTGCTGACAACCCCCGAACCGACGGTACGGCCACCTTCGCGGATAGCGAAGCGCAGACCCGGATCCATCGCGATCGGAGCGATCAGCTTCACGCCGATCGTCACGTTGTCACCCGGCATCACCATTTCGGTGCCTTCGGGCAGGATCACTTCACCGGTCACGTCGGTCGTGCGGAAGTAGAACTGCGGACGATAGTTGGCGAAGAACGGCGTGTGACGGCCACCTTCGTCCTTCGACAGCACGTAGACTTCGGCGCTGAACTCGGTGTGCGGGGTAACCGAACCGGGCTTGCAGAGCACCTGGCCACGCTCGACTTCTTCACGGGCAACGCCGCGGACGAGAGCACCGATGTTGTCGCCGGCTTCACCCTGATCGAGCAGCTTGCGGAACATTTCGACGCCGGTCACGACGGTCTTGCGGGTGTCCTTGAGGCCGACGATCTCGACTTCCTCGCCAACCTTGACGATGCCGGTTTCGACGCGGCCGGTCACCACGGTACCACGACCCGAGATCGAGAACACGTCTTCCACGGGCATCAGGAACGGCTTGTCGACGGGGCGAGCCGGCTGCGGGATGTACGAGTCAACAGCAGCCATCAGCTCGTTGATCGAGTTCTTGCCGATATTGTCGTCGCGGCCTTCCAGAGCGGCCAGAGCCGAACCCTTGACGATCGGAATATCGTCGCCGGGGAAGTCGTACGAGCTCAGCAGTTCGCGAACTTCGAGTTCGACCAGCTCGAGGATTTCCTCGTCGTCGACCTGGTCGACCTTGTTCATGTACACGACCAGCGCGGGCACGCCGACCTGACGCGCGAGCAGGATGTGCTCGCGGGTCTGCGGCATCGGGCCGTCAGCAGCGTTCACCACCAGGATCGCGCCGTCCATCTGGGCGGCACCGGTGATCATGTTCTTCACATAGTCGGCGTGACCCGGGCAGTCGACGTGCGCATAGTGACGGGCATCGGTTTCATATTCGACGTGGGCGGTCGAAATGGTGATGCCGCGCTCGCGCTCTTCGGGAGCCTTGTCGATGTTCGCATAATCGGTGAAGGTCGCGCCGCCGGTTTCAGCGAGCACCTTGGTGATGGCTGCGGTCAGCGTGGTCTTGCCATGGTCGACGTGACCGATGGTACCGATATTGCAGTGCGGCTTGGTCCGCTCAAATTTAGCCTTGGCCATTTTTTCCTACCTTCGTTCTTTACTATCTGTGGGATAGTCCGGGCCGCGCTCTGGCCGGACTGCCCAAAACTGTCAACACCCTAATGAAAGCCCGTGGCGCCTGGCAGCGCGATTCGGCGGGCTAAGGTCGAGCGCCTATAGCGATAATGCCCGGCTTATGCCAGCTTCTCCTTGACCTCGGCCGCGACATTCGCCGGGACCTCGTCATAGTGAGAGAACTGCATCGTGTACTGCGCACGTCCCTGGGTGAAGGAACGCAGCTGGTTCACGTATCCGAACATGTTTGCGAGCGGCACGATCGCTTCCACCGCCTGCGCGTTGCCGCGCGTGTCGGTGCCCTGGATCTGGCCACGACGGCTGTTCAAGTCGCCGATGACGTCGCCCAGATAATCTTCCGGCGTCACCACCTCGACCTTCATGATCGGCTCGAGCAGCTTGATGCCGGCCTTCTGCGCGGCTTCGCGCATGGCTGCACGGCCTGCAATTTCGAACGCCAGCGCCGAAGAGTCGACGTCATGATACGCACCGTCGTACAGGTCGATCTCGAAGTCGATGATCGGGAAGCCGACCAGCGAGCCCGAAGCCGCCGTCTCGCGCATGCCCTTCTCGACCGCGGGGATATATTCCTTCGGAATGTTACCGCCCTTGACCGAGTCGATGAAGGTGATGCCCGATCCGCGCTCGCCCGGCGTCAGCTTGAACTTGACGCGGCCGAACTGACCCGAACCACCCGACTGCTTCTTGTGGGTATAGTCGATGTCCACGGGCTTCGCGAGATACTCGCGATACGCCACCTGCGGCGCACCGACGTTCGCTTCCACCTTGAACTCGCGCTTCATGCGGTCGACCAGGATTTCCAGGTGAAGTTCACCCATGCCCTTGATGATCGTCTGGCCGCTTTCGGCATCCGACGACACCCGGAACGACGGGTCTTCGCGGGCAAGGCGGTTGAGCGCCACGCCCATCTTCTCCTGGTCGGCCTTGGTCTTGGGCTCGACCGACAGTTCGATCACCGGCTCGGGGAATTCCATCCGCTCGAGGATGATCGGCGCGTTCGAAGCGCAGAGCGTGTCCCCGGTGGTGGTTTCCTTCAGGCCCGCCAGGGCGACGATGTCGCCGGCATAGGCTTCCGAAATGTCTTCGCGGCTGTTGGCATGCATCAGCAGCATGCGGCCAACCTTTTCCTTCTTGTCCTTGACCGAGTTGGTCACCGAGGTGCCGGCTTCCAGCTTGCCCGAATAGATGCGGGCGAAGGTCAGGGTTCCGACGAACGGGTCGTTCATGATCTTGAACGCCAGCGCGCTGAACGGCGCATCGTCGGCCGGCGGACGGGTGTCCTTGGTCTCGCCGTCGAGCTTGACGCCTTCCACATCGGGAATGTCGAGCGGCGAAGGCAGATAGTCGACCACGGCGTCGAGCAGCGGCTGCACGCCCTTGTTCTTGAACGCCGAGCCGCACAGCACGGGGACGAACGAGAAGTTCAGCGTGCCCTTGCGGATCAGCTTCTTGATGGTGTCGGCGTCGGGCTCGTTGCCTTCGAGATACTGTTCCATCACCGCATCGTCCTGCTCGACGACGGTTTCGATGAGCTCGGCGCGCGCAGCTTCGGCGGCATCCTTCAGATCATCGGGGATGTCGGTGTAGTCGAACTTCGCGCCCAGCGCCTCGTTCTGCCAGATGATGGCGCGGTCATGCACCAGATCGACCAGGCCGATGAACGAGCTTTCGATGCCGATCGGGAGATACAGCACCAGCGGACGCGCGCCCAGACGGTCGCGGATCATGTCGACGCAGCGCTCGAAGCTCGCACCGGTACGGTCCAGCTTGTTGACGAAGCACATGCGGGGAACCTTGTACTTCTCCGCCTGGCGCCACACGGTTTCCGACTGCGGCTCGACGCCGGCCACGCCGTCGAAACAGGCGACCGCACCGTCGAGCACGCGGAGCGAACGCTCGACTTCGATGGTGAAGTCCACGTGACCCGGGGTGTCGATGATGTTGATGCGGTGATCATTCCAGAAACAGGTGGTCGCAGCCGACGTGATCGTGATACCGCGCTCCTGCTCCTGCTCCATCCAGTCCATGGTCGCAGCGCCATCGTGCACTTCGCCGATCTTGTACGACTTGCCGGTATAATAGAGGATCCGCTCGGTCGTGGTGGTCTTGCCCGCGTCGATATGGGCCATGATGCCGATATTGCGGTACTTCTCCAGGGGATGGCTGCGTGCCATGATCTCAAACTCCAAGATTTGGGGGCGTAATTTGCCGCGCCCTATAATGAAGCCCCGGCGCTTTGACCAGCGCGAATTGGCTCATGACGGGATGCAGCTCACTCCCCTCTCCACCAACGGAAGAGGGCATCTCGAACAGGCCCGGACACGAACCTGCTCCTTAGTCAAAAGGGGGTGACGACACCGAATATGGTGCGCCCTCCCCTTTTCGGCAACACACGGTTGCGGCGCCCCCTCCCCCTCAGGGGAGAGGGTGCATATTACCAGCGATAGTGCGAGAAGGCACGGTTCGCTTCGGCCATGCGGTGCGTGTCTTCACGCTTCTTGACCGCATTGCCGCGATTGTTGGCGGCATCGAGCAGTTCGCCCGACAGACGCGCGGCCATCGTGGTTTCGCTGCGGTTGCGGGCAGCCGAGATCAGCCAGCGGATGGCGAGCGCCTGGGCGCGCTCGGGGCGCACTTCGACGGGGACCTGGTAGGTCGCACCACCGACGCGGCGGCTGCGCACCTCGATGCCGGGCTTCACGTTGTTCAGCGCATCGTGGAACATCGGCAGCGGGTCGGCCTTGGCCTTGGTCTGCATGGTTTCCAGCGCGCCATAGACGATGCGCTCTGCGACGGACTTCTTGCCGTCCAGCATCAGGTTGTTCATGAACTTCGAGAGCGTCAGATCCCCGAACTTGGGATCGGGAAGGATGACGCGCTTTTCCGGGCGACGACGACGAGACATAGGTAACTCCTGAAAAAAGCCTGAGCTTCAAGCGGGGGAGAACTGGATCGCGGACAAGATCGCTTGAGGCGATCTTTCCGGGATGATCCTCACCCCGTGAGGATCACTTGGGACGCTTGGCGCCGTACTTCGAACGGCTCTGCTTGCGGTCCTTGACACCCTGGGTATCGAGGACGCCGCGCAGCACGTGATAGCGCACACCGGGAAGGTCGCGCACGCGGCCGCCGCGGATGAGCACCACCGAGTGCTCCTGCAGGTTGTGGCCTTCACCCGGAATGTAGGTGATGACTTCGCGGCTGTTGGTCAGACGGACCTTGGCCACCTTGCGCAGCGCCGAGTTCGGCTTTTTCGGGGTCGTCGTGTAGACGCGGGTGCAAACGCCACGCTTCTGCGGGTTTGCATCCATTGCGGGCACCTTGGACTTCGCCTTCTGGGGCACCCGGCCCTTGCGGACCAGCTGGTTGATCGTTGGCATGTTTCTCTTCACCTGGTTGGTAGAGTATGAGGTTACTCTGCCGCCCGATACGTCACCTGCGCGCGTTGTCCGCACGCCGATATGGTGGAGGCTCCGCCTGTTGCCCACCCGCACCTTGCGCCAGTGTTCTGCTTGGTTTCGGTCGATGCGGCCCTGAAGGCCCCGGCGATCGAAGCGCGGCCCTTAGCCGGGTTTGCGCACGCGGTCAAGCCGCTGCGGACAAACCCTGCGCCCTGGCCAGCACCGACTGGCGCAGCCCTGCCCAATCCTCGAAATGCCAGAATTCGGGACGTTCGATCCCCAGGATCTGCGGGCCCTGGTCGGGCTTGACGATCAGCTCCTGCGGCTTGATCTCCTGCAGCCGCGAGGTGCAATAGAAGGGCAGCACGCGGATCGCCATCAGTTCTTCGGGGCAATTGTCGACCACCAGCGCCAATCGGTGATCGTTGAGCCGCACCAGACCGCCTGCGGGATAGAGCCCCAGCGAGTTGATGAACACCCCCATCAGCCGCTCGTCGAAATGGCCCTTCCACTGGCCCATGCGGCCCAGCGCCATGGCCGGCGTCCAAGGGTCCTTGTACGGACGGTTCGAGGTGACCGCGTCATAGACGTCGCAGATCGCACCCATCCGCGCGGCCATGCTGATCTCGTCGCCCGCCAGCCCGAAGGGATAGCCGCTGCCGTCGATCTTCTCGTGATGGTGCAGGCACACGTCGCGCGCCATGTCGGGCACCTCGGGATTGTCGCCGATCAGCGCATGACCACGCTCGGGATGCGTGCGGATGGCCGAGAATTCCTCGTCGGTCAGCCGCCCGGTCTTGTCGAGGATCATCTGCGGCACCGCCATCTTGCCGAGATCGTGCAGCAGCCCGGCCATGCCCATATGGCGGATCGTGGTCTCGTCCAGATCGAGCTTGCGCGCCATGTTGATCATCAGCGCGCAGACCGCGACCGAGTGCATATAGGTATATTCGTCCTTGGTCTTGAGCCGGACGAGATTGGTCAGCGCCTGGTT
Source organism: Blastomonas sp. CACIA14H2 (assembly GCA_000503195.1). Lineage (GTDB taxonomy): Bacteria > Pseudomonadota > Alphaproteobacteria > Sphingomonadales > Sphingomonadaceae > Blastomonas. Next base: position 59,173 of record AYSC01000016.1, read on the forward strand.
GTTGCGCTCCACCGACTCGCGGATCTCGTCGATCAGCGGCGCGACATCCTTGATCTTGATCGCCTGGCCCATGCGCGCGGCCTCGAACATCGCGCCGACCTGCTTCTTCGATTTCTCGACGATCTTCGCGGCGCGCTTCGCCTCCTGCTTGAATCCGGCGGGCCTGGGTCCCGTCGATGGCGGCGTGTAGCGCGCGGCCAGGGGGTTGGGCTGGGTCGCGAGGCGGCGCACGGGTGTCGCTTCCGGCAATGCCATCGATTGCACCGGCGGACGCGGAGCCGCGCCGCGCGCGTCGTCGACGATGACCGCCTCGACCTTGCTCTGGCGGATCTTGGCAAGGTCGTCCTCGTCTTCGATCACGAACTTCTTGCGCCAGAACGGGTGATCGAACCACGAGCCGACAAAGCCGTGGACGAACATTCCCAATTCTACCCGATCTGGCTTGATATGCTGAAGCATCCGCCCGCCCGCCCCTGTGAAAGCCCCCCTTGCAACGGACCGGGCAAGCCCAGTTGCAAAGATTTCATCGGGCTTTCTGGCGCAAAAAGATTAATCGAGAGTAATAACGGATCGAGCCCGGTTGATTTTACACCCCCAATTTCGGGGGCGTTTCATTATGGGGCAGCGATCCGGCGCGCGCTGGTGATGCGCACCGGGGTGCCGGGCATCTCGCCCGCGAATACGCCGCCGATCGTCTTGGCCGGATCGATCGGGGTATCGAGAATCCGCGTCAGCACCTCGCGCCCCTTCACCACCTTCGCAAATGCGGCATAGCCCAGATTGTCGCCCGGTGCGGACGGATTGGCATCGAGCGAGGTCTGCTTGCCCAGCATGATCGTGAACTCGCCGCGCGCCGATCCCGGCTCGAACCGCGCGACCGACAGCACGCCATCGGTGTGGCTGAGCCCGGTCTGGCTGGTCGGCTCGTGCGCGATCGGCGGCAGCGTGCGCTTGGGATCGCCAAGCCCGCCGAACTGGACGAAGCCGAAATCGTCAGCCGCCTTGACCACGCGATAGAAGACCACGCCGTCGAGCATCTTCCTGTCGACATAGGCGAGGAAGTTCCTGCCCGTGATCGGCGCGCGCTGCGTGTCCACCTCGACCGTCATGGCACCGGCATCGGTCACGATCTCGACCAGCGGCAGCGGCGGCGACGGCGCTGCGTCGGCGGCCGGCGCGTCCTGGGTGAGCGCGGGCGCGAACGCCGCCAGCGCCGCAGCGATCAGCGCCAGCCAGCGCCTCATGCGCCGAGCGCCTTTTTCAGCTGCTCGTTGACCAGCTGCGGATTGCCCTTGCCCTGCATCGCCTTCATCGTCTGGCCGACGAAGAAGCCGAACAGCGCTTCCTTGCCGCCCTTGTACTGCTCGACCTTGTCGGCATTGTCGGCGAGCACCTTGGCGATCGCGGCATCGATCGCGCCGGTGTCCGAGGTCTGCTTGAGCCCGCGTTCCTCGACGATCTTGCCCGCCGGCTCGCCGGTCTCGAGCATGATCTCGAACACCTGCTTGGCGATGGTGCCCGAAATCGTGCCGCTGGCGACCAGAGCGAGCAGTTCAGCGCCCGCCGCCTGGCTGACCGGGCTGTCCTCGATCGTCTTGCCCAGCCGGTTGAGCGCGCCGTAGAGCTCGGACAGCAGCCAGTTCGCCGCCGCCTTGGCCACCTCGGCCTCGGGCTTGTTCTGCGCCTTCGCGCATTCGGCGAGCAGCCCTTCGAACCAGCGCGCGGTTTCCGCCTCGGCGGTCAGCACCGCGGCATTATAGGCGGACAGGCCCAGCTCGCTCTCGTAGCGCTTGCGCTTGGCATCGGGCAGTTCGGGCAGCGAGGCCTTGCACTCGTCGAGAAATGCGTCGTCGAGCTCGAGCGGCAGCAGATCGGGATCGGGGAAATAGCGATAGTCGTGCGCGTCTTCCTTCGATCGCATCGAGCGCGTCTCGTTCCTGTCCGGATCATAGAGCCGGGTTTCCTGCACGATCGTGCCGCCGCTTTCGAGCACGTCGACCTGACGGTTCGCCTCATGCTCGATCGCCGCCATCACATAGCGCACCGAGTTGACGTTCTTGGTCTCGGTGCGCGTGCCGAATTCGTCGCCGGGCTTGCGCACCGAGACGTTGACGTCGGCGCGCATCGAGCCTTCTTCCATATTGCCGTCGCAGCTGCCGACATAGCGCAGGATCGTGCGCAGCTTCTTGAGATAGGCGCCTGCCTCGGCGGGCGAGCGCATGTCGGGGCGCGAGACGATCTCCATCAGCGCAACGCCCGAACGGTTGAGGTCGACATAGGACATGGTCGGGTGCTGATCGTGCATCAGCTTGCCCGCATCCTGCTCGACATGGATGCGCTCGATGCCGATCGTCTTGGTCTGGGCGTCGGGGTTCTTCTCGTCCAGGCTGATCTCGACCGCGCCTTCGCCCACCAGCGGGTGGTAGAGCTGGCTGATCTGGTAGCCCTGCGGCAGATCGGCGTAGAAATAGTTCTTGCGGTCGAAGCGCGACCAGCGGTTGATCTGCGCGCCGATCGCCATGCCGGTGCGCACCGCCTGGCGGATGCACTCCTTGTTGGGAACGGGCAGCATGCCGGGCATCGCGGCGTCGACAAGACTGACCTGCGCATTGGGCTCCGCACCGAACGCGGTCGCGGCACCCGAGAACAGCTTGGCGTTGCTGGTGACCTGCGCGTGCACCTCAAGGCCGATCACGACCTCCCATTCACCGGTGGCACCCTGGATACGATAGGTTGATTCAGTCATTCTGTGTCCGTTTCAGGCGTAATGAGAGGAACTGTCGGAAAATAGCGGCGGTAGAAACGCGGGTCACGCGTCAGGATTGTTGCCCCCAATGCTTGTGCGTGGCCGCCGATGAGGAAGTCGGCGACGATGGCCTTGGGCATATCCGCCGGGCGAGCCCTGCGATAGGTCTGGAACGCTTGTCCCGCGATGAATGCGGCTTGTGCGTCCAGTGCTTCTACTCCGACCACCATCGCCATCATGCTAGCAAGAAAATCCTCCAATGAGCCAAATCGCGGCGCTACCTCGGCCACCACGATCGGATTGATCATCACCCTTCCGAGGCTGGCGGCCTGTTCGAGCTGAGCAAACGACCAATCGAACCAATGAGGATCCCGATTGAGGATATCGATCAGGATATTGGAGTCGATTAGGATCACGGTTGGTAATCACCTCTCAACTCGCGCATAATCTCGTCTGTGCTCAACCCTTCGGGATTGTGATATCGACCCGCAATCGCCCGCAATCCTTCGCGCATCCGGCGACGCCTTTCTTCCGCATCTTCCGGGCCGAAACCAAGCGGCGCGATCACGACCTGACCGGCCTCGTTGATGGCAACCTTATAGGGTTGCCCCGGGATCAACCCTGCAGCATCGCGCATCGCCTTGGGAATCAGGACCTGCCCCTTGCTGGTCATGGTGCCTGTTTCCATCTTGCTGTGCGCGTTCATTGTCTGCCTCCGGTGTTACAAAAGTAACACCTTGCACGGCCGCTATCAATCCAGACCGACGACCATCACCACCAGCGCTCGGGCCGCGCGGTGAACCCGGCGCGTTCCTCGATCGCCAGGCCCGCATTGAGCACGCCCTGCTCGTCGAGCGGCTTGCCGATGATCTGCAGCCCCAGCGGCAGCCCCATGCTGTCGAGCCCGCCGGGCACCGACATCGCGGGCAGCCCGGCGAGCGAGGCAGGCACGGCGAACACGTCGTTCAGGTACATCGCGATCGGATCGTCGCTGTTCTCGCCCAGGCCGAACGCGGCGCTCGGCGCGGTCGGCGCGAGGAGGACGTCGCAATGCTCCCAGACCTGCGCGAAATCGCGGGCGATCAGCGCGCGGACCTTCTGGGCCTGGGTGTAATAGGCGTCGTAGAAACCGGCGGACAGCACATAGGTGCCGATCATGATGCGGCGCTTGACCTCGGGCCCGAAACCGGCGGCGCGGGTCGCGGCATACATGTCCTGCAGACCTGCGCCATCGGGCAGGTTGCGCTGGCCATAGCGCACGCCGTCATAGCGTGCGAGGTTGGACGAGGCTTCGGCCGGCGCGATGATATAATAAGCGGGCAGCGCATAGCGCGTGTGCGGCAGCGAGACCTCGACGATCTCGGCCCCGGCATCGCGCAGCCATTCGGCGCCCTGATCCCAGATCGCGGCAATCTCGGCATTCATGCCGTCCATGCGATATTCCCTGGGAATGCCGACGCGCTTGCCCTTGAGATCGCTCGACAATCCGGCTTCCCACTGCGGCACCGGCAGGTCGAGCGAGGTCGAATCCTTGGGGTCGAAGCCGCTCATCGCCTCGAGCATGATCGCGCAATCGCGCACGTCGCGCGCCATGGGACCGGCCTGATCGAGCGACGAGGCAAAGGCGATCACGCCCCAGCGCGAGCAGCGGCCATAGGTCGGCTTGATGCCGCTGATGCCGGTGAACGCGGCGGGCTGGCGGATCGAGCCGCCGGTATCCGTACCGGTTGCCGCCGGGCAAAGTCGCGCCGCGATCGCCGCCGAGCTGCCGCCCGAGGAGCCGCCTGGGGCGAGCGGCGCGTTGCCGCCGTCGTTGCGCCGCCAGGGCGAGATGACATTGCCGAACGCGCTGGTCTCGTTCGACGATCCCATCGCGAACTGGTCCATGTTGAGCTTGCCCAGCATGCCCGCGCCCGCGTCCCAAAGCTTCTGGCTGACGGTCGATTCATAGGTGGGCTTGAAGCCGTTGAGGATCTCGCTCGCCGCGCGCGCCTCGACGCCGACGGTGCAGAACAGGTCCTTCATGCCGATCGGCACGCCCGCCATGATCGGCAGCTCCTCGCCCGCCGCGCGCTTCGCGTCGATCGCGTCCGCGGCCGCCAGCGCGTGCTCGGGCGTGTCGATCAGAAAGGCGTTGAGCGCCTTGGCACCTGCCACCTGTTCGTTGAAGGCGGTCGCGACTTCGCGCGCGCTGAAAGTGCCGGCGCGCACGCCGTTGCGGATATCGGCGACGCCGAGATCAGTAATGTCGGTCATGATGAAAACTCGTTCTGGATCAGGGCAGCGCCGCCAGCCAGGCGGCGACCCTTGCTGCCTTTTGTTCTGGATCGCGGATCAGTCGCGGCTGCGCCGCTGTCCGGGATGATCGACTGAAATCCGGTGGATTTCATTCGATCACTTTCGGAACGCCGAAAAAGCCGTGTTCGGCGGCGGGCGCGTTGGCCAGCACCTTGTCGCGGATATCGCCATCGGTGACGACATCGTCGCGCAGGCGAAGCGTGTTGGGAATGACCGCAGTCATCGGCTCGACGCCGGTGACATCGACCTCGCCCAGTTGCTCGACCCAGCCCAGAATGCCGTTGAACTCCGGCACCATGGCCTCGACCTCGGCATCGGTCATCGCGATCCGCGCCAGATTGGCGATCTTCTTGACGGTTTTGCTATCTACAGACATGGCCCAAGCGGCTAGCACCGGCCCGCGCGCCCATCAAGCGGGCAAATGCTGCATCAGCACAAACGGTGGGGCCGCAACACTTTGCTGGCGATAACCGTAATCGGTTTCTATATGCGCCCCGAAGGCCCGCGTGTGCCCGCGCGCCTGCCCCGCCCCGGAGACTGTCTTGGCCCGCAAGTTCCTGTACCTGATCGCGACGATCGTGTTCCTGATCGTCGTGGCCTTTGCCGCCTATCGCCTGTTTCCGCAGCAGATTTTCGCAGCGGCGTTCGTCCCCTCGGCCGAGTTCGTGAAGCCCGAAGCGGTCGAGACCAGCGCCTATGCCGACCCGAAAATGTGGTTCTCGCGTCCGGGCATCACCGGCGATGCCAATCCGTCGCTCTGGACTCCCGAGGGTTTCGAGATCACGAAAACCCCGAAGGTCGCGGTCTTCTATATCCACCCGACCTCGTACATGAAGCGCGCGCTGTGGAACGCACCGCTGAACGACAAGGAATCGCAGGACCGCGCGCGCATCTTCCTGCGCAGCCAGGCAAGCGTGTTCAACGGCATCGGCGAGATCTGGGCGCCGCGCTACCGCCAGGCGGCGATCGGCGCGTTCCTGACCACCCAGCCCGAGGCGCAGATGGCGTTCGACGCCGCCTATTCGGACGTGCTCGCCGCGTTCGACGAGTTCATCGCCGAAATCCCCAAGGACATGCCGATCATCATCGCCGGGCACAGCCAGGGCGGCCTGCACCTGACCACCTTGATGCGCCAGCGCGTCGTCACCCGCCCGCTCGCCGACCGCATCGTGGCGGCCTATGTCATCGGCTGGCCGGTCTCGCTCAGCACCGATCTGCTCGCGCTCGGCCTGCCGCCGTGCACCGATCCCGACCAGGCGAATTGCATGATCGGCTTCCAGAGTTTCGGCGAACCCGCCGAACCCAAGCTGCTGCTCGATGCCTATGCCGCGAGCATCGGGTTCGATGGCGAGTTGCGTGGCCAGAGCCCGATGCTGTGCGTCAATCCGATCACCGGCGTGCTCGGCGACGAAGCCCCGGCGGACCGCAATCTCGGCACGCTGGTGCCGAACGAGGAGCTGACCGACGGCGTCATCACCCCGGGGCTCGTCGGCGCCACATGCGACGATCGCGGGCTGTTGCTGCTCGGCGGCGAACCGCAGCTCGGCCCCTATGTGCTCCCGGGCAACAACTATCACGTCTATGATTATCCGCTGTTCTGGGCGAGCGTTCGCGCCGATGCGGAGCGGAGGGTAGCCGCATTCCTGGCCCAGTGATCACGACCCACGCGGCGGATTTCCGCGCCGCCCTCCCCTCGGGCGGGCGGCTGATCGGGCTCGATGTCGGCACCAAGACCATCGGCACCGCGTTCTGCGATGCGGGGTGGAGCTTTGCCACCGCCGCCAAGACGATCAAGCGCACCAAGTTCGGCGCGGACAAGGCGGCGATCGAGCATCTGGTACGCGATCAGGAGATTCGTGGACTGGTCATCGGCCTGCCGCTCAACATGGACGGGACCGACAGTCCACGCACGCAAAGCACCCGCGCCTTCGCCCGAAACATCGCTGCGCTGGGACTGCCGGTGCTGCTCTGGGACGAGCGCTGGTCGACCCAGGCCGTCGAGCGCGCGATGATCGATGCCGATATGAGCCGCGCCAAGCGCGCCGAGCGCGTCGACAGCGCCGCGGCCGCGTTCATCCTGCAGGGGGCGATCGACGCGATGGCGGGCTGATCCGCCAGCGCCGATCAGCCAAGATCAGCGGAAATTATCGGCATAGGCCTGGATCTTCAGGCGGCGTGGTGGCGTCTGCTCGATCCGCGCGGTAATTCCGTATTTGTCCGCATAGGCCTTTGCGGCCTCCAGATCGGGGAATTTCAGCACGACCTGCTGCTGCGTATCGCCCGACCCGGCCCAGCCGGTCAGCGGATCGGGCTTCTTGGCTTCGGCAGGCTCGAATTCGAGCACCCAAAGATCGGTCAGCGCGCGGCCCGACTGCATGGCGTTCTTGGGGCGCTGATAGATTCGTGCGGCCATTGTCTTGCTTCCGTCCCGGAAAAAGGTGATGTGCGCGCCTTTGCTACACCGGGGCGGTGCGGGTCAAGGCCGATCACCCTGCCATGACGGCGCTCCTCTTATTCGCCGCGCCGCTGGCGCGTCATGATTCCGCCGCGCTTGCGGATCGATCCCGGCATCCATTTGGCGGCGAAGGCGAGGCGCTTGGCGGTCGGCCCGACATAGCTGTGCACATGCTTGGGATCGTGCACCGCATTCCACGCGGCCTCGGCGACGATCGCAACCGGCGCGATCTCCAGCCCCGCCGCGGTCACGCTGTCGCGGCTCGACTGGTTGGTGCGCGCGACCGGGCCGTCGAGCAGCGGCGTATCGATGAAGCTCGGCAGCAGCGCGCGGACGCGAATGTTATCCGGCCCCCATTCGATATCGAGCGCTTCGCTGAGCCCGCGCACCGCGAACTTGGTCGCCGAATAGACCGACAGTCCGGCCGAGCCGTAGATTCCGGAGGCCGACGAGGTGTTGAGCAGGCACGATCCGGGCGTGGCCTTGAGGTACTTGTGCCCGATATGCGCGCCATAGACGACGCCCTTGAAGTTGATGTCGACCAGCTTCTCGATATCGTCCTCGCTATGCTCCTCGAGCAGCCCGCCAATGCCCACACCGGCATTGTTGAACAGCACGTGCAGCTTGCCCCCGCTCTTCTCGGTGAACGCCTCGAGCGCTTGGGTCCATTGCTCGCGGCTGCGCACGTCGAGGCTGTGGATCGACGCCATGCCCGGCGGCAGCATCGCGGCGGTCTCTTCCATGCCCTTCACGTTGACATCGGCGAGGCCCACGAACCAGCCGCGCGCCGCAAAATACCGCGCCACCTCGCGCCCGATGCCCGAGGCGCCGCCGGTGATGAAGATATACTTGGTGTCGGTCATGTCGTCCCTCCTCAGACGAGGCCAAACCCCATCCGCTCAGCCTGAGCTTGTCGAAGGCCCCGCGCCCACGCTGACCATATAGCGGGGCCTTCGACAGGCTCAGGCCGAGCGGGATTGGCTGGATCAGGCCCTTCTCGCTCTCGTTTGCGCCGGACGCTAAGCGCGCGGACCACCCCGCGCAAGTGGCTAGCCAGCGCCGCTTGCGCCCGCCTATAAGCATGCACGCATGGCGACCTCCTCCCCCCCTTCCCGGCCGGAAAGCGCGCGCGGCCCTGCCGTAGCGTTCGAGGGGGTGAGCAAGGCCTATGGCGGCACGATCGCGATCGATCGGGTGCGCGCAGATATCCTGCCCGGCACGTTCGTCGCGATCGTCGGAAGCTCGGGATCGGGCAAGTCGACGCTGCTGAAAACGGTCAACCGGCTGATCGAACCCGATTCCGGGGCGGTGCGAATCGACGGCCAGGACGTGGCCGACCAGGAACCGCACGCGCTGCGCCGCTCGATCGGCTATGTCTTCCAGAATATCGGCCTGCTCCCGCACATGACCGTGGCGCAGAATATCGGCATCGGTTCGCGCCTCGCGACGCGCAGACAGCTTCCGGTCGAGCGGGTGGGCGATCTGCTCGATCTGGTCGATCTGCCCCGCGCGTTCGCCTCGCGCCTGCCCGAACAGCTGTCCGGCGGGCAGCAGCAGCGCGTCGGCGTCGCGCGCGCGCTGGCGGGCGAGCCCGGGCTGATGCTGATGGACGAACCGTTCGGCGCGCTCGATCCGGTGACGCGCGAGGCGCTGGGCGAACAATATCGCGCACTGCACGACCGGCTCGGGCTCACCACGATCATGGTCACGCACGACATGGCCGAGGCCTTGCTGTTCGCCGACCGCATCTGGGTGATGGCAGCGGGCCGGATCGTCGCCGATGCGCGCCCTGCACAGCTGATCGCCGGCGGATGCGGGCCCGAGGCCGAGGCGCTGGTCGCGGTGCCGCGCTTGCAGGCGGAGCGGATCACCGCGATGCGGGATGGGGTTTGAGCATGGGGCTCGGGTTAGCGATCACGTCCCTCGACTTCGCTCGGGAACTCGGAAAAGTTTGTGCGCCAACTTATGGCGAGCCCCATCTACCCACCCCCGTTTGTCCCGAGCCCTTCGGCTGGCTGGCAAGCCAGCCGCTCAGGGCGGACCAAGGTCGAGGGACGTATGCGCTACCCCTTGAGCATGGCACAGCATGACCATCGACTGGCCCCGCCTGATCGACCTGCTCGCGCAGCACGTGCAGCTGAGCTTTGCCGCGCTCGGGCTCGCGCTGCTGATCGCGCTCCCCCTCGCCATCTGGTCGGTGCGCAACCGCACGGTGGCCAGCATCACCCTGGGTTTTGCGAGCCTGGTCCAGACCATCCCCGCGCTCGCCCTGCTCGCGCTGTTCTTTCCGCTGCTGCTCGCGCTCTCCACATTGTTCGGCGATGCGATCTCGCCGCTCGGCTTCCTGCCCTCGCTGCTCGCGCTCACGCTCTACGCGCTGCTGCCGATCCTGCGCAACGCGGTCACCGGGCTGCGCTCGGTCGAACCGGCGATGGTCGAGGCCGCCGATGGCGTGGGCATGACGAGCCTGCAGAAACTCTGGCTGGTCGAGGCCCCGCTCGCCTCGACCACGATCATGGCGGGGGTGCGCACCGCCGCCGTCTGGACCATCGGCGCGGCGACGCTCTCCACCACGGTCGGTCAGCCGAGCCTGGGCGACTTGATCTTTGCCGGGCTCCAGACGCAGAACTGGTCGCTGGTGCTCGAAGGATGTTTGGCCGCCGCGGGCCTCGCGATCGCGGTCGATCTGCTGCTCGGGCTGATCGAGAGCGGCATCGCGCACCGCCGTCATGCGCGCATCTGGGGCGCGGGGGTCGCGCTCGCGCTCGGCCTTGCGCTCGCGCTGTGGCCTTCCCCGCAAAGCGACAAGCCGGTGGTAACCATCGGCGCCAAGCGCTTCTCCGAACAGTATATTCTGGCTCGGCTGATCGGTCGCAGGCTCGAGGCCGCAGGCTATGACGTGCGCTATCGCGAGGGGCTGGGCAGCGCGGTGGTCTATCGTGCGCTCGCCAGCGACGAGGTGCAGGTCTATGTCGATTATGCCGGTACAATCTGGACCAACGAGATGCAGCGCCAGGACCCCGAACCGCGCGCGGCGATGATCGCCGAGATCGCGCGCTGGGCCAAGGCGCAGCACGGCGTGCAGCTGGTCGGACCGCTCGGTTTCGAGAACACCTATGCCTTCGCCGTGCGCCCCGATGACGCGACGCGCCTGAACCTCAAAAGCCTCGACGATGTGGTCCGCGTCGCGCCCGATTTCGTGTTCGGCACCGATGTCGAGTTCCTCGAACGCCCCGAATGGCAGATGGTGCAAAAGGCCTATCCGCTGCGCTTCAAGGGCCGCCGCGCGTTCGAGCCGACCTTCATGTACCGCGCGCTCTCGCTCGGCGAGGCCGACATCATCTCCGCCTTCAGCTCGGACGGGCGCATCGCCGCGAACGGGTTCGTGATCCTCAAGGACCCCAAGGGCGCGGTGCCCAGCTATGACGCGATCCTGCTCGCCAGCCGGTCTGCCGCCGCCGATCCGCGCCTCATCGCGGCGCTCGAGCCTCTGGTCGGCGCAATCCCGGTGGAAAAAATGCGGCAAGCCAATTATCGGGTCGACAGGGACGCGAACAAGCAAAGCCCAGCCGATTCGGCTGCCTGGCTGGACACGGCCATCTCCACCAAGACCAAGGGTAAGAATCGATGATGATCAAGCGCCTGCTGCTGACACTTTTCATCGCGCCGATGCTGCTGTGCGCGAATGCGGCGCATGCTGCGGTGACCATCACCTTCTACAGCCACGAGCTGGGCAGCCAGTTCCCGCACGCCTTCGCCACGCTCAAGGGCAAGGTCGATTCGACCGGCGAGGTCGTCGACACCAATGTCGGTTTCACCGCAACCAGCACCGGCCCCAGCATCCTGTTCGGCTGGGTCGAGGGCCGGGTCAGCGTGGTCAAGCCCAAGTACATCGCCAGCAGCGCGCCGCATTTCAGCTATGAGCTGACCGATGCCGAATACCGCGCGGTGATGGCGGTGGCCGACAAGTGGCGCAACAAGCCGCAGAAGAACTACAATCTCAACAAGGCCAATTGTGTGCATTTCATCGGCGAAATCGCCACTGCGGCGGGCCTGAAGATCAACCCCGGCAGCAAGTTCTTCAAGAAGCCGACCAGCTTCCTCAAGGAAGTGACCGCGCTCAGCCGCGGACGGCTCGCCAGCGGACGCATCCTCTACAAGGGCTGAAGGTTGCGGGGCTGAAGGTTGCGGGGCTGAAGGTCAGAGCGCGGCGTTGTTGTAGCAATGCCAGGTGAGGATCGCCACCGCACCGCGATGCGGTGACCAGGGGTCGGCGAGCAGCCGGGCTTCCTTTTCGGACGGTCGCGCCTTCAGCCCCAGGATGCGGCCGATGCCCGCCTGCACCGCCAGATCGCCGGCGGGCCAGATATCGGGGCGGCCTTCGGCGAACAGCAGATAGATTTCCGCCGACCAGCGGCCGATGCCCTTGATCCGAACCAGTTCGGCAATCGCCGCCTCGTCGTCCTCAGGCAGATTTTCCAGGTCGAGCCCGCCGCTCACCACCAGCTCGGCCAGCGAGCGGGCATAGCCCTGTTTCTGCCGCGATAGCCCGCAGGCGCGTAAGGACTCGAAATCCGCCGCGATCAGCGCATCGGGCGCGCAGCCCAGGCCGAGCGCGGCCTCGAGCTTGTTCCACACCGATGCCGCCGCCGCGACGCTGACCTGCTGGCCGACGATCGTGCGCAGCAGCGTGGTATAGCCGCGGTCGCGGATGCGGGTTTCGGGATAGCCGGCAATTTCGAGCGCGCGGGCGATTGCGGGTTCCTTGGCGGCCACGGTATCCAGCCCCAGCGTCAGCTGCTCTGCGGTCAGTCCCATATCTGCATCCTCATCCATTCTGCCGCTTGCAATCGCGCTTGGCGTTGATCATAGCAACCGCGTTCGGGGGGCCAATGCCCGTTTTCACTCTATTGGGGAGTTTCCATGCCAAAGCTGACCGTCATCAATCGCGCGGGCGAAGAGAGCACCATCGATGCCGATACCGGCCTGTCGGTGATGGAAGCGATCCGCGACAACGGCTTTGACGAACTTCTGGCGCTGTGCGGCGGCTGCTGCTCGTGCGCGACCTGCCATGTCCATGTCGACGCCGCCTGGGTCGACAAGCTGCCCGCGATCAGCGCCGACGAGGACGACCTGCTCGACAGCTCGGACCATCGCAACGAAACCTCGCGCCTGTCGTGCCAGATCCAGCTGACCGACGCGCTCGACGGCCTGAAGGTTGCGATCGCTCCCGAAGATTGATCAGATGCCGCCGGGCGTGACCTCGCGCCCGGCCGCTTCCAGCGATGCCGTGAGGTCCGCCGCGCAGGCATCGAGCGCGGCCTGGTCGACCGAGCGGATGACGAAATTCGCGCCGACCCGGCCTTCACGAAAGAACGGATAGCTGCCGATCTGGCACTGCTCGTGCGCGCGCTCGGTCGCGCCCAGCATGTCCGCGACTTCGCTTTCCGCGACCCAGCAGCCCAAAGTCGTCGACAGCACGGGCAGCCCGCCCTCGAGCGTTCCCGTCAGCGCATCGAGCATGCCCGCGGTGATGTGCGGCACCCCCGCCATCAGGAACAGGTTGCCGATGCGGATGCCGGGCGCCCCCGACATGCGGTTCTCGATCAGCTCGGCGCCATCGGGCACGCGCGCCATGCGCAGCCGCCCCTCGTTGAGCCCGCCGCGCGAGGCGTAATAGCGCTCGAGAATCGCGCGCGCGACCGGATGGATGATCACCTCGACCCCCAGCGCACGGGCGATCGCATCGACGGTGATGTCGTCATGCGTCGGGCCGATGCCGCCGGTGGTGAACAGATAGTCGTTGCGCGCGCGCAGGATGTTCACCGCCTCGACGATCGCATCCATGTCGTCGGCGACGACGCGCACCTCCTTGAGCCTTATGCCCTGCACGTTGAGCCAGGTGGCGACCTGCGCGACATTCTTGTCCTGCGTGCGTCCGGAGAGAATTTCATCGCCGATCACGATCAGCGCAGCGGTCCAGATGCGGGGGGTGGAAGCGGTGGCGTCTGCTGTCATGCGCCGGTGTTTAGCGAACGGGCGAAGCCGCGCAAGCGCTTGATGCGCTGGCCCGCTATTCGGTCCAGAAGGTTCGGCATCCCAGAGCCGCCAGCGCCGGATCGCGGGTGATGACGGTCAGATCATCGTGGATCGCCTGCGCGGCGATCATCCGGTCGAACGGATCGCGATGCTCGCCGGGCAACGATCCGGCGAGCAAGCCATGCGGCACGCTGACGCCGAGTTCCAGAAAGCCGTCTGCTCGCGCCAGATACTCGAATTTCTCGTATACCGGAATGGCGGCATCCCATTTGCCGATCCGGCATTTGGTCGCAACTTCCCAGGCAGACACAGCGCTCACGAATATGGTGTTGCGTTCGTCGCCGATTTCCTCGGCTACCGGGCGTGGCAACGCCTTATCCCCAACCCACCACCAGACCAGAGCATGGGTATCGAACAGATAATCGGTCATTCCCAGGCCCGAAGCTCTTCTTCGGGCAGAGGATCGAAGAAAAAGCTGTCCGGGATCGGCTGCGACAGCTTCAGCCGCCCCGGCCGCCGCTCGACCTTCACCTGTTCCAGCGGCACCAGCCGCGCATAAGGCTTGCCCGCCTTGGCGAGGATGATCTCCTCGCCGGCATGCGCGCGGTCGAGCAGTTTGGAAAAATGCGTTTTCGCGTCATGGACGTTGACAATGCTGGTCATGACAGACGGTTAGTCCATTGACCGGACTAAGTCAATGGACTAAGCCCAGCCCCAACGCGCAAGGGGTCGCCAAATCGCGGTCCCTGCCCTATATGGAATCATCATGAACCAGTATGTCCACGTCACCAATGCCGACACGCCGATGCGCGATGGCACGATCAAGCTGCACGGCCCCGAGGGCTTCGAGGGGATGCGCAAGGCGGGCCAGCTCGCCGCGCACGTACTCGACGAGCTGACGAGCTTCGTCACCGAAGGCGTGACGACCGCCGAAATCGACGACAAGGTGCGCGAGCTGATGCTGGCGGGCGGCGGCATTCCCGCGACGCTCGGCTATCGCGGTTTCACGCACAGCTGCTGCACCTCGATCAACCATGTCGTGTGTCACGGCATCCCCGGCGACCGCAAGCTGAAGGACGGCGATATCGTCAATATCGACGTCACCCCGATCGTCGATGGCTGGCATGGCGATACCAGCCGCATGTTTTTGATCGGCGATGTCGGCGTGAAGGCCCGGCGGCTGGTCGATGTGACCTATGAATGCCTGATGCTCGGCATCGAGCAGGCCAGGCCAGGTAACACGATGGGTGATGTCGCGCACGCGATCCAGTCCTATGCCGAAAAGCACCGCTACGGCGTGGTGCGCGATTTCTGCGGCCATGGCTTGGGCAAGCTGTTCCACGATGCACCCGAGGTCGTCCATGTCGGCCGTCCCGGCACCGGGCCCGAGCTCAAGCCCGGCATGTTCTTCACCATCGAGCCGATGATCAATATCGGCAAGCACGCGGTGAAGATGCTCGAGGATGGCTGGACCGCCGTCACCCGCGACCGCTCGCTCTCGGCGCAGTTCGAACATTCGATCGGGATCACCGAGACCGGCTGCGAGATCTTCACCAAGAGCGCGAAAGGGCTGGACCGGCCGCCTTATTGATCGGTGGACCTGTGCGCCGCTCCGAATATCTTGGTCTGATCCCTGGCACCATGGATGACCCGCACGATTTCAAGGACCTCGTGTGGAGCGCGATAATAGATGATATAGCTTCCGAAAGCGCGTCCACGCAAACCGGCCATCAGATCATCCCGCGGAGAGCCGATTCCGGGTCCGTCGCAAAGCCGGTCGAATATGCCGTTCAGCTTTTCGATGAACTGTTCCGCTGCCGCGAGATCGTCGCGCGCGATATACTCTGCAATCGCGTCAAGGTCGGCCTGGGCTTCGATCGAGACTGATAGTCGGATCATCTGGCATATTTTGCGCGAAGGCGCTGCTTCATGGCCTCAGGGTCCCACTCGACGACGCGCCCTGCCTCGATGTCATCGATGCCCTTCTGGATTTCGCGGCGCAAATGCTCCAGCTCGGCCTGCTGCATCTGACGCTCCAGTTCCCAGCCGCGCAGGGCATCGCGGATCGCCTCGCTGATGCTCGCATATTCGCCCGCTGCTACCGCTGCATGCAGCAGCTTGTGATGCGCCTCGGTCAGGGTGATGCTGGCTTTTTCCATGACAGTCCTTTCGCTTTGGTGCGATTATATCCTACCAGCAGGACATGACGCAAGGCCAGCCGAGCCCGCAACCTATGCTCAAAAATTGGGCATCACCGCACGCCCCTGCCCGCAATTCCATCACGCTCGGCAATAATGTTGCACCGCAGCCAAGCTTTTGTGGCGGAATGCGTCTTGGCACGTTAATTGTTTGGTAGCAGTCAATGGGGGACTCGGGGGACCGTGCCGCGTGCAGGTTCCCGAAGCCTCATACAGCCATATCATGACGGGGCGGTCCGCCGCGCCGTTGCTTTCCAAAACCGCCCCGCCCTATGGGTCCGGCGGAAGACGACAGGATGATCAGGGACTTATGAAAAAGATCGAGGCGATCATCAAACCGTTCAAGCTCGATGAGGTGAAGGAGGCGCTGCACGAAGTCGGCGTTTCGGGCATCACCGTGACCGAGGCCAAGGGCTTCGGGCGGCAGAAGGGCCATACCGAGCTGTACCGGGGCGCCGAGTATATTGTCGATTTCCTCCCCAAGGTGAAGCTTGAGGTGGTGGTCGACGACGCGCTGGCCGACCGCGTGGTCGAGGCGATCGCCGCCGCCGCGCAGACCGGCCGGATCGGCGATGGCAAGATTTTCGTGATCCCTGTGGAGACCGCACTGCGCATCCGCACGGGCGAACGGGATAACGACGCGGTCTGATCAACAGAACGCGCGCAACTCCAGGAGAGGCCTGCCCCGGCAAGGCCGCAACAACAAGCATCAGTTCCACCCGAGGGGGGTCGAAAGGCCCGGATCGCAGACAGACGAAGAGGGAAAGCAACAATGGCAAAAACCGCCGCAGATATTCTGGCAATGATTAAGGAAAACGAGATCGAGTGGGTCGACGTCCGCTTCACCGATCCCAAGGGCAAGTGGCAGCACCTGACGATGTGCGCCGGCGTTATCGGTGAAGACGAGCTGGAAGACGGCCTGATGTTCGACGGCTCGTCGATCGAGGGCTGGAAGGCGATCAACGAATCCGACATGATCCTGCGTCCCGATCTGGACGCGGCCTATATCGATCCGTTCTCGGCCGATCCGATGCTGATCCTGTTCTGCGACATCGTCGAACCGGGCACCGGCGAGCTCTATGCCCGCGACCCGCGCAGCACCGCCAAGCGCGCCGAGGCGTACCTCAAGTCCACCGGCATCGGCGACACCGTCTATGTCGGTCCCGAAGCCGAATTCTTCATGTTCGACGATGTGCGCTTCTCTGACGGTTATAACGGTTCGATGTTCGCGATCGACGATATCGAACTGCCGACCAATAGCGGCCGCAGCTATGACAGCGGCAACCTCGCCCACCGTCCGCGCGCCAAGGGCGGCTATTTCCCGGTCGCTCCGGTCGACAGCATGACCGACGTGCGCGCCGAGATGGTCAGCACCATGCTCGAAATGGGCCTGCCCTGCGACAAGCACCACCACGAGGTGGCCGCCGCTCAGCACGAACTGGGTCTCACCTTCGGCACGCTGACCCAGACCGCCGACCGCATGCAGATCTACAAATATGTCGTGCACATGGTCGCGCAGGCCTATGGCAAGACCGCGACCTTCATGCCCAAGCCGATCAAGAACGACAACGGATCGGGCATGCACACGCACATCTCGATCTGGAAGGAAGGCAAGCCGCTGTTCGCCGGAAACGGCTATGCCGGCCTGTCGGAAATGTGCCTGTACTTCATCGGCGGCGTCATCAAGCATGCCAAGGCGCTCAACGCCTTCACCAACCCGACTACCAACAGCTACAAGCGCCTGGTGCCGGGCTTCGAGGCTCCGGTGCTGCTCGCCTATTCGAGCCGCAACCGCTCGGCCTCATGCCGCATTCCGTACGGCACCGGCGAAAAGGCCAAGCGCGTGGAATTCCGCTTCCCCGACGCGATGGCCAACCCGTATCTGTGCTATTCGGCGCTGCTGATGGCGGGCCTCGACGGCATCCAGAACAAGATCCATCCGGGCGAGGCGATGGACAAGAACCTGTACGACCTGCCGCCCGAAGAGCTGAAGGAAGTGCCGACCGTCTGCGGTTCGCTGCGCGAAGCGCTCGACGCTCTGGCCGCCGATCACGACTTCCTGCTCAAGGGCGACGTGTTCCTGAAGGACCAGATCGAAGCCTATATCGAGCTGAAGTGGGACGATGTGATCCGCTGGGAAACGACCCCCAGCCCGGTCGAATTCGACATGTATTACAGCTACTAAGTTCGCATAGCTGTCACACGCACGAAAGGCGCTCCGGGGTCACCCGGGGCGCCTTTTGCTGTACTGCGATCAGCGGCAACGTGCGCCGTTGCGATCAATCGCGGCTCCGGCAGCCGCACCGCCCGCTGCGCCGAGGATCGTTCCCAGCGTGCGCGAATCGCCCGGCGCGATGATGTTGCCGAGCACGCCGCCGGCGATGCCGCCCACGATCAGCCCGGTGGTGCCGTCCGAGCGGCGGCAATAATAGCGCCCGTCCTGCCCGCGATAGATGCGATCGTTCCGGCTCAGGCGCCGCTCGCGATAGCGGCGGTCGTCGCGATAATAGCGACCGGCGTCATAGCCACCGTAGCTCGGGTCGGGCCGGTTCCAGTCATATTGGCGATACGATCCGAAGCCGCGATCATTATAGCCGCTTCCGGCACAGCCGCTTACCACGGTCGCCGCGATGAGCGCCGCGCCCAGCGACAGGCTCTTCCTGTTCAGCATGGTCATGATGTCCCTTGTGATGTGAATGAACAGGGGACGCGCCAGCGCCGCGATCCGTTCCCCCCAAAGCGGCGAGCCGAGCAGGTGCCGATCCAGCGGAAGGCGCATTCGCGCTTCCCACAGGAGGGCTAAGGCGGCAAACAGTCGGGCATGCGTGCGCTCGTCACCCTGCTGCTCATGGCGCTTCTCGCCGCCTGTTCGGGCGCACAGGCGCCGCAAGGCGCAACGCCCGGCCACGACCGGCTGGTGCGGCTGGCCGATGCCGAGATTCGCGGGCTCGACCCGCAGACCTATTCGGACCTCGCCTCGCTGCGCGTCGCGGCGGACCAGTTCGAGGGACTGACGCGGTTCGATGGCGCAGGAAAGGCTGTGCCGGGGCTGGCGAGCGGCTGGACGGTCTCGCCCGATGGCCTGGCGTGGCGGTTCGCGCTACGCCCGAACCTCCGCTTTTCCGATGGCACACCGATCACCGCGACGGTCTTCGCGCGCGGCTGGCAGCGGCTAAACGACAAGGCCACCGGATCGCCGCACACCGCCTTGTTCGCCGCGATCCGGTCGGTGGAGGCCGATGGCGATGCGGCGGTCGTCGTGGCTCTCGCCGCCCCCTTCCCGCAACTGCCCGCGCTGCTCACGCATCCGGCGATGGCGGCGCTGCCGCTGCACCGCACGGAGCCAGGCGCAGACTGGACCGCCGAGCGCCCGCTGGTCACCTCGGGCCCCTATCGCACCCGCGACTGGCGGCTGAACGACCGGCTGGTGCTGGAGCGCAATCCGGACTGGCATGGTGGCCGCGCCGCGATCGGCAGCGTGATCTGGAAACCCGTCGACGATCCGCTCGCGGGCATGCGGCTGTTCCTGGCGGGCGAAGCCGATATCTCGGGCGACTATCCGCAAAGCCGCCACGAATGGCTCGGGCAGCAGCGCCCCGGCGCGGTCCGCACCGGCGACTATCTGGGCAGCTATTATTTCACCATGAACACCCGCAAGCCGCCCTTCGACGACGCGCGCGTGCGCCGCGCGCTCGGTATGGCGGTGGACCGCGAATGGCTGGCGCGCGCGCTGCTGCCGATGGGTAATGCGCCCGCCTATGGCATCGTCCCGCCCGCGCTGCAGGGCGGCGCGGCGGTGCAGCCCGACTGGGCTCGGCTGCCGCTGCAGCGCCGCCAGGCCGAAGCCAGGCGGCTGCTCGCCGCCGCGGGCTTTGGCCCTTCGCGCCCACTGCGCTTCGAAATCCGCATCAACTCGTCCGCCGAGCATCGCCGCATGGCGGTGGCGCTCGCGGCGATGTGGAAGCCGCTCGGGGTCGAGGCGAGCGTGCTCAACAGCGAACCCGCGCTGCATTTCGCGGCGATGCGGCGCGGCGATTTCCAGATGGCGCGCTCGGGCTGGATCGCCGATCTGCCCGCGCCCGAGAATTTCCTCGCGGTGCACCGCTCGGATGCGGGCGAGGTCAATTATTCGGGCTTTGCCGATCCCGACTTCGACGCGCTGCTCGACCGCGCGATGGCCGAGCCCGACGCCGCCCGCCGCATCGCCGCGATGCGCGCGGCCGAGGCGCGATTGCTCGAAGCGATGCCGGTCATCCCCCTTTGGTTCTATCGCAGCGGCGCGCTGGTCGCCCCGCGCGTGCGCGGCTGGCAGGACAATCCCGGCAACATCCATCCGAGCGCGGCGTTGTCCCTGGCTCAAGCCCCTGCTATCGCGGCCAGGGGCAAGTGAGCGACGCGAGGCGAGGCATGACCGGCGCATGGAAAAAGGCCATTGCGGGCCTGATGGCTGCGGCGACGCTCGCGCTTTCGGCCTGCAGCAGCTCGGACAGCTCGCCGCTCGGCATCTCGATCATCGATCCTGCCAGCCGCAACAATCTGGATGCGGCGGTGCTGCAACCCGGCGCGGCCTATCTGCGCGCGGCGACCTCGCAGGGTCTGGTCCGGCTCGATGCGCTGGGCAATATCGTGCCGGGGCTCGCCGAGCGCTGGATCGTCACCGATGATGGCCTCAGCTATATCTTCCGCCTGCGCAATGCGCGCTGGGAAAATGGCGATCCGGTGACGTCCGAGCATGTCGCCGCCGCGCTCAAGCGCCGCCTGCAGATCGAGGCGAAAAGCGCGCTTGGCGCCGACACGGCCGAGGTGCGCGACATCCGCTCGATGACCGGACGCGTGATCGAGATCCGCCTGCTCGCGCCGCAACCCGAACTGCTGCGCATCCTGGCGCAGCCCGAGCTCGGCATCCGCCGCAACGGCAGCGGTACCGGGCCGCTGGCGGCGGATCGCCGGCAATACTGGACGCTGCTCACCGAACGCGTCGACGATTCGATGGGCCAGGATTCGCGGCGCCGCGTCCGACCGCTCGAGGTGCGCACCGAACGCGCGGCCCGGGCGATCGCGCGCTTTGCCATGGGCGAAAGCGCGATGGTGCTGGGCGGCCGGTTCGAACATCTGCCCTATCTCAGCGCGGCGGGCATTTCGGACAATGACGTGCGCGCCGACCCGGTGCTCGGGCTGTTCGGGCTGCTCGTGGTCAACGGCAAGGGGTTTCTGGGCGATCCCGCCAATCGCGAAGCGATCGCGCTGGCGATCGATCGCGAGGCGCTGATGACGCCGCTCGGCATCGGCCAGTGGCAGGTCACCGCGCGGATCGTGCCGCTGGGGCTCGAACGCTATCAGCCGCTGATCGGCGACCGCTGGACCGATCTTACCCTTGAGGCGCGGCGCGATCTGGCGCGCGGGCGCATCGTCCGCTGGCGGCAGGCGAACGAGACGCTTCCGGTGCTGCGCATCGCGATGCCGCGCGGCCCGGGCACGCGACTGGTGTTCGGCCGCATCCGGCGCGACCTGCAGACGATCGGGCTCGATGCGCGGCTGGTGGCCCCCGACGCGGCGGCCGACCTGCGGCTGATCGACGAGGTCGCGCATTATCGCCAGCCTGGCTGGTTCCTCAACCAGCTCGCCTGCGCGGTGCGCCCGCTGTGCAACGAGGAAGGCGACGTGCTGCTCGCCCAGGCGCGGCGCGCAGTCGATCCGGCGGTGCGCATGGCCAAGATGGCCGAGGCGGAGGTCGCGATCACCTCGGCCAATATCTTCATCCCGCTGGGCACCCCGATCCGCTATTCGCTAGTGCGCGGCAATGTCCCCGGCTTTGCCATCACCGCCGATGGCTGGCACGCCTTGCCGGACATGGTCGTCATCCCCAGATAAAGCGCGCAAGGGGTGCGGAGGTGACATATGAAGACGATCCGGCCTGAACAGATGGAGCAGTTGCGCGCCGCGATGCCTGCATTGTCGAACGACCCGCAGGCGATCCGCCAGCGCGTCGAGATGCTCGAAATGATGCTCGAGCGCAGCTTCACCCTGCCCGGTGTCAACCGCAAGGTGGGGCTCGATTTCGTGCTCGGCCTCGTCCCGGTGCTGGGCGACGTGATCACCGGCGCGATGGGCCTCTATATCGTCTGGGAGGCGCGCAACCTCGGCATGTCGAAATTCCAGCTCGCGCGCATGGCCGCCAATGTCGGTTTCGACAGCTTGATCGGCGCGGTGCCGGTGGTCGGCGATGCATTCGACTTCTTCTGGCGGTCGAACACGCGCAACCTCAAGATCATCCGCAAGCATCTCGACAAGCATCATCCGGCGACGCGCACGATCACGATGTGATTCGCGAATCGCGATTCCGATTGGGCGACGAGCGTCTCTGATTCGCGCGCATGACACCGTTTACCGCCAAGGCTTGCAATCCATTGCGGCCTGCCGTCTTCGCAGATGCAAAAAATTCCCCGGAAATCAAAGGATTTGCCAAGCCCGAACGGCTGGGTTAGAGGCTGCGGCCACAGGCCATCCAGACACAAAAAAGGGCCAGCCCGAAGGCTGACCCGATAAAGTTTTTAGGAGAGGATGCCTGAAAGGCATGATCAATATGGGTCAGGAACCCTTATTGTGCAAGTGCGAAAAGATTGATTTCAGTTGCAAAGGATGCAACTTGACGCGCGCAAAACCGTAGCCTGTCACGATTTGCAATTGCACATTTCCGCTGCACTGCAATAATGCCGAGCTCATGGCCATGCGACGTCTTCCTCCCCTGCGTTCCCTCGAAGCCTTTCTGCGCGTGGCGCGGCTGGGGTCGGCCAAGGCTGCGGCCAGCGAACTCGCGCTGTCGCCTTCGGCGCTGTCGCGCCGGATCGGCGGGCTGGAGGATTTCGTCGGCAAGAAGCTGTTCAAGCGCCACAACCAGCAGTTGAAGCTCAACGAGGCGGGCGAGGCGCTCTATGCCAGCGTCGCCCCCGCGATCGACGCGCTCGCCGATGCGGTCGCCGCGCATATGGACGACAGCCGGGTGCTGCGGCTGCGGCTGGGCATGCTGCCGCTGTTCGGCAGCCAGCGGCTCGTGCCCCGGCTGGGCGAGCTGCGGCGGCTCTACCCGATGCTGCACATCGATGTGGACACGTCGGGCCATGCCGAGGCGCGGCTGGGCGACACACTCGACGCGGCGATCATTCTGGCCGAACATCCCGACCCGGCGCTGCACTCGGTGCGGCTCGACCGCAATTACGTCTATGCCATCGCCTCGCGCGAACTCGCCGAGAGCATCGGCCCGCGCCCGGACCTCGCCACGCTCAACCGCCAGACCATCCTGGTGCACAACGAGATGGCGCATTCGTTCGACGCGTGGAAACAGGCGCTGGGCCTCACCGACCTGCACCCGCAATCGATCGATCATATCGACAGCGGCCCTCTGATGCTCGAAGCCGCCGCGCAGGGGCTCGGCATCGCGATCATGCACGACGACCACCTCACCCGCTCGGGCGATGCGCGGCTCGCCAAGCTGTTCGACGTCCGCGTCGAGAGCCCGTACAGCTACTGGTTCGTGTGCAAGCCCCGCGCGCTCGAGACGCGCGCGGTGCGCCTGTTCCACGACTGGCTGGTCGAAGCGAATATCTGAATGGGGAATATCTGAAGCGGGATGCAGGACAGACCTGCTCCCCTCCCTGGACAGGGAGGGGAACAGCCTAGCGAGGGGCTAGGCCCTCGAAATGATCAGGCCACGGTCGCCGAGGCGATCACGCCGGGCTTGGCGGGCGGTTCGCCCTTGGGCAGCGCGTGGACATGCTCCATGCCTTCGATCACCTGGCCCCAGACGGTGTACTGGCGATCGAGGAAGCGCGCGTCGTCGAGGCAGATGAAGAACTGGCTGTTGGCGCTGTTCGGGTCCATCGTCCGCGCCATCGAGCACACGCCCTCGACATGCGGCTCGTCGTTGAATTCCTGTTTCAGGTCGGGCTTCTTCGAGCCGCCTGTGCCGGTGCCGTTGGGGCAGCCGCCCTGCGCCATGAAGCCGGCGATGACGCGGTGGAACTTCACGCCGTCGTAAAAGCCTTCCTGCGCCAGTTCGACGATGCGTTCGACATGGTTGGGCGCGAGGTCGGGGCGCAGCTTGATGACGATGTCGCCGCCATCCTGGATGTGAAAGGTAAGCGTTTCGGCGGTCATGATAGGTCCTTTGCGGCCGGAGAAATGGGTGCCGCCGATATAGCGGCCGCCATGCGAATGTCACCCCTTGGCCGACGCGCCCGATCGGGATTGCTTTTGCAGGTGCGAAGCGCCAAACACGCGAAACGTTGCGGCGTCCCCGCGCGTTCCCCACCCACCCCGCAAACCAGGAGCAGGCCATGACCGAACCGACCGACGCGCCTCTCCACGAACCCGATCTCGCCGAACCCGCGGACGCCAGCGCCAGCCTCGACGAGGACAACCGGCTGCTGCCGGGCTTTGTCGATCAGGTCTGCGAGGCGCTTGACGCAGGCGATGACGAGGCGGCCTATGACCTGGTCGAGCCGCTCCACCCCGCCGATATTGCCGACCTTTTCGAGCTGGTCGAGCGCGACTATCGCGGCCCCCTCGCCCGGGCGATCACCGACCTGCTCGGCGCGGACGTGCTCACCGAGCTCAACGACTATGTCCGCGATGACGTGATCGACGCGCTGCCGGCCGCGCAGGTGGCGGAGCTGGCCGGCCAGCTCGAGACCGACGATGCCGTCGCGATCATCGAGGAGATGGAGGAGGAAGACCAGCGCGCGGTCCTGGCCGAGCTGGAACCCGCCGATCGCGCCGCGATCGTCGATGCGCTCTCCTTCCCCGAGGAATCCGCCGGCCGCCTGATGCAGCGCGATCTGGTCGCTGTCCCGGAGCACATGAATGTCGGCCAGCTGATCGACTATCTGCGCGAGAACAGCGACCTTACCACCGAATTCTGGGAAATCTTCATCGTCGATCCGCAGCATCGCCCGGTCGGCACCTGCCAGCTGAGCTGGATCCTGCGCACCCCGCGCCATATCGCGCTCGCCGACGTGATGAAGCGCGACCAGACGCTGATCCCCACCGACATGGACCAGGAAGAGGTCGCGCTGCGCTTCCAGAAATATGCGCTGATCTCCGCCGCGGTGGTGGATGGCGCCGGGCGGCTGGTCGGCCAGATCACGGTCGACGACATCATCCATATCGTCCAGGAAGAGGCGGGCGAGGACATCCTGCGCATGTCTGGCGCGGGCGATGGCGACATCAACGAGCCGATCCGCCAGTCGTATAGCAGCCGCGTACGCTGGCTGATTGCCAATCTGGGCACCGCCCTGCTCGCCAGCGGTATCATCGCGATCTTCGGCGGGGCGATCGAGCAGCTCGTCGCGCTCGCGGTGCTGATGCCGATCGTCGCCTCGGTGGGCGGCAATGCGGGCACGCAGACCATGGCGGTGGCGGTGCGCGCGCTGGCGATGAACCAGCTCACGCAGTCGAACACCCGCCGCATCATCGGACGCGAACTGCGCATCGCGCTGCTCAACGGATCGACTGTCGCGCTGCTCACCGGCATCGGCACGACCATCGTGTTCGGCGACCTGATGCTGGGCGGCGTGATCACCCTGGCGATCCTGATCAACATCCTCGTCGCGGGGCTGGCCGGGGTCATCGTGCCCGTCACGCTCGACCGGCTGGAACAGGACCCGGCGGTGGCGAGTTCGGTCTTCGTGACGATGATCACCGATTCGATGGGCTTTTTCGCTTTTCTCGGGCTGGCGGTGGCCAGCGGCCTGGCGAGCTTCTGACGCGCATGCCGCTGAGCATGACCAAGATCGCCTATGGCGCGACGAGCGTGGCTTCGCTGCGGCAATGGCTCGAGGGGCATTCGGGCCTCGGCGAAGCGCGGCTGACCACGCGCTACCTGCCCAAGCGGCACGAGGAGATGGTCGGCGGCTCGCTCTACTGGATCTTCAACCGCGCGATCGTCGGCCGCAGCCCGCTGATCGGCTTCATGGACAATGGCCAGGGCCGCATCTGGATCCGCATCGAACCGCGGCTGATCGCGGTGCAATCGGTCCCCCGCCGCGCGCACCAGGGCTGGCGCTATCTCGAACCGGCCGACGCGCCTGCCGACCTGGGCGATGGCATGAGCGAAGCCGAGGCGATGCCCGCCGAGATGCTCGGCGAACTGGCGCGACTGGGGCTGGTCTAGGCGGGCGACGAACCTCTGCATTCCCCGTCACCCCCGCGAACGCGGGGGTCCCGCTTCAACTGGCCAAAGCCCAAGAAAAGCGGGATGCCCGCGTTCGCGGGAATGGCGTGAAATGACGCGAAAACGAATGGCCCCCCCTTGATGGGGGAGGGTTGGGTGGGGGTGACCTTTCCAGATGATGCCCAGGTGCCAGGACGCACCATCACCCTCACCGCTGCGACTAGCCAGCAAGCTGGCAAGTCTCGCTGCCTCTCCCATCAAGGGAGAGGCGGCATGTCTCACGCCAGCGCTTTCTCGCGGACCTTGCGGATGACGTTGACGAAGGTCTCGGCCTCCTGCGCGCCGGGGACAAGGTACTTGCCGTCGAAGATGATCGCGGGGACGCCGCTGATGCCCTGTTCGATCCAGTGGTCGAGATGCGCGCGGACCTCGGCCTCGTTGTCGGGATCGTTGAGCACCGCGCGGCCCTCGTCGGCATCGAGCCCGGCCTCGGCGACGATCGAGAGCAGCACCTCCTCGTCGCTGACATCGCGATTGGCCTGGAAATAGGCGGAAAACAGCGCGAGCTTCAGCCGCGTCTGCGCCGCGCTGCCATAGGTGTCGCCCGCCCAGGTGAGCAGCTGGTGCGCCTTGAACGTGTTGTAGATGCGCATGTCCGGGCCATAGTGAAAGCCGAAGCCCAGCTTGTCGCCCAGATCGGTCAGCCGCTGGCGGTTGCTCGCGCTCTGCTGCGGCGTCGCGCCGTATTTGCGCGCGACATGCTCGGAAATCGCCTCGCCTTCGGGCACCATCGTCGGATTGAGCTCGAACGGATGCCAGGTGATCTCGGCCTCGACATCGTCGCCCACCATATCGAGCGCCTTTTCGAGCTGCTTGTAGCCGATGATGCACCACGGACAGACCACGTCCGACACGATATCGATCTTGAGCTTGTGGGCGGTCATCAATGGTCTCCGGGTTCTTGCAGCTGGCCTCCGGTCCCAATGTACCGCAAAGCGGCGGGGCTGTCAGCCTGTCCTGCCGGTCAGCGTGTCGGAACCGGCGTTTCGCCCGAATAGTCGTAGAAGCCGCGCCTGGTCTTGCGGCCCAGCCAGCCGGCCTCGACATATTTGACCAGCAGCGGTGCGGGGCGGAACTTGGGGTCGCCGGTGGTGCTGTGCAGCACCTGGGTGATGCTGAGGCACGTGTCGAGCCCGATGAAATCGGCGAGCGTGAGCGGTCCCATCGGGTGGTTGAGCCCCAGCTGCACCGCCGCGTCGATATCCTCAATCGTCGCCACGCCCTCGCCCAGCGCGAAGCACGCCTCGTTGAGCATCGGCAGCAGGATGCGGTTGACGATGAAGCCCGGCGCGTCATTGGCCTGAACCACGCGCTTGCCGATGCGCTCGGCATAGCCGCGTACCGCCTCGACCGTCGCGTCCGACGTGGCAAGCCCGCGGATCAGCTCGATCAGCCCCATGACGGGCACGGGGTTGAAGAAATGCACCCCGACAAAGCGCGACGCATCCGGGCTGGCGGCGGCCATGCGGGTGATCGGGATCGACGAGGTGTTGCTCGCCAGGATGGCATCGGATGCCAGCACCTTGCCGACATTCTCGAAGATCGTGCGCTTGATGTCCTCGCGCTCGGTCGCCGCCTCGATGATCAGCGCGGCGTCGGCCATCGGCGCATAGTCGCCGACGGGCTGGATGCGGCCGAGCACAGCGTCGGCCTCGCTCGCCTCCATCTTGCCCTTGTCGACCGCGCGCGCGAGCTGCTTGCCGATGCCCGCCTTGCCCTTTTCCGCCAGCTCGACCGAGACGTCGGAGAGGAACACGTGCATACCCGCCTGCGCGCTCACCTGCGCGATGCCTGCGCCCATCTGGCCTGCGCCGATGACTGCCATCTTGTCCATGATCTGCCTCTTTCTGCTGCTGCCGGAATCGGATAGGCCCGGCGCATAACCCAAGACCCCGAGTCTGGCTAGGAGCCTTGTCCCAAGATGTTCAGCCCGTTTCTGTTGCTTGCCGCCGCCACCGCCGTCCCTGCCGAAGGGCCCGCCGAGGGCAAGGTGATGATCTTCAAGGACTGGTATGTCGCCTGCGACAATATCTGGTCGTGCGAGGCTGGCAGCCTGTCCGATGACGGCAGCGACGTGTTCACCGCGCAGGTCGTGCGCCTCCGCCGCGAGGGCGGGCCCGATGCGCCGTTCCGGATCGGGCTGAGGCCGCAGGAAGAGCAGGCCAAGGGCGCGGCCCGGCTGGTGATCGACGGCGGCAAGCCATTTGCGGGCACGCTCGACGGCGAGGGCGATACCTGGCTCGACGAGGCGCAGTCGATGGCCGTCGCGCGCGGCCTCGCCAACGGCAAGTCGGCGCAGGTGGTGCTGTCCGATGGCAGCGCGATCCCGATCTCGCTCGCCGGATCGTCGGCGGCGCTGCGCTATCTCGACGCGATCCAGCAGCGCGCGGGGACCATGGGCGCGATCGTCGCCACCGGCGCGAAGCCCGATAGCGCCCGGCCCCCCGCCCCGCCGCAGCTCACCGCGCGCGCCGCGACCAGCCTGATCGAGCTGCCCGACCTGAAGGCCTATCCCAGGGTCATCGCCGATAGCGGCTGCGAATACCGCATGGAAGGCGCCGAGGACCGTGTCGAGCCGCTCGGCCAGCGCAATGGCAAGGATATGGCGCTGGTGCTGATCGCGTGCGATTCGGGCGCCTACAATTTCGGATCGGCGGTGATGATCGCCGAACGCCCGATGGAAGACCCGAACGCGAAATGGACCTTCCGCAAGGCGAAGTTCGAAACCCCGACCGGCTGGGGCGACGAGGAGCAGGTGGCGCAGGTGGTCAATGCGAGCTTCGACCCCGCCACCGGCACCCTGTCCGAATTCGCCAAGGGCCGCGGCATCGGCGATTGCGGCACCGCGAGCAGCTATGCCTGGGACGGCGAGCAGTTCCGCCTCGCCGAACGCCATCTCATGGACGATTGCCGCGGTGCCTGGGACTGGCCACGCGTCTGGATCGCGGAGGTCTCGGTCGTCAGGTAAGCGTCACAGCGTGCGCGTCATGCACATGCTGAACGGATCCTCGGTATAATCGCCAAAGGGCGGGCATTCGGCAAAGCCGTGCTTGCGATAGAGCGCGTGCGCCGCGTGGAAGGGCTCGGGCTTGCCGGTCTCGAGGCTGAGCCGGGCATAGCCCCTCGCCCGCGCCTCGGCCATCAGGTGCAGCAGCATCGCCTCGCCCAGTCCGCGCCGCAGGAATGCGGGATCGGTGCGCATCGATTTCAGCTCGCCATGGCTCTCGTCGATCTGCTTGAGCGCTCCGCACGCGGCGAGCTGGCCATCGACGCGCAGCGCATAGAAGGTGACATCGGGCGCGCGCAGCCGCTCGACCGGAAAGGCATGGACCGAACAGATCGGCGAATGCTGGACCATCTGATCCAGATGATAACGCAGCAGCGCGACGATATCCTCGCCGGTCAGGTCGTCTTCTTCGATGGTGATCGTCTGCTGCATGTCCAAGCCCCCTGGAACCTTTCTCCACGCCCGGACATTGCGATGAGAGGCGCGCACAATCCACACAAAGTTTGCGCGAGACCCCAAAGCCGCCTAATCGCGGCGGCTCAATCCCCGCCTGATCCGGAGCTGTCCCCATGTCGAACCCCCCGCCCGACACCACCAGCGAAAGCCGTTGGTCGCTGGTCATCCATGGCGGGTCGGGGCGGTTCGAGCGCGGCCGGCTGAGCGCCGAGACCGAAGCCGGCGCGCGCGCCGGGCTCGAGCGCGCGCTCGCCGCCGGGTCGGCGGTCCTTGCCGCTGGCGGCAACGCGCTCGACGCGGTGCAGGCGGCGATCGTCGTGCTCGAGGATGACCCGCATTTCAACGCCGGGCACGGATCGGTCTATACCTATGAGGGCAAGATCGAGCTCGACGCCGCGGTGATGAACGGCGCCGACCGCGCCGCAGGCGCCATCGCCCGCGCGCACCACACGAAGAACCCGATCCTGCTCGCGCGCAAGGTGCTCGAGGACAGCCCGCACGTGCTGCTTTCGGGCGAGGGCGCGGACCGCTTCTCGGCGGAATCGGGGCTGGTGCAGGTCGAGAACGCCTATTTCGGCACGCCCGAGCGCAAGCGCCAGCTCGACGAGATGAAGGCGAAGACCAGCGGCTGGTTCGATATCGACATGAAATACGGCACCGTCGGCGCGGTCGCGCGCGACGTGCACGGCCATGTCGCGGCGGGCACCTCGACCGGCGGGCTCACCGGCAAGCGCTATGGCCGGATCGGCGATTCGCCGCTGATCGGCGCGGGCACCTATGCCGACGACCGCTCGTGCGCGATCTCCGCCACCGGCGCGGGCGAATATTTCATCCGCGTCGGCGTCGCGCACGAAATCTGCACCCGCATCCGCCTGAAGGCCGAGGCGCGCGCCGAATTCCTCGCGCACGAGGCCGAGCGCGGTGGCACGATCCTCGACGAGGCGGCACGCGCGAAGCTGCTCGCCACCGCGCTGACCGGGGACGAGGTGCAGGAGATCGTCGATGCGGTGATGGCCGAGATGGTGGGTCTCGGCGGCACCGGCGGGCTGATCTACCTCACTCCCTGGGGCCATCAGGGCTATGCTTTCCATACGCCGGGAATGTATCGTGGCATGGCCAGCAGCGACGGCGCGCGCAGCGTCGCGGTCTATGGCGACGAATAAGCAATAACAGGCGAGGACGTTTGATGACTGGCAATTCCCCCCGCACCGGCGGACGCATTCTGGTGGACCAGCTGGTGGCGCAGGGCTGCGACCGCATCTTCACCGTGCCGGGCGAGAGCTTTCTGGCGGTGCTCGACGCGCTGCACGACGTGCCCCAAATCGACACCGTGGTCTGCCGCCAGGAAGGCGGCGTCGCCTTCATGGCCTGTGCCGATGGCGCAATGACCGGGCGGCCGGGCGTCGCCTTCGTCACGCGCGGCCCGGGCGCGACCAATGCCAGTATCGGCGTGCATGTCGCCATGCAGGACAGCAAGCCGATGATATTGTTCATCGGCGATGTCGACCGGGGCATGCGCGACCGCGAGGGCTTTCAGGAGGTCGATTTCCAGGCGATGTTCGCGCCCTTGTGCAAATGGGCGGCGCGGATCGACGATGCGCAACGCATTCCCGAATATGTCGCGCGCGCCTTTTCGGTCGCGATCTCGGGCCGCCCCGGCCCGGTGGTGCTCGCGCTGCCCGAGGACATGCTCAAGGACGTGGTCGAGACCGCCGACCGTCCGCGCGTCACCCGCCCTGCCCAGCCGGTGTGCCCGAACGGCTTTGCGGTGCTGATGGAGATGCTGAGGGAAGCCAAGGCGCCGATCGCGATCATCGGCGGCGCGGACTGGAGCCCTGCGGCGCGCGCGCATTTCCAGATCTTCGCCGAGCGCATCGGCCTTCCGGTGGCCTGCGCCTTCCGCCAGCAGGATGCGTTCGACAACGCCTCGCTGGTCTGGGCGGGCAATCTCGGCTATGGCCCCAACCCCAAGCTGGTGGCGCGGGTGAAGGCCGCGGACCTGATCCTCGCGGTCGGCGCGCGGCTGGGCGAGGCGACCACCGATGGCTATACGCTGATCACGCCCGAGCATCCCGGCCAGACGCTGGTGCATGTCCATCCTGACCCGAACGAGCTCGGTCGCGTCTATCGCACCGACCTGCCGCTGTGCGCCGATATGGACGAGTTCGCCGAGGCTGCTGCCTTGTGGGACGAGGACGAGGTGCATTTCGAAAGTGGGGCCGAGGCGCATGCCGAATGGCTCGCCTTTTCCGACCCACAGCCGACCGGAGCAGCGCTCGATCTCGGCCAGTGCGTCAAGGCGATGCGCGCCGCGATGCCCGCCGATACCGTGATCTGCAACGGCGCGGGCAATTTCTCGGGCTGGTGGCACCGCTACTGGCATTATGGCGAAAAGCCGAGCCAGCTCGCGCCGACCGCAGGCGCGATGGGCTATGGCGTGCCCGCCGCCGTCGCTGCGGCGCTGCGGCTGAAGCGCCGCAAGGTCGTGGCGCTGGCGGGCGATGGCGATTTCCTGATGAACGGGCAGGAACTGGCCACCGCGGTGCAATACGGCGCCGACCTGCTGGTGCTGGTCATCGACAATGGCGCGTACGGCACCATCCGCATGCACCAGGAACGCGAATATCCCGCGCGGCTCTCCGCCACGACGTTGCACAATCCCGATTTCGCGATGCTCGCGCGCGCCTATGGCGGCTGGGCGGCGACGGTCGAGCGCACCGAGCAATTCGCGCCTGCGCTCGCCGAGGCGCTGGCGCAGCCGGGGCTGAAGCTGCTGCACCTCAAGACCGATATCGAGAATATCGCTGCCAGCGGGGCGACGGTTTCGGGGCTGAGGAAGCGCTGACCGGACAGACCTTCTCCCTCGATGGGAGAAGGATACGAAGCCTTGCCGCGCGCAGCGCGGCTAGGTGCAGTTGGATGAGGGTGATGCGCGCTGGCGATGGCGCATCTACCC
>AYSC01000017.1 GCA_000503195.1 Blastomonas sp. CACIA14H2
CCCCCGCTTTCGCGGGGGTGACGATGTATCTGGGCAAACGGAAGCAGCTCTTAGTGGACGAACCTTGCCACGACGTCGCGATAGCTGCGCGAGACCTTTACCTGCGCGCCCGATTCGAGCACCAGGAAGCACTCGCCATTGGTGTGAGGCTTGACCTGGCGGACGAGCCCGAGATTGACGATCGTCGAGCGGTGCACGCGCTGGAAATTCCGCGGGTCGAGCCGCTTTTCGAGGTCCTTCATCGTCTCGCGCAGGATCAGCGAATTGTCGCCGGTATAGATGCACATGTAATCGCCGGCAGCGTCGATCCGCTCGATCGTGTCGACATCGACGCGGAAGATCTGTCCGCGATCCTTGATGTTGATGAGCTTCTCGTAGCGGTTCGACGAAGCGGCTTCGTCTTCCTCGCCCAGATCGAGATTCTCGACGGCGTCGGGCGCGACCTCGTTGAGCACGTTCATCAGCTTGACCGCTTCCTCGCGCCCCTTCTTGTCGCGGATGCGCTCGCGGATGCGATCGATCGCGTCGGCGAGGCGC
This sequence comes from Blastomonas sp. CACIA14H2, assembly GCA_000503195.1. Classification (GTDB taxonomy): domain Bacteria; phylum Pseudomonadota; class Alphaproteobacteria; order Sphingomonadales; family Sphingomonadaceae; genus Blastomonas. The sequence continues at coordinate 538 of AYSC01000017.1, forward strand.
ACGTCCTCCACGGGCTTGAGCAGATAATCGACGGCCTGCGCCTCGAACGCCTTGATCGCGTGCTCGCTATAGGCGGTGCAGAACACGACCAGCGGCGGCTCGATGTCCATGATCCCCTGCACCACCGAAAAGCCGTCGAAACCCGGCATCTGGATGTCGAGAAAGATCAGATCGGGCTTGAGCGTCTTGATCTTGCGGATGGCTTCGCGGCCGTTGAGGCATGTATCGATAATCTCAATGTCTTCGAACTTCTCCAGCCGGAGCTGCATTCCCTGGATCGCGAGCTTCTCGTCATCGATCAGGATGGTGCGGATGGTCATGCCTGTAATTGCCTTTGTTCGCGTGTTTCAAACGGAATTTCGATAATCACGCTATAGCCGCCCCCGGGTGATGATCGTGTCTCAAACCGGTGATTGTCTTCATATGCCTGGGACAGTCTGTCCCTGATGTTCGCCAGTCCGACCCCGGTTGACGCATTGGCTTTCTCGCCCTGCTTCTTCAATCCGGGCCCTGTGTCGGTTACGGTGATACGCAGCAGAGGTCCGATGAGTTGCGCCGATATGTTGATATCGGCCCCGTCCTCCTTGGGTGTCACCGCATATTTAATGGCGTTCTCGACCAATGGTTGCAAGAGCAACGATGGCAGCAGCGCCTTCGACGCATTGGTCTCGATGTCGAAATGCGCCCGCAGGCGTTCCTCGAAGCGCATCTTCTCGATATCGAGATAGAGCTTGAGCGTCTCGACCTCCTGCTCGAGCGTCACCCGCGCGGTCGGCTCGTTGGCGAGCGTATAGCGCAGGAACGAGGAAAGGCGCGACAGCATCGCGTTCGCAGGCTCGGTCTGCTTGAGCAGCACCAGTGTCGAGATGCTGTTCAGTGTGTTGAACAGGAAATGCGGGTTGAGCTGATAGCGCAGCATCGCGAGCTGCGCGCTGGTCGCCTGGTTTTCCAGCCGCAGCATTTGGTCCTGCTGTTCCTCGATGCGCAGGAAGAAGTTGATCGCATAATAAAGCGCCGACCAAGCCCCGAGCAGCGTGAGGTCGAGATAGAAGGCGCCGAGCAGGATTGCGGTGAAATTGCTGTCGCTTCCGGGCCGATAGAGCGTCGCGACCCAGGCATCGACAAAGGCCCAGAGCGCGGACCCCGTCAGCAGCACGATCAGCGTGACGCCCCAGGTGACCAGCGGCTTGCGGTCGATCAGCGTCTGATAGATCACGCTCATCACCAGCGAGACCGAATAGCCGGTGATCGTCGCGATGATGATCGGCACGAGGAACGAGATCGGCTGGCCGTTGGCGAGCCCGGAGATGCCGCGCAGCGCCAGGGCTCCCGCCCAGCCCAGGGTCTGCAGGTTCCAGAAGGCCCGGTTCTTGTTGGCGAAGAACGGTGTCGGCTTGATGGGCAGCATCGCCATGATGAAACCGGGTCTAGCCGGTTTCGCTCCATCCCCCCACAATTTTTTGCATGTTCGGATGGGCTGGGTTAGCCTGTCCGAAAGAACAGACAGGAAAGGATGCGCCATGACCGACACACTGGCACCCGAGGCACGGGCCAGGTTCACCGCGATGACCAACGGCACGCAGGAGGACTGGGCCATCATCGCCGGGCAATATCGCGAGTTCGCCGGAGGCCTGGCTGACCGGGTGCTGGCGCACCTGCGGCTGCTCGATGGCGATTTCGGCGGTTTTCCGATCGACCGGCTGCAACACAGCCTGCAGACCGCGACGCGCGCGCACCGCGATGGCCGCGACGAGCCATATGTCGTGATGGCGCTGCTCCACGATATCGGCGACACGCTGGGCAGCTTCAACCATCCCGATGTCGCTGCCGCGATCATCAAGCCGTTCGTATCGGAGGAAATCCACTGGATCTGCGCCAATCACGGCGCGTTCCAGGGCTATTACTATTTCCATTTCATCGGCGGCGACCGCGACGTGCGCGAGAATTTCCGCAGCTCGCCGTATTTCGACGCCTGCGCGGAATTCTGCGAGAAATACGATCAGGCCGCGTTTGACCCCGATTACCGGAGCGAACCACTCGAATTCTTCGAGCCGATGGTGCGCCGGGTGATGGCGCGCCCGATCAACTCGATGTACGCCAAGGTCGCGGAGCAGGCCTGATCGGGGTGGATCGAAATGTGTCGGCATTTCCGCTGCTGCTGGCGCTCGCGGCCTGCGCGCCCGGTGAACAGGCGTCCGCGCCAGCGCCCGACAGCAGACCGTGATCAATCCCGTGGTCCATTTCGAGATCCCGGTGGAGGACATGGACCGGGCCGTGCGCTTCTATGAGGCGGTGTTCGGTTATCGTCTGCGCCGGGAAACCGTCGACGGCTATCCGATGGCCTTTTTCCCGCGCGCCGATGGCGGGACAGGAGCGAGCGGAGCACTGGCCAAGGGCGATGTGTACAAGCCGGCCAAGGCCGGGCCGCTGCTGTATTTCGACGTCGCCGATATCGACGAAACGCTCGCACGCGCCTCCGCACAGGGCGCGACCATCCTGTACCCCAAAAAGGACATAGGCGAGGCGGGTTACGTCGCCGAGATTGAGGACAGCGAAGGCAACCGCATCGCGCTCAGCGCGCCGAGGGACTGAGGCGAGCGAATGAAAAAGGGGCACCCGCACCAGGCGGATGCCCCATTCACCTCGTCGCGACGAAAGGCTCAGCGCGCCGAATTGTCAGCGTACAGCCCGTCCACGGCCTTGCTGACCAGCACATTGACCGCGACGCGGCGGTTCTGCGCCTTGCCCTCCTCGGTCATATTGTCCGCAACCGGGTCGGCCTCGGCCATGCCCGCCGGGGTCAGCATGCGATAGGGCTTCCACTTGCAGACCTGCTGGAGATAATTGATCACGCTCGAAGCGCGCTTCTCGCTCAGCGTCTGGTTGAACTCCTCGTCGCCATCGGCATCGGTATAGCCGACGACCAGCAGCAGCGCGTTGTCCATCTGTTCGGCCGAACCGGCGGCGGCGCAGAGCTCCGCCTTGGCCTGATCGCTGAGCTTGGCCTGCGCGGTGTCGAAATAGACGTTGGTGGTCGCCTTGACATTATACTGGTCGATATCGCCCATCCGACCACGCAGCGCCTCGGTGGCGGCCGACTGTTCGGCAAACTGCTGCGCGGTGCCGGTGCGGATCATCGAGGCGGTCTTGAAATCGGTGTTCTTGAAGGTGATCTGGCTGGCGAGCAGCGTATCGCCCGACTGCAGCGTCTTGATCGTCAGCGGCAGGCCGTTGAGCAGCGCGCCGGTATCGAGCTGGGTGCGGCTCGATCCGAAGAGACCGCCGGTCGCGCGAACCTGGGTCTGATCATTGACGAACAGGATGGTGCGGCTTCCATCGGCGGTCTGCACCTGGATGCGGTCGCCCTGACGCGCGGTGAGCACGCCCTTGATCTCGGGACCCTTGGTCATCGTCGCGGGATCGGGCAGGGCCTCGGCTTCGCTCGCGACATCGGCGCGCAGCGGCGTGCTCTGCTGTGCCACCAGGGCGGTGGAAGCCGAGAGCGCCAGTGCGGCGATCGTCAGACGGAAGCCCGAAGACTTGGCGTGAAATTGCATCGAGTTGCTCCTTGAGGAATGGAATATCGTCCCTGTTCCCTCGGAGACTGATAGGCCTGTGGATGGGTTCCTGAGGCGACTCGACGCGTGCGGTGACACGACGCGCTTTTTGCGGCGAAACGAGGAACAAGATGGCCGGAGCGGCTATTCCAGCGGTGAGGGGGGGGCTGCCAGCAGCGGCGGATGCCAGCTGCGCCGATCACTCCCCAGGGCTGCCATTCGCGTCATTTCCTCTTCGAACAGCCCGACTCGCTTCTTCCAGCGGTAATGCGTGGGCGCCGAGAAAATGCCCTTGCCGCGCTGCCTGCCATAGCGCGTCCAGAAGCGGACCGCGCCCTGCGGGTCGTAGCCCGCGTTCGCCATCAGCCAGATCGAGAGCCGGTCGGCCTCGATCTCGGTCGCGAGCGTCAGCCGCGCATTGCGGCCGAGCTGCTGCATCAGCCCGCGCTGCACACCCGCCTCGTTGAGCCGCCGGCGATGCTCGAGCAGGTTGTGCGACAGTTCGTGGGCGAGGATCGCTGCAAGCTCGTCATCGTCGATCATGAAGGCCAGCATCGGCACGGTGATGCCGACGATGTCGCCGTCCGCCGAAGCGCCGTAGGAACCGCTGGGGCGCAGCTCGAATCGGCTGCGGCAGGCGGGGGTGCCGGTGATGGTGACCGTCATCGGCTTGCCGCCGCGCAGGATGCCGAGCGCCACCGGGCCCTTGTCCAACGCCGCGCGCATCCGGGCATCGGCCCAGGCGATCGGGCGATAGGCCGCGACCTGATCGATCGCCGCCAGTTCCTCGGCGGGAGCGACAAGGGGCAAGCCGTCGAGCGAGACGATCGCATCGTCGGTGCGAAGACCGGCGCGCGCGGCAGGACCATCGGCGACCAAGGCGAGCACGGCGTAATCGCTCGCAAAGCCGAAGGTCGCGCGCGCTGCGGCAGCGTCGGGATACTGGCCGATATGGTGCAGCGTCATCCCTGCGGCGTTTTCGGTGTTCCGGCAGAATGGCGCATTCGCGGTTGCGAGCCGGAAACCCACGCTGAGCACGCGTACGTCCGCCGCGCGCAGCTGGGCCAGCGACCATTCGGAGGCCTTGGGCGATCCTGTGGCGGCAGTGGCGGGCAGCGGGGCCGCGAACGCCATCAGCCCCGCCATGGCCCAGGCGCACGCGGCCTTGCGCATGGCCTAGCCGACCGGCTTCTTCACCGAGCGCGCTTCGGCGATTGCCGACTTGAGCTCGTCATAGCCCACCGCGCCGTTGAGCACGCGGTTGCCCACGACCCAGCTGGGCGTGCCGCTGAATTCGAGCTGCTGCGCAATGCGGATATTGTCGTCGAGCACCTTCTCGGCCTGCTTGCTGGCAACGAAGCCGCGCGCGGCAGCCATATCGAGCCCGGCGGTCCTGGCCGCCTGTTCGATCGTCGTCTGGCTGGGGCGCCCGGCGGCAAACATCGCCTTGTAGAACGGATAATATTTGCCCTGCTGCGCGGCGGCCAGGCCCCAGGCGGCAGCAACGCGGCTTTCATCCGAAAGGATGGGAAGCTCGTGGAACACGATCTTGAGATTCTTGTCCTCACCCACCAGCCGCGCGACATCGGCGACGCTCTGGCGGCAGAATCCGCAGGCGAAATCCGAATATTCGACCAGCACGACATCGCCATCGGGATTGCCGGCAAAGGCGCCGGCATAGGGCGTTTCGACATCGCTGCGCACCGAGGCGATGCGCTTGGCCGCCTGCTTGGTGCGCAGTTGCTCGACCGCTTCGGGAATGATCTCGGGATTTTCGAGGATATAGGCGCGCACGATTGCCTCGATCGCGGCCTTGTCCTTGCTGTCGAACCCGGCAGCGGCGGCCGCCTTGTCGGCATCCTGCGCCACCGCACCGCCCGAGGTCACGCTCGCGCCGCTCTGCCACAGCAGCGTGCCGACACCGGCGGCGATCGTGAGAAATGCGGCAGCGGCCATAAAGATCAGTTTCCCTGAACGGGTCTCGCCGGAGGAAGACGATTGCGATGTCATGGCGAACCCTTGGTTGGTGATATGCAGTCGATGTTTGCGGCTTAGCGGCGGCGGCGCTGGCGTTCAACCGCGTCACGGGCCAGGATCGCGATATCCTGCGCGCGGATCCAGTCGGCGCTGCCCTGGGGCAGGCTGGTCATCGCCTGCTCGGCGCTCTGCAGCGCCAGCGGAGCATTGCCCTGCAGCACATAGCGTTCGGCGCTCGCCAGCGCCGCGCGCGCCGTGTCGCCGCGATCGGCATAGACCACGCCGAGCTGATACCAGGCGAAGGGATTGGCTGCATCGCGCGCGACGGCGGCCTTGAGCACGCGCTCGGCTTCGGGCAGGTTGGCAGGGTCCTCGCTGGCGATCAGCGCGTGGCCGTAGACCCCGGCGATCAGGGACTGGGCGTTGGTGCTGGCCACCGCCTTTTGCAGCGGGGCGATCGCCTCTTTGGGCCGGCCCGATTCGAGCAGGATCTGGCCGTAGATCTCGAGGAAATAGGGGTCGTCCGGCGCCTCGGCGAGCAGCGAGCGGACCTCGGCCAGCGCCTTTTCAGGGTAGGCGCTCTTGTGCCAGGCATAGGCGCGGGCATAGCGCGCGGGCACGCTCCGGTCGCTTTCGGGATAGTCGCGCAGCGTCTCGGTGGGTTCGGCGACATAGCCGACCAGCTTGGCCTTCACCCGCTGGAAACGCGCCTCGAGCGCCGGATCGAGCGGGGTGTCGTACGCGGGGTCGTTCTCGTAGATTTCCTGGAGCAGCGTGATGCGCTCGCCCGAAAGCGGGTGCGAGCGGTTATAGCTGTCCTCCTGCGGGATCGCGAGGCGGAACTCGAGATTCTGCAGCTTCTTGAAAAAGGCGAGCGAGCCCTTGCCGGTCAGGCCCGCCTGCGAAAGATATTTCGCGCCTGCGACGTCGGCGCCCGATTCCTCGCCGCGCGTATGCGCCAGGAACTTGCCTATCGCCGCCTGCTGTCCGGCCCCGATGATGCCGAGCCCGGCTTCGCCCGCGCCTGCCGCCACCGCTGCCAACCCGAGCAGCAGCGACAATATGGTGATATTGCCGGCCTTGGAGGCATTTTCCGACCGGGTGATCGAATGGCCGAGCGCGATATGCCCCAGTTCGTGCGCGATCACACCCTGGACCTCGTTGGCATTGTCGGCCGCCTCGATCAGCCCGCTATGGATATAGACGTCCTGCGTGCCCGCGACGAAGGCGTTGATGCTGCGGTCGTTGATCACGACGACATTGACGTTCGAGGGCAGCAAGCCCGCTGCCAGAATCAGATCGCGCGACATGTCGGCGAGCAGCGCCTCGGTTTCCGCATCACGCAGGATCGACTGGGCCGCGGCGGGCTGGATCGCCAGCATCGCCGCCGCGCACAGCGCCAGCACCCGCGCAAGAAGCCGGACGATTGCGGCGGGCTGGGACTGGGAGCTGTGCTGCATGCGCTGCCGTTTTTCCATGGCTGGAGGCTCGATCGAAAGCGGGACTGGTGAAGCCCCGCCGATGAACATGCGATGAAACCGCAGGCCCATGACAGCAAGCTTAGCGCGCTAATCGCGGCAAGCCCAGCGGGGCCGCGACAAATGCGGCGACCGGAGCGTCAGGCGGCCTTGAGCTCGGCCAGGAAAGCGCTGCTCGCCCCGCGCAGCGCGCGTGCCTGTTCCTCGAGCTGCGAGGTGACCAGCCGCATGTCGTCCGACACCGATTTCACGCGCTGGGCGTTCCGGCTGACCGCATGCGCGGTTTCCTCCATCGCGTTGGCATCGCTGGCCACTTGCAGGCTGCTGGCGTGGATGTCGCTCGTGGCCTCGCCCTGATCGGCGATCACCCTGGCGATATGCGCCGCGCCCTCCGTCACCAGATCGATCTGGTCGGCGATCGAATCGATGGTCATCTCGGTCAGGTCCATGCGCGCACGAATGCCTTGCACGGTCTCGTCGACCGACTGGATCGCCCCGCGCGTCTGGCCGGAGAGCTGCTTGACCTCGTGCGCGACGACCGAGAAACCACGCCCGGCCTCGCCGGCGCGCGCGGCCTCGATCGTGGCGTTGAGCGCCAGCAGATTGGTCTGCGAGGCGATCTCGTTGATCAGCGTCGTGATCTCGGACACCTTCTCGGCCTGGGTGGCAAGCGCGCTCACTGCGACGCTGCCGGACATGCTCGCGCTCCGTGCAGCAGCGGCGGCCTGATGCTGGGCATCGACCCGCTGGGCGATCGCCTGGGCCGACCGGTTGAGCTGTTCGATCGCGGTGGCGACATGCTGCACCGAAAGCCCGACATTGCTCGCGCGCGCGGTTACCTGCGTGGCGCTGCTGTCGGTTTCCTCGCCAATCGAGTGGAGCGCGGCGGCACTGGTACCCAGTTGCGCCAGCGCGTCGGTCAGCCTGTCGATGGTCTGGACGACCGAATGCTCAAAGCCTTCGGCCAGCGCTGCCATCGCCTTGCGCTGCGTTGCCAAATGCTCTTCGCGCTGCCTGACCAGGTCGGCCTGGGCGCGCTGGTCGCGTTCGGCGACGGCTGCCGCTTCGCTCTGGCGGAAAGCGAATTCGCGCTCCCGCGCCTGGGCCAGTTCGTCCGACTGCAGAAGATAGGTGGCGAAATTGCTGCACAGGGCGGCGGTGCTCCGCCACATGATAATGGAGAACACCACCGCCAGCGGAAAGAAGAACACGGTGATCCTGTATCCGGTCGCCATGATCGCCGTAAACAGCCCGCCCATCATCGCGCTCAACCAGTACAGGTTGGCGGAGGGCAAGGGCAGGAAGTTGAGCGCACCGATCGCGGCAATGCCCACGCCCACGGGGACGGCCAGTTCGACGAGATGACTGTTCCGCGACAGCATCAGGCCGGCCAGTGCCAGGGCCCAGCCCATCCCTGACATCAGCGCGTTGGCACCGAACTGGAAATGGAGCTTTGCAAGCCGCGAGGAACTGTCCGGACGATCCTCCTGCGCCAGGCGCGCCAAAGGCCCTTGCAGCGGGATCAGGGCCAGGACGCAAAGCACGCTGATGGCTGAGCCCGACAGGGTGGCGATCTGCCCCGGCGTTCCCCAGGCGACCCAGTTCAGGACCAGCGCCACGGTGACAACGCAGGGCAGCATGTCGATGCTGCAGCTGCAGATGCGCAGCATATGGTGGACAGCGATGGTCAGTGAGGAGAGTTCGGGATGCGGTATGCCATCGCCGACACCGAATCCGGGCCTTTCGGCCCGTAATTCAGTCCGGCCCCTGAGCCGGGCCAGTTTGCGCAAGAGTGTCCAGTTCGTCATACACCTCATGTGTCATGACGATGGTTAATTTGGCGCTAAAGCGGCATGCCATCTGCAATTTCAGCGGCACGACGTCCGAACAATCTACAAGACGTATTTGCTGAGATCGGTGTTCTTGGCGATACCTGTCAGCTGCGATCGTACGTAATCGGCATCTATATTGATCGTCTCGCCGCGATGATCTTCGGCATTGAAGCTGATATCTTCCAGCAACTTCTCCATCACCGTCTGCAGACGGCGGGCTCCGATATTCTCGACCGTCTCGTTGACCGAGGCGGCGATGCGCGCGACCTCGCGCAGCGCGTCCTCGGAAAATTCGAGCTTGAGTTCCTCGGTGCCGAGCAACGCGCTGTATTGCTGCGCCAGATTGGCCTTGGTCTGGGTGAGGATGTGGAAGAAGTCCTCCTCGCTCAGCGCCTTGAGCTCGACGCGGATCGGCAGGCGGCCCTGCAGTTCGGGCAGCATGTCGCTGGGCTTGGCGATGTGGAACGCGCCCGAGGCGATGAACAGCACATGATCGGTCTTCATCGGGCCGTATTTGGTCGCGACGGTGGTGCCCTCGATCAGCGGCAGGAGGTCGCGCTGCACGCCCTCGCGGCTCACCGATCCCCCGCGCACGTCGGACACTGCGATCTTGTCGATCTCGTCGAGAAAGACGATGCCGTTCGCTTCGGCATCGGCCAGCGCCGCGCGCGCGACGTCATCCTGGTCCATCCGCTTTTCGGATTCTTCCTCGATCAGCTTGTCCCAGGCATCGGCGAGCCGCATCTTGCGCGGCTTGGTGCGCTTCTGGCCGAACGCCTTGCCCATCATGTCGGAGAGGTTGATCATGCCGACCTGGCCGCCCATGCCGGGGATTTCCATCGGCATGTTGGGCGCAGCCTCGACCTCGATCTCGACCTCGGTATCGTTCATGTGATTGTCGACGATGCGCTGGCGGAAGCTCTGGCGTGTCGCTTCGCTGGCATTGTCGCCGACCAGCGCGTTGAGCAGTCGCTCCATCGCGGCTTCGGATGCGGCTTCGCGCACCTTCTCGCGGCGGCGCTCCTTTTCGAGCCGCACCGCGTCTTCCACCAGGTCACGCGCGATCTGGTCCACGTCGCGACCGACATAGCCGACCTCGGTGAACTTGGTCGCCTCGATCTTGATGAACGGCGCATCCGCAAGCTTCGCCAAACGGCGCGAAATCTCGGTCTTGCCGCAGCCGGTGGGGCCGATCATCAGGATGTTCTTCGGCGTCACCTCGTCGCGCAGCTCGGCGGGCAGGCGCTGACGCCGCCAGCGATTGCGCAGCGCCACGGCGACGGCGCGCTTGGCGTCCTTCTGGCCGATGATATGCGCATCGAGCGCGGCAACGATGTTCTTCGGGGTAAGCGTATCGGTCATTCAGTGTCTTCTCTGGAAGGGAGGTTCGCGCTCACAAATTGGGGTGTGGCGCTACCCTCTTCAAGCGCAGCGCCAGCCCGCCATCAGCTGGCGATGCGATTCGACGATGGCGGCAATATCCTGCGGCTGCGGTTCCGCGAGATACTCTCCGCGTTCATAGGTGCCACCGAGCAATATGCCGTCGCCGCGCGGGAACATGTATCCGCCGCCCAGCGCATAGGCATAGCGGATCTCGGGCTGGGGGATCAGCACCGCCAGCTGGCCGCGCACCGGCACCAGTTCGGGATCGCCGAACAGCTTGGCCGCGCCCAGCCCGGTGCAGTTGAACACCAGCTTTTCCGGCAGCGCAGCAATCTCGGCTGGGGTGTTGAAGCTTCGCCGTTCGACCTTGCCGCCCGCCACGCGGATGTCGCGCAGCAGCCGCTCGAGAAAGCGCCCGGTCTCGACATACATGGTCTCGTAGCGGACGACATTATCGGCGGGGAAGGGGTGCTCGTCCGGAGCGAGCCGCACGCGTCCGGGAAAGCGCGGATCGGCCGGAAGCGGCCCGGTCCGCCGCGTCTGGTCATAGGTGGGCAGCCAGCGGATGCCGTAATCGTCGCCTGCCATGATCTGAAATCGCCTGCGGCTGTAATCGGCGGCAATATCGGCCTGGGCCAGGAATTCGGGGGTCGCGACATCGTCGTCGAAATAGCCGGTCGGAAAGATCTGGCCGCCCGCGATGTTCGATGTCGTCTGCGGCGGCAGCGCGGCGGTATAGATGGTGACCGGATAGCCGGCCTCCTGCACCAGCCGCGCGGTGGTCAGCCCCATGATCCCGGCCCCGATCACTGCGACCGGGCCGGAATGACCTGGCAGACCGAGCGAGGTGGCGAGGCGCGAACTGCCCCAGCTCAAGGAGATGCCGCCGCCGCCATGGCCGTAATTGTGCACCAGCCGCGTATCGCCCAGCGCCTCGGCGCGCACGACAAAGCCGGACGGACGGAACGGACGCAGCCCGGCGACGGTTCGGATCACGCGGTTGGCATCGACCTGCACCTTCGCCAGGCACATCGGCGGGGCGGGGAGCGCGGCTATCGGGCGCGTCGTCGCGCCTGTCGTACAGCCCCCCAGCAACAATGCGGCACCGCCGCCCGTCACCAACCCCCGCCTGTTCGTCTGCCACAGCATGGCTGCGGACCCTAGGGCATCAGGCGCCGGTGTCGAGCGTCTCGATCGTCAGCTGGTCGTTCGTATAGACGCATACGTCGCTGGCGATCTTCATCGCCTTGCGCGCGATCGTCTCAGCATCCTGCTCATATTCCATCAGCGCGCGGGCAGCAGCGAGCGCGAAATTGCCGCCCGATCCGATCGCGGCGACGCCGTCGACGGGTTCGAGCACGTCGCCATTGCCGGTGAGGATCAGCGTCACCTCCTTGTCGGCGACGATCATCATCGCCTCGAGGTTGCGCAGGTACTTGTCGGTGCGCCAGTCCTTGGCGAGCTCGACCGCGGCGCGCATCAGCTGGCCCGAATGGCGCTCGAGCTTGGCTTCGAGCCGCTCGAACAGGGTGAAGGCGTCGGCGGTGGCGCCGGCGAACCCGCCGATCACCGATCCGTCGCCCAGGCGGCGCACCTTGCGCGCATTGGGCTTCATCACCGTCTGGCCCATCGATACCTGGCCATCGCCTGCGATCACCGCCTTGCCGTTCTTGCGGATGCCGACGATGGTGGTTCCATGCCACACGGGCATGCTGCTGCTATCCTTGCTCATGGCGCGCGATATGGTGGAGCGGGGCGGGGGCCGCAAGCCCTACATGATGCGGCGGACTTCATCGCCATTGTACAGTCGCACGTCCGATCCCAACCGTTCGACCTGCGCGAGGCCGGCGCCGAATGCGGCCATGTGCGGCGAGGCGAAATGCGCGTCGAGCGCGGCCTGATCGACCCAGCGTTCGGAAATGCGGATGATGTCGGGATCGTTCATGTCGCGGGCAAAGGCGTAATGCAGGCAGCCCTCCTCCTGACGCGTGGCTTCGACCATCTGCCGTGCCGCTTCGGCGAACTTGTCGATTTCGCCTGGCGCGAACTGCAGCCAACCTTCGATGATGAGCATGGGGTCGAATCTCCTGCGGTGCCGGTGCTACGTCGGGCCCTGGCGCAGGGTTACGGCGCCTGAGCCAGGGCTGCAAGTCAGCTGCGCGTGAAACTACGATACCAGTCGACGAAGCGCGGGATGCCGGTATCGATTCCGGTGGTCGGCGCATAGCCCAGATCCGCGGCGATCGCGCTGATATCGGCATAGGTCTGGTAGACGTCGCCCGGCTGCATCGGCAGCAGGTTGCGGATCGCTGGTCTGCCGCACGCCGCCTCGATCACGTCGATCATCCGCCCGAGCGGCTCGGGCTGGTTGTTGCCGATATTGTACAGCCGGTGCGGCGAGACACTGCCGCCGGGCTTGACCGCGCCGTCATCCGTCGGCGGATGGTCGATCACGGCGAGCACGCCCGCGATGATATCGTCGATATAGGTGAAGTCGCGGCGCATATCGCCATGGTTGTACACGTCGATCGGCTTGCCCTGCAGGATCGCACTGGTGAACTTCCACAGCGCCATGTCGGGCCGGCCCCAGGGCCCGTAGACGGTGAAGAACCTCAGCCCCGTCATCGGCAGGCGATAGAGATGCGCATAGGTCTCGCTCATCAGCTCATCCGCCTTCTTCGTCGCGGCATAGAGCGAGATGGGATGATCGACCCGGGCATCGACGCTGAACGGTACCACGTCGCTATTGCCATAGACCGACGAGGACGATGCATAGACGAACTGCTCCACCTGCCGGTGGCGCGCAATTTCGAGCAGGTTGAGATGCCCGACCAGGTTCGACTGCACATAGGCGCGCGGATTGTCGATGCTGTATCGCACGCCCGCCTGTGCGCCGAGATGCACGATCCGCGTCAGGTGATAGGGCGACAGTGCGGATTCGAGCGCCTCATGGTCGGCGAAATCGAGCTCGAGAAAATCGAAGCGCCCCGCGTTGATCGTCGCCAGGTCGGCGAGGCGCGCATACTTGAGCGCGGGGTCGTAATAGGGGTTGAGATTGTCGATGCCGACGACATGCTCGCCGCGCTGCATCAGCGCGCGGGTCAGCGCATGGCCGATGAACCCGGCGGCTCCGGTGACGATGATGGTCATGGGGTAAGGGTCTGCCCGATCAGCCGGCGAGACGCAAATGGCCGCTCGGACGCTCGGGCGAGGCGGGTTGGTCGGGCCAGATGCCGCGGGTGTCGTAGACGATCTTGCCCGCGCGTTCGGCGAGCGGGATCGACTTGAACACGTCATGGTCGACCAGCACGATGAACAGGTCGCAGCTTTCGATCGCGTCGTCGACGTCGATCAGCCGTGCGCCCAGCCCATCATAAGCGGGCGGCAGGACCTGGGCATAGGGTTCGACGATGCTGATCCGGTCCCCGAATTTCTGCGCCAGCGCCAGCGCGACCTTGTTCGCCGGGCTCTCGCGGAAATCGTCGATATTGGCCTTGAACGCCAGGCCCAGGCACGCGACCCGGGCGTTGGGATTGGCCTCGATCAGCGCGCCAGCCTTGCCGAGCACATGATCGACCTTGCCGTCATTGACCCAGCGCGCGGTGCGGATCAGCGGGGTTTCGTCCGGCGCGCCGTGGATGATGAACCAGGGATCGACCGCGATGCAATGGCCACCGACGCCGGGGCCGGGCTGGAGGATGTTGACGCGCGGATGCCGGTTGGCGAGGCGGATCACCTCCCAGACGTCAAGCCCCATGCGATCGGCGACGATCGACAGCTCGTTGGCAAAGGCGATGTTGACGTCGCGATAGGCATTCTCGACCAGCTTGGTCATTTCGGCCGAGCGCGCATCGGTGGTGATGCATTCGCCGCGCACGAAGCGGCGATAGAAGGTCAGCGCCTTGCGCGCGCAGCGCGGGGTGATGCCGCCGATCGAGCGATCGTTGTTGGTGAGTTCCTCGAGGATGCGGCCCGGCAGCACGCGCTCGGGGCAATAGGCGATGGCGATATCGGGAATGTCGCTGGTCAGGCCCGGCACCTTGAGGTCGGGGCGCAGCTTGGCGATCAGGTCGCGCATTTCCTCGGTGGTGCCCACCGGCGAGGTCGATTCGAGGATGATGCAGTCGCCCGGCTTGAGCACGGCGGCGATGCTGCTCGCGGCCTGGAGCACATAGCTGATATCGGGCGCGTGATTGTCGTCGAACGGCGTCGGAACCGCGATCACGAACACGTCCGACGGCTCGACATGGAGCGAGGTGCGCAGCATGCCGCGCGCAACCACGCCCTGGACCAGCCCGTCCAGATCGACTTCCTCGATATGGATACGGCCCTCGGCAATGGTGCTGACGACATGCTCGGAGACATCGACACCAAGCACGCGGCAGCCCGAGCGCGCGATGATCGCTGCGGTCGGCAGCCCGATATAGCCCAGGCCCAGAACGCAAACTTCAGGCTTTTTCTCGGACAGCATGCTCAATCCCCGATCGTGGTCGGCCCGTCGGCGCGAGGCCGCGAACCATAGTGCTTCGGTCTAGCCGCGTCCCGGTTAAAAAAGCGGTAAGCAGTGGCTGCGATCACTGCCGCTCATGGGGCGCTGCTCCGAGCCGGCGGCAGAGGGCCGCTGTCCTGATCCCGTCGATCCCGCTGCGGCGCCGGACTTTACCGGGATCGTGGAGGCGGGGCACAACAAAAAAGGGCGGCCCTTGGGAGCCGCCCTTTTCCGTTTAGCGTGCGCCTGATGAAATCAGGGGCTGTTCGGCTCGTCGTCGTCAGCGATGACGATGATGCCGCCGATCACGGCAGCAGCAGCGACGACGCCGATGATGATCCCGGTGCTGCCTTCAGCTTCGCTGTCTTCGCTCGAAGCGGCGGTCACGCGACCGGCTGCCTGGGCAAGGACCGGAGCGCCGACCATGGTGGTCAGAGCGATCGCGGCCACAGTGGCTTTGAACATCTTCATTTTCATATTCCCCATTAGGAGTTTTTCGTTCAGGCGTTGGATGGCACAACAAGGTTTATGTTGCAAGTGCGAAATAGGGGGGTCCCCCCATTTCAAATGCGAAAGTCGGTCGTCGCGCGCCATGCACGTATCGCCGCCCGGTGGCGTCTAGCGAATATCGGGATACATGCCTTTCAACCGGTGCCGCATGCCGAACGTCCAGGCCAGTCCAACCTTGAGATAGATGTAATTGGCCTTGAGTGGCCCCCATGCCGCGATGCGGCGGTCGGAAGTAATGACCGGCTTGCGCGTCATCCTGAGCTTGCCGAGTCGCGCGAAGCCGATGCACAGGTCGGCTTCCTCCATGATCGTGGCATCCGCCGGTATGCCGCCGATGCGCAGGTAATCGGCGCGGCGGAAGAACATGGCATGATCGCCGAACAGCAGCCGCACGCCACGCACGAACAGGTGCGGGTGGGTGACGATGGGGTAATAGGTTTTCCACCAGTTGTGCGCGGTGGTGAACCAGCGGGTCTTCTCCCCGCGGATGATCGGGAGGAAGGTGGCGAGCGAAATCCGCGTGTCTGCGAGCACCTGGCGAATGTGCGCGATGGCATCCGCAGGCAACAGGCTGTCGGCGTGCAGGATGCACACCAGATCGCCGCTCGACTGTTCCACGCCGAAATTGATCTGCGGCCCGCGTCCCCGCTCTGGCGAGACTTTCGTGCGCCACCCCGCCGCCTTGGCCAACGCCACCGTATCGTCCTCGCTACCCCCGTCGACGAGCAGGATCTCGTCGGGCGGCGGATCGAGCGCGGCGACATTGGCGATGGTCGCGGGCAGCGCCTTGGCCTCGTTGAGCGCGGGGATCAGCAGCGTCACGCGCATCGGCCAGGTGCCTCGAGTTGCGGCCAGCGCGCCAGGTCCTCGGGCCGATCGCAATCGGCGAGCGTCGGCAGCAAGGCCACGCCAAGGCCGAGAGCGTCGCACCGCCGCAGCGTTTCACGCAGCACGGCGTCGGTGCTCCACGGCATGTCGGTCAGCAGTTCGGGCCGCGCTTGCCGCATTCCGATCAGATAATAGCCGCCGTCCTCTGCGGGGCCGATCACGATATCATGGTTCTGCAGCTCTGCCCTGGCGGATGCGACGACCCCGACATCCAGATCGGGCGTGTCAGCGCCGAAGAAGATGTGCGGATGGTCGCGCGCGGCGTCGATCAGCCGCTCGGTCAGCCCGCCTTCGACCTGCGCGATCAAGCGGACCCCATCGCCCAGCCACTGGCGAAACGCGGCCTCTTCCGCCCCCGCGAAGCGGACCTCGACGGGCGCGCCCGCCTGCAGCAGGATGCCGACGGTCCTCTCCGCCAGGCGACGATGCAGGTCGGCGGCTCCTGCTGCACCCAGGGCCGGAACTAGCCGCGTCTTGGCATAGCCCGGCACCGGATATTTGGCGAACAGCACGAGATCAGGCAGGGCGGTCATCGTTCAAGGCTTAGCGCGCCGCCGCTGGGAAACAAGCCTTGCATCGGCGTCCCTTGCCCATATGGTGCGCGCCCCGGCCAACCGCCCCCTAGGAGCCTCGCCCATGTCCGACATCATCCTGTTCGATTACTGGCGCTCGTCGGCCAGCTACCGCGTGCGCATCGCGCTGAACCTCAAGGGAATTGCCTATCGGGCGGTGCCGACCGACCTGCTGACCCGCCAGCAAAAGGCACCCGATTATGTCGCGCGCAATCCGCAGGGGCTGGTGCCGATGCTGCACATCGACGGGCATGACCTGACCCAGTCGCTGGCGATCATCAACTATCTCGACGCCACGCGCCCCGAGCCGCGCCTGATCCCCGCCGATCCGGTGGCGCGCGCTGGCGTATTGGCGCGGGCGATGATCATCATCGCGGACATCCACCCGGTGAACAATCTGCGCATGCTCCATTATCTGAAGAACGAGATGGGCCAGGACCAGGCGGCGATCGACAGCTGGTATCGCCACTGGATCGCCGAGGGGTTTACGGCACTGGAGCAGTTGGCACCCGAGACCGGGCTGTTCGGCGGTGATGCACCCGACCTCGCCGACGTCTGCCTGGTGCCGC
This sequence comes from Blastomonas sp. CACIA14H2, assembly GCA_000503195.1. Lineage (GTDB taxonomy): Bacteria > Pseudomonadota > Alphaproteobacteria > Sphingomonadales > Sphingomonadaceae > Blastomonas. The sequence goes on from AYSC01000017.1 coordinate 17,793, forward strand.
AAGTCGCGAATGCGCGGCGGTTCGAACTCGACATGACGCCCTATCCGCGCCTGACCCGGATCGATGCCGAGCTGCAGGCGACACCGGCCTTTGCCGCCGCGCATCCCGAAAGGGTGAAGCCCGCGTGAAGATTTCGCACCTCCATCTGATCTGCGGCGTCGCACTGGCAGCACTCGCGTTCGCCCCCGCGCATGCGCAGGACGCGCAGCCGCAAGGCGACACGATCAGCTGGCCCGATGCGCCGATCACGGTCGTCGGGCGCCCGCTCGACGCCCCGATCGGCGACCGCGCGTATAGCGTCACCATCCTCTCGCCCGACATGCTGGCGAACGAGCCCAGCCAGCGGCTCGAGAATGCGCTGCGGCTGGTACCGGGCCTGCAGCAGTTCCGCCGATCGGATGCACGCAGCGCCAACCCGACCAGCCAGGGCGTCACGCTGCGCGGGCTGGGCGGCAATGCTTCCAGCCGCGTGCTGATGCTGCTCGACGGGGTGCCGCAGAGCGATCCGTTCGGCGGCTGGATCAGCTTTCCCGGCTATGACGCGATCAATCTGGCGAGCGTGCGCGTGCGGCGCGGCGGCGGTACCGGTGGCGATGGCCCCGGCGCGCTCGCGGGCACGATCGAGCTCGACAGCTCAGGAATCGCGCCCGACCAGTCCAATTTCTATTCCGACCTTGCCTATGGCAGCCGCGAATCGATCGAGGCGAGCATCGGCACCAGCCAGGCGCTCGGGCAAGGGGGGCTGACGATCTCTGCCCAATATGCCCGTGGCGACGGGTTCACTCCGGTGATCGCGCGGCAGCGCGGACCGGTCGACCGCCCAGCACCCTATGAGCAGCTCGGCGTCAACCTGCGCTTCGTCGCGCCGCTCAGTGCCAGCACCGAGCTGCAGGCCAGCGGACGCATCTTCACCGACGAGCGCGAGCGCGGCTTCGCCTTCAGCGACAACCGCAACGACGGCGCCGATGCGAGCCTGAGGCTGGTGGGACGCGGCAAGCTGCCCTGGTCGGCGCTCGCCTATGTCCAGATGCGCCGCTTCGAGAGCAGCTTCGGTGCGATCAGCGCGGACCGCCGCACCGTCACGCAAAGCCTGGACCAGTACAACACGCCTTCCACCGGGCTGGGCGCGCGCGCCGAAATCCGCCCTTCGCTCGGCAGCGCGGGCGAACTTCGCCTCGGTGCCGAATGGCGGCGCACCACCGGCGAGACGCGCGAGCTGTTCACCTTTGTCGCGGGCGCTCCCACGCGGCTGCGCCAGGCGGGCGGGGCGAGCGAAACGCTGGGCGCCTTTGCCGAGGCGAGCTATCGGGCATCGACCGATCTGCTGCTCACCGGCGGCGGACGGGTCGATCATTGGCGGCTGACGGGTGGCCGGCTGCGCGAAACCGTGCTGGCTACCGGCGCGCCGCTGACCACCGCTTCGTTCGATGACCGCAGCGGGTGGGAAGGCACGGGCCGTGTCGGTTTTGCTTGGGACGCCGCGGGGCTGCTCAAGCTGCGCGGTGCAGCCTATCTCGGCTGGCGCCTGCCGACGCTGAACGAGCTCTACCGCCCCTTCCGGGTCGGACCCGACGCGACCGCTGCCAATGCCGCGCTCGCCCCCGAACGGCTGCGCGGTGCCGAGCTGGGGCTGGATTACGAGATCTACACGATTCGTCTGGGCGCGACGGCTTTCTGGAACCGGCTCGACAATGCCATCGCCAACGTGACGCTGGCGCGCGGACCCGGAACCTTTCCCGGGGTGGGCTTCGTTTCGGCGGCGGGTGCGTTCAGCCAGCGGCAGAATCTCGATGCCGTCGAGGCGAGGGGCGTCGAGATCGAAGCGAGCGGCGCTATCGGCGATGTCCGGCTTGCCGCCGCCTATAGCTATGTCGATGCCATGGTGGAGGCTGCGCCAGGTCAGGCGGCGATCGACGGACGCAGGCCCGCGCAGGTGCCGCGCCACTTTGCCACCGGATCGATTGGCTGGTTTCCGCAAGGCGGCGATAGCGGCGTCAACCTCACGGCGCGTTACGTCGGCTCGCAATTCGAGGACGATCTGGGCCAGCTCGCGCTCGACGATGCGGTGACGCTCGATGCGCGTGCCGCCATGCGGATCAACCGTAACCTGCTCGTCGAACTGCGCGGCGAAAATCTGTTCGACACGACCGTGCAGGCGGGCATCAGCGGCCCCGGCATTATCGAGCGAGCCACGCCGCGCACGATTTGGCTTGGCGTGAAACTGGACATTGAATAGCCTGATATTCGCAACATGACCCGCAGCATCACCCGCCTTGCCGATTTCCTGCCCTATCGCCTCTCGATCACGTCGAATGCGGTGAGCGACCTCATCGCGCGCGAATATCGCACGCGGTTCGGCCTCAAGATCCCCGAATGGCGCGTCATGGCGGTGCTGGGCGATGTCGGCGAGGCGACGCAGCGCGAGCTGGTGGCGGCGACGCGGATGGACAAGGTCGCCGTCAATCGCGCGACCAAGACGCTGGGCGAGCGGGCGCTGATCCAGCGCGCGCCGAACATGGCCGACGGGCGCTCGCACCATCTGGCGCTGACCGCGGCGGGGCAGACGCTCTATGCCGAGATCATGCCGCTGGCGATGCAGATGGACATGCAAATCATGACCGCGCTGAACGACGACGAGCGCGGGCAACTCGCCGCGCTGCTCGGCAAGCTGCTGGCGCGCGCGGACGCGCTGACCGATGATTGATCGGGGGCGCCCGGCGCTTGCGTTCAAGTTTCAATTGATACTATGCTGCGCGCAGCATTTTCTCGTCCCGGCAACAGCAAAAGGCAGCCGCATCCCATGAAGCTTGCATCTCTCAAGAGCGGCCGCGATGGCCATCTCGTCGTCGTCTCGAACGATCTTGCCTGGTATGCCGATGCCAGCCATCTGGTGCCCACGCTTCAGGCGGCGCTCGATGACTGGGACCGCATGGCCCCGTATCTCGAGGTGCTCGCGCGCGATCTGGAGCATGCCGCGATCCCGCGCGAGCGCTTTCACGAGCATGACGCTGCCGCGCCGCTGCCGCGCGCCTATCAATGGGCCGACGGATCGGCCTATGTGAATCATGTCGAGCTGGTGCGCAAGGCGCGCGGGGCGGAGCTGCCCGAGAGCTTCTGGACCGATCCGCTGATGTATCAGGGGGGATCGGACGACCTGATGGGCGCGCGCGATCCCATCCTCCTGAAGGACGAGGCTTGGGGCTGCGATCTCGAGGCCGAGATCGTGGTCGTCACCGGCGACGTGCCGCAGGGCGTGACGCCCGACGAAGCGCGCGGATATATCCGACTGGTCGGGTTGGTGAACGACGTGTCGCTGCGCAACCTGATCCCCGACGAGCTCGCCAAGGGCTTCGGCTTCGTCCAGTCCAAGCCGGCCAGCGCCTTTTCGCCGGTGTTCGTGACGCCCGATGCACTCGGCGATTACTGGAAGGACGGCAAGCTGCACCGCAAGCTGCTGGTCGATCTCAATGGCAAGCCCTTTGGTCGCGCGGTGGCGTCGGATGACTGCACCTTCGATTTCGGCGTGCTGATCGCGCACCTCGCCAAGACGCGGCGCGTGCGCGCGGGCTCGATTATCGGGTCGGGCACCGTCTCCAACCGCGACAGCGATGGCGGCCCTGGACGCCCGGTGAGCGAGGGTGGCCTGGGTTACAGCTGCATCGCCGAAGTCCGCATGGTCGAGAAGATCACCACCGGCGAGATGAAGACGCCGTTCCTGAAGCACGGCGATACCGTGCGTATCGACGTGCACGACGACAAGGAACACACGATCTTCGGCGCGATCGAGCAGACGGTTCAGGTCGGCTGATGGCCTGATTGGCTGGTCATTCTTCTTCGTTCAGGCGCTCGGACGGGTTGACGATCGCGCCGACCAGCACGCGGCGCTGCTTCCAGCCTGCCCGGTCGTGCGGCATGCTGTAGAGCGTGCGCAGCAGCGCGATGTCCCAATCGGTCGGGTCGGAATAGACATTGCCCGCATCGAACAGGCCCAGGATCGAGTTGGGCACCGGCTGGTCGGTTGGCGTCGTTTCGGCAAAGGCGACCATCGCGGCATAGGCGGCCACGGCATCGAGCGAGCGGCCCTGCGCCAGGTTCACGTCGATGACGATGGTGGCCTTGAACAGCGCGCGAACCGCCAGCGTTCCGATGATCGAAGAGCGATAGGCCTGCACGGTCTGCGTTCCGTTGCCGATGGCGGATTCGCCGCCAGTCCCGGCACTGAATGTCCGGCCGTCGGTCGAATCCGCGCTGACCAGCAGCGAGTCCGAGTTTGCAACGCGCATGCCATCGGCGCCTTGCGTTCGGCTGTTGTACCACCAGCGGATCGGGACATTATCGGTCAAAAGGCGCTCGCGCCGAGCGGGGGCGAGTTCCGCAAGACGGCTGGGCGCTTTCTTGTGTATTTGCCGCATCAGACCGCGAGCATCGGTTGTAAAGGTGACCGCGATATTGCCTTGGCAGTCCGGCTTGCCCAGCTTGATGCCCGATAGCTGAGCAATCTCGCGCATCCGCGTCTCGACGATCTGGGCGTATTCGGGTTTGATGCCAACGACCTTGGGGCAGACCGGCTCGATCCAGCGTGCGACCGGATCGGAGCCATTGGCGACACCGGTGCGCCTGACGAAGTCGTTCGCCTGCTTGCGCAATTCTGCCGGGCTGGAAGAGGGGCCTATGACATGGATTTCCGTCTGCCGCCGTGGCTCGGGCGCAGAAGCGGCAGCTTGAGCGATGGCAGGCGCATGGCCCATGGCCAGTATCCAGATGGCAGCGGGCAGGATCTCTTTTATTCGCTTCATCACCCAGCTCCTTGTTCTTCATACCCGTGAACGGAACGCTGCACCTTCGGGCGCGCGGCACTTCAGATGATTATCGTGCTCATGGCGAAGCGATGATACGCCCCGCTTCCCCGGCATCCCGGATGATCCTCGCCACCAGCATGCGTCGCTGCTGCCAGCCGGCCCGCGACGCGGGGATGTCGTACAGCCCCTTCAGAAAGCTGAGGTCGAAATCGGTGAGCTTCGCCTGCGATCCGCCGCTGGCGAACAGCGCGAGCAGCGAGTCGGTAGGGGGATCCCCGGGCTGCACCTCGGCGAGCGCCACCGTCGCGGCATAATCGGCGACGCTGTCGAGCGGCAGGCCTTGGGCGCGGTTGATATCGACGATCACTGTCGCGCTCTGCAGCGACCGTACGATCTGGGTCTGCACCACCGATGGCCGGAAACCGCGAACGCCTGGGACGCCAAGCAGCCAGCCCGACTGTTCGGAGCCCGCCCCGAGCGCTTCGGGCCCCGAAATCTGCGGAGCAACGCTGACGCCGTCGCTGCTGCCCAGCGCGGTCGAATACCACCAGCGCACCGGCGCATCGCCGTTGATCAGCGCGTCGCGGGCATGTTGCGGTACTTCGTTGAAGGTCACCGGATTGCGCGAGGCGACGCGCCGCGCCGTGGCCCTGGCGTCGGTGACGAAGCTGATGATGATGTTTGTCCGGCACGGGGCATCGGCGGCCTTGACGCCGACCCGCTGCGCCAGGCCGCGCACCCTGTCCTCGACGATGCGGCCATAGTCGTCGTGCAGGCCGATGACTTTCGGGCAGATCGGCGCGTTCCAGCGGGCAACCGGATCGTCATTCCGCACGATTCCGGTCTTGCGGACATAATCATGCGCGTCCCGGCGCGCCTCGGCTTCGGTCTGGCGTTCTCCCAGGACTTCGATCTCGGGCTTCGCGGTGGGTGCGTCTTGCGCGCTGCTCAGGGCGGGCAGGACAAGCAGGGATGAGCATCCGAAAATAATCGAACGGCGTAGTTTCAGTTTCGGAAACATGGAAGCCTCCTCGATACTCAGCCGTTACATCATGCAATGAGATCTGTCTTTTTTGCAAACAAACTATTACATTCAGAATGGCGGTAACAATTCGGGAGGCGTGGGCGTCGGGCCGCCGCCGACCGGTGTACCTTGTGCAACAAGCGGATGCATTGCGCAGGTGCTATTTCCCCGGTTCGCTTAGCCCCTCGGTCAAATCCTCATTATCGTCGATCTGGCCCGCAGCTTCGGAGTCCTTCAGGATCTTGCCGACCAGCATGCGCTTCTGCTTCCAGCCCGCGCGTGCAGCAGGGATGCTATAGAGTGCCTTGAGGAAGCTTATGTCCCAGTCGGTGGCGCTGGCGACCTGCGCATCGGGCGCGAACAGGCCGAGAATCGAATTTGGCGGCGGCGTCTGCACCGGCTTCATTTCGGCGAACGCGACCATCGCGGCATAGGCGGCGACGGCGTCGAGCGGCACGCCCTGCGCGCGGTTTACGTCGATGACGATCGTCGCGCTGCGCAGCGCGCGCACGATCTGGGTGCGCACGATGCTAGAGCTATAGGCCTGGACCGTGGGAAGTCCGTTACCGATCGACGAGCCGCCACCCTCGGCCGTGCCGCCATTGGCGGCGAGACCGTCCGAGGCGACCGCGCTTATCCCATCGACGCTGGTTTCCTGCGTAGTGTACCACCAGCGCACCGGCGCATTTCCATTGAGCAGCGCGGGCCGGTCGGGAATCTGCACTTCGGCCAGACGGCGTGGCGATTTCCTGGCGATCCGCTGGACCACGGCGGGGGCATTGGTGGTGAAGCTGACCACAACATTGGTCTTGCAGGGCGCAGGCGCGGTGTCGATCTCCGCCACCTTGGCGAGCGCGCGGATCTTTCGCTCTACGATGGCGGCATATTCGGGCTGGATGCCCAGCACCGCCGGGCAGATCGGCGTTACCCAGCGCGCCAGCGGATCGTCGCTGCCGGTGGACACCGTCCGCCGAACGAAGTCATTGGCTTCCTTGCGCGCCTGCTCTTCGGTCTGGCGACGGCCGATCACCTCGATCTCTTCCCCCGAAGACGCCTGCTGGGCCTGAGCAGGGGCCAGTCCGCTGCCCAGAGAGGCGGTTGCAGCCAGTAGCAGCGAGAAAGGAACAGATTTGGCAGACATGGATCGCCCCCATGAAATCACGTGGCACCATCCTGCGACCCCACGGCCCTGCGTGCCAGTACCGTTCGACAAAGGCACGCAAGCGTCCGGCGAGCGCCGTCACCGGATCGGCGAATCCGGGGCCAGGCGCATGTCGAGATAATTGTCGACCGAGTGCATCAGATCGTCGAGCTCGTGCTCGAAGAAGTGGTTGGCGCGGCTGATCTCGTCATGGTGGATGGTGATGTGCTTCTGCGTGCGCAGCTTGTCGACCAGCTTCTGCACCGCGCCCGGCGTCACCACCGTGTCGGCGGCACCCTGAACGATGATGCCCGAGGCCGGGCAAGGCGCCAGGAAGCTGAAATCGTACATGTTCGCGGGCGGAGCGACCGAGATGAAGCCGCGGATCTCCGGGCGGCGCATCAGCAGCTGCATCGCGATCAGCGCGCCGAAGCTGAAGCCCGCGACCCAGGTGGTCTGCGCTTCGGGATGGAAGCTCTGCACCCAGTCGAGCGCTGCGGCGGCATCGGACAGTTCACCGATACCGTTGTCGAACGTGCCCTGGCTGCGGCCGACGCCGCGGAAGTTGAAGCGCAGCGTCGCAAAGCCACGGCGCACGAAGGTCTTGTACAGCGCCTGGGTGATCCGGTCGTTCATCGTGCCGCCGCCCTGGGGGTGCGGATGGAGGATCATCGCGACCGGCGCGCGCGGACGGGGGGCAGGGCTGAAGCGTCCTTCAAGACGGCCTTCGGGACCGGGAAAGATGACGGCGGGCATGTTTTGCGCTCTTTCGGCTGAAACGACAATGATGTCGGCATGTGAATAGTATGGCGGCAGAAGCCTCAGATAGGGTTGCAGCGGCTGCCGGGAAGGGGCGCTATACGCAATCCGCTCGGGCAAAAGCAACAAAATGCGTGGATTCGCGCCTGACTGCGGTTAGAGGAACGCGATGAACCGTTGTCCCGTCCTTCCCGGCCTGCTGCCCCGATGAACCAGCCGCGCATCTATCTCGACCATGCGGCGACGACGCCGGTGCTCGCCGAGGCGCGCGCGGCGATGATCGCGGGGATCGAGCGCTGGGCCAACCCGTCCTCGCCGCACAGCGATGGGCGCGCGGCGCGGGCGGCGCTCGAAGAGGCGCGGCGGCAGATTGCGGGCGCGCTGAACTGGGACGGCGAGGTGATCCTCACCAGCGGCGCGAGCGAGGCGATTTCGCTCGCCATGCTCGCGGGCAAGGCCGATGGCTGGATCGTCAACCCGACCGAGCATGACGCGGTGCAACGGCTGACGACGCGCATCCCCGCAGGACGATCGCTGATGCGGCTCGCGGTCGATCTCGACGGGCGTCTGGTGATGGCGAGCCTCGCGCGCGCGCTCGAAACCTGCGGCGGACGCCCGATGGTGGTGGTCCAATCGGTCAACAGCGAGACCGGGGTGATCCAGAACAATCCCGCAATCAGTGCCATGGCGCGCGACGGCGGCGCGCTCAGCCTGTGCGATGCCTCGCAGAGCGCGGGCAAGCTGCCGCTGCCCGATGCCGACATGATCGTGGTCTCGGCGCACAAGCTGGGCGGGCCGCCGGGGATCGGCGCGCTGCTGGTGCGCGATCTCGGGCTGCTCGAACCCCCGGGCGGGCAGGAAAAGGGCTATCGCGGCGGCACCGAGAATGTGCCCGCCGCGATGGGCTTCGCCGCCGCGCTCACCCATGCGCGCTACTGGACTGACCGCGCGGCGGACTTGCGCCATCAGCTCGACAGCGCCATTCGCGGCGCGGGCGGCGAGGTCGTCGCGCAGAATGCGCCGCGCCTGCCGAGCATCGGCAGCTATCGCATGCCCGGCATGGCGGCCAGTGCGCAGCTGATCCAGTTCGATCTGGCGGGCGTCTCGGTCTCGGCGGGCAGCGCGTGCTCCTCGGGCACGCTCAAGACCAGCGCGGTGCTGACCGCGATGGGCTGGGACGAGAAGGCGGCGGGCGAGGTGGTGCGGGTGAGCTTCGGCCCCTCGACCACGCGCGCGCACGTCTATCGCTTCATCGAATTGTGGCGCGAGATGGCGGCGCGGGCGAAGCGCTGATGGCGACTGGCCCGATCTATCTCGATTATCAGGCGACCACGCCGCTTGCGCCCGAGGCGTTTGCCGCCATGCAGCCCTGGCTCGGCGGGCCGGAGAGCACGGGCGGCTGGGCCAATCCGCACAGTGCGCACCTGCTCGGGCGCAAGGCCTCGGCCGCGGTCGAGGTGGCGCGCGGGCAGATCGATGCGCTGATGCCTCGGGGCGGACGCGTCATCTTCACCAGCGGCGCGACCGAGGCGCTCAACCTCGCGATCCGGGGGGCTCTGCCCGCGCTCGCACCGCGCTGGCGGATCGTCACGATCGCGACCGAACATGCTGCCGTGCGCGACACCTGTCTGTGGCTCGAAGGGCAGGGCCACGAGGTCGTGCTGCTGCCGGTGGACCGCGACGGGCTGGTCGACATGGACGCGGCGCGCGATGCCGTCACCCCCGACACCGCGCTGGTTGCCGTGATGCTGGTCAACAACGAGATTGGCGTGATCCAGCCGGTCGATGTGCTGGCCGAGATCGCGCACGAAGCGGGCGCGCTGTTCCTGTGCGATGCGGTGCAGGGCTTCGGGCGCGTCGCGCTGCCGCAAGCGGCGGACATGATCGCGATCACCGCGCACAAGATCCACGGACCCAAGGGCATCGGTGCTTTGTGGGTGCGCGAGGGTGTGGCGCTCGAGCCGCTGATCCATGGTGGCGGGCAGGAACAGGGGCTGCGCTCGGGCACGCTCTCTCCCGCGCTGTGCGCCGGGTTCGGCGCGGCGGCACGGCTCGCAGCGGAGCGGGCGGACGCGGATGCGGCGCACGTCTCGCTTCTGCGCAATCGAGCGCTCGAGATCTTCGCCGACTGGCAGGTCAACGGATCGCTGATCACACGCTATCCCGGTAACCTCAACCTGCGCCGCGACGGGCTCGACGTTGCGCGGTTGATGTCCGAGGTGCGCGGGGTCGCCTTTTCCGCGGGCTCGGCCTGTGCCAGCGGCTCGGGACGGCCCAGCCATGTGCTCACCGCGCTGGGCCTGTCGAGCCCGGAAGTGCGTTCGTCGATCCGGCTGGGCTTCGGGCGCTATACCACCATTGACGAAATCGAGCGCGCCGCGCATTTGATCGTCGATGCGGCCAATCGGCAGACGGGGTGATCGATGATCGAGGTGACGTTCATCAGCGCGGACGGCAAGAGCCGTCGGACGGTTCAGGCCAAGGAGGGCGACCGGCTGCTCGATGTCGCGCAGGCGCATGGCCAGCCGCTCGAAGGCACGTGCGAGGGGCAGATGGCCTGCTCCACTTGCCATCTGATCATCGATCCCGCGGATTTCGCCAAGCTGCCCGATCCGGTCGAGATGGAAGAGGACATGCTCGACCTCGCCGTGGCGGTGACGCGCACCTCGCGCCTGTCGTGCCAGATCTTCCTGCGCGAGGAATGGGGCAGCCTGACCTGCCGTGTCCCGGCCGAAAGCTATGACATGCAGGGCGTTTGACAGCTTTTTCGGGCCGGCTTGCTTTTCCGTCATCAACTCGCCATATGGCGCTCGGGAGTCGGGCGGACGTAGCCGTCGCCAATCTGGTCAGGTCCGGAAGGAAGCAGCCACAACGATTTTCGCCGCGGGTCGTCCGGCTCCTACCATCTTCCAGCGCCGCATCCTTCACAGGCCCTCTGTTTTGAACAGGCGGGCGGTTTCGGTTTGATCCACCGGCGGCAGCGGCTAATCAGCATCTATGGACGATTCCCGGCCCCAAGATATCGACAATGACGCAGGCGAAATGCCCGGGCTCGGGCTCGATCTGCCCACCATTGCCGCGCCCGCTGGCGCATCGGGCCAGGCCTATCGCGTGCTTGCGCGCAAATACCGCCCGCAGACCTTTGCCGAGCTGATCGGCCAGGACGCCATGGTGCAGACGCTGGGCAACGCGATCCGGCGCGAGCGGCTGGCGCATGCGTTCCTCATGACCGGGGTGCGCGGGGTGGGCAAGACCTCGACCGCGCGGCTGATCGCCAAGGCGCTGAACTGCATCGGCCCCGATGGGCAGGGCGGCCCCACGATTTCACCCTGCGGCGTGTGCGAGCCCTGCGTCGCGATTGCCGAGGGGCGCCATATCGACGTGATCGAGATGGACGCCGCCAGCCATACCGGCATCGACGACGTTCGCGAGATTACCGAGGCGGTGCGCTATGCCGCCGTCTCCGCGCGCTACAAGATGTACATCATCGACGAAGCGCACATGCTCTCCAAACAGGCATGGAACGGCCTGCTCAAGACGCTGGAGGAACCGCCGCCGCACGTGAAGTTCCTGTTCGCCACGACCGAGGTGAACAAGGTGCCGATCACGGTGCTGTCGCGCTGCCAGCGCTTCGACCTCAAGCGCATCCCGTCCGAATTGCTCGCCAGCCATTTTGCCGAGATCTGCGTCAAGGAAGCGATCACCGCCGAGCCCGATGCGCTCGCGATGATCGCCGATGCCGCGGAAGGATCGGTGCGCGACGGCCTGTCGATCCTCGATCAGGCGATCGCGCATGCCGATCTGGGGGGCGATGCCAGCGAAGGCGCGCCGCAGGTTCGCGCCGAACAGGTGCGCAGCATGCTCGGCCTGTCCGATCGCGGCGCGATGCGGCGGCTGTTCGCACATCTGATCGCGGGCGATGCTGATGCGATGCTCGCCGATCTCGACGCGCAGCACAGCCTGGGCGTCGATCCGGTCGCCGTGATGCGCGGGCTGCTGGCGATGGTTCATGCGATCACACTGCAGAAATCGGCGGGCCGGGTGCGCACCGTGCATGGCGAGGAGGACCGCGCCGCGCTCGCCGACTGGGCGGGCAGGCTCGGCCATGCCAGCCTGCACCGGCTTTGGCAGCTGCTGCTCAAGGGGCATGACGAGATCGAGAGCGCGCCGGTGCCGCGCGAGGCGTGCGAGATGGCGCTGTTACGCGCGCTCTATGCGTCCACGCTGCCCGATCCGGGCACGCTCGCGCGCAGGCTGGCGGACGCGTCGGCAGGGCATGCCGCGCCCGCTCGCGCCGAGACCGCAGCGCCGACCCCGCCTGCCGAGGAAAGCCCGCCCTGGAATGCAGCCCCGGCCGAGCCTGCAGCACCCCCTCCGCCCGCCACGCTGCGGACCATGACCGATCTGGTCGACATGCTCGACCATGCCAACAAATGGCTGATCGCGGCACAGATCAAATCGGACATGCGGCTGATCGAGCTGGGCGACGACCGGCTGGTCTACCAGTCTGCCACCGGCCGCGACGATTATGTCCCGCTGCTGCGCGAGGCGCTCGCCTCGATCACCGGGCGGCGCTGGGAGGTCGAACGCGGTGAGGGCGAGGCGCAGCCGACGCTGGCCGAGCTTGAGCAGCAGGCCGAAGCGGCGATGCGCGACGAGATTCTGAACCATCCGCTGGTCAAGGCGACACAGGCGGCCTTTCCCGATGCGGAAATTGACTGGACTGCGGCGGAAATCTCCCCACATGGAGATGAAACCCTGCCAACACGGAGTGCCAAGGCATGAAAAGCATGGAAGAGATGATGGCGGCTGCGCAGGAAGCGGCGCAGACCGTGCAGCGCCAGATGAACGAGGCGCAGGCCAAGCTGGAATCGATCGAGGTCGAAGGCGCAGCGGGCGGCGGCCTGGTCAAGGTCCGCGCGACCGCCAAGGGCCGCATCCTGGGCGTGTCGATCGACGACAGCCTGATGGTGCCCGCCGACAAGCAGATGCTCGAGGATCTGATCGCGGCCGCGTTCAACGATGCCCGCACCAAGGCCGATCGCGCGAGCGAGGAAGAAATGAGCAAGATGGCGCAGGGCCTGCCGCTGCCTGCCGGCTTCAAGCTGCCGTTCTGAAGGAGATTTTATGAGTAGCGTTGAGGGAATATGGCTGCTGCGCACAAATGAGGTCGGGGCCGAGAACCAGCTTTTATCGCCTTCAGTGATTACGCTCGAGACAGGCCGCTTGTTTGGTGGAGACTCCGCATATTTTTATGTCGGGGATTACACGGTCGAGGGCGGTGTAATTACTGGTAGTGCGCTCGTGAGAACGCATACTTGGCATGACGAACTAGAGAACGTGTTCGGTATGAAAGGCCCGATCGAGCACACGGTGAACTTTTCTGGACAAATATCGGATGACGTTCTCGAGGGCGCTATGGAAACATCCGCTGTGCCCGGACTGGAATTGGTCTGGAAAATGGCGAAGCTAGCCGAGTTGCCCTAGGAACACGCAAGTTGCCGTTCTGAATGCGTTAACCTGGGTGGGTGCAGGATCGCTTGTCGTGGATAGACCCGGCAACCATATAGGCCGGTGAGATGCCACCGGATGCCCGGTGACCAACCCCAGATGGATTGAACCGAATTGACCATGTTCCAGACCTATCCCCTGCTGCCCCTGCGCGACATCGTGGTGTTTCCGCAGATGATCGTGCCGCTGTTCGTCGGCCGCGACAAATCGGTCGCTGCGCTCGAACGCGCTATGGAGCAGGACAAGGAAATCTTCCTCGTCGCGCAGCTCGACCCGGCGCGCGACGATCCCGATCGCGATGATCTTTACGATATCGGCGTGGTCGCCACCGTGCTGCAGCTGCTCAAGCTGCCCGACGGCACCGTGCGGGTGCTGGTCGAGGGCGGCGAGCGCGCGCGCTTGAACCGGCTCGAGACCAGCGGCGATCATGTGCTCGCCGAGGTCGAGACCATTCCGGCACGCGCCGTCAGCGGTACCGATGTCAATGCGCTGATGCGTTCGGTGGTCGAGCAGTTCGAGAATTACGCCAAGCTCAACAAGAAGCTGCCGGCGGAAACCGCGGTGCAGCTGGCCGAGATCGACGACGCATCGAAGCTCGCCGACGCGGTGGCCGCGAACATCTCGGTTAAGGTCGCGGACAAGCAGAGCCTGTTGACCGAGGACGATCCGGTCAAGCGGCTGGAAATGGTGTTCGGCTTCATGGAAGGCGAGCTCGGCGTGCTGCAGGTCGAGAAGAAGATCCGCGGCCGCGTCAAGCGCCAGATGGAAAAGACCCAGCGCGAATATTATCTCAACGAGCAGCTCAAGGCGATCCAGTCCGAGCTGGGCAATGGCGATGGCGACGACGGCAACGGCGTCAACGAGTTCGCCGAGAAGATCGAGAAGCTGAAGCTCTCGCCCGAGGCCAAGGCCAAGGCGACGGCCGAGCTCAAGAAGCTGCGCGGCATGGCGCCGATGTCGGCCGAGGCGACCGTCGTGCGCAACTATCTCGACGTGCTGCTCGGTTTGCCCTGGGGCAAGAAATCGAAGCTCAAGAAAAACATCGCCGAGGCGCAGACGATCCTCGATGACGATCATTTCGGGCTGGAAAAGGTCAAGGACCGGATCATCGAATATCTCGCGGTCCAGGCGCGCACCAACAAGCTGAAGGGCCCGATCCTGTGCCTGGTCGGCCCTCCGGGCGTCGGCAAGACCTCGCTCGGACGCTCGATCGCCAAGGCGACCGGACGCGAGTTCGTGCGCCAGTCACTGGGCGGCGTGCGCGACGAGGCCGAGATCCGCGGCCACCGGCGCACCTATATCGGCTCGTTGCCGGGCAAGATCGTCAACAATCTCAAGAAGGCCGGCACCAGCAATCCACTGTTCCTGCTCGACGAGATCGACAAGCTCGGCCAGGACTTCCGCGGCGACCCGGCCTCGGCGCTGCTCGAGGTGCTCGATCCTGAACAGAACACCAAGTTCCAGGACCATTATCTGGAGATCGACATCGATCTTTCGGACATCATGTTCGTGACCACCGCGAACAGCCTGAACCTGCCGCAGCCGCTGCTCGACCGCATGGAGATCATCCGGCTCGAAGGCTATACCGAGGACGAGAAGGTCGAGATCGCCAAGCGGCACCTAATCGCCAAGCAGGTGGAATCGCATGGCCTCAAGGCCGGCGAGTTCGAGCTGACCGAGGAAGGCCTGCGCGACCTGATCCGCTATTATACCCGCGAGGCGGGCGTCCGCACGCTCGAGCGCGAGATCGCTCGGCTGGCGCGCAAGTCGCTGCGTCGCATCCTCGAGGGCAAGGACAAGGCCGTGGTGATCACGCCCGAAAACCTGTCCGAGTTCGCTGGCGTGCGCAAGTTCCGCCATGGCATCGGCGAGGCGGAGAACGACATCGGCGCGGTGACCGGCCTGGCCTGGACCGAGGTGGGCGGCGAACTGCTGACCATCGAGGCGGTGACCGTGCCCGGCAAGGGCGCGATCAAGACCACCGGCAAGCTGGGCGAGGTGATGCAGGAATCGGTGCAGGCGGCCTTCTCGTTCGTCAAGGCGCGGGCCCCGGCCTATGGCATCAAGCCCAGCATCTTCGCGCGCAAGGATATCCATATCCACTTGCCCGAAGGCGCGGTGCCCAAGGATGGTCCGTCGGCGGGTATCGGCATGGTCACCTCGATCATCTCGACGCTGACCGGCAACGCGGTACGCCGCGATGTCGCGATGACCGGCGAGGTCACGCTGCGTGGTCGCGTGCTCCCGATCGGGGGCTTGAAGGAAAAGCTGCTCGCGGCGCTGCGCGGCGGCATCACCACGGTGCTGATCCCGCAGGAGAACGAGAAGGACCTGGCCGAGATCCCCGAGAATGCCAAACAGGGGCTCAAGATCATCCCGGTCAGCCATGTCGACGAGGTGCTGCGCGTCGCCCTGGTCGATCCGCTCGTGCCGATCGACTGGACCGAGGCGGACGAGCTGGCGGCGCAGCCGCCGGTAGCCGCAACAGACATCGCCGAAGCAGCCGTGAAACACTGATTTGCATGGTGCAATGCAGCATCTGAAAGGGAAGCGCGCATCGGGGGTCGCATTACGGTAACATTGCGACAAAACGCCCGGAAATGCGCGCTTTTCCCTTTGACAGTCCGGTCAAATCGGTTCTTACTCAGCCCCCTCAAAGCCGCGATTCAGCAATATTCAACAAAAATCAGGGGGTTCCCACGGCATGAACAAGAACGATCTCATTTCGGCAGTTTCCGAACAGGCTGGCATCACGAAGGCCGACGCCAGCAAGGCGGTGGAAGCCGTGTTCGATTCGATCAGCGGCGCACTAGCCAAGGGCAGCGAAGTCCGTCTCGTCGGTTTCGGCACCTTTTCGGTCAGCAAGCGCAAGGCATCGACCGGACGCAACCCGCGCACCGGTGAAAAGATGGAAATCAAGGCCTCGACCCAGCCCAAGTTCAAGGCGGGCAAGGGCCTGAAGGACGCGGTCAACTGATCGCTTCTGCCCTGCATCCTGTCAGGGTACCGCAGATGCTTTGAGCGGGCAGGGGTTGCATCTTACCCTCCCCGGTTGAAATGCTAGAAACATCGGAAGGCGGCGCGCATCGTGCCGCCTTTCTTTTTGTCGCCGGTGTCAGCCCGCGCTCTTGCGTATGGCCGCCGTCACCTGGTCCGCGCGCCGGGTGGCTTCGCGCTCGATGACGCGCCAGTCGGCGATATAGGCGGCAGCGAAGCGATCGATGCCCATGCGCCGGTACTGCTCGACATGCGCCAGCTCGTGCGCCCACATCCAGACATTCTCGGTCAGCCGCGCGCTGGAGAAAACGACCTGGCGGTTCAGCGCGATGGCGCCTTCGTCCATGAACTGTTCGGTCACGATCGCGCCCAGATCGACCCGCCCCGTGCCCACCGTCCAGCGGGTCGCGGACAGCGTCTCGGGCCTGAAATGGGGCGCGAGCAGCTTCTGCATGTCGGCGGGGATGGGCTTGGCACCCGCGCGCGCGGCCTGGCTCTCGCCATGCCGGATCGCGCGCGCGAGCACGGGGGCGGTCAGCCGCGCCGACCGTCGCACCAGCTGCTGCGATCCGCGCCGCGCCTCGCTGGCGATCGCGCCGGCCGAGCGGCCGCCCAGCGCTTCGATCACCCGGTTAAGCTCGGCGGGCGGGCGCAGCAGCTGTTCGTCGGGACGCTCGATGCATCCCGACAGGGTCATAACGGCCAGTGCGCCCAGCGCACCCATGACATATCGCGGTCCGATCATCCCCGGACCGCTACGCGACCGCTTACTGACCGGCAAGCCCGATCAGCGCCTCCGGGCCCTTGGACAGGCGGCTGTTGACGATCCATTTCAGCGTCGCGTTCGCGCCCGCCATGGTCGGGCCGTCCTCGGTATTGTTGGTGAGAATGCGGCCATCTGTGGTGATGGTAAACGTGCCTTCGGGCTTGGGCTGGCCCGGCTTGCCCTTGGCATCGGCTGCACCCGCCATCGCACCCAGCGCCGCCATGTCGCCACCGCCCGCCTCGCCCGAATAGGCGGGGGCAGAGACCTTCACGCTGCCGTCCTTGCGAGCGATGATCGTGACAAAGGGCATGATCGCATTGCCGCCATCGACCAGCGGGAAGGCGAAACCATGCGCGCTGTTGCCGGTGATCGCATATTCGACATCGATGATGCGGTTGCCGCGATAGCTGACCTTGTTCCAGCCCCGCTGCTTCTTCAGCTGCTCGACCAGCTCGGCGATGCTCTCGTCGCTGCCCAGCCCGCCCATCTCGCCGCCCATGGCACTGGCGGCCATGCCGGTCTCGCCCTTGCTCTCTGCCTGCGCCGTGTCGAAATCCTTGCGCTGCTGCGCCAGTTCGGCCTCGGTGCATTCGCGCTCGTCGCCCGTGTCGTCGCTATAGCAGGGGCTGGGCGAAAACTCGGCGGGCGGCGGGGACATGTCGGTCACCACGATCTCGCCGACATAGGTGAAGGTGAAGCTGCCGTCGCGCTTGAGGTCCAGCGTCGAGCTGAACTTGCCCGGGGAGAGCAGGCAGCCGGTCAGCAGCAGCGGCGCTGCCAGCGCGGCGACAATACGCATGAATTTCATGTCTCGGTCCTTTGCACAGGTGCGACCCGTTTGAACCAGATAGCACCCGGTCTCAGGCCGGGTTGAGCGATATCAGCGCCTCGGGCGCGCGCTCGCGCCGGGCATTGACCTTCCATTCGAGTACGCGCATCGCGCCCGACACGCTCGGGCCATCCTCGGTATTGTTCGTGAGAATGTCGCCATCGGTGCTGAGGGTGAACACGCCGTCGGGCTTGGGCAGGTTGGCGAAGATCTTCGCCTCCTCGCTGTTGCTCGAAGAGCCAACAGCCTGCAGGATCGACATCAGCCCGCCCATATTGCCGCCCATGAAGCTGGTCTGACCGCCTGCAGCAAAGGCAGGCGCATCGATGCGCACGGCGTTGTTGGCGCGCGCGGTGGCGACGATGAACGGAGTGATGCCCTGAACCTTCTCGATTGTCGGGAAGCTGTAATCCTGGTCGATCCGGCCCGATATTGCATAATCGACGGTGAACAGCCCGTCGCCCTTGTGCACGACCTCGCGCCAGCCCTTCTGCTTCTTGATCCGGGTGATGAACTCGTCGATCGCGTCGGGCGAGGTCGGATCGATGCCACCGAGCATCGCCTTGAAGATCTCGATATTCTTGGCGTCCTCGGCCTTTTTGGCCGCACGCTGTTCTTCCCACGCCTCTTTCTGGCTCTCGATCTCGGCGGGCGTGCATTCGCGCTCGAGCGCCTCCTCGGCCCAGTCCTCGCTGTCCTCGGAGCCCTGCTCTTCCTGGACATAGGCGGTCTTGAGCACTGCCGCGTCGACCTCTGCCGGCTCGCCATAACAGGGGCTGGGGGTGAACTCGGCCTTGCTGTCGTCGAGCGCTGCGCCCATCGCGATCAGCTGCGACAGGCCGAGCAGATGGATATCGCCTTTGTAGGCGAAGCTGAAACCCCCGCCGCGCAGCACGGTCATGTCGGCGGTGAACTTGCCCGGGGACAGCAGGCACCCGGTCAGCATCCAGGCGGCGGCGGCGACCGCCAGTATCCGCATTCCCATCCGCCCCCCAGCGCGCATCAGCCTTCTCCCCGGTCCATCCGAATCGCGTAGAGCGAGATGGCCGCCGCGTTCGATACATTGAGACTTTCCATCGCGCTGCTGATCGGCAGCCGCGCGAGCACATCGCAATGCCCCGCGACATTGTGACGCAGGCCTTCGCCCTCGGCCCCCAGAACCAGCGCGATCGGTCCGGTGCCCAGCACCTCGGCCAGCGTGTCTTCAGCCTCTCCGGCGAGGCCGATGCGCCAGTATCCGGCATCGGCCATTTCCTCGAGCGCGCGCGACAGGTTGACCACGCGCACCCAGGGCACGATCTCGAGCGCGCCCGAGGCGGCCTTGGCGATCGTCCCCGATTCGGGCGGCGCGTGCCGGTCCTGCGTGATGATCGCGGCGGCATCGAACGCGGCGGCGGAGCGGAAGATCGCGCCGACATTGTGCGGATCGGTGACCTGGTCGAGCACCACCAGCGGACGCAAAGGATCGCCCGAAAGAACGTCGCCGAGCAGCATGTCGTCGAGCGGCTCGACCTCGATCACGATTCCCTGGTGCGGCGCATCGCGCGCGACCAGCCGGGCGAGATCGGCGACATCGGCATATTCGACCGACACGCCCGTCGGCAGATCGAATTGCGCGAGCGCCTCGCGCGTGCCGCGAATCCAGCGAATCTGCCGCTCCGGATTGGCGAACGCCGCCTCGCAGGCGTGCGTCCCCCAGAATCGCGGCAGCTTGCCGCCTTCGAGTCCCGCCTTGCGGTTACGGTTGCGTGCGCCGCGTTTGGCCATCTTGGGTTGTATCTTTCTTGGGCGAACAGGTAGCCGGGGTGGCTGGATCAAGCTTTTCGTCCTGTCGCCATTGACAGGCAAGCGCGAATTGTTCAAGGGACCGCCTCTCGGCAGAAACGGCCCTCTTCGGAACGGCCAATCGCACAGGGAATGTGTGGACAGGTGGCCGAGTGGTTAATGGCAGCAGACTGTAAATCTGCCCGCGAGAGCGTACGCTGGTTCGAATCCAGCCCTGTCCACCACCTCCCTTTTTCATGATGCATCAGGTGCCACGCGCCCTTGGCAAGCGCCGTGCGATTGGGCACAACGCCTGGCATGATCGAAATTGCCCGCATCCCCGCCCTGTCCGACAATTATATCTGGCTGGTGCACGAGCCGGTGAGCGGCGAGACCGTCGTCATCGACCCTGCCGAGGCCGAGCCGGTGCTGGCCGAAGCGCAGGCGCGGGGATGGACGATCACGCAGATCTGGAACACGCACTGGCACCCCGACCATGTCGGCGGCAATGCCGCGATCAAGGCGGCGACCGGCTGCGCGATCACCAGCCCGGAGGCCGAGCGCGAGCGGATTGCGAGTTTTGACGTGACGGTGAAGGGCGGCGATGTCGTGCATCTGGGCGCGCTCAGGGCCGATGTCATCGACGTGCCCGCGCATACCGCGGGGCATATCGCCTATCATTTGCCCGAGGAGCAGGCGATCTTCGTCGGCGATACGCTGTTCGCGATGGGCTGCGGGCGGCTGTTCGAGGGCACGGCCGAGCAGATGTTCGACAACATGACGCGGCTGGCGGCGCTTCCCGGCGAAACCGCGGTCTATTGCGCGCACGAATATACCGAATCGAACGGTCGCTATGCGCTGGTCGCCGAGCCCGACAATCCGGCGCTGGCCGAGCGGATGGAGCAGGTCTTCGAGATGCGCGCGCGCGGCGAACCGACCGTGCCGACCACGATCGCGCTCGAACGCGCCACCAATCCCTTCATGCGCGCCCGCTCCGCCGAGGAGCTTGCCGAGCGACGCGCCGCCAAGGATAATTTCCGGGGCTGAGACCACCGGATCGATAGCCGAGAGGATAGCCATGACCGAAGCCTTTATCTGCGACGCGGTGCGCACGCCGATCGGACGTTATGGCGGCGGGCTGGCGAGCGTCAGGCCCGACGATCTGGCAGCGGTCGTGCTGCGCGCGCTGGTCGGGCGCAATCCGGGGCTCGATGCAGGGGCGATCGACGATGTGCTGATGGGCTGTGCCAACCAGGCGGGCGAGGACAATCGCAACGTCGCGCGCATGGCCGCGCTACTGGCGGGGCTGCCGGAAAGCGTGGCCGGAGCGACGATCAACCGGCTGTGCGGATCGGGGCTCGATGCGGTGGGCAGCGCCGCGCGCGCGATCCGCGCGGGCGATGCCGATCTGATGATCGCGGGCGGGGTCGAGAGCATGACCCGCGCGCCGTTCGTCATGCCCAAGGCAGCGACCGCCTTTGCCCGCGACAATGCGGTCTATGACACCACCATCGGCTGGCGTTTCGTCAATCCGCTGATGAAGGCGGTGCACGGAGTCGATTCGATGCCCGAGACGGCGGAGAATGTCGCCGAGGATTTCGGCATCGCGCGCGCCGACCAGGATGCGTTCGCGCTGCGCAGCCAGCAGCGCGCGGCCGCCGCGCAGGAATCGGGGCGGCTCGCGGCGGAGATCGTCCCGGTCAGCATCCCGCAGCGCAAGGGCGAACCGCTGATCGTCGATACCGACGAGCACCCGCGCATGACCTCGATCGAGGCGCTGAGTGCGCTCAAACCCATCGTCCGTCCCGGCGGCACGGTGACCGCGGGCAATGCCAGCGGCGTCAACGATGGCGCGGCAGCGCTGATCGTCGCGTCCGAAGCCGCTGCGGCGCGCCATGGCCTGACCCCGCGCGCGCGGATCATCGGCACGGCGGTCGCGGGCGTGCCGCCACGCATCATGGGGATTGGCCCGGCCCCGGCGGTGCAGAAACTGCTCGCGCGGGCGCGGGTGACGCTGGGCGAGGTCGATGTGATCGAGCTCAACGAGGCGTTCGCCGCGCAGGGCCTTGCGGTGCTGCGCCAGCTCGGCCTGCCGGACGATGCTGCGCATGTGAACCCCAATGGCGGGGCGATCGCGCTCGGCCATCCACTCGGCATGTCGGGTGCACGTCTCGCGCTGACCGCGACCGAGGAGCTGCAGCGTACCGGCGGGCGCTATGCCATCGCGACGATGTGCATCGGCGTGGGGCAGGGCATCGCGATGCTGATCGAGCGGGTATAGCTCAAGGCGTCACAGCCCAACGTCATTCCCGCGAACGCGGGAATCCCGCTTGCAGACGCTGCATTAACAAAGCGGGACCCCCGACTCCGTGGGGGTGACGATGATGGGCGGGATAGGCGGCGAGCGGAACTCCGCCCGGAGCTACTCCCCCGCCACCTTGGGCACTGGCTGGAAATCGCGCACGAATCGCTCGAGCAGCCGCACGCCATAGCCCGTCGAGCCCGCGGGCTTGAGGTCGTTCGCGCCGCCCCAGGCCATTCCCGCGATGTCGATATGCGCCCAGGGCGTTTCGGGCTTCACGAACGCGCCGATGAAGTGCGCGCCAGCGCCTGCACCAGCGCCGCTGACACCCGAATTCTTGATATCGGCAATGGTCGACTTGGTGTCCTCGGCATAGCTCGGGTGCAGCGGCATGCGCCACACCGCGTCGCCGCTGGCATCGCCTGCCTTCATCAGCTGATCGGCGAGCGGATCGTGGCGGCTGAAAAGCCCGGCATAATCGTCGCCCAATGCGGTCATGATCGCGCCGGTCAATGTCGCCATGTCGACGATCGCCGCAGGATTGAGCTTCGCATCGGCATAGGCGACCGCATCGGCGAGGACGAGGCGGCCTTCGGCATCGGTCGAAATGATCTCGATCGTCTTGCCGTTCATTGCCTGCAGCACGTCGGCGGGGCGCGCGGCATTGCCGTCGGGCATGTTTTCCGACAGCGCGGCGATCGCGACGACATCGACCGGCGCGCGCGATTTGGCCAGCGCCAGCGCTGCGCCGACCACGCTCGCCGCGCCCGACATGTCGAACTTCATGTCGCCCATGCCGGCCCCGGCCTTGAGCGAGATGCCGCCGCTGTCGAAGGTGATGCCCTTGCCCGCCAGCACCACCGGACCGGTCGAAGGCGCGCCGCGTCCGGTATAGCGCACGATCAGCATCCGCGGCGGCCGCGCCGATCCGCGTCCAGATCCCAGGATCGAGCCCATGCCGAGCTTTTCCATCGCGGGCACGTCGAGCGCCTCGATCGTCACGCCGGGGACGCCCGCAAAGGCGGCGCGGGTGCGTTCGACAAAGCTTTCGGGATAGATGACGTTCGCAGGTTCGTTGGAAAGGTCGCGCGCAAAGGCCATCGCCTCGACCAATGCCTTGCCCCGCCCTTCATAGAGCGCGCGGGCCGCGTCGCCATTGTCCGAGACGATGGTCGTCGCGGCCATGGCAGCGGCCTCGCGCGCCTTGGCCTGGTAGAGGTCCGAGCGATATTCGCCGATGCCCATGCCGGTCGCGAGCTCGGCCACCGCCTCGGCAGGCATGCCGCCCGCCAGCACGGTGAGCGGACCCTTGTCCTTCATCAGCGCGCGCCCGGCCGCGACGCCGAGCTTCTGGACCGCTGCCGCGCTCGGGTCCGCTCCGGTGCCGACCACATGGATGCGGTCCCATCCGCCGATCCCGCGCAGGCTGAGCGTGCCGGACGTATAGTCGAACTCTGCTGCGGCGAGCGCACGCGCAATCGCGGTCCGTTCGGCTTCGGACAGCGCGCTGGCGCGGCGCGCGAGATCGGCTTCACTGGCGAGTGGCAACACCAATGTGCCCGAGGGGGCGGGCAGGGTGCTGGCGAAACTGACCGGGCGGAATTGCGCCTTTGCGGCCTTGAGCGTCAGCGAGGGCTTCACCGCCTCCTGCGCGTGCGCGGCCATCGGCGCTGCCAAGGTCAGTACGGCGAAGCTGGTGGCGGCCAGCAGGTGACGGATACGCATCAGGAAACCCCTTTTTGTCTTCGTAACATTGGCAACCATATCAGCAGCTTGAGCCGCTGGCGGCAAGCAAAGATGCGCGAGGAGCGCGCACGGCATTGTCTTGGCTGCTGCCTGACCCCATGTGCCATCCATGTTCAGCACCCCCGTCATCGCCGCCATCGCCTGGGCCGTCCTTCTGGGTGGGGCGGGCGGGCTGCTGACCGAGATCGGGACCTGGTACAGGAACCTCAGGAAACCGAGCTGGCAGCCGCCCGACTGGCTGTTCGGTCCCGCGTGGACGATCATCCTCGGCCTTGCCGCCTGGGCCGCCGTGCTGGCGTGGAACGGGACTCAGACCGAAGGCGACCGGATGATCGTCATCACGCTCTATGCAGCGAATTTCGTGTTTCATCTGCTGTGGTCGCCCTTGTTCTTCAAGTTCAAGCGGCCCGACTGGGCGCTGGTCGAGGTCGTGTTCCTCTGGGCGTCGGTGTTCGCGATGTGCGTGTGGCTGCGGCCCTATTCGGTGCTCGCGAGCTGGCTGATCGTGCCCTATCTCGTCTGGGTCAGCTTCGCCGCGATGCTCAACGCGAAGATCGTCCAGCTCAACCGACCGTTTGGCCGCGCTCAAGCCTAAATCGCCAGCCCAGCGGCAAATCGCTTGGTGCCCGGATAATATGTGTTAACTTTGCTTGACACTTTTTCGGGGGACCGGCGTGAGCGACCAGAAGACGCAGATTGTCGTGGTGGGCGGAGGCGCTGGCGGGCTCGAGCTGGTGCGGCGGCTGGGCAGCAAATATGGCCGCGACAAGCACGACATCATCCTGGTCGACCGCAACCTGACGCATATCTGGAAACCGCTGCTGCACGAGGTCGCGGCAGGCTCGCTCGACGCCAATCTCGACGAGGTCGGCTATGGCGGCCATGCGGTGCGCTGGGGCTATCGCTTCTTCAACGGTGCGCTCGAAAGCATCGATCGCACGACGCGGCATATCGTCACCGCACCGCTGCTCGACGACCAGGGCAAGGAGGTGATCGGGCGGCACCGCATCCGCTACGATTATCTGGTGCTCGCCTTTGGCGGCGTCTCGAACGATTTCGGGGTGCCGGGCGTGCGCGAGCATGCGCAGTTTCTCGAGCATCGCGGCCAGGCGGACAGCTTTCGCCAGAAGCTGCTCAACGCGTGCCTGCGCGCCAATCACGAGCATAACACCGGCAATCCCGAGGCGCGGGTGCGCATCTGCATCATCGGCGGCGGGGCGACCGGCGTGGAGCTATCGGCCGAGTTGTACAACGCCGCCAAGTCGTTGCGCTATTACGGCCTCGAGGTGTTCGACGAGAGCAAGCTAGAGGTGACGCTGCTCGAGGCGGGGCCGCGCATCCTGCCGCAGATCGATGCCGAGCTGGCCGGCACGGCGCGGCACGAGCTCGAGCAGCTCGGAGTCAGCGTGCGCGAGAATACGCAGGTCGTGCAGGTCAACGAACATTCGGTCGAGACCAGGGCGGGCGAGGCGATCCCCGCTGACCTGATCGTCTGGGCTGCCGGGGTGAAGGGTGCCGATGGCGTGACCGAGATGAGCGATCTCGAACTCAACCGGCTCAGCCAGTTCGTCGTCCGCCCGACACTGCAGACGACATTGGACAACCATATCTTTGCGTTGGGCGATTGCGCATCCTGCCTGCTGCCCGGCCAGGAGCGACCGATCCCGCCGCGCGCGCAATCGGCGCACCAGATGGCGAGCCATGTGTTCGACAATCTGTGCCGGATGCAGCAAGGCAAGCCGCTCAAGGATTTCGTCTACCGGGACCATGGCTCGCTGGTCTCGCTCAGCCGCTTTTCGACCGTCGGCAGCCTGATGGGCAATCTGATCGGCGGACGCATGGCGGTCGAAGGGCGGCTGGCGCGCTGGGCGTATCAGTCGCTCTACCGCATGCACCTGATCGCGATCCACGGCTGGTGGCGCGGCATATCGCTGATCGTCATCGGCCATGTGAACCAGATCGTGCGGCCCAAGCTCAAGCTGCACTGACCGGCGGCGCGCTTTCAGCCGCTGATCTGATCGACCAGCCTGCCGCCCTTGAACAGGGCAAGGCAGCGCCCCTGCACCGGCAGCCTGTCGAACGGCGTGTTGCCTGCAGCGGCCGCCATCTTGCCCGAATCCACCTGCCAGGGCCGGTCGGGATCGATCAGCACGATATCGGCCTCATGCCCCGTGCGCAGCGCGCCCGCCTGGACGCCGAGCAGCCTTGCCGGATTGGCGGCGATCAGGTCGAACAGCCGTCCGGTCGAGATCAGGCCATCGCGCACCAGCCCCAGCGTCAGCGGCAGCAGCGTTTCGGCCCCCGCCATGCCCGGCGCGGCATCGGCAAAGGGCAGGCGCTTGTCCTCGGGGCCGCGCGGATCGTGGCCCGAGGCGATGACGTCGATCGTGCCGTCGCCGACCGCTTCGAGCGCCGCTTGGCGATCGTCCTCGCTGCGCAGCGGCGGCGAGAGGCGGGCGAAGGTGCGGAACCCGCCCAGCGCGACGTCCGACAGGAACAGGTGTGCAGGCGTGATGCCCGCCGTGACGCTCAGCCCCTCGGCCTTGGCCGCGCGGACCAGCGCGAGCCCTGCGCGCGTCGTCACCTGGCGGAAATGGACGCGGGCGCCGGTCATCCGCACCAGCGCCAGATCGCGCGCGATCGCGATGCTCTCCGCTTCGGCGGGCGCCTGTGGCAGGCCCAGCCGGGTCGCCATCTCGCCTGATGTGGCCACCGCCGTGCCCGACAGGCCATGGTCCTGGCTGTGCACGATGAGCGGCAGACCCAGCATCGCGCAATATTGCATCAGCCGGTGCATCACCCCGGTATCGACGATCCAGCGTCGCCCGGTGGCGACCGCGCGCGCGCCCGCCTCCTGCATCAGCGCGATCTCGGCCATCTCGGTACCCGCGAGATCGCGCGTCGCGGCGGCGAGCGGGTGCACCCAGAAATCGGGCTTGCCCGAATAGGCGGCAAAGCGCACGCGCGCCGGGTGATCGAGCGGCGGGTTCTGATCGGGCATCAGCGCGGCGCGGCTGATCCCGCCGAAATGGAAGGCGGGCAGGTCGATCGCGAACACGCCGAGGTCGACCAGGCCCGGCGCGATCAGCGCGCCCCTGGCGTCGTGGATGCGGTCGTCCGCACCCGGCGTGATGCTGCCGATTTCGGCGATGCGATCGCCCAGCACGCGGATGCCGCCCGCGACCGGCTCGGCCTCGCCGGGCAGGATCAGGCGGCCGTTGACGATGCTCAGCGGAGCCAGTGGGGTCTTGCTCATGCCCAGCCCTCCACGCCGCGCCGTCTGCGCGTCAGCACGTCGAGGCACGCCATGCGCATCGCCACGCCCATCTCGACCTGATCGGTGATCGCCGATCGCTGGACATTGTCCGCGATATGGCTGTCGATCTCGATTCCCCGGTTCATCGGCCCGGGGTGCATCACCAAAGCATCGGGCCTGGCCAGCGCCAGCTTGGCGTCGGTCAGCCCGTAGAGGTGTCGGAATTCGCGCGGCGAGGGGATGAACTGGCCCTGCATCCGCTCGTTCTGCAGCCGCAGCATCATCACGACATCGGCGCCGTCGAGCGCCTCGGCAAAGCTGCGGCAGGGCGTTGCGCCCATCGATTCGACCGCAGGCGGCATCAGCGCCGGAGGGCCGGCGACGCGCACGTCCGCGCCCAGGGTCGACAGGCAGATCATGTTCGATCGCGCGACGCGGCTGTGCAATATGTCGCCGCAGATCGCGACGCGCAGTCCCGCGATCTGTCCCTTGCGGCGGCGGATGGTCAGCGCATCAAGCAGCGCCTGGGTCGGGTGTTCGTGCGTGCCGTCGCCCGCGTTGAGCACCGGGCAGCCCACCTTGTCGGCGATCAGTTGCACCGCGCCCGAGCTGCCATGGCGGATGACGATGGCATCGGCGCGCATCGCATTGAGCGTTACGGCGGTGTCGATCAATGTCTCGCCCTTCTTCACGCTCGATTGCGCGGCGTGCATGTTCACGACGTCCGCGCCCAGGCGCTTGCCCGCGATCTCGAACGACAGCAGCGTCCGCGTCGAATTCTCGAAGAACGCGTTGATCAGCGTCAGCCCGGCGAGCCGGTCGTCATGCTTGCTTGCCTGGCGGTTGAGATCGACCCATTGCTCGGCCTCGTCGAGCAGGAACTCGATCTCCCAGGGCTGAAGCCCCGCGATTCCCAGCAGATGCCGGTGCGGAAAGGCCATGCTGCCTGGCGGATAATCGCTGGCAGGGCGGCGGGCGGAAGGCGTGTTCGGCGATGTCATTAAAGGCGAGCGTCTAGGACCGAATCGGCTTTGGCTCAAGCGTGTGTTTTCTGCTGTGGACAGGGGAGACGACTGCCGCAATGATGCGCTGACAAGAATGTAAGCGAGAGGGATTCTGGATGGACCTGGTAACCGAAGGGCTGCGCTTTCCCGAAGGACCTGTGGCGATGCCCGATGGCAGCATTGTGCTGGTCGAGATCGAGCGCGGCTGCGTCACGCGCGTCGCCCCCGATGGTACCCAGCATGTCGTGGCCGAGCTTGGCGGTGGCCCCAATGGTGCGGCGATCGGTCCTGATGGCAAGCTCTATGTCTGCAACAATGGCGGCTTCCATTATGTCGAGCGGGCAGGGCTCCTGATCCCGCATGGCGAGCCGGACGATTATTCGGGCGGGCGGATCGAGCGCGTCGATCTCGAGACCGGCGCGGTCGAGACCTTGTACAAGTCGGGCGATTTCGGATGCATCCTGCGCGGTCCCAACGATATCGTGTTCGATCATGTCGGCGGGTTCTGGTTCACCGATCATGGCAAGACCCGGCGGCGCGAGCGCGACGTGACTGGCGTGTTCTACGCCCGCGCCGATGGTTCGCTGCTCAAGGAAGTGATCTTCCCGATGGAAAATCCCAACGGCATCGGCCTCTCGCCCGACGGCAAGCGGCTCTAT
Source organism: Blastomonas sp. CACIA14H2 (assembly GCA_000503195.1). Lineage (GTDB taxonomy): Bacteria > Pseudomonadota > Alphaproteobacteria > Sphingomonadales > Sphingomonadaceae > Blastomonas. The sequence continues at coordinate 46,350 of AYSC01000017.1, forward strand.
GTCGCGGAGACCTATACCTGCAAGCTGTGGGCCTATGACATTGCCGCACCCGGCGAGATCGCGTTCAGCCAGGGGCTGCTCGGGCCGGGCGGCACCTTTCTCTACAGCCCGTCGGGATACACGTTCTTCGATTCGCTCGCCGTCGATGGCGCGGGCAATGTGTGCGTTGCGACCATTGGGCAGAGCGGCATTTCGGTGGTCTCGCCCGACGGCGAGCTGGTCGAGTTCGTCGCGACCGACGATCCGTTCACGACCAATATCTGCTTCGGCGGACCGGACCTGAAGACTGCGTACATCACGCTTTCGGGCACCGGCAGACTGGTGAAGGTGGACTGGCCGCGTGGTGGGGCGAAGCTGAATTATCTGAATGCCTGATCGTCCTCCCCGCGAAGGCGGGGGTGACGATGAATGGAATTCTTGGATGGAGGGATAACGCCATGACCGACCAACGCTGGGCCATCGATATCGACCGCGACACCATCGCTGACGCTCGCATCGTCGAGGAGCCGCAGGCGGATCTGCCCGAAGGCGCGATCGAGGTAGCGATCGACCTCTATGCGATGACCGCCAACAACGTGACCTATGCGGTGTTCGGCAAGCCGCTCGGGCTGTTCGGCAACGACCAGGGCTATTGGGATTTTTTCGCCGAACGCGACGCGCCGGGGCGTCTGCCGGTCTGGGGCTTTGCCACGGTCAGCCGCAGCAACCATGCCGACGTGCCGGTGGGGACGCAATATTACGGCTATTACCCGATGGCGAGCCATGCAGTGCTGCATCCGGGGCGGGTGAGCGCCAACGGATTTACCGACACGACCCCGCGGCGCAGCACGTTGCCGATCATCTACAACCAGTATCAGCGCGTCGATGCGCTGGGCGATTATCGCGCACAGGACCATGATTACTGGCCGGTCTTCCGTCCGCTGTTCCTCACCGGCTGGCTGATCGCCGATCAGCTCGAGGAGGAGGGCGATTATGCTGCGCAGCAAATCCTGATCGCGAGCGCGTCGAGCAAGACCGCGATCGGCCTCGCGCATGCGCTGAAGCAGCGCAGCAGCGGTCCGGATGTGGTGGGCCTGACCAGCGCGGGCCATGCCGCCTATGTCGAATCGTTGGGCCTGTACGACCGGGTGGTCGCCTATGACGATATCGGCACGATAGACGCTTCCGTTCCGAGCGCGATGGTCGATATGGCGGGCAATCCGAAGGTCGCGGCCGCAGTCCACAACCATTTCGGTGATGCACTGAAGGCCTCGATCGTCGTCGGCAAGTCGCATTGGGACGCCAATGATGACACAGGGGCGGTCGCCGGCCCGCCGCGCCAGATGTTCCTCGCGCCGGGCCGCAGCGAAAAGCGGATTGGCGAATGGGGCCAGGACGGGTTCCGGCAGAAGCTCGAAGCGGCCTGGCTCGGCTTTGCCGATCTGGCCCCGAAGCTGCTGTCGATCGACAAGCGCCAGGGCGCGGAGGCCGCGCTCGCCGCCTATGCCGAAACGGTCGCTGGCAAGGCCGATGCCAAGACGGGGCTCGTCATCGTTCCATGAGCTTTGAGGCAGTCATTTTCGATTTCGGCGGGGTCATCACCTCGTCGCCCTTCGAGGCGTTCAACCGGCTCGAAGCCGAACGCGGGCTGCCGCGCGATTGCGTGCGGCGGATCAACGCGACCAATCCCGACGACAATGCCTGGGCGCGGTTCGAGCGCGCCGAGATCGATGCGAGCGCGTTCGACACCGCCTTTGCCGAAGAGGCGGCGGCGCTGGGTCTGGCGATCCAGGGCAGCGATGTCATCTCCTGCCTGGCGGGCGATGTGCGCCCGCGCATGGTCGCGGCGCTCGATGCGCTCAAGGCAGAAGGGCTGACGATCGGCTGCATCACCAACAATGTCCGCGCGGGCAAGGGATCGGCCATGGTGTTCGACGACGCCCGCGCCGCCGAGATCGCGGCGATCATGGCGCGGTTCGACCATGTCATCGAGAGCAGCAAGGCGGGCGTGCGCAAACCCGACCCGCGCATCTATGCGATGATGTGCGATTGTCTCGGCATTGCACCTGCGGCCTGCATCTACCTCGACGATCTGGGCGTGAACTGCAAACCGGCGGCAGCGCTCGGCATGGCGGCGATCAAGGTGAGCGGCGAGGACCAGGCGCTGTACGATCTGCGCGCACTGCTGGGCCGTCCGGAAGACTGGCCCGCCTGATGCGGCTCTGGGGGGCGGTTCTTCTGGCGATGGTGGCGGTCCCGGCTCAGGCCGAGCGCGGGACGGTGGTCGTGGTCGGCGGTGCGCTGGCGGACGACAATGCTGATGTGTATCGCGCGATGATCGAGGCGATGCCCGCCGACGCGCCCGATGTGGTCATCATCCCTGCTGCTTCGGGCATCATCGGTCGATCGGTTCCGCGCGCTGCCAAGGCCTTTGCCGCGCATGGCGTTGATCCGGCGCGCGTCGTCACGGCGCACATAGCCTTGGTCGATGATCCCGATACGTCGGACGTCGATGAATCGCGCTGGAATGGAGGCGGCAGCGATCCGGAAGAGATTGCCAAGATCGAGAAAGCAGGCCTGATCTGGATGTTGGGGGGGGATCAGCTGCGGATCATGGCAGCTTTGGTCAAGCCGGACGGCAGCGATACACCGATGCTCGCGGCCATGCGCAAACGGCTGGATAAGGGTGCGGTAATCGGGGGCACCAGCGCGGGTGCGGCCGTGATGGGCGAGCATATGATTGCCTGCGGGAGCCCGGATATTGCGTTGATCGGACCGGTCTCGCGCGACGTCAAGGACTGTGACGGGAAGGAAGAAGAGCAAGGAAAGGTACCCCTGGTGCTGGGGCGCGGCCTCGGCTTTCTCCCCGGCATCGTGTTCGACCAGCATTTCAGCCAGCGCGCCCGGCTGACGCGGCTTATTCGCGCAGTGGCCTGTGTCGAAGCAGAGAGCGTGACCGGGACCGGAGTCGATGAGGACACCGCCTTCGTCTTCGATATCGGGCACGAGACCGGATTTCCCGTCGGAAGTGGCACCATCACCGTCGTCGATCCCTCTGACGGCCACCGTTCCTGCGACAATGCCGTCATGGAAGATGTCCGCTTCGCGCGCTTTCCGGCGATGAAGGAATAGCCACGTGGACAATTTCACCCACAGCCTTGCCGGATGGGCGCTGGGCCAGGCGGGGCTCAAGCGGCTCACCGGGCTCGCGGTGCCAACGCTGATCATCGGGGCAAACCTGCCCGATATCGATGCGGTACTGAGCGTGCTGGGCACCCAGTCGCTCGCGCTGCGGCGCGGCGTGACGCACGGGCCGGGCGCGCTGCTGGTGCTGCCGATCCTGCTGACGGCGGCGATGGTCTGGTTCGATCGCTGGCAGGTGCGACGGCGCAAGCGACCGCGCAACCGTCTGCCGGTACGCCCCGGGGCGCTGCTGCTGCTCGCCTATATCGGCACATTGTCGCACCCGGCGCTCGATTATCTCAACAATTACGGGATCCGGCTGCTCGAACCCTTCGCGCCGCGCTGGTTCTATGGCGACACATTGTTTATCGTCGATGCGGCGCTGTGGACGATCCTGCCGCTCGGCATCTGGCTGTCGCGCAAATGGGAGGCGGCGGGCCGTCCGGGCTGGGAGCGGCCGGCGCAGGCGGTGCTGGTGCTCGCCTTGCTCTACATCTCGGGCAATTACGCGCTCTCGAGCCATGCCGAAGCGCAGGTGGCGCAGAGGCTGGAGGCCGAACGCGGCATCACCCCCGATCTGGTGATCGCCAATGCGGTGCCCGTACTGTTCTGGCAGCGCGCGATGCTGTGGCGCGGCGATGCGATGATCGGGCGCGGCGCCTATGACGCGCTCGGCACGCCAGCACTGACGCTGCAGCCGGGCAGCGCCGCAACCAACATGGCCAGCCCTTGGGTCGCGCGCGCCGCCGCACAAAATGCTGATGCGCGGGCCTTTTTGTTCTGGGCGCGGATGCCATATGCACGGCTGACCGACATATCGGGGGGCAAGAGGGTGGTGTTGCGCGATGCGCGCTTCGACAGTTCGCCGATTGCCGACCGGTTCACGGTCACAGTCGATGTGAAGGACAATCCATGACCCGCCCCGTGATCGTCTGGCTGCGCCGCGACCTGCGCCTCGCCGACCAGGCCGCTTTCGCCGCCGCCGCCAGGGCCGGGCCCGTGATCCCGGTCTATGTGCTCGACGACGAGACGCCGAAGCACCGCAAGATGGGCGGGGCCTCGCGCTGGTGGCTGCACCACAGCCTCGAGTCGCTGGCGGCGGATATCGAAAAGCTGGGTTCGCGGCTGATCCTCAAGCGTGGCGTCGCGGCTGATGTCATTGCGGAGCTTGCACGCGAAACCGACGCGTCGGCGATCCACTGCCTGCGCCATTACGAACCGTGGTGGCGCAATGCCGAGCGCGCGCTCAAGGACAAGCTACCCGAGGGCTGCGCGCTCGAATGCCATCACGGCAATTATCTGATGCCGCCCGGATCGGTCACCACCGGCAGCGGCCAGCCGTACAAGATCTACACGCCCTTCTGGCGCGCGCTGGCGCAGCACATGCCGCCGCCCGAGCCGGTGCGCTCGCCGAAGAGGCTCGACGCGCCCGAACGCTGGCCCGAGAGCGACACGCTCGGCGACTGGGCGCTGCTGCCGACCAAGCCGAACTGGGCCAAGGGCTTTGCCGAGGAATGGACGCCGGGCGAGACGGGCGCGGCAGAGCGGCTCAAGGCCTTCCATGCACGCGCGCCCCACTACGAGAAATGCCGCAACCTGCCCTCGGTCGAGGGCACCTCTCGCCTGTCGCCGCATCTGCATTTCGGCGAGATATCACCCTCGTCCGTCTGGCACGCGACGATGGAGGCGGGCGGCTCGGTCGAAACCTTCCTCAAGGAACTCGTCTGGCGCGATTATGCGCAGAATGTGATCCTGCAATATCCCGATTATGCCAAGGCCAATGCCCGCGACGGCTTCGACAAGTTCCCCTGGCGCGATCCGGCGGACAAGGACGTGGCGGCGGATATCAAGGCCTGGCAGCAAGGCCGCACCGGCTATCCGCTGGTCGATGCCGGGATGCGCCAGCTCTGGGCGACCGGGTGGATGCACAACCGCGTGCGCATGGTCACCGCCTCGTTCCTGATCAAGCATCTGCTCATCGACTGGCGCGAGGGCGAAAAGTGGTTCTGGGACACGCTGGTCGATGCCGATTACGGGTCCAACGCGACCAACTGGCAATGGACATCGGGCACGGGCGTGGATTCGAACATGTTCGTCCGCATCATGGCGCCGCTGACCCAGTCGGAGAAGTTCGATGCCGCCTCCTATATCCGCCAATGGGTGCCCGAACTCGCCGATCTGACCGACAAGGCGATCCACGATCCCGAGGCTGCGGGCAAATATGTGAAGGGCTATCCCAAGAAACTGATCGGACATAAGGAAGCCAGAGAACGGGCGCTCGCAGCGCACGCGAAGATAAAGGCATGAGAGGAGAGAGAGTTATGCGGGTCTGGAAAACTCTGGCGGCGGCCTGTGCGCTGGCCATCGGCGCGGGCGGTGTCGCTCTTGCGAAGGACGAGGCCGCCCCGGCGGTCAAGCCGATCACGCAGATGAGCGCGACCGAGCTCGAGAAGGTGCGCACCGCCGGCGCGCAGATCCTGTTCTGGTCCGATGCGCAGCGCGCCGCGAATTTCCGCGCCATGGAGGCGCAGTTCCCCGGCACGACCGCGAAGCACGGCACCCCGCGCGCGCTTCCCAAGGGCGAGCCGCTGGCCATCAGCGACGCCGATGTCGACGCCTTCATGGCCGCGCAGAATGTCGCCGGCCTGATGGTGATCCAGGACGGCAAGGTGCGGCTGGAGAAATACGGGCTGGGGATGAAGCCCGACGACCGCTGGACCAGCTTCTCGGTCGCCAAATCGTTCACCTCGACGCTGGTGGGCGCGGCGGTCAAGGACGGCCTTATCGCCTCGATCGACGATCCGGTGACCAAGTACGTGCCCGAACTCAAAGGCAGCGGCTATGACGGCGTGACCGTCAAGCAGATCCTCACCATGACCTCGGGCGTGAAGTGGAACGAGGATTATACCGACCCGAACAGCGATGTGGTGAAGATGCTGTCGGTGCCGGTGGGGCCGGGCGAGGACCCCAATACCGCGTACCTCAAGACGCTGCCGCGCGAGGCTGAGCCGGGAACCAAATGGGTGTACAAGACCGGTGAAACCAACCTGATCGGCGTGATCGTCCAGCGTGCCACTGGCAAGACGCTGACCGAATACGCGCAGGAAAAGATCGTCAAGCCCGCGGGCTTCGAGGGCGACCTGTTCTGGATGGTCGATTCGGCCGGGCAGAATGTTGGCGGCTGCTGCCTCTCGATCCGGCTCGCCGATTATGCGCGCATGGGCCTGTTCGCGCTCGAAGGCGGGAAGGGGCAGGTGCCCGAGGGCTGGTTTGCCGAGGCGGGCAAGGAACAGGCGCCGATCGGCCTGCCGGGCTTTGGCTATGGCTATCAGTGGTGGACCTATCCGGGCGGCGCCTGGGGCGGGCAGGGCATTTTCGGCCAGGCGATCCTGATCGTGCCGCAGAAGAACCTTGTCGTGGCGGTGGTGAGCAACTGGCCCAAGGCGAGTGGTGCGGACCTGCGCGTGCCGCAGCTGCAATTCTTCCAGAAGCTCGCCATGGCGGCGAACTGAAAGGCGCCAAGATGACCGATGACAGCCGCCTCCATGCCGAACTCCGGTCCGCGGGCATCGCCTTCGACCAAGTCGAGCATGAGGCGGTGTTCACCGTGCTCGAAAGCAGCGCGATCGAGCGCGCCATTCCCGGCGCGCACACCAAGAACCTGTTTCTCAAGGACACCAGCGGCCAGTTCTATCTGGTGACGGTGCTGGCCGAAAAGCAGGTCGATCTGGGGGCGCTGCGGCATCTGGTCGGGGCAGGGCGGTTCAGCTTCGGCTCGGGCGACGAGATGGTCGAGCTGCTCGGCATCACGCCCGGATCGGTGACGCCGCTCGCCGCGTTCAACGACCAGGCGGGCAAGGTCCAGCTGGTGCTCGACGAGGTGCTCGCCGCACAGCCGCGCGTCAACGTCCACCCGCTGCGCAACACCGCGACGCTGGGTCTGTCGGGGCTCGACCTGGTGCGGCTGCTGGTGCGCTGGCGGCATGCGCCGCTGATCGTGCCAGTACCGAACAAGGCGCCCGCGGCCGAACCGTCCTGATGGACGTCACGGGCAAAATTGATGGTGGGCGCGGGCGCCTGCATGCGGTAACGCTATCGAGATGACCGAGGTCGCCACCCGCCCGCTGATCGACGGCTTTGCCCGCCGCATCAGCTATGTCCGCCTGTCGGTGACCGACCGGTGCGATCTGCGCTGCGCCTATTGTATGCCCGAACGCATGCAGTTCCTCCCCAAGGCCGAGGTGTTGAGCCTCGAGGAGCTGCACCGCCTCTCGCTCGCGTTCATCGAGCGCGGGGTTCGCAAGATCCGGCTAACCGGGGGCGAGCCGCTGGTGCGGCGCGACGTGATGACGCTGGTGCAGCGGCTGGGACGCGAGATCGGCCACGGCCTCGACGAACTTACGCTGACCACCAACGGCACCCAGCTGGAAGAGCATGCCGCAGCGCTGGCCGATGCCGGCGTGCGCCGGATCAACGTGTCGCTCGACACGCTCGACCGCGACCTGTTCGCGCGGCTCACCCGGCGCGATGCGCTGGACAGGGTGCTCGCGGGGATCGAAGCGGCCGAGCGGGCTGGGCTCAAGATCAAGATCAATGCGGTCGCGCTCAAGGGGCTCAACGAGCAGGAGCTTCCCGCGCTGATCGGCTGGGCGCATGGGCGCGGCCATGACGTGACGCTGATCGAGGTGATGCCGCTGGGCGAAGTCGAGGAAGACCGGTTCGACCATTATCTGCCGCTGCCGCTGGTGCGCGAGACGCTCGAACAGCGCTGGACGCTGACGCCGAGCGATCACCGGACCGGCGGGCCGGCGCGCTATTTCGATGTTGCCGAAACCGGCGGCCGGCTCGGCCTGATCACCCCGCTGACCAACAATTTCTGCGCCGGGTGCAACCGGGTGCGGGTCACCGCGACCGGTCAGATCTACATGTGCCTCGGCCAGAACGACCGGGTCGATCTGCGCGCGGCGATGCGCGGGCCGGACAGCGATGCCGCACTCGACGCCGCGCTGACGCGCGCGATCCGCGCCAAGCCCGAGCGGCACGATTTCCGCATCGACACGCCAGGCAGCGCGCCTGCGCTCGCGCGGCACATGTCGACCACCGGCGGCTGAGCGCGCGATGGCGAAACTGCTGTTCTTCGGGCGGCTGGGCGATCTGGCTGGGGGGATCGAGCGATCGATCAGCCTGTCCGAACCGCACAGCGTGTCAGCGCTGATCGGCGTGCTTGAGGCGGGCGACCAACTGCTCGGCAGCGCGCTGGTCGACCCTAGGATACGCTATGCGCTCAATGGCGCGATCGTCGATCGCGAGACGCTGGTCGAGGACGATGACGAGCTCGCCTTCCTGCCACCGGTGAGCGGGGGCTGAGATGCTCAGGCGCGTCACGATCGCCGCTGCACCGTTCGATCCGGAGGCCGAGATTGCCGCCTTCCGCAAGGCGCTGGACGATTCCGGGGCGATCGTCACCTTCACCGGCCAGGTGCGCCCCTCGAACGGAGGCGGCAGCGTATCGACGCTCAGCCTGCAGCATTATCCCGGCATGACCGAGCGCGGGATTGAGGCAATGCTCGACCAGGTCGCCGAGCGCTGGCCGCTCGAGGCGGTGCTTGTCATCCACCGCGTCGGCGACATGGGCCCGCACGATCCGATCGTGCTGGTCGCGACCGCGAGCGCGCATCGCCGCGCCGCATTCGAAGCCGCCGATTTTCTGATGGATTATCTGAAGAGCCGTGCGCTGTTCTGGAAAAGCGAGACGAGCGCGAGCGGCAAGCTCTGGATCGAGCCGCGCGACGAGGATTATGCCGATGCCGCGCGCTGGGATGCTTCGCCGGGCGGGCGCTGAGGCTTCAGCAGGCCCGCCCGGGAAGGATCAGTCGATCAGTTAACCGCAGCCGGAACCTGGAGGTTCGGAACCTTGCCGTCGGCGGCCTGCTGCGCGAACAGGTCGCGCATGTTCTGCAGCGAGAAGAGGTGCGCATAGATCAGCGGCAGCGCGCCGTTCTGGTTCAGCTTGCGCAGTTCGTCACCGCGCAGGTCGCGCAGCTTTTCCTCGTTCACCATCTGGAAGCCCTGATAGATGAAGGGCTGGGCCAGGGTAGCGTGCTCGATCTTGAGCTCGCCGTCCATCAGCAGGTCGTGCTTCTTGAGCTCTTCCATGAAGAAGGCGGTGCCCTGCACGGCGCGCTCGAAATCCTCGCAGAACTGCAGGATGTTCTTGGTCACTTCGCTCGGCTGGTCGCCGTCGAACAGCGCTTCGCCTTCCTCGAACTCGCCCAGCGCCTCGCAGGTCGGATCGAAGCACAGCGACAGTTCCTGCGAATCCGGACGCAGGCGCGCGAGCATGAACGGATAGCGACGCACATAGGCGGGGACATAGGCCGGCTTGCGATACTTGCCGTCATCGTCGAGGAACACGTTGACGCCCTCGTTCATGCCCATCAGCGCCAGCGGAACCGGGTCCGGACCCGCCGAGAAGATGATCGGATAGGCGCGCTGCGCCTGGCTGAATTCCTCGGCCGTCAGCGGAATGGCGTGCTGGTTCTTCAGGAAATGCGCGCCTTCCAGCGTCCGCGAGCGGAACTTTGCATGGTCCTGGGAATTGAGCGGCACCAGGTCGTTGAAAAGGACCGGCAGGTTGGTGGCTTGCGGCGCACTGGCCATGAAATAATCTCCGCTGACAATGTGATTTTATCGGTAGAACCGGATTACGCGCCTTAAGTGGCTGGCAGGCGGCGCGCAAGAGGAACTCGCCGCCGTCGCGGGGTCAAAGCGGAACGAGCTTGCCGGGATTCATGATCCCCTTTGGGTCGAACGCCTGCTTGATCGCGCGCAATGCCATCAGCCGGGCCGCGTCGCTCAGCCGCCCGAGTTCGTCGCGCTTCATCTGGCCGATGCCATGCTCTGCCGAGATCGACCCTCCCGCCGCGACGACAAGATCGTGGACGAAGCCACTGATTTCCTTGCCGGGATGTTCGGGCCATGTCGCACGGTCGGAGCCCTTGGGCGCGGCGACGTGAAAATGGACATTGCCGTCGCCCATATGCCCGAACGCGGCGACTTCGGTGCCGGGAAAGCGCCTCTCGACCTCGGCCCCTGCTTCGATGATGAAACGCGCCATGTCGGCCACCGGAACGCTGATATCGTGCTGCATGGCAGGGCCTTCGGCGCGCTCGGCCTCGGAGATCGAATCGCGCAGCTTCCAGAATGCTTCGGCCTGCGATTCGCTCGACGAGATGGCCGCATCCTGCACCAGGTCGCGCTCGAAGGCTTCGGCCATCAGCGCTTCGGCCAGCTCCTGCGGCGGCGGGGCGGCGGCATTGTCGCGCGCAAATTCGATCAGCACATGCCAACGATGCGCGCTTGCCAGCGGCGCCCGGGTGCCGGGAATGTGGTGCAGCACATTGGCGAGGCAGCGCTGGGGGACGATCTCGAAGCCCTCCATCTCGCGGCCCGCGCGCGCCTCGAGCATCAGCAGCAGTTCGCGCGCTGCGAGCGGCGAGTGCACCCCGGCCCAGACCACGGCGCGGTCGATCAGCGCGGGGACGAGCTTCAATGTCGCGGCGGTGACGATGCCGAGCGTCCCTTCCGCGCCGACAAGCAGGTGGCGGATATCGTAGCCGCGATTGTCCTTCTTGAGCGTGGCGAGGCCGTGATAGATCGAGCCATCGGGCAGCACCGCTTCCACCCCCTCGACCAGCGCGCGCATCGTGCCGTGGCGCAGCACCTGCGTGCCCCCGGCATTGGTCGAAACCAGCCCGCCCACGGTCGCCGAGCCCTTGCCGCCCAGGGTCAGCGGGAAGCGCAGTCCCTGCGCGGCGACCGCCTCGTGCAGCGTCTGCAGCACCACGCCCGCTTCTGCGACGACGGTGCGCGCGGCAGGATCGATCTCCCTGATCGCGTTCATCCGCCGGGTGCTGAGCAACAGCGCACCGCCGCCGGAATCGGGCGTCGCGCCGCCGACCATGCCGCTATTGCCGCCCTGGGGAACGATCGGCGTCCCGGTCTCGCTCGCCAGGCGGACGATCTCGGCGAGCTCCTGCGCATTGGCGGGAGCGACCATCGCCATCGCCGCGCCATGATAGCGCCCGCGCCAGTCGGTCAGCCAGGGGGCCAGGTCCTGCGCATCGGTGGTGATGCCTTTGGGCCCCAGCAGCGCGGAAAGCCGGTCGGTGAGCTGGGGGCGGGGGAGCGTCTCGGTCATGCCCCGCCTGATACACCGCGGACCCGGCCACGACAATCGTGAGGCGAGCAGGGCGCCGGTGGCAAAAATGACACATCAGCGGACAAAACGGTGCTTGCCCATGGCGGATCGGGAGCGTTAATCCGCTGTTCAAACGCCCGGACTAACCCGGGTTCTCGGGGCTAAACGGGTCTGGAGGTTCGCCGCGCGCGGCCATGGCATATGTCGAAACCTTGCTGGGGGTGCTTTTGCTGAGCTCGCTGCCATTGGCAGACGAGCGCCGCAGCGCTGCGGAAGAGACTCCGGCAGGCGTGCCCGTCCAGATCGGCGAGGCGCTCGACCCGCGGCCCGAGATCGTGGCGCAGGTGCGGATCGAGCAGCGCATCATCATCCGGGTACCGCGCCAGTCCTTTTCGCGATCGTCGCTGCTGCCCGCGCCGCCGCCCCCGCGCCGCGCGCCTCAGCCCGAACTGCCCAAGTTCGAGCGGCGCAAGGTCGGCAAGTGCCTTGCGATGCGCGATGTCACCGGGGTCCGCGTGATCAACGACGACATGCTGGTGCTGTTCATGCGCGACCAGCGGATGATCGAGGCCGAGCTCGAGCGGTCGTGCAGCGCGCGCGAATTCTACCAGGGCTTCTACATGGAGCGCAGCGGCGACGGGCGGTTGTGCGTCGACCGCGATCTGCTGCAGGCGCGTTCGGGCAGCAAGTGCGAGGTCAACAAGCTGCGTCAGCTCGTCCCGGAAGACTGAATCCGCCGCGGCGATCCGGCGCACCAAGGTTGACTTTCGGGCATTGTTTGCGCATGGCGCGCGTGTGGCCAATGGCCAGGCAAGGATGGTGCGACGAAATGTGCCGCGCCGCTGCCTTTTTTTCGGATATTCTATGATATTTGCCGATCTCGGCCTTTCCGACAAGTTGATCCAGGCCGTAACCGATTCCGGCTATACCACCCCCACGCCCATTCAGGCGCAGGCCATTCCCCCGGTGCTGATGATGCGCGACCTGATCGGCATCGCGCAGACGGGGACGGGCAAGACGGCGAGCTTCGTGCTGCCGATGATCGACATCCTGGCCGAGGGGCGCAGCCGCGCGCGCATGCCGCGCTCGCTGATCCTCGAGCCGACGCGCGAACTCGCCGCGCAGGTCGCCGAGAATTTCGAGAAATACGGCAAGTATCACAAGCTCTCGATGGCGTTGCTGATCGGCGGCGTGTCGATGGGCGATCAGGTCAAGGCACTGGAAAAAGGAGTCGACGTGCTGATCGCGACCCCGGGCCGGCTGATGGACCTGTACGATCGCGGCAACATCCTGCTCACCGGCTGCAACCTGCTGGTGATCGACGAGGCCGACCGGATGCTCGACATGGGGTTCATTCCCGATATCGAGACGATCTGCACCCGGCTGCCCGCGCAGCGCCAGACGCTGCTCTTCTCCGCGACGATGCCGCCGCCGATCAAGAAGCTGGCCGACAAGTTCCTCAACAATCCCAAGTCGATCGAGGTCGCGCGCACCGGCAGCGCGAATGCGTCGATCGAGCAGGGCAAGGTGCGCGTCTCCTCCCGGCGCAAGCGCGACACGCTGTTCAATATGCTCGATTCCGGCGTGCAGACCGCGATCATCTTCTGCAACCGCAAGACCACGGTGCGCGATCTCAACAAGGCGCTGCGTCAGGGTGGGTTCGACAGCGGCGAGATCCATGGCGACATGGAACAGAGCGCGCGCCTGGCCGAGCTGGAAAAGTTCAAGAACGGCACGATCAACATTCTTGTCGCCTCGGACGTCGCCGCGCGCGGGCTCGACATCAAGGGCGTGAGCCATGTGTTCAACTTCGATGCGCCCTGGCATCCCGACGATTATGTCCACCGCATCGGTCGCACGGGCCGTGCCGGCGCGACCGGCAAGGCGTTCACCTTCATCACCGAGGAAGATGCCGAGGCGCTGGCCAATATCGAGAAGCTGATCGGCACGACGATCCCCGAAGTGGTGGTCGAGGGCGTCGAGGCTTCGCCGCAGGACGAGAAGCCGCGCGACAAGCCCGCCAAGGGACGTGCGCCTCGCAAGAGCGAGGAGCGCAAGCCCGCCGAACGCAAGGCGCGCGAGGACAAGCCGCGTGACGAGAAGCCGCGTGCGGAGAAGTCGCGCGACGATCGCCGCAAGCCTGCACGCCCGCGCCGCGAGGAACGCGACGACGGTCCCGACGATGGATGGAACGGCCCGATGCCGGACTTTCTCTCGGTCGGTTTCGGCACCAGCTGAGCCCTAGCCGCCGACGGCGCGTTCAGCCGCCGCTCTGGTCCTTGCGCGCCTTGTCGAGCAACCCGGCCAGCGACGCCGTGGCGCTGCCGCGCTTGGCGGGCTTGGGCTGATCGGGCGAGGGCGCCCAGCCGCTCAGATACAGAATCTCGAACCGCTCGGGCGTCTTGCCATCGCTATCGGCGTCCTCGGCAAAGCGCTGCATCGCCGCCAGCAGTCCCAGCTTTCCGACCGCAGGTCCGGACGTGGCCAATGTGTTGGTCCAGCCATGCGCGCGCAGATCGGCGATCAGTGCGGGCAGCGACGAATAGCGCACATTCAGCGTATCGCTGTCCGCCACCGGCATGGCAAAGCGCGCGCGCTGGAGCAGATCGCCCGCCGCGCGGACATCGATCTGCGGATGGATGCGCGCCGCGACCCCGCGCCCGCCAGCTTCGTCCGCTGCCAGCATCGCCGCCTTGAGCCGCGGCAGCGAGCCCGCGCCGATCATCGCGGCCATCATCAGCCCGTCGGGGCGCAGCGATCGGTTGATCTGGATGAGCGCGCCGGGAAGATCGTTGACGCTGTCGAGCGTGCCCAGCGCGATCACCAGATCGAAGCTCGCCGGTGCGAAGGGCAGCAGGTCCTCGTCGTACTCAATGTCGCGCCCGATCGGCCCGGCCAGCGTGAGGCGCATGCCCCGTCCTTCCAGTGCCGCGATCAGACTCGGCGGAGCCATGCCCAGCACCAGCGCTTCGCCGAAATCGCGCGTCACCCAGCCGAGCCGCTCGACGATTTCGTCCGCCATATGCTCGGCAAGGAAAGCGCCGTGAAGCTGCGCCAGCCGGGCGCCGCGCGCCATCGCGAGACGGCGGCGCTGCGGCGAGAAGAGCTGGCGGGGGGCGCTATCCTGGTTCATCGCGGCCTTGTGCCGATGCAGCAGCCGCGCGACAAGGGGGCATGTCGCTTGCCACCGCCCTCAGCCCGCTGGTCGATCTGGTGCTGCCCCCGCGCTGCCCCGGCTGCGGCGTGCTGGTCGAGGACGACCTGCAATTCTGCTCAGAGTGCTGGAATGCGCTGCGCTTCATCAGCGATCCCAGCTGCGCATCGTGCGGCAAGCCCTTCTCCGACGGGCGCGATGCCGACCTGGTCTGCGCCGAATGCCTCGCCGATCCGCCGCTGCACGACGGCATCAAGGCGGCGGTGCTCTATGACGATCTGTCGCGCTCGATCGTGCTCAAGCTCAAGCATGGCGGCAAGATCGGCCTGGCGCGGCTGATCGCGCGGCACCTGCAGCGGCATATTCCGCAGGACCAGGCCGATCTGGTGCTGGTTCCGGTGCCGCTGCATCGCTGGCGGCTGTGGCGGCGCGGGTTCAACCAGTCGATCCTGATCGCGCGCGAACTGGCGCGGCCGCATGCCCTTGCGGTCGAGACCGATGTGCTGCGCCGCATCCGCGCGACTCCGCCGCTCAAGGGCATGACGCGCAAGCAGCGCGGGCTCGCGGTGCAGGGGGTGTTCGCGATCCCCAAGGACCGGCGCGATCGCATCCGGGGCAAGAATGTTCTGTTGATCGACGATGTCTATACCACCGGCGCGACCTCGCGAGCGTGCGTGCGGCTGCTCAAGCAGGCGGGTGCGGCGAAGGTGACGATCTTCTGCTGGGCGCGGGTGCTGCGCGAGGGCGACGAGGGTGCGGATATGTGACAGCGCCATGGCGCGGCTGTTGCATTTCCGCGCAAAACGCCCAAATATCGGGGGCGGAGGACGCTTTCATGGCCAAGGTCGAGATCTATACCAAATTTACCTGCCCCTATTGCTACAGGGCCAAGTCGCTGCTGAGCAAGAAGGGTGTGGAATTCGACGAGACCGAAGTGTCGATGGGCGGCGAGCCCAAGGCCGAGATGATCCGCCGCGCCGGAGGCCGCACCACCGTGCCGCAGATCTTCATCGATGGCCGACATATCGGCGGGTCGGACGATCTGGCCGCGCTCGACCGCGAGGGCAAGCTCGACCCGCTGCTGGGGCTGTGAGGTCGGGAACCGAGCACATGAAGATTGCCGTGCTGCAGATGACGGCAGGGATCCACCCTGCGCAAAACGCGCGCACGCTCGTGCAGGCGGTGCGCGATGCCAGGGCGGGCGGCGCGGAGATGCTGTTCACGCCCGAAATGTCGAACCTGATCGACCGCAACCGCGCCCGCGCTTCGCAGACGATCCGCAGCGAGGGCGAGGACAATGTGCTCGCCGAGGTCCGCGCCGCCGCGGCCGAACACGGACTGTGGGTGCATCTTGGCTCGCTGGCGGTCAGGGGCGATGCGCCCGACGCCAAATGGCGCAATCGCGCGTTCGTGATTGCGCCCGATGGCGGCATCGCGGCGCGCTATGACAAGATCCATCTGTTCGATGTCGATCTGGCCTCGGGTGAGAGCTGGCGCGAGTCCGCCGTCTATGAGGGCGGCGAGCAGGCGGTTGCGGTGCAGCTTCCGCGCGCCGTACTCGGCCTGTCGATCTGCTACGACATCCGCTTTTCCGCGGTCTATTCCGCATTGAGCCGCGCCGGGGCCGACATTATCGCTGTCCCGGCGGCGTTCACCGTCCCGACCGGGCAGGCGCACTGGCATGTGTTGCTGCGCGCACGGGCGATCGAGAATGCGAGCTTCGTCGTCGCCGCCGCGCAGACCGGCGAGCATGAAGACGGCCGCAGCACTTATGGTCACAGCCTGGTGATCGATCCCTGGGGCGAGATCCTGCTCGACATGGGCGAGGCGCCCGGGCTGGGCTTTGCCGAGCTCGACCTCGCACGCATCGCCGATGTGCGCGCGCGCGTCCCCGTCATCGCCAACCGCAGGCCGGTCGCGGAGGCGGTGCGGCCATGATCGTCTACGACCTCAAGTGCGAGCATGACCATGTTTTCGAGGTCTGGTTCGCCTCGAGCCAGGCCTATGAGGACCAGCGCGCACGCGGCCTCGTCGCCTGCGCGTTCTGCGGATCGACCGAGGTCGGCAAGGCGGTGATGGCGCCCCGGCTCAACGCCAAGGGCAACCAGCGCGAGACAGGCGTACCAGCGGTCACCGATGCTCCATCGAGCCCGCCCGCGCCCGCCCCTGTCAGCGTCAGCAATGCGCCCGCGCCCGCGCCGGCAGAGGTCGCCAAGCTGCAGGCGGTACTGCACGCGCTGGCCCAGGCACAGGCCAGGGCGCTCGAGCAATCGACCTGGGTGGGCCGGGACTTTGCCGATCGCGCGCGCGCGATGCATTATGGCGAGGAAGACCATGCGCCGATCCACGGCCAGGCCGATCCCGACGAGGCCGCAGCGCTGGTCGAGGAAGGCGTCGCCGTCGCGCCGCTGCCGTTTCCGGTGATCCCGCCCGACGCCAAGAACTGACCGCGGCAGGCCGCCGAAACGATTGCCTTGCCGCCCCCGCTTGGCTAAACCGCAGCGCAGTGCGCCCGTAGCTCAGCAGGATAGAGCATCAGATTCCTAATCTGGGGGCCACAGGTTCGAATCCTGTCGGGCGCACCATCCTCTCATGTGCAGCATCAGTCCGCACGCCGCGCGAGCGCCTTGGCGGCATAGGCGACGGGGTCTTCGACATCCGCCGGTATCAGGACATCGGGCGCGATGCCGTGCGGGTCGACCGGATCGCCCGGCAGCCGCAGCGAGCGTGTCGTCGCCCAGTGGAGCTCGAACCGGCCCGAGGGCGCGGGCATCCCCATCATCTCGCCATAATCGATCACCCCGGCGGAATTTTCCTGCCCCATCAGCACGACCTTGCGGCTCTGGCGCGCGTCCATGATGAAATTCTCGGCCGAGCTTCCGGCGCGGTCGACGAGCACCGCGATGCGCACCGGATTGGGCATCACGGAATCGAACCGGACGATCTCGACCGCCGGCTCGCGCGGCAGGAACGCCTGGCTGACCGATTGCATCCGCTGGCTCTCGCTCGCCAGCAGCCGCGCCGCCTCGGGCGAGGCGCTTTCCAGCTGGCGCGCGGTCTCGCCGCGCAACCGGGCATTGTCGGCGCTCACGCGCAGCTCGACCCCGATCCGCCAGATCGGGCGGGTGTAGAGATAGGGCAGCACCGGATCATAAGTGAAGTCCGATCCACCGCCATTGCCGCGAATATCGATGATAAGCTGGGGCGTCCGCGCCAGTTCGGTGGCATTGTCCGAGATCAGCTTGCGGATCGCATCGAGATGGCTGGCATGAAACGACGGCAGCCGCAGATACAGCGTGGCCTCGTCGATCCGCTCGAGCAGGAACGCATCGCCCGGCCAGCGGCGCTCCGCTGCCTTCTGCGCCGCGCTATCCGGCTGCACGCGCCGCCAGAGCCCGAGTTCGCCGACATCCAGGACATCGCCGTTGCTGCGCAACTGGCCCTGCAGCGGAACTTCGGTGCGATCACCCGCGCCATAACGGAGGGCATAGCTGCCATCGGCTTTGCGCGTCAGCACCGCCTTGACCTCGCCGGGGGTCCAGTTTTCGGCTGCGGTGGACAGGATCACGGCATCGAACACCTGCGCCGAGCGGTCGCGGCGCAACACCGCGAGACGATAGCAATCGTCGATCAGCCACAGCCCCTCGACAGGATCGGAAGCACCCCCCAGGGCGTTCAGCCTGGCCCGCGCGGCCTGCTCGTCCAGCGCGCGCCGGCGGGTGCGCCAGGGAAGCGCGTCAGGCGCTGAGGCCCATTGCAGCCGCAGATGACCGTCATCGAACCAGGCGAGCCATTGCTCCAGGCTCTGGCGAAAGACGGCATCGTCCCCTGATGCAACCCGCGTGCGCAGCTGCGCGGTCAGCGCGTCGAGCTCGGCCTTGCGTGCGCCTTCGGTCTTGCTGGGCCAACCCGAATAGTTGCGCTCGACCGCGGCGGTCACCCAGTCGAAATCGGCGAGGTTGCCGGAGGGCGTTGCGCCCCTGAGCGGGCTGGCCGCCAGCGCGACCAGTCCCAGGCAGAGCGAGATGAGGAGCACCGGCAGGCGCAGGCGGCTGTGCGGGAGGAGCAGGGGCGTGAGCATTTTCGTCCATCGTCCGGATAGCGGCCCTGTTTCACCGCAGCGCAGATCCCGTGTCAATGGAGGGCAACCGGCGCGCTCGACGCCTTTTCATCCGAAAATTGATCCGGATCAAATTCAGCGCGGCAAGTTGTCCGTACAACTTCACTTGCAGCGCCTGCGACTCCGCGTCTGAAACAGGGCGGACCCGCCGGACCTGCCGGTTCCCAACTGGAAGGGCGCGCCCTTCTGCACCTGACAAAGGCTCCGCGACGATGACCAAGGACTTGCCGCCGCCCTATACCGCTCTCGCCCGCCACCCGATGATGCCGCGCACCCGGCATGACGAGGCGGCGCGGTTAAATTTCCTCACGCATTTCAACCGCTATGTCTCGGGCACATTGGGGCGCGGCAATCAGCTGGCCTATGAAAGCCGCGTACTGCCCGCGTTCCGGGCCGAGCATGGCCGCGATCCGGTGGATCGGCACGAGATTCGCGATGAGATGAACCGAGATCCGTTCCACCGCACCTGGTCGGCGCTCAAGCGTAATTCGATGGAAATGCGGCAGATGAACGGTCGCCAGACGGTGCTGCGCCAGCTCGACGAGCTCGATGCGCTCGCGCGCCAGTTCAACGAGCATTCGGGCCAGCTCGAGCTCGATCCGGCGATCGCGCAGCCCTATTATCAGACCTGTGTCGACATCCACTGCCAGCCCGGCGGCTATCATTCGGAGGAGCGCCCCGGCGATGTCACGGTGGGCGCGAATTACGATGTCGGGTTGTTCGCCACGACCGGCGGCGCGCTCGGAGGCCTCAACGATGGCGGCGGGCAGGCGGTCGTCGCCTGGGTAAAGGCCAACCGGCCCGGCTGGTCGCCCCGCCGCATCCTCGATATCGGCTGCACCATCGGGCACAATGCGGTGCCGATCGCGCAGGGCTATCCCGAGGCCGAGGTGATCGCGATCGACACTGCGGGCGCAAGCCTGCGCTATGGCGCGGCGCGGGCGGCGGGGCTCGGCGTCACCAATATCCGCTTCGTCCAGGCCGATGGCGAGGACCTGTCTCGCTTTCCCGACAATCATTTCGACTGGGTGCAGACGACGATGTTCCTGCACGAGCTCTCCGCCGCATCGATGCCGCGCATCCTCGCCGAAGCCTGGCGCGTGCTCAAGCCCGGCGGGCTGATGCTGCATGTCGAGCAGCCGCAATACGGGCCGGACATGCCGCTGTTCGAACAGTTCATGCGCGATTGGGATGCGTTCAACAACAACGAGCCTTTCTGGTCGGCGATGCACGGGGTGAGCATGACCGAGGTGATGCAGGACGCCGGGTTCTCGCCCGAGGAGCAGTTTTCGATCGGCGTCCGCGCCGTGGTCGATCCCACGATCTTTCCGCCGTCGCCCGATGGCGGGCAGGAAGACTATGGCCGCGCGGCCATCTGGAACGCCTATGGCGCCTGGAAGGCCGCGCCTGCGCAGGAGATGGCAGCATGACGCAAGGACTGGACTGGATCGCCCGATCGGGCGCACGCGCCAAGGGCCGCCGCCCCGCCTTTTTCGACGAACCTGCGGTGGATCGCCTGTATTCGCTGAGCCTCGCGTTGATGGCCGAGCTTTCCGCGACGCGCGAACGGCTCGATACGGTGGAGCGGTTGCTCGAGGCGGGCGGAAGCCTCAAGCGGCGCGATATCGAGGATTATGCGCCCGACCGGATCGCAGGCGAGGAACGCGGCGAGGAGACCCGCGCCTATATCGCCAGGGTGATGCGCGGCTTCCAGCAGGAGGTCGAGGCGATGGAACAGCCTGACCCGCCGATCATGGACATTGTCGAGCAGCTTTCGGCGCGGTGATCTGCGAGCCGGCGGGCCGGCTCGACCAAGGAGGGGGATAACGGGTGATCGAAGAGGTTCTGGTGCTGCGCTGGGTGCACATCCTGGCGATGGTCTACTGGCTGGGCGGGGAATGGGGCGTGTTCCAGTCGAGCTACAATGTCATCAACCGCGCGCTCTCGCTGGACGAGCGCCGGCGGCACATGGAAACCGCCTATCGCATCGATATCCTGGCGCGCACCGGCATCATCCTGCTGCTCCCGCTGGGGCTGCACATGGGGCATATCTATGGCCTGCAGCCCTTTGGCGGGGGGTATCTGACCGCGATGTGGCTGTTTGTCGCCGCCTGGCTCGGGCTGTGCTGGGGGGCGTTCTTCCGGCGCGAGACCGATATCGGCATTACCCTGACCAAGATCGACGAGGCGATCCGCTATCTGCTGATCCCTGCGATCTTCGCCACCGGCATCTCCTCGCTGCTGGGGCACGGCCCGCTGGAGGCGAGCGAGGGCATGCGCTGGTATGCGACCAAGCTCACGCTTTACGGCTTCACCCTGTGCATCGGGCTGGGGCTGCGCTGGATCATGCGCCGCTGGACCACGCGGTTTCGCGTTCTCGCGCTCGGACCCGATCCGGTGCAGGAGGCCGCGCTCGAGCGCGAGATCGGCTATGGCAGGCTGATGGCCTATGTCTATTGGGTCACGATCGCGGGAATCTGCTTTCTGGGAACGGTCAAGCCGTTCTGAAACGTTATTCCGGAGCGGGTCCGGTGATTCTGTTTCTTAACCAAGGTTTCTTGCTGTCGCAGCTACCGTAGATATACCGTATTTAGGGCTTTGTTTACGCTGCAAGCCCTTATTCCACCCCATAGTTTAATGGGGATAGGGCCATGGACACCGCATCGGCAAATCAGGACAGACTTTCGTTTTTCGGCATCGATGGCAAGGACTACAAGAATTTTCCTCGCATCCTGAAGCTGTTGCAGAAGCACGCGCCCGGCGCGCTGGCCGACTTTTACGAGAAGATCGCCGCGACTCCCGACGTGGCCAAATTCTTCAAGTCGAAGCAGAACATGGACCATGCTCGCGACAAGCAGCTTAACCATTGGGTTCAACTGTTCTCGAACCAGATTGGCGAGAGCTATTTCGGCAAGGCGGAGCAGATCGGCAGCGTCCATGCCAGGATCGGCCTTGCGCCGACCTGGTATATCGGCGGCTATGCCATGGTGCTCGAACAGCTGATCCATGAGGCGGTTGCCGGCTCGCCGCTCGCGCGGCTGGCGGGCAACAATCTCGGTAAGATCATCGGCACGCTGGTCAAATGCGCGCTGCTCGACATGGATATCGCCCTTTCCAGCTATTTCCGGGCGGAGGAAGCCCAGCGCCTGGCCGTCATCTCCCAGGTCGGCCAGGCGCTGGAATCGCTCGCGAAGGGCGATTTTACCGTGCGTCTCCAGGGCCTGCCGCCCGCCTTTTCCAAGGTGGAGCAGGATTTCGAGTTCATGCGCAGCCGCATCAACGAGGCCCTGGCCCAGGTCGCCGAGACGGCGGAGAGCATCAATACCGGGTCGATCGAGATCAGCCAGGCTTCCGACGACCTGTCCTCGCGTACCGAACAGCAGGCGGCTTCGCTGGAACAGACCGCAGCGGCGATGGACCAGCTGACCGGCGGCGTGCGCGAGACCGCCGACGGCGCCGCGCATGTCAACCGGTCGGTCGCCGAAGCCCATGCCGATGCGACGCGCGGCGGTGCGGTCGTCAAGGAGGCGGTCGCGGCGATGGACGATATCGAGCGTTCCGCGCAGGAAATCGCGAAGATCATCAACGTCATCGACGGAATCGCCTTTCAGACCAATCTGCTCGCACTCAATGCCGGGGTCGAGGCCGCGCGCGCGGGCGATGCAGGCAAGGGCTTTGCCGTCGTCGCAAACGAGGTGCGCGCGCTGGCGCAGCGCTCGGCCGACGCGGCCAAGCATATCAAGGAGCTGATCAGCGAAAGCTCGCGTCAGGTCAATCGCGGGGTCGAGCTGGTCGGACAGTCGGGCGAGGCGCTGGACAGCATCGTCGGCAAGGTCGCCGAGATTGCGGGCCTCGCGGCCAATATCTCGGAGCTTGCAGCGGCGCAGTCGAACAGCCTGCAACAGGTCAACACCGCGGTCAGCGAAATGGACAAGATGACGCAGCAGAACGCGGCCATGGTCGAGGAATCGACCGCTGCCGCGCGCAGCCTGGCGACCGAGGCCGATCAGCTCTCCGGGCTTGTCTCGCACTTCTCGCTGGAAGGCGGAGCACCGGGCCGGGGTTCGACCGTGCGCGAGATGCCCAGGGTTGCAGCGGCGCGTCGACCCGCCAGGGCATCCGCGCGGACGATGACGCAAGGCAATCTCGCCGTCGCGATCAACACCGACCCGTCCGAAGACTGGTCCGAATTCTAGGAACCGATCGCGGGGGGCCATGCGCCATGCAGCATCCCTTCTTGCCTGCGACATGTGATGGCGATGCGGCCACCGCCCGTTCCGCAAGGGCTGCGCGGTCGCCGGGTCCATCATGGTGCGGCGCATGAGCGCGGCCATGGCGTCCGCAGCGCGCGTCCGCAGCGGCTCGGTGCAGTCTGGCTATCGGTGGAACGGCACGATCGTCGCCATCGCCGCCTCGACCGGCGGGGTAGAGGCGATCGAGCGGATCGTGGCCGAGCTGCCCGCCGACGGACCTCCGGTGCTGATCGTCCAGCACATGCCCTGCGGCATCACGATGCTGTTTGCCGACCGCATGAACCGGCACAGCCGGCCGCATGTCGTCGAGGCGCAGGATGGGATGCCGATCGAGCGGGGCACGGTCTATGTTGCGCCCGGCGGCTCGCACCATCTGGTGCTTTCCGAGGGCGAACCGCTGCGATGCCGGCTGCTCGATGCGCCGCCCGTGAACGGTCATCGGCCCGCTGCGGATCGGCTGTTCGCCTCGATGGCGCGCCTGCCCGCGGGCAAGGTGGTGGGGGTCGTCCTCACCGGCATGGGGGAGGACGGTGCCCAGGGGCTTTTGCAACTTCGTAACCTCAAGATGCGCACCATCGCGCAGGATGAGGCCAGCGCGCTGATCTATGGCATGCCCAAGGCAGCCGTCGATCGCGGCGCAGCAGAACAGGTCCTGCCGCTGGACAGGATCGCGCGGAGGATATTGGAGCTATGCCAATGCTGAACACGGCTGCACCCGCCCCGATGACCATCCGCCACAATGTGCTGCAGGGTGAATATGAGGTCTCGCGCGATCCGCATCTGGTGCTGACCACGGTTCTGGGAAGCTGCATTGCCTGCTGCCTGTTCGACCCGGTGGCAAAGGTCGGCGGGATGAACCATTTCCTGCTCGCCTCACCGCCCAGTTCGCGCGAAGGCCCGGGCGACGATGCGCGGCGCTATGGCCTGTATGCGATGGAACTGCTGGTCAACGAGATGATCAAGCAGGGTGCCGTCAGGGCGACGATGCGCGCGCATCTTTACGGCGGTGCCAACATGCATAGCGGGATGCGCGCGATCGGCACCGAAAATGCCCGTTTTGCGGAAGAATTCCTGCGCGCTGACGGAATTCAGCTGGTCCGGTCCGATACCGGCGGCGTCCAGGCGCGACGGCTCGACCTGCAGCCTGCCACCGGGCGGGTGCGCTGCCGGGCGGTGCAGGGCGATTTCCCGCAGACCCAGTCTGCGCGCCTGCCGGCGGCGACGGGCGATGTCGAACTGTTCTGATCCGGGGGGTGTGGAAATGACAAAGGCGATCCTGACCGTGGACGACAGCCCCAGCCTGCGACTGGTGCTGCGCGAGGCGCTCACCGACGCCGGTCACCGCGTGGTCGAGGCCGAGGACGGGATCGCTGCGCTCGAATGGCTCGCCAGCAACGAGCCGCAGCTCGTGATCACCGATATCACCATGCCCCGGCTCGATGGCCTTGCCCTGATCGAGCAACTGCGCCGCCGCGACGACATGCGCGATGTTCCGATTCTGGTGCTGACCACCGAAAGCGCCCCCGAGAGCAAGGCCAAGGCGCGCGCTGCGGGGGATACCGGATGGATTGCCAAGCCGTTCGATCCCGACAAGCTCAACTCGGCCATCCGCCGCGTCACCCATTGAGGCGAGAAAGTCATGCAGATCCAGCTCATCACCTTCGAGATCGATGCCAAGATGCTGGCCGTCGACATCATGGCCGTCCGCGAGATTCGCGCCTGGACGCCGACCACGCCGATCCCGAACGCGCCGCCCTTCGTCCGCGGCGTGGTCAACCTGCGCGGGCTGGTGCTGCCGGTGATCGACCTGTCCGAGCGGCTGGGCTGGGGCAGGGTGGAGCCGTGCGAGCGCAATGTCACCATCGTTGTCGAGATTGCCGGCCAGCTGACGGGGCTGATCGTCGGCAGCGTCAACGACATCGTCACGGTCGATCAGGACGAAATCCAGCCGCCGCCGAACATGGGGGGACCCGAAGGCGAAAATCTGCTCGAAGGCCTTGCGAGTGTGGACGATCGCATGGCAATGATCCTCAAACTTGGTTTCATGGGTGCAGGGGCCGACATCGCCGCCGTCATGGAGGCAGCTTGAGGTTCCGCCGGAGGGGAAGACTGCACGATGCTGGCGCCCGTGCGCATTGGGTCGGGACGGTTCTGGTGCAACCGGACGCCGGAATTGCCTGAACTGGACAGACGCGCAGCATGAGCAGGGTCGCACTGTCGCACAAGCTGCGCTTGCAGATTGCCGATGAGCTTGATTGCGCGCGGCAGGAAATCGAGCGGCTGGGTGGGGTGCTGTGCAGCGATCCGGCGCTGGTCGCCGCGCACATGACCAGCCTGCAGGCGCTCGACATGATCGGGCAGCAGCAGCTGGCGCTCGCCGCGGTGCTGCGCGCCGAGGATCCGCAGGCCGCCATTGCCGGTACCCCCCTGGAACAGTTGCGCGAACGGCTCGAACAGGCGCTGGATTAACCTTTGATCAACCATGTTTGGCAAGGATGGCAAGCGTGCACACGCCCCATATCCTGATCGTCGAGGATGACGACGCCCTGCGCGGCGAGCTGGTAGAGCTGTTGAGGGCGTTCGGCGCGCAGGCTGTCGGTGTCGCCGATGGCGCGGGGGCGGTGGATGCGTGTGACCTGCAGCCCTTCGACATGGTGTTGTGCGATTACAAGCTGCGGGCCGAAAGCGGGCTGGACGTGCTCAAGGCGCTGGGCGATCGGGCGATGGCCCCGGCAGCAGCCAATTGCTATCTGATGACCGCGCATGTCGATCTTACTGCCGCCGCGCAGCAGGATATCGAATCGAGCACCGCCGGGCTGCTTCACAAGCCGATCGCCGCGGCGATGCTGCGCAGGATCGTGGCCGATGCCGCGGAGGCGCGGCGATGCTGAGCGTCAATTATCCGCAAGGCTTTCGCGTCGTCATGCCGATGCTGTGGCCGGTGGCACTCTTGGCGCTCGCCGTCGCGACCGGGCTGTCGGCGATCAGGCTGGTCGCCGCCCCGGGGTTCGAATTCTATCTTGGCCCGCTTTTCTATCTGCTCGCCTATCGCTGGTTCGGCCTGAAAGCGGGGCTCGTCACGGCGGTTGCCACCATGCTGCCTTCGGTCTGGTGGTGGGGTCATCCGATGTCGGTAGTCATGGCTATCGGGCATGTCCTGGCGATCCATCGCTTTTCCGGTCAGGACCGCAGCCTGTCCACGGTGACGTTCTTCTACCAGCTGCTGGTCGCCGTCTTGGTCACCCTGGCCTGGTTGATCATCCCCGGGCCGCTGCAGCCCGATATCCTTCTCGATCTCGCGATCCGGCGGATATTGTCCGAAACGCTGCTTGCCGCTTGTGCCGATCTGATCCTGCTGGTGGTGCTGATCGATCCGGCGCGCGGCCGGTTGCGCCGGGTGCGCAAACCGGGATTGCAGCAATCGGTCGAGGCGCTGGTGTCGATGGCGGTGGCCGGAGCAGCGTTGCTGTTTCTGCTGGGCGAACTCAACCATGTGAATGACCGGCTGGACCTGCACCAGCAGGATGTCGGTTCCGCCGTTCGGGCGCTTCCGGGGCGCGATGCGCTGCGACCCGGACCGGTATATCTGCTCAACATGCATGGGGTGGATGCGCCTATGCCCTTTGTGATGCTTGGATCGGACGTGCTCGAAGACGCCGGATCAAGGCTGGGTTGCCGCCGCTATGACACCGGTCGCAGCGACGTCGGCAGCCGGCGCGCGCTGCAGGACTGGCTCGACCTGTGCTATGTCGTACCCTTGGGTCAGGGTCAGACAGCTGTCGTTTCGCCGCGAGGCCATGTCGTCGATCTGTATAACAATGTCCTGCGGGGCATCCTGCCGCTGATGGTCTATCTCGGCCTCGCGCAGATCGGGCTTCTGATATTCGGCGCGTCGGTGCGGCGGTCGTCGCGCGTGCTCAGCCAGGCTTTGCTCGGCTTCGGAAGGGGCTATGCGACGAGCCGCCCGTCTGCGCCCTTTGCCGAGGCCGACCGGCTGCTCGGCGCATTCATCGCGGCGAACAACGAATTCGTCGCGTTCGACCGCCAACGGGCGCATTTGACGCGAACCGTCGAGGAACTGCGGTCCGCGATCGACCTCAAGCTGCTCAGCGACATCCGGTTCGATGCGTCGCGCGGCGAGCTGCGCTATTCGAAGATCGATCCGTCGGCCGGACAGCGCGGCGCGAGACTTTCGGTCCATTCCGCCGATATCGCCCATTTCCAGTCGCTGGCCGGCCAGAACGAGGTCATGGTCGAGTTCCGGCGAGGGCAGGACCAGGACGACCAGTGGTATCTGCTCATCGCCCGCGATCACGATGCGGAGAGCGACAGCTGGCGCTATGGGTGTCTGATCCGGCTGCGTACCGCGAAGGCCTTCCAGACGCAGATGCGCCACAGCGCGCGCCTAATGGAACTGGGCGGCATGGCGTCCGCGCTTGGCCATGAGCTGCGCCAGCCGCTTTTCACGATATCGCTCGCGGCGGAAAACGCGCTGTTGCAGCTTCAGAACGGCAGCACGGACCCGGAAAGGACGGCAGCCAAGCTCGAGCGCATCGTCGAACAGGTCGAGCGTGCCAATGTGATCATCCAGCGCACGTCGTCCTATGCCAGAAGCGAGCGCGCCGAGCGGGTGGACATGGAACTGTCGCAGGCGGTGCAGAACGCGGTCCGCTTCATGCGGCCGGCGATGACCGAGCGCGATATCGAGCTGCAGGTCGAGATCCCGGACCATCTGCCCGTCCTGTCGCTGCCGCGCATCGGTATCGAGCAGATTATCGTCAACGCGCTGCAGAACGCGGCGGATTCGATCGATACGCGCCGCGAAAGCGCCGCGGCTGGCGCCATCAAGGGGGCGGTCGTGGTGCACGTCGATACCAGCGATCAGGCCATCCTGCTCAAGGTGACCGACAATGGCGCGGGTATCGACCCCAGCATTCGCAGCAACGCCCTCGACGCGTTCTGCACGACCAAGCCCGAAGGCAAGGGGACAGGCCTGGGTCTGTTCGTCTGTCGGCAAATCATGGACGAGGTCGGAGGATCGATTGCGCTTGCCGATAATGCTGGAGCGCCGGGCGCAACGCTGACCCTGCGCTTTCCGCTGCCGGAAGGAGAATGAACGATGGACATGCGCGAAGCACGCCACGTTTACATTGTCGATGACGATGCCGAGGTGCGGGCCGAGCTGGGCGAGGCGCTGGAACTGCGCGGATTCGTCGTCCGTGTGTTCGACAGTGGCGATGATTTCGTCGCCCAGCAGGCCGGGCTGGCGCCCGGCTGCGTCGTGCTCGATCTCAACATGCCCGGCCTGGGCGGCATGGACGTGCAGCAGGCGCTGGTCGACCGCGGCAGCGCGCACAAGATCGTGATGCTCACCGGCGCCGGCTCGGTCTCCACCGCGGTGCGCGCGATCCATGCCGGCGCGATAGATTTTCTGGAAAAGCCGTTCCTTGTCGACGATCTGGTACGCGCCATCGGAAGCGCGGTCAGTCGCCAGATCCAGGAGGTGGAGCAGGGCGGCCGCCGCCGCCAGGCGGAGCAACTGATCGCGCGGCTGTCCGATCGCGAACGCGATGTGCTGTGCGGGATGGTGCTGGGGCTCGCCAACAAGATCATCGCCTATCGGCTCAGCCTGTCGCCGCGCACGGTCGAGGCCTATCGGGCGCAGCTGATGAGCAAGCTGGGCGTGCGCAGCCTCGCCGAGGCGGTGCAGATCGCGCTGGAGGCCGGATTGGAGCCGCGCGGCGCGATCGTTCGCGTCCATCCGGAGGCCTGATCCGGGCGCGGCGACGGCTCAGCCGCCGCCATCGCGTCGGACGAAATCGGTCGCCAGTGCCTCGGTCAGCGCCGGGGCGATCAGGAAGCCCTGGATGCTGTCGCACTCGAGTCGCCGCAGCAGCCGTGCCTGGGCATCCTGCTCGACACCCTCCGCGACCACCTTGAGCCCCAGCCGGTGCGCCAGATCGATCACGCTTTCGACGATCACCCTGTCCTTGCCGTCTACGCAGATCGCCTCGATGAAGCTGCGGTCGATCTTGACATGGTTGATCGGCAGCTGGCGCAGATGCGTGAGCGAGGCAAAGCCGGTGCCAAAATCGTCAAAGGCGATCTCGACGCCGAGCGCGTTGAGCCGATCGACCGCCTCGCGCACGGCCTTGGCGCCGCGATCGAGCAGCATGCCTTCGGTAATCTCGATGCACAGCTGCTCGCCGCTGATCCGCCCGCTTTCGACCGCGTCCGCAATGCGATCGATAAAGGCGCGCGCGCGGAAATCGCCCAGCGTCGCGTTGATCGCGATCCATTTGAAGGGCACGCCTTCGGCCTTCCAACGATCAATCTGGCCAAGCACCTCGGTCAGCACGAAATTGCCGATCTCGGCGGCGATCTGCTCGTCCTCGAACACCTCACCGAATGTCGCCGGGGTCTGGATGCTGCCGTCGTTGCGGCGCCAGCGCAGCAACGCCTCGAACGCCATCGGCTGGTCGCCTGCCAGATTGACGATCGGCTGGTAGAGAATGAACAGCTCGTTGCGCTCCATCGCATGGCTGATCGCCACGCGAAGGCCGGCGCGCTGGTCCGCAGCCTCGCGATAGGAGGGCTTGAACCGGCGCGCGCAGGCCCGGCCAGATTGCTTGGCCGCATAAAGCGCCAGGTCCGCGCTCTTCAAGAGGCTCGCGGCATCCTTGCCATCCTGCGGGAACAGCGCCGCGCCGATGCTCGCCTGAATGGTGCAGTCCTCCACCCCGGAAACTGGCTTGCGCTGGAGCGCGACTAGAATGCTGTCGAGCCGCTGCTGCAGCTGGGTGCCATCCTCATCGTGCAGGATGACGGCGAATTCGTCGCCTCCAAGCCGGCCGATGGAGTCGCATTCGCCGAGCTCCGCGCGCAGCGCCTCGCCTACGGCGACCAGCAGCTGATCTCCGGCATGATGCCCGGCGCTGTCGTTGATGTCCTTGAAATGGTCGATGTCGAGGATCGCGGTCGCAAAGGGCAGGCCCTTGCAGGTGGCGACCGCCATCAACTCCAGGAAGCGGCGGCGGTTGGCGAGACGGGTAAGGGGATCGATATTGGCGAGCCGCCAGAGCCGTTGCTCGGCCTCTTTCTGCGGCGTCACGTCGAAACGGATCGCGGTATAGCCCGACCGGTCGCGGTGCGGCACGATAGTGGTGTCCACCCAGTAGAGCCGCCCGCATTTGGCGCGGTTGCAGATGACATCGTGCCAGACATCGCCGCGCGAGATGGTGCGATACAGGTTCTGGAAGAAAGCGCGATCATGCTCGCCCGAAGCGAGGATGCGGTGGTTCGCGCCGATCAGCTCGGACTCTGAATAGCCGCTGAGTTCGCAGAACTTGGCGTTGACCGACTTGATGCGCCCGGCCCGGTCGGTGACGGCGACGATCGCAGCGGCATCGAGCGCTTCGCGCTGGAAATCGGCCAGCGCCGCAAGCTGCTGCAGGCGTCCGCTCTGCAAGAGGCTGCGGCTCTGCAGCATCGCCAGCTCGCGATCGAGCCGGTGACCTTCCTCATCGCCGATCGGACTGGCTCCATCCCGAAACTTGCTAGCATCCCGTTGAACCGACATAGTAATTTCCTGCGCTCTAACCCTCCGATCCAGCGCTTTCTCGCTTAACAAAGGGTGAAATACAGGGTTTCTACGGTATCGGTCGGGTTCCCAGCGGGGGATTGCCAGCTAGACCACAGCCGCGCGGCGACCCGCAGTGGCCAGCCTGGCCATGTCATTCGGCGGCGACGCGCTGCTCGACATTCTGCGGGCCGCGGATCAGCGTGCCGGGGCGCGCCGCCATCACCTCGCCGTCGCGGAAGGTGATCTCGCCCGACTTGATGGTCGCAACATAGCCATCGGCCTTTTGCAGCAGCCGCTTGCCGCCGGCAGGCAGATCGAACGCCAGCCACGGACGCGAGAGCCGCAGCCGCTTGAAGTCGATCACGTTCAGATCGGCGAGATAGCCGGGCTTGAGCACGCCGCGATCGTTGAGGCCATAGAGCCGCGCGGTATCGTGGCACTGACGCTTGACCGCCAGTTCGACCGGGATCGTGCCCGCCTTGCGGTCGCGCGCCCAGTAGCTGAGCAGGAAGGTCGGCGCGGCAGCATCGCAGATCGTGCCGCAATGCGCCCCGCCATCCGATAGCGAGACCACGGTGTCGTCGCGCTCGAGCAGCCCCTTGATGAATTCGAGATTGCCGTCCTGATAGTTGAGAATGGGCAGATAGATGAACCCGGTGCCCTCATTCTCCATCAGCACGTCATAGGCATATTCCGCCGGATCGCGCCCCGCCGCATCGGCGACCAGCGCAATGCTTTCCTCGCGCGTCGGTTCGTAGCTGAAGCCGTCGACCAGCGGGAATTGCAGCGCCCATCCGGCGGTGACCAGCATGAACAGCGCGGCCGTGTCCATCGAGGGCGGGGGCAGATTGTCCTCGGCCAGCAGCTTTGCCTTGAACGCCGGGTCCTTGAGATGGCTGAGCTGCTCGTCCCAGGGCAGGTGCGCGATCGCCTGCCAGCTCGGGCGCTGGACGAATGGGTGGACGGTGCCGCGCCACGCCATCACCACGCCGGTGCCGCGCAGCGAGATCTGTGCGACGACATGACCACCGGTGCGGTTGGCCTCTTCGCACGCGGCCATCTGCTCGGTCCAGTGCATCTGCTTCATCGGCGACTGCAGCATGGCGAAGGTCACCGGCAGCCCGGTCTCCTTCGACAGCGAGGTCATCCAGTCGAACTCCTTCCACTCGGGAACGAGGTCGGAGGCCATTTCGAACACGCCATAGCCGACATTGCCCATCGCGCGGCCAATGCCGATCAGTTCGCGCGCGGTCGCGGTCGTGCCGGGGACGAGTTCGCCGTCGATCGACTTGTGGAGCACGGTGCGCGACGAGGAAAAGCCGAGCGCACCGGCGCGCAGACCATCCTCGACGATCCTGGACATCGCGGCGATATCGGCATCGGTCGGCTCCTCGTTGGCCGCGCCGCGTTCACCCATCACATAGGCGCGCACCGCGCCATGCGGCACGTGCGTGCCGATATCGATGGTGCGCGGCAGGCGTTCGAGCGAGTCGAGATATTCGGGGAACGTCTCCCAGTCCCAGCTCATCCCCTCGGCGAGCGCGGTGCCCGGAATGTCCTCGACGCCTTCCATCAGACCGATCAGCCAGTCGTGCTTGTCGGGCGCGGCCGGCGCGAAACCGACGCCGCAATTGCCCATCACGACGGTGGTCACCCCGTGCCAGGACGAAGGCGCCATGACGTCATCCCAGGTCGCCTGGCCGTCATAATGCGTGTGCACATCGACGAATCCGGGGGTGACGATCAGTCCTTCGGCATCGATTTCCTGGCGGCCCGGCCCGTTGACCTTGCCCACCACCGCGATCGTGTCGCCGCTGATCGCGATATCGCCGACAAAGGGCGCGCCGCCCAGGCCGTCATAGATCGTGCCGTTGCGAATGATCAGGTCGTACATGGGCAGGCTCCTCATCCTTGCGCCGCGCCGGCTCTGCTGCCCGGTCGTCTGGCGGTTCGGGAGGGGATGCTAACCGAGTTTCGGCGAAAGGGAAGGGGGAAGCGGTATGGTTGCGCAACCGCTCAGGCCGTCTCCATCGCCCGCGCCACCGCCAGAAACTCGTCGACGCTCAGCGTTTCTGCCCGTCGCGCGGGATCGATTCCCACCGCTTCCAGCGCCGCAAGCGCGCCGGGCAACCCCTTGAGGCTCTGGCGCAGCATCTTGCGCCGCTGCCCGAAGGCGGCGGCCGTGATCGCCTCGAGCCGCGCGGCCTTGATCCCCTCGGGCATGGCCGCAGGCGTCAGATGGACGATCGCCGACATGACCTTGGGCGGAGGGGTGAAGGCGCTGCGATGCACCTTCATCGCCAGCCGCGCATGGCACCGCCACTGGCTGAGGATGGCGAGCCGTCCATAGGCATCGCGATCGGGATCGGCGACGATCCGGTCGGCGACCTCGCGCTGGAACATCAGCGTCAGCGAGCGCCATTGCGGCGGCCAGTCCTGTCCGCTCAGCCAGCCGATCAGCAGCGCGGTGCCGACATTATAGGGCAGGTTCGACGCGATATGGCAGGGACCCGGCATGACGCTTGCCAGCGGGAGCTCGAGCGCGTCGCCCTCGATGACCTTGAGCTGGCCGGGAAAAGCCTCGGCCAGTTCGGCCAATGCGGGCAGGCAGCGGCGGTCGCGCTCGATCGCGGTTACATGGGCGCCCGCGCGCAGCAGGGCGCGGGTCAGCCCGCCCGGGCCAGGGCCGATCTCGAGCACATCCTGCCCGTCCAGATCGCCGGGCACCGCAGCGATCCGGTCGAGCAGCTGCTCGTCGAGCAGGAAATTCTGCCCGAGCGCCTTGCTCGCGGCGAGGCCATGGCGTGCGATGACATCGCGCAACGGCGGCAGGGCAGTCATCGGCGTGCGCATCAGCTGTCGAAAGTCTGGCGATGCGTCCAGGCCGCGCCCGCCATGCGGATCGCGGCGATCATCGAGCGCGGGCTGGCGAGGCCCTTGCCGGCAATGTCGAACGCGGTGCCATGATCGGGCGAGGTACGCACGATCGGCAGGCCCAGCGTCATGTTGACCGCATCGTCGAAATGCAGCGCCTTGACCGGGATCAGCGCCTGATCGTGATACTGGCACAGCGCCACGTCGTAGCGCGCGCGTGCGGCCGCGTGGAACATCGTGTCGGCGGGCAGGGGACCGGCGACCAGGAAGCCTTCGTCGCGCAGCTGCTCGATTGCGGGCTGGATGATCTCGATCTCCTCGCGCCCCATGCTGCCCTGTTCGCCCGCATGCGGGTTGAGCCCGGCCATCGCGAGGCGCGGGCGCTCGATGCCGAAATTGCGCGCCATGCCCTTGGCCGCCGCGCGCGCACGGTTGACGATCAGCTCGATCGACAGCGCGGCGGGCACATCGGCAATGCCGATATGCACGGTGATCGGGATGACGCGCAGTTCGGGCCCGGCGAGCAGCATCGCGACATTTTGCCGCGATACGCCGCAGGCTTCGGCGATGAATTCGGTCTGGCCGGGAAAGTTGAAGCCGACCTTCTGCAGCTGGATCTTGGAGATCGGCCCGGTCACGATGCCGCAGGTCGTGCCCGCACGCGCGAGGCCGACGCCCATTTCGAGCGCCTGCAGCGCGCAGCGCGCGCCATCGAGATCGGGTTCGCCGGGGATCACGATGCCGCTGTCGATGACGGGCAGCACGGGCAGGGCGGACGCGAACGTCTCGCGCGCTTCGGCAGGGTCGCCGATCACCTGCACCGGGCCGCTCCACACGGCCTCGAAGGCACGCGGGTCGCCCACCGCGAAAAACGGCGTCAACCCCTCGGCCTCGCGCGCGTCCCAGCTCTTGCCGATGACTTCCGGGCCGATACCGGCGGGATCACCGGCCGATATGGCCAGCAATTGCGTCACGCTTGGGCCCGGCCCGCAAGCATCAGTTATACTCGATCACGGCGTCGCGGCGAAGGTCGCGCAGATAGATCTGTGCGCGGCGGTTGACCTTTTCCTCTTCCATGTTCGCCATCAGCTGCTCGGGGCTCGGGCCGCCATCGGCAGCAGGGTCGTCGCGGCCGCACAGCACGAGCACGCGCACGCCGTCCTTTACCGAACCGAAAGGCTGAGTCGCCTCGCCGATCGATAGCGCGATCAGCGTGTCCTGCAGCGGGGCGGGAAGCTCGCGCACCGGCACCTGGTCATTGTTGGTCACGGTGGCGCCCAGACGCTTGGCGATCTCGTCCGCCGCGCCGCAGCCCTTGATCTGCCGCGTGGCGGTGGCGAACTCGGACGCTCGCCGCGTCGCTTCGGCCTCGCTGATGCCGGGCGGGAAGGCGATCGCCAGCTGCTTGAGCCCGAGCAGCGCATCGCGCGGATTGGCGGTGAGAATCTGGCGCTTGTCGATCAGATAGATCAGCGAGAAGCCGCCGGGGATCTCGATCGGGCCTGCCAGCTGGCCGACCTGCATGTCGCGCGCGACCACGCCGAGCGCGGGCGGCAGCTGACCCAGCTGGATCCAGCCCAGATCCCCGCCGACTGCGGCAGTCGAGGCCTCTGAGAACTGGCGCGCATAGGCGACGAACGAACCGCCCTGCTGAAGCTGCTGCACGATCTGCGCGGCGTTCTTGGCAACCTCGGCGCGGTTCTGCGAATTGGCCGAGAGATAGATTTCGCCGATGCGATATTCTTCGGTGCCCTTGTTCGCCTTGAGCCGCTCGATGACTTCCTTCACCTCCTCTTCGGAGACGTTGATGAACGGGGTCACGTTGCGACCCAGCAGGCGCTGCCAGGCGAGCTCGCCGCGAATCTGGCGCTTGAGCGAGCGCGGCGAGGAGCCGATGCTGGCGAGATACTTGTCGAGCGCGGTGGTGTCGCGGCGGAAATTCTGCTGGGCGACCTGCGCATAGGTGCGCTCGACCTGCGCTTCATCGACCTTGATGTCGTTCGCGGCTGCTTCCTGGATCTGCAGCGTCTCGTCGATTAGGTTGCGCAGCACCTGCAGGCGCAGCCGCTGGCGCTCCTCATCGGATACCGGGGCGTCGTTGGCGGCGAGGATCAGCGCGACCCGCTCGTCGATATCGGTCCCGGTGATGATCTCGCTGTTGACGATGGCCGTGGCGCGGCGGACATTGGGGTCCTGCTGGCCGAAGATCGTCAGCCCCTCGGGCACGTTGAGCGAGGTGTCGGGCATCGCCGCATCATCCTTCACCGTCTGGGCGGTGGCAGGGAGGGCAAGGCCCGCAATCAGCGCGGTGGCCAGCGTGGTCCGGGCCAGCTTGCGGGTACGGATCGCGAAAGTGTTCAATGCGTGCAAGCTCATCTCTTCCTGATAGGGACAAAGCGACCCCTTGCCCAAAATCGGCTTAACCGTGGCTGAGCGGGGCGGTGAATATCGCCTTTGCGATCAAAAGCCAAGGTTGCGCAAGGCCACGCGCAACAGAAAGGTATCGCCGCGCTGGGCATCGCCCACCGGGATATAGTCGCGCCGCCAGGTGACGCCGAGTTCGAGGCAGTCATCTTCATAGGCCACGCCCAGCCGCGTGCGGATGGGCTGGAAGCCGTCTGCCTGCAGCCGGGGGTCCTCTTCGCGATCGCTGAGATCGACCACGCCCGCGCCGAAGACCGACCAGTAGCGCGCGACGCGCACGCGGCCGGCAACGCGCAGTTCCTCGCGATCCTGAAGGTCCTCGATCTCGGGCCCGATATCGCGGTTAAGCCGCAAATAGCCGACCTGCACATAGGTCTGGCGTCCGCCCACCGTGATGTCGACCTCGTTGCGGCGCACCGCGAGATTGTCCTTGTCCAGCCGGAAGCGGTGCGTGTAGCGGATGAAGTTGCGCAGCTTCAGGTCGAGCCGGCCGACGACGTCCGAGGTGCGGTTGCCCAGCCCCGTGCCCTCGGGGAGGAAATCGCGCTCGTCATCGAAGCGATAGCTTTGTCCGACCACGGCGTTCAGCTGCATGCCGGGGCGCTGGAGCGACCATTCGACGCCATAGACGACGCGCACGCCCTCTTCCATGCGGTCATAGCCGGGCAGCCGGTTGAGCGCGAACAGGTTGCTGTCCTCCAGTTCGATCGCGCGCGAATCCTCGTTGGGCAGCTCCAGATTGCCGGTGGTCGGCGTCGCCACCACCTGCACGCGCGGGCTCAGCACCTGGGTGCCGCCAAAGGCCTCGCCGACGAACGGCCAGCGCACATCCGCCGCGATCGAGCCGCTGGCGCGCGCCTTGAGCCCGGATTCGCCGCGATAGATCAGCGTGTTGGTCAGCGCGTTCTCGCTGCTGTTGTAGACGTCGCCTCGCGCCAGCGCCGTGAGCGTGAATTCCTGGCCCAGGCTGGTGAGCCGACGCAGATCCCAGCGCGCCTGGGCAAAGGCCCGCTGCGTGTCCTGGCCCGAGGTGCGCCCAATGGCGAGCGTGTTGAGCTGGAACTCGACCTCGCCGCCTGCGACCTGGTCGGGCAGGCGATAGCGCCAGTCGACCACCGGCAGCGCGATCGGCACCTGGCCTTGCGGATCGTTGACGCGCAGCGTCTGCGTCGCCCATCCGGCGAGCGAAAAATAGCTGTTCGGGCCGATGCGCTCGGCCTCGATCGTCGAGCGCAGCCGGTCGTCGCGGCTGACATCGTAACGGCGCAGGAAGGTCCGGTCGGTGACGACCCTTATCGACCCGCCGATGCTCCACGCCTCGTTGAGCTGGAAGCGGCCCGTCGCGTCGAAATAGCCACGGAAATCGTTCTGGCTGTCTGGCGCGACATTGCCCGCGCCGACCGGGATGCGCGATCCCGCCGTGGCATAGCCGGTGATCTGATAGGCTCCGCGATCGGTCAGCGCGCGATAGGTCGCGTTGACCATCGGCAGCGCCTCGGTGAACACCGATCCGGTGACGGTGATGTCGCGATTGGGGGCGAGGCTGATATAATAAGGCAGGCTGAGCTGCACGCCATTGGCCTGGCTGAAGCGGATATCGGGCACGAGAATGCCCGAGCCGCTGCCCTCGCCGACCGGATGGCTGAGCCCGGGCATCGGGATGACCGGCAGCCCGAACAGCTCGAGCCGCGCCCCGTCATAGCGCACGCGCTTGTCGGCGGGATTGTACACCACCTTGATCGCGCGCAGCTGCCAGCTCGGGCGCTTGGGCTTGCCGGTCGGCGTTTCGACCAGACAGGCCGAATAGGCTGCATTTTCGAGCGTGATGACGCCGTCGTTACGCGTCCCGCGGCTCGCGACCATGCGTCCGCCCGCTTCGAGCACCACCAGGATGTTCTCGATGACGCCGTCGCGGATCGATTCGGTCAGCTCGATCGAATCGCCATAGAGCTTGTTGCCCTCGGCATCGGTGATCTGGACGCCGCCATTGGCACGCACCTGGCCGGTCTTGCGGTCCCAGGTGACGCTGTCGGCGACCAGCGACTGGTCGGCGCGGACCAGCAGCACGTTGCCGCTCGCGGTCACGACATCGGCATTGCTGTCATAATCGAGCCGGTCGGCGGTGAATTCGATGACCTGCTGTTCCTCGCCGGCGGCACCCGTGGCAGGTGCGGTCTGGTCATCGGCATATTGCACGATGTCCTTGCGGGTGAAGGTCAGATTTTCGCCGAGCAGATAGCTGGTGCGGGTGCAGACCGGTTGCGCGGCGGCCTGATCGGCGGCGAGCGCAGGCGCGGCCTGCGCCGCGAGCAGCGCCGATCCCAGCATCAAACCTGTCCGTGAAAAGCGCAAGCCAGCCATCCGTCGATTCATGGCCGGACCCTGGCCCCCGAGAATCGCGGGGCGGGACCACGCCAGAATCGCGCCTATTGCACCGCAAAAGCCCGAGCGCAAACCGCTTTCGATGGTCCGTGCAAGGCTGCGGCAAATGCTGGCAAACAAACCGAACCTGTCCTATCGCTTGCATGCTGCGATCGGCCACCAATATGGCCCGCAGCGCTGTGTCGCCAATTTGCGCCCGTCAGCCATAGGCGCGACATGGTTCACAATCGATTAACCGGCCGACCGGCCCGCCTTCCGGGGACCCTTGATGAACATAGTTTTCGACGCTTCCGCAGACAGTTACACCGTGATCGCCTTTCCCGTCGCCAAGGATGAGCTCGCCAGCCTCAGCCTCCCGCTCGACTCTGGCGCGGTGGTGATCGAGGGAGCGAAAGCGGCGCGCTTCGAAGGCGGCGCGGGCGAAGTGTTCGACATTTTTGTTGCCCAGGGCGGCAAGACCCTGCGCGTGGCGCTGGTCGGCACCGGCGGCCAGTCGCGCACCGACCTTGAGCGCGCAGGTGGCCAGCTCGTCGCGAAATACCAGCGTTCGGGCGTGGCATCGCTGGCGGTCGACATGGGTCTGGGCGCGCTCGGCCATAATCGCGAGGGCGCCAGCCAGTTCCTGTTCGGCGCGACGCTGCGCAGCTGGGCGCACGATCATTATCGCACCAAGCTTCCCGCCAAGCAGAAGGTGAGCCTGGGCGAGATCGGCGTCGTGAACGGCCCGGCGGGCCTCGGTGCGGTCTGGAGCGACCAGGCCGCGATTGCCGAGGGCGTCGCCTTTACCCGCGATCTGGTCACCGAACCGGCCAATGTGATCTACCCGGAAAGCTTCGTCGAACGCTGCAGGCATCTCGAGTCGCTGGGTGTCGAGATCACCGTGCTCGGCCAGGAGGAGATGGCGAAGCTCGGCATGGGCGCGCTCCTCGGGGTGGCACAGGGTTCTGTGCGCCCGCCGCGACTGATCGCGATGCGCTGGAACGGCACCGGCGATGCGCATGCCAAGCCGGTGGTGCTGGTGGGCAAGGGCGTGACCTTCGATACCGGCGGCATCTCGATCAAGCCGGCCGCCGGCATGGAAGACATGAAATGGGACATGGGCGGCGCAGGCGCGGTCGCGGGCACGATGAAGGCGCTCGCCGGACGCAAGGCCAAGGCGCATGTCGTTGGCATCTGCGGGCTGGTCGAGAACATGCCCGATGGCAATGCGCAGCGCCCCGGCGACGTGGTGACCAGCATGTCGGGCCAGACGATTGAGGTCATCAACACCGATGCCGAAGGCCGTCTGGTGCTGTGCGACGCGCTCCACTGGGCGCAGGAAAATTACGAGCCCGAATATATCGTCGACCTGGCGACATTGACCGGCGCGATCATCATCTCGCTGGCCGATCAGCATGCCGGGCTGTTCAGCAACGATGACGGCCTGGCCGAGAAGCTGACGGCCGCGGGCAAGCTGGCGGGCGATCCGCTGTGGCGCTTCCCGCTCGGCAGCGCCTATGACAAGATGATCGACAGCCCGATTGCCGACATGAAGAATGTGGGGGCCAAGGGCGGCGGATCGATCACCGCCGCGCAGTTCCTGCAGCGCTTCATCAAGCCCGGGGTCAAATGGGCGCATCTCGACATCGCGGGCATGGTCTGGGCCGACAAGCCCGGCCCGGTCTGGGACAAGGGGGCTACCGGTTATGGTGTTCGCCTTTTGAATCAGTGGATCGCGGACAATTTCGAGAAGTGATCTGAACTATCGAGTGGTGGATTTCGACGTCACCCCCGCGAAGGCGGGGGTCCCGCTCTTGCACCCGGGTCACTGCCTGAGGGGGCTTCCCGCTTTCGCGGGAATGACGATGCATGATGCAAAGGGGTCGGGATGCAGGTCGATTTCTATCACCTGACGCGCGACAGCGCCGAGCGGGTGCTGCCGCTGCTCGCCGAGCGCACGCTGGCGCTCGGGCAGCGCATGCTGGTGCTGTCGGCCGATGCCGGGCATCGCCAGGCGCTGAGCGACGCCCTTTGGTCGCTCAAGCCCGACAGCTTCCTGGCGCATGGCGATATCGACGCGCCGAACCCGCAGATCCAGCCGATCCTGCTCGCGGATCGGGTCGAGCCTGCCAATGGCGCCCGGTTCATCGCGCTCGCCGACGGGGTGTGGCGCGACGAGGCGCTGGGCTTCGACCGCGTGTTCCTGCTGTTCGGCGAGGCGACCATTGCCGAAGCGCGCAAGGCCTGGCTGGCGCTGGGCGAACGCGAGGGGCTCGAGCGCCATTACTGGAAGCAGGATGGCGGCAAATGGGTTGAACAGACCCCCGGCAAGCGTCAGGATGCGCGCGAACCATAAGGAGACGGTGGAATGCGCAAGTCCTGGATGGCAGCGGGGATGCTCTTGGTGCTCGCCGGCTGCGGCGGAGAGAAGACCGTCTACAGCGATGCCGAAGGCAATGAGGTGAAGGTCACGCGCGAGGGCGATGGCGACGCCTCGGAGGTCAAGATCACCAGCGCCGATGGGTCTGCCACCGTCAACATCAACGCGGGCGAGGCCGACGCCAAGCTGCCATTCGGGCTGGAAATCTATCCCGGCGCGAAGGTCGTCTCGACGATGAACAGCAACAGCGATGGCAACACGGGGGCGATGGTCGTGATGGAGAGCGACGCCAAGCCCGATGCCGTCCTCGGCTGGTATCGCAAGTCGGTCGAGAGCAAGGGCTTCAAGATCGAAACCGAAATCACCACCGGCGACATGCGCGCGATTGCAGGCACCAAGGACAAGGGCTCGTTCACGCTGCAGGTCGCGCCGGGCGATGCGGGATCGATGATCACGCTGATCGCCGGGCAAAGCTGATCCGCGGCGCGGACGCGGCGCGCGCAGCGGTTTTTCTTGCAGCGCACAATGTGGCCCGCTAGGGGCGGCGGCGAATCGCGCCATGCGTGCGCGAGGCATATCACCTAAAGCAGGAGCATCCTCATGGCCGTCACCCGGACCTTTTCGATCATCAAGCCCGACGCCACCCGTCGCAACCTGACCGGTGCGGTCACCAAGATGCTGGAAGAGGCCGGCCTGCGCGTCGTCGCTTCCAAGCGCATCCACATGACCCGCGAACAGGCCGAGGGGTTCTACGCCGTGCACCGCGAGCGTCCGTTCTTCGGTGAGCTGGTCGAATTCATGATCTCGGGCCCCGTCGTCGTGCAGGTGCTCGAAGGCGAAGACGCCGTGAAGCGCAACCGCGACATCATGGGCGCCACCAACCCCGCCAATGCCGAACCCGGCACCATCCGCAAGGAACTGGCCGAGAGCATCGAAGCCAATTCCGTGCACGGTTCGGACAGCGAAGAAAATGCCGCGATCGAAATCGCCTATTTCTTCAAGCCGGAAGAAATCGTCGGCTGATCATCATGCCGCGCGCTGCCGGGCCTGAATTGAACCCGGCAGCGCTGGCATCGCCGCCCGTCGGCGGCACCAGCGACCGCCTAGCCCGGATGCGGATCGCGATCACCTATCTGTGGCGGCATCATTGCCTGCCGGACCTGCAGAATCCCCGGCGCTTCACCGAATTCGTCCAGCATCGCAAGCTGTTCGACCGCGACCCGCGCCTGCCGGTCTGCTCGGACAAGATCGCCGCCAAGACCTATGTGGCCGATCGGCTTGGAAGCGACTGGGTTACCCCGACGCTCTGGCAGGGTGACGCGCTGCCGGCCAACCCGGTCTGGCCGCTGCCGCTGGTCGTCAAATCCCGGCATGGCTGCACTCAACGCGCTTTCGTCCGCTCTTCGCACGACGATTGGGACGCGATCCGGCGCAGGAGCGGCGCCTGGATGGCCCAGCCCTATGGCGTATGGCTCGACGAATGGCTTTATCGCGAGATTCCGCGCGGCCTTTTGGTCGAGCCCTTTATCGGGGCGGACGGGCAGCTTCCCGTCGATTACAAGCTCTATGTCTTCGCCGGTCAGGTAGCGTGCATCCAGGTGCATCTGCAGCGCGAGACGCGGCACCGCTGGATGCTGTTCGACCGCCAATGGCGGCGGTTTTCCTCGCCGACGCGCGATGCCGACCCCGCCAGGCCCGGATCGCTCGACCGGATGATCGAGGCGGCCGAAACGCTGGGGCAGGGCTTCGATTTCGTCCGCGTCGATTTCTACGAGATCGACGGGGCACCGCGCTTTGGCGAGATGACCTTCTATCCCGGCTCGGGGCTCGATCCGTTCGATCCTCAGGAGATCGACTTGATGCTGGGCCGACTCTGGGCGGAGGCCCGCAGGTAACCCCGCCGATCAGAATTCCGCCGCGATATCCATGAACCTGGTGAGCCGCTTCGGCGCGACGCTGCGCCAGCTGCGCTGCAGCCAGTCGGCGATATGGTCCCAATCGGTGCGCCCGGTATCGAGCCGGATCGCGATCCAGCCCGAGGGCGCGTAGAATTTGGGCAGATAATAGAGATCGGGATCCTGGTCGACGAGTGCCGCCTGTTCGTCCGCGCCGCTCGTCTTGACGAGTAACGCGATCGCTTCCTCGCCATGATGGTGGATCGAGACATAGGCAAAATATTTGCCGGTCTTCTCGCCACCGACGCGCCAGCCCGGAGCGCCGTGCGAGGGGCGCGTGTCGGTCTCGGGCAGCGCCAGCGCCAGTTCGCCGACCTTGGAAACAATCCAGTCGGGGTCGCTCTCGCGCGATACATATTCCGCCAGCGTGCGCGAATAGAGCTGGTGCTCGGCGATCAGTACGCGCGCGGCGAGGCTCTCGGCGCTGTCGCCGGGCACGATCGCGACCTCAGTCTGGCCGAGCACCGGGCCGTCGTCGAGCTCGGCCGTCACCAGGTGCACGCTGCAGCCGGCGACCGTGTCGCCGGCGTCGAGCGCGCGCTGGTGCGTGTGCAGCCCCTTGTACTTGGGCAGCAGAGATGGGTGGATGTTGAGCATCCGGCCCTCCCAGCGTCGCACGAACCCCGGGGTGAGGATGCGCATATAGCCCGCGAGCGCGACATGATCGGCACCCGAGGCGCGGATCGCTTGGTCCATCGCAGCGTCATGGCTATCGCGGTCCATGCCTTTGTGCGACAGCGCGAATGTGGGCACGCCCTCGGCTGCGGCGAGCTTCAGGCCACCCGCGTTCGCATCGTTGGAGGCGACCAGCACCACCTCATAAGGGCAGGTCGGCGCGCGCGAGGCATAGAGCAGGGCGGCCATGTTGGTGCCGCTGCCGGAAATGAGGATGGCGACCTTTGCCTTCATCTCTCCCCTCCGCCAGCGGGAGGGTGGCTGAGCCGACAGCGAAGACGGGGTGGGATGTGCGAGCCATCGAACA
>AYSC01000018.1 GCA_000503195.1 Blastomonas sp. CACIA14H2
GCACCGACATGCAGCGTCAGCATGGCATGCTCGATCCCGGCTTCGCCAAGTTCTGCCATCAGCCGGTCAGTGAAATGGAGCGAGGCCGTGGGCGCGGCGACCGCGCCGTCCTTCTGCGCAAACCGGGTCTGGTAATCCTCGCGATCGGCCTCGTCGATGGCGCGCTTGCTGGCGATATAGGGCGGCAGCGGCATCGTGCCCGCGCGCTCGAGCAGCAGTTCGACCGGTTCGTCGCCCTGAAAGGCGAAGACGATCGAGCCGTCGTCGGCCTTGCTTTCGACATCGGCCATCACGCCCGCGCCGAAATGCACGACATCGCCCTCGCGCAGCCTTTTGGCGTTGCGCACGAAGGCCTGCCAGCGGCGCAGGTCGATGCGCTTGTGCAGCGTCGCGCCGATCCGCGCCTCGCCGCCGAGCTTGACGCCTTCGAGCTGCGCGGGGATGACGCGGGTGTCGTTGAACACCAGGCAGTCTCCGGGGCTGAGCAGGCGCGGCAGGTCGCGCACCGTCGCGTCGGCCATCGCGCGCCCCTGCACGTGCAGCATCCTGGCCGCATCGCGCGGGCGCACCGGGCGCAGCGCTATGCGTTCCTGGGGAAGGTCGAAATCGAATTCGTCAACGCGCATCGTCGGGTGCAATCGCTCCAGCAAGATCCGTGACCCTCCGCGCAGG
Source organism: Blastomonas sp. CACIA14H2 (assembly GCA_000503195.1). Lineage (GTDB taxonomy): Bacteria > Pseudomonadota > Alphaproteobacteria > Sphingomonadales > Sphingomonadaceae > Blastomonas. Next base: position 673 of record AYSC01000018.1, read on the forward strand.
CAGGGGCCCCGCTCTCTGTTCACCGTCAGGTGCCAAGCGGGATTTCCGCTTTCGCGGGAATGGCGTTGGATTGCAAGATTGCCGGGGAAGCGATCAGTTGCTGATCGGCGCGTTGAGGTCGTCGACGGTGATCGCGCGCTCGGCGGGCTGGGCCTGCGCCGCATAATTCGGCTCGGGCTTGTTCTGCGACTTGAGCGAGGCCTGCAGGATACGCGCCGGGCTGCTCGGCGGCTCGCCGCGCGGCACCGCGTCGACATATTGCATGCCCGAGATCACGCGGCCGAAATTGGTATAGCTGTTGTCGAGCGAGAAGCGCGGATAGAAGACAATGAAGAACTGGCTGTTGGCGCTGTTCGGGTCCTGCGCGCGCGCCATCGACACGCTGCCGCGCAGATGCGGGAACTTGTTGAACTCGGCCGCGACATCGGGAAGGTCCGATCCTCCGGTACCGGTGCCCGTGGGATCGCCGGTCTGCGCCATGAAGCCCTCGATCACGCGGTGGAAGATGATGCCGTCGTAAAAGCCCTGACGGGTCAGCGTCTTGATCCGCTCGACATGGTTGGGCGCGATTTCGGGATAAAGCTGGATGGTGACGCGGCCGCCGGTCGACAGGTCGAGATACAGGATATTGTCGGGATCGGCCTTGTCGGGCGTCGGCACCAGCGGGGCGGCCATCACGGATGCGTCGGCGGCGTTGCTGTCGCGCTGTTCGAGGGCATCCTTTTCGGCATTGCGCGCGGCCTTGCGGGCTTCCTTGTTCTTCGCCTCAGAAGCTTCCTCCTCGGCTTCGGCTGCCTCGCGAGCCGCCTTTTCGGCAGCCTTGGCCTTCTTGTCCTCTTCCTTCTGCGCCTGCTTCTCGGCCTTTTCGGCCTCTTCCTGCTGCTGCTTGCGGACCTTGGCGGCTTCCTTCTCGGCCTCGCGCGCGGCGCGGGCAGCGGCCCGGTCGGCCTCGATCTGCGATTGGTCGGTCGGCGCCGTATCCTGCGCCTGGACAGCGATCGGCGCGAGCAGCATCGGGATGAACGACAGGGCAGCAAGCGATTTCAAGATATTGGGCATATAACCGGGCATTCCTGTTCCATTCATCCGGGGTGGCGTGGGCCAGCCTGCCCCATTTCGGGCACGGCTATAGCCAAAGCATCTGAGCCTGTCATGAATGAACTTGGGTGCCGCGCGCTGTGCGCTCGCTCACCCTTTCAGACCCGTTTCGCGCACGCGCTTCTCGACATCGATCCGCACCGCATCGGTGACGAAACGGTGGATTGCGCCGCCATAGAGCGCGATTTCCTTGACCAGCCGCGAGGCGATCGGCTGCAGCGCGACATCGGCCATCAGGAACACGGTCTCGATCCGGTCGTTGAGCTGGCGGTTCATGCCGGTGAGCTGATATTCATATTCGAAATCGGTGACGCCGCGGATGCCGCGAATGACAACGGACGCGCCCTGGGCCTCGGCAAAGTCCATCAGCAGCGAGCTGAACCCGACCACGGTGATGTTGGCGTCCCTGATCTCGGCGACCTCGCGACGGACCATTTCCATGCGTTCTTCGTCCGAGAACATCGGGCTCTTGGCGATATTGGTGGTGACGCCGACGATCAGGTGATCGACCAGCTGGGCCCCGCGCTGGATGATGTCCATATGCCCCAGCGTGATGGGATCGAACGTCCCGGGATAAACGCCAATCCGCATGATCTTCTTCCCCTTGTGATGCCGCTTTTGCGGTCAGTTGTCGCGCTCGACAATATAGCGCGCCAGCGCGCGCAGCAGGTCCGCCTCGCGCCCATGGCTGGCGAGATGGCCGATCGCCTGATCCACGAGGAAGAACGCCTGTTCGCGCGCGCGCTCGAGCCCCAGCAGCGACAGGAAGGTCTCCTTGCCCGCCGCTGCGTCCTTGTGCAGCGCCTTGCCGGCCTTGGCCTCGTCGCCCGTCTCGTCCATGATGTCGTCGGCGATCTGGAAGGCGAGGCCGATATCGCGGGCATAGGCACGCAAGGGGTTGCGCCCCTCGACCGGCACATTGCCCAGGATCGCGCCCATTTCCACCGAAGCGGCGATCAGCGCCCCGGTCTTGAGCCGCTGCAGCTTGGTGACGGTCGGCAGGTCGAACTTCGCCTTTTCTGCCTCCAGGTCCATCATCTGCCCGCCGGCCATGCCATTGGGGCCGCTCGCCTCGGCCAGGGTGTAGATCAGCTCGGAGCGGATGAACGGATCGGGGTGCGACTGCGGCCCGGCAAGAATCTCGAACGCAAGCGCATGCAGCGAATCGCCTGCGAGCACCGCCACAGCATCGTTGAACGCCTTGTGCACCGTGGGCTTGCCGCGGCGCATGTCGTCATTGTCCATGCAGGGCATGTCGTCATGGATCAGCGAATAGACGTGGATCGCCTCGACCGCGCAGGCGACGCGCACGGCCAGGCCGCGATCGACATTGAACATCGCCGCCGTCGCGGTCAGCAGCAGCGGACGCACACGCTTGCCGCCACCGATCGCGGCATGGCGCATCGCCTCATAGAGTACTGCGCGCGGATCGTCGGGCACGGCCAGCAGCGCATCGAAACATGCATCGACATCGGCGGAAATCTGGCGGAAGGCATCGGCCAGCGCGGTGTCGCTGATGGCGGTGGTCATGGCTGTCGCTCCCCTGCCCCGGTCTGCCCGCCGGTTTGATTATCTGCGCGCATCGGCCAGCCGTCAGCCCGCATCGAACGGGGTCGTGCCCGCCGCCTGGCCATCGGCCCCGACGCGAATCTTCTCGATCCGCGCCTGCGCCGCGTCGAGCCGCTTCTGGCAATGGCCGCGCAGCAGATCGCCGCGCTCGTAAAGGCTGATCGACGCATCGAGCGGCACGTCGCCCGATTCCAGCTGGCGGACGATGACCTCCAGCTCCTTCAGGGCATCTTCGAACGACAGATCGGCAGGAATGGCTTGGGCTTCACTCATGCGCACAGCTTTGACCGCTGGCCTGCGCCCGGTCAAGGCGGTTGCGAACCTGCGCCCGTGCCGCCGGTCACCGGTTGCTGATGTTGCAACTGCGAAAGCCGTAATTGCATTTGCCAGTTAAGCGGCGCTTGGACATGCTGCACCGCACAATAACAGAGGATGATGACGGCAGTTCAATTCCTCAGAACAGGGAACCCCATCATGAAAAAGCTCAGCCTTCTCGCCCTTCCGCTGACCCTGCTGGCACTGCCTGCCGCTGCCCAGACCGCCCAGCCCGAACAGGTCACGTTCGAACATGACGGCGACCGTTACGTCTATACCGTCAAGATGGTCGGCGACACCAAGATCATCGATGGCACCGAAACCCGCTCGGGCAAGCGCTTCAATCTGCGCGTGTCGGACAAGCGCGTCACCGGTACCGTGGGAGACAGCGAGGTGCGCTTCAAGCGCAGCGACGTCACCCCGCTGGCCCGCACGGACATCACCAGCGATCGCTGACAGCGGACGGGCGGGTTCGCAGGACATGGCGGACCCGCCCCCGACGCCCAGGCGCGGCATCGATTTTCCGCGCATTCTCCCCCTTCCTTCTGCGCGCACCTGCGCGTAAAGCGCGGGGCCATGAGCGACACTCTTGCACCGCCCGCAGGCACCATCACCCCGGAAATCGTGGCCGAACATGGCCTGAAGCCGGACGAATATCAGCGCATCCTGGCCGCGCTGGGGCGCGAGCCCAATCTGGTGGAGCTGGGCATCTTCTCGGTCATGTGGTCCGAGCATTGCAGCTACAAGAGCTCGCGCGTGCATCTGAAGACGCTGCCGACCACCGGCCCACAGGTCATCTGCGGCCCCGGCGAGAATGCGGGCGTGGTCGATATCGGCCCCGGCCCCGACGGCAAGCCGCTCGCCGCCATCTTCAAGATGGAGAGCCACAACCACCCGAGCTATATCGAGCCCTATCAGGGCGCGGCCACGGGTGTTGGCGGCATCCTGCGCGACGTGTTCACCATGGGCGCGCGGCCGGTCGCGCTGATGAACGCGCTGCGTTTCGGTCGTCCCGACCACCCCAAGATGAAGCATCTGGTACAGGGCGTGGTCGCAGGGATTGGCGGATACGGCAATTGCGTCGGGGTGCCGACCGTGGGCGGCGAGACCAATTTCGACCCGGCCTATGACGGCAACATCCTGGTCAACGCGATGGCGGTGGGCATCGCCGAGCAGGACAAGATCTTCTATTCCGCCGCTTCCGGCCCCGGCAACTCGATCGTCTATGTCGGATCGAAGACCGGCCGCGACGGCATCCACGGCGCGACCATGGCCTCGGCCGAGTTCGGCGAGGACAGCGAGGAAAAGCGCCCCACCGTGCAGGTCGGCGACCCGTTCACCGAAAAGCTGCTGATCGAGGCGTGCCTCGAACTGATGGCGTCGGATGCGATCGTCGCGATCCAGGACATGGGGGCTGCGGGCCTCACGTCCTCCAGCGTCGAGATGGCGAGCAAGGGCGGCGTCGGCATCGAGCTCATCCTCGACAATGTGCCCCAGCGCGAAACCAACATGACCGCGTACGAGATGATGCTGTCGGAAAGCCAGGAGCGCATGCTCATGGTCTTGAAGCCCGGCCGTGAGGATTTCGCCGAGGCGATCTTCCGCAAATGGGAGCTCGACTTTGCGGTCATCGGCCATGTCACCGAGACCGGCCATATGGTGCTCAAGCACAAGGGCGAGACGGTGTGCGACATCCCGCTCGCCCCGCTGGCCGACGATGCGCCGAGCTATAACCGGCCCTATGTCACCACCCCGCCGCCCGCGCCGCTGAACGCCGTGCCCGCCAGCAGCGATCTGGCCGCAGACCTCACCGCGCTGATGGCCTCACCCGCGCTCGCCAGCCGGAGCTGGATCTGGCAGCAATACGATCACATGGTGATGGCCGACACGGTGCAGATTCCCGGCGGCGATGCCGGCGTCATCCGCATCCACGGCACCAATCGCGGCCTTGCCGTCACCACCGACTGCACCCCGCGCTATTGCTTCGCCGATCCGTTCGAGGGCGGCAAGCAGGCGATCGCCGAATGCTATCGCAACCTGGTCAGCACCGGCGCGAAGCCGCTGGCGACCACCGATTGCATGAACTTCGGCAATCCCGAGCGGCCCGAGATCATGGGTCAGTTCGTCGGCTGTATCGAGGGCATGGGCAAGGCGTGCAAGGCGCTCGACATGCCGATCGTCAGCGGCAATGTGAGCCTGTACAACGAGACCACGGGTCCCGACGGCGTTGCCCGCGCGATCCTGCCGACGCCCGCGATCGGCGCGATCGGGCTGATCGAGGATCTGGGCCAGATGATGACGCTGGCGTTCAAGGCGGCGGGTGAAACCATCATCGTGATCGGCGGCAACGGTACCGCAGAACTCGGCCAGTCGCTCTGGCTCGACGTGCTGCACGGCCGCCGCGAGGGCGCGCCGCCGCAGGTGGACCTCAAGGGCGAGCTGGAATCGGGCGGCGTCATCGCGTCGCTGATCGCCGGCGGCAAGGTCAGCGCGGTGCATGACATTTCGGACGGCGGCCTCGCGGTCGCGGTCGCCGAGATGGCGCTGGCATCGGGCATCGGCGCGGCATTCTCGGCCGAGGGCGATGCGGGCTTCTGGTTCGGCGAAGGCCAGGCACGCTATGTCGTGACGACGAGCGATAGCGCTGCGGTGATCGCAGCGGCCGAGGCTGCGGGCGTGCGCGCGCAGGTCATCGGCACAACTGGCGGCGATGCCGTGGCGTTTGCGTCTGGGGCCAGCGTTTCGGTTGCGGAACTGCGCGAAGCCAATCTGGCGTTTTTCCGGGAATGGATGGAAGGCTGAGTTAGTTCAACGTCCCTCGACTTCGCTCGGGACAAACGGAAGTTGGGCGCGTTGGCGCGATTTCCCCTGGTGACCGAGAGACCAGATAGCTCATTGCCGGGAAGTCGCTTCTCATTCCCCGTTTGTCCCGAGCCCTTCGGCTGGCTGCCAAGCCAGTCGCTCAGGATAAACTCCGTCGAGGGACGTGTGCGCCAAAGCCCGAGTAAAGCGCCTGCCAGCAAAGGGAGCCGACCAATGACCACAGGCTATTCCGGCACCCCCCTCGCCCGCAAGCTGGGGCTGAAGCCCGGAATGCGCGTGTGGTTCGATGGCATGCCCGATACCGTGCGGGCCGAGATCGCTGCCGAGGTCGAGGCGCTGGAGCCGGTTGACGATCCCGGCCAAGGCTTTGCCGCCGCGCACCTGTTCACCACCGAGCGCGCGGTGCTGGAACGCGAACTGGTGCGGCTGATGGTCAGCATGGACCGTGACGGCATGATCTGGGTCAGCTGGCCGAAAAAGGCGGCGAAGATGGATACTGACATTACCGAGGACGTTATCCGCAGCGTGGCCCTGCCGATGGGGCTGGTCGATGTGAAGGTTTGCGCGGTCGATGCGATCTGGTCGGGGCTCAAGCTGGTAATCCGCAAGGAATTGAGATGACACGCCTGATCCGGTTGGTTCTGGTTGCCGCGCTCGCGGTGACGGCATTCGCCGCCCGCCCGGCGCTGGCCTGGGGCGATTACGGGCACCGGGTGATCGCGCAGATTGCCGAGGCCAATGTCTCGCCCAGGGTGCGCACGCGGATTCGCGCACTGCTCGCGCAGGAAAAGCAGCTGGCGACCCCCGAATGTCCGCTGAGGACGATCGAGGATGCCAGCGTCTGGGCCGATTGCATCCGCCGCGACGACCTGCGCTGGGGGTACAGCGCGCCGTGGCATTACGTGAACATTGATATCTGCAAGCCTTTTGACATCAAGGCCAACTGCCCCAATGGCAGCTGCGTCCCCGCCCAGGTGGCGCGCAACGAGGCACTGCTGGCCGACCGCAAGCTGCCGACGCACGCCCGGCTCGAGGCGCTGGCCTGGCTCGTCCACACCATGGGCGACATGCACCAGCCGATGCACGCGGGCGATCGCGGCGATCTGGGCGGCAACCGGGTGAGCGCTTCCTACGGTATTGTCGAGGGGCGGATGAACCTGCACCGGCTGTGGGACGGCCCGATTGCCGAGCGCGCGATCACACAAGGCCTGCCGCTGGTGCGCGCTTATTCGCCCGAAGAGCGCGCCGCTGTCACGGCAGGCGCTGTCGAGGACTGGGCGCGTGAGGCTTGGGAGCTGTCGCGCAATGTCGCCTATCCCACCGCGCAGCATGGTCCCGCCTGCGGCCCTGCACTGGGTAAGGACGAGCGCGCGCGGCACAGCGATGCCGATATCGAGGCACTGATCCCGGTGGTGCGCACCCAGGTGCTGCGCGCGGGCTTGCGGCTTGCCGCCGCGCTCGAGCGCGCGCTCGGATGACACGCAACAAAAGTCGCGTTCCCTAACGGCAAATCCCTGTTTCATGACGCAGAACCGACAATTGCAATCGTTTGCAAAACAATGCATAGCTATACATCGGGTTTGACCGGTGGACACCGGCGCGACCCGACCCTAACAGATGACCCGCTGCGGCTGCGGTCACGAAAAAGGATAGGATTCAAACATGGTGAATGCGCAATCCCGGACGCTCCTTCTCTTTGGCGCGACGGGGGACCTGTCCAAGCGCATGCTTCTGCCCTCGCTCTATGCGCTGCATTGCGACGGGCTGATCGCCGCCGATCTGCGCATCATGGGCACCGCCCGCAGCGAGCTCGACGACGAGGCGTTCCGCGCGATGGCGGGCGAAGCGCTGGCGCAGTTCCTGCCCGAAGCGCGCAAGGATGATGACAAGATCGCGAGCTTCCTCAAGCAGTTGAGCTATCAACCTCTCGACGCGTCGAAGATCGAAGGCTTTGCCGCGCTGGCCGATCGGCTGGGCGACATTTCGGGCGGCATGTCGATCTTCCTTTCGACCGCGCCCTTCCTGTTCACGCCGACCATCCAGGGGCTCAAGTCCGCTGGCCTGGCGGGCGAAATGGTGCGCATCGGGCTCGAAAAGCCGCTCGGCAACGACCTCGCCTCGTCCTGCGCGATCAACGATGCCGTGGCGCACGCCTTCCCCGAGGACCGCACCTTCCGCATCGACCATTATCTTGGCAAGGAAACCGTGCAGAACCTGATGGCGCTGCGCTTTGCCAACATGATGTTCGAGCCGTTGTGGAACGCCAACGGGATCGAGCATATCCAGATCACCGTGTCCGAGACCGTGGGCCTCGAAGGTCGCCACGGCTTTTACGACGATACCGGTGCGCTGCGCGACATGGTGCAGAACCATATCCTGCAGCTGGTCGCGCTGACCGCGATGGAGCCTCCCGCCGAGTTCGACGCCACCTCGATCCGCGACGAGAAGGTCAAGGTGCTGCGCTCGCTGCGCCCGGTTTCGCCCAACGAGGTGGTGCGCGGCCAGTACGGCGCCGGCGCGGTCGGCGGAAAATCGGTGAACAGCTATGCCGACGACCTCGGCAAGGCATCGGACACCGAGACCTTTGTCGCGATCAAGGCGCATGTCGACAACTGGCGCTGGCAGGGCGTGCCCTTTTACCTCCGCACCGGCAAGCGCCTTGCCGAGCGGCGCAGCGAGATCGTCATCCAGTTCAAGCAGGTGCCGCACAATATCTTCGCGCAGCGCGGCGGCAGGCTTTCGGCCAATCGCCTCGTCATCCGCCTGCAGCCCGAGGAATATGTCCGCCTGCTGGTGATGGCGAAGGAACCGGGGCTTGATCGCGGCGGGCTGGTGCTGCGCGAGGTGCCGCTCGATCTGTCGCTCACCGCCGCCTTTTCCAAGGCGCAGCGCCGCATCGCCTATGAGCGGCTGCTGCTCGATCTAGTCGACGGTGAACCCACATTGTTCGTCCGCCGCGACGAGGTGGAGGCGCAGTGGCGCTGGATCGATGCGATCCGCAAGACCTGGGCCGACCATGCGCTCGAGCCCAAATCCTATGGATCGGGCAGCTGGGGGCCGAGCGCCGCGATCGCGCTAACCGAACGCGACGGGGTGAGCTGGAATGACTGACACGGCCGCCACCGCCGGCGCGCATTTCGCGCCCGATGCCTCGGTCGAGGCGATCGCCGATTTCATCGCCGGGATGCTCGCCGGCGGCAAGCCGCGCGCGATCGCGGTGCCCGGCGGCAGCACGCCTGGGCCGATCCTCGCCGCTCTGGCCGAGCGCAAGGATATCGGCTGGGTCGACGTCGCGGTCTGGCTGACCGACGACCGCTGCGTGCCGACCGATCATGCGGCGAGCAATTTCGGCCTGCTCGAACGCTCGCTCGCCGCCACCGGCGCGGCCTTGGTGCCGCTGGAGGCAGGCGCGACCCCGCCGCCCTTCGACCTGGTCTGGCTGGGCATGGGCGCGGACGGGCATATCGCCTCGCTCTTTCCCAACACCGACCCTGTGGCCGATGGCGCGCTCGAGGTGGTGCAACTGACCCCCGATCCGTTGCCGCCCGAAGCGCCGTTCGACCGGCTGTCGCTGACCCTGTCGGCGCTGGTGCGCGCGCGCCATATCATGTTGGTGCTGAAGGGCGCGGACAAGCGCAAGGTGCTCGACGATGCCCTGTCCGGGGCCAACGACCTGCCGATCGCGCGGCTGCTGAAAGCCGCGCAGGCACCGGTCACCATCTTCTGGAGCGAAACATGACCAGCCTTCACCCCGAGCTCGAACGGATCACGCAGCGGATCATCGAACGCTCGCGTCCCGGTCGCCAGGCCTATCTCGATTTCATCTCACGCGAACGCGACAAGGGCGTGCACCGCCCTACATTGTCGTGCGGCAATCTGGCGCATGGCTTTGCCGCATCGGGCGAGGACAAACCCGTCATCCGATCGGGCAAGGCGATGAACATCGGCATCGTCACCGCCTATAACGACATGCTCTCGGCGCATCAGCCCTATGGCCGCTACCCCGAGCAGATCAAGATCTTCGCGCGCGAGGTCGGCGCGACCGCGCAGGTCGCAGGCGGCGTGCCTGCGATGTGCGACGGCGTGACGCAGGGCCAGCTCGGCATGGAGCTGTCGCTGTTCAGCCGCGACACGATCGCGCTGTCGAGCGCCGTCGCGATGAGCCATGGCATGTTCGAGGGCGCGCTGGTGCTGGGCATCTGCGACAAGATCGTCCCCGGCCAGTTCATCGCCGCCGCGCGCTTCGGCCATATCCCGACGATCTTCGTGCCGGCGGGCCCGATGCCCTCGGGCCTGGCCAACAAGGAAAAGCAGCGCGTCCGCCAGCTCTATGCCGAGGGCAAGGTGGGCCGCGACGAACTGCTCGAGGCCGAAGCCGCGAGCTATCACGGCGCGGGCACCTGCACTTTCTATGGCACCGCCAATTCGAATCAGATGATGATGGAGATGATGGGGCTGCACGTCCCCGCCTCCGCCTTCATCAACCCCGGCACCAAGCTGCGCCAGGAGCTGACCCGCGCCGCAACGCACCGCGTGACGCAGATCGGCTGGGATGGCGAGGATTACCGCCCGTTCGGCCATTGCGTCGACGAAAAGGCGATCATCAACGCGTGCATCGGCCTGCTCGCCACCGGCGGATCGACCAACCATGCGATCCACCTGCCCGCGATGGCGCGCGCGGCGGGCATCCATATCGACTGGCAGGACCTGAGCGAACTGTCCGCGATCATCCCGCTGCTCGCGCGCGTCTATCCCAACGGATCGGGCGACGTGAACCATTTCCACGCCGCCGGTGGCATCGGCTTCGTCATCCGCGAACTGGCGGGTGCAGCCCTGCTCCACACCGACATCCTGACCGTGTCGGGCCAGTCGCTGCTCGATTATGCGGTCGAGCCGGTGCTCGACGCGGAGGGCGCGCTCGCCTTCGCCCCCTCGCCCGAGGTGACGCGCGACGAGGCGATGCTTCGCCCGGTCAGCGCCGCTTTCCAGCCCGATGGCGGGATGCGGTTGGTCGAGGGCAATCTGGGGCGCGGCATCGTCAAGACCAGCGCTGTCGATCCCTCGCGCTGGATCATCGAGGCACCCGCACGCGTGTTCGACGATCAGGATGCGGTGCTCACGGCGTTCAAGGCAGGCGAGCTCGATCGCGACGTCGTCGTGGTCGTTCGTTTCCAGGGGCCGCGCGCCAATGGCATGCCCGAACTGCACAAGCTCACGCCTTCGCTCGGCGTGCTGCAGGATCGCGGGTTCAAGGTGGCTCTGGTCACCGACGGCCGCATGTCGGGCGCATCGGGCAAGGTGCCCGCGGCGATCCATCTGTGGCCAGAGGCGTGCGATGGCGGCCCGCTGGCGCGCCTGCGCGATGGCGATGGCGTGCGGCTAGATGCGGTGGCGGGCACGATCAGCGTTGCGGTGGACGGCACCGAATGGGAAGCTCGCCCGACCGCAAGCCAGCCCGCCCAGCCGATGGGCACCGGCCGCGAGCTGTTCGCCCTGATGCGCGCATCGAGCGACAATGCCGAAGCGGGCGCGAGCGCGATGCTGGCAATGGCGGGGTTGTGAGGGGTGTGATCTCGGGAGGTTGCACATCACGTCCCTCGACTTCGCTCGGGACAAACGGTGGGGGTAAATGCGGCGCCAGCTGCAACCTCTCCGAGTTCCCGAGCGCAGTCGAGGGACGCTGCATCCGACCCTTGCGGCTATCCGTTCTCCGGCGAAAGCCGGAGCCCAGGGGCGAGATCGCACAACATCGCTCTGGATTCCGGCTTCCGCCGGAAAACGGCATTCTGAGGTAAACTAAAGATGCAGATCGTAACCGCAGACATTGGCGGCACCCATGCGCGCTTTGCGCTCGCGACCATCGAACAGGGCCGCGTCACCCATCTGGGCGAGCCGGTGACGCTCAAATGCGCCGAATATGCCAGCCTCCAGACCGCCTGGGAGGCCTTCGGTCAGACGATCGGTCAGCCCCTGCCGCGCGCGGCGGCCATCGCGCTCGCCACCCCGATCCGGGGCGAGGTGCTCAAGATGACCAACAACCCCTGGGTCATCCGCCCTGCCTTGGTACGCGAGAAGCTCAATGTCGACGATTACATCCTGATCAACGATTTCGGCGCGGTCGCGCACGCCGTCCAGCATTGCGGGGCGGACCATTATTCGCACCTGTGCGGCCCGGAAGGCGATCTGCCCGAGAAGGGCGTGATCACCGTGATCGGCCCCGGCACGGGCCTGGGCGTCGCCTATGTCGTCCGCAGTGCCGATGGCTATCGCGCGGTCGAGACCGAGGGCGGCCATGTCGACTATTCGCCGCTCGATTCGATCGAGGATGCCATTCTCAACCGGCTGCGCCGCCAGCACCGCCGCGTTTCGGTCGAGCGCGTGTGCTCGGGGCCAGGCCTCGCCGCGATCTACGAGACGCTGGCGAGCATCGAGGGCCGCGCGGTCGTCAGCATGGAGGACAAGGCGCTGTGGCAGCTCGCACTGTCGGGCGAGGACAGCCTGGCCGCCGCCGCGTTCGACCGCTTCTGCCTCAGCCTGGGCGCGGCGGCGGGCGATTTTGCGCTGGCACAGGGCGCGGGCGCGGTGGTAATCGCGGGCGGCCTTGGTCAGCGGATCGCCGACCGTCTGCCGCAATCCGGGTTCGAGGAGCGCTTCGTCGCCAAGGGCCGGTTCCAGCAGCTGATGGAGACGATCCCCGTCAAGCTGATCGATCATCCCCAGCCCGGCCTGTTCGGGGCCGCCGCCGCCTTTGCCCAGGAGAATGCCGCATGACTGATATCAATTCTTCTTCTGGCCCCGCGATCGAAACCATCATGCTGACCGCGCCGGTCATTCCGGTGATCGTAATCAACGATGTCGCCGACGCGGTGCCGATGGCCGAGGCGCTGGTCGCAGGCGGTCTCAAGGTGCTCGAGGTGACGCTGCGCACCCCCGCCGCGCTCGAGGCGATCGCCGCGATGAAGCAGGTCGAAGGCGCGATCGTCGGTGCTGGCACGGTGATCGATCCGAAGACGCTCGACGCGGCGCTCAAGGCCGGGTCGGAATTCATCGTCTCGCCCGGCCTCACCGAAAATCTGGGCAAGGCGGCGATCGGGAGCGGCATTCCCTTCCTGCCCGGCATCGCCAATGCCGGCGACATCATGCGCGGGCTCGACATGGGCCTCACCCATTTCAAGTTCTTCCCGGCGATGGCGGCAGGCGGAATCCCCGCGCTTAAGTCGCTCGCCGCACCGTTCGGCCAGTGCAGGTTCTGCCCCACCGGCGGGGTGACACTGGAGACCGCGGGCAACTGGCTGGCGATCGATCCGGTGCTGTGCGTCGGCGGCAGCTGGATGATCCCGGCAGGCCCGATGGACACCGCCGCTATCCAGCGCAACGCCGCCGCCGCGCGGGCGCTCGCCTGAACTAGATCAGCAGCTCCGCCGCCTTGCCATGGCCGAGGAAATCGGCCGGGCTGGCGGTGGCGCCATAGGCCCCGGCACAGAACACCGCGACCAGATCGCCGACCTCGGCTGCGGGCAGATGCGCCTTGTCGGCGAGGCGATCGAGCGGGGTGCACAGGCAGCCGACCACATTGGCCTCTTCCGCCGGCTGCGCATCGAAACGGCTGGCGATCGCGACCGGATAGTTTCGCCGCACGACGGTGCCGAAATTGCCGCTCGCAGCGAGCTGGTGGTGCAAACCGCCATCGGTGACCAGATACAGCTCGCCATGGCTGGTCTTCCTGTCGACGATGCGGGTCAGATAGACGCCCGCCTCGCCCACCAGCCAGCGGCCCAGCTCCATCGCGAAATGCGTGTCCGCGAGCGCGTCCGGGAGCGCCGCGAACCGCTCGCCCAAGGCCGCGCCAACCTTCCCGATGTCTACCGGCGTGTCGCCCGGGAAATAGGGAATGCCCATGCCGCCGCCCAGATTGACATGTTCGGGGATCGCGCCTGACTCGTCGGCGAGCTGCGCGGCGAGATCGAGCGTCTTGCCCTGCGTCTCGATGATCGCATCGGCGTCGAGCGCCTGCGATCCGGCGAAGATGTGGAAACCGCGCCAGTGCGCGCCCTCGGCCAGGATATGTTTGACCAGCGCAGGCACGCGCGCCTGATCGATGCCGAAGGGCTTGGCCCCGCCGCCCATGCGCATCCCCGATCCGCGCAGGTCGAAATCGGGATTGACCCTGACGGCGAGGCGCGGCTGCACGCCGATGCGCTGGCCGATCGCCAGCGCGCGCTCGCATTCGCCTTCGGATTCGAGGTTCAGCGTGACGCCTGCGGCAATCGCGGCTTCGAGATCGCGGTCGCGCTTGCCCGGTCCGGCAAAGCTGATGCGCGCGGCATCCATCCCCGCCGCTTGCGCCAGCGCCAGTTCGCCCGCCGAGGCGATATCGATGCCGTCGACCAGCGAGGCCATCAACTTCAACACCGGTGCGAAGGGATTGGCCTTCATCGCATAATGGATCGCGAGCCGCTCGGGCATGGCCGCGCGCAGCGAGGCGACGCGCGCGCGCAGCATGTCCGACGAATAGACGAAGCACGGACTGTCCCCGGCCCGATCGACCAGCGCACTTGCCTTGATGCCCTGCACCGCCAGCTCGCCGCCGATACTCGAAAATCCGGGAGGTATCGGCCCCAAAGGCTTCATTTGTAACGTTCCTCGATCTCGGCGACCAGCAGCGCGCGGTCGATCTTGCCATTGGGATTCTTCGGAAACTCGGCTCGCAGCTCGACGATTTTCGGCAGCATGAACGCGGGCAGATCGCGCTTCATCGCGATCAGCAGATCATCGACCAGCTGCTCGGGCTGCGGCACGGCAGCGGGTCGCACCAAGAGCAGGATCGCCTGGCCCAGCTGCGGATCGGGAATACCGAGCGCCACCGCTTCTGCCGCGAGGCCCGTCGAGGTCGCGGCATCCTCGATCTCGGCCGGGCTGATGCGGTTGCCCGAGGACTTGATCATCGCGTCGCGCCGTCCGACGAAATAGAGCAGCCCCTGCTCGTCGCGCCGCACCCGGTCGCCCGACCAGACCGCCATGCCGCCATAGGTCGAGAAGGCCGGCGCGGGCTTGTAGCGTTCGGCGGTGCGCTCGGCATCCTGCCAATAGCCCTGCGCGACCAAGGGACCTGCATGGACGAGCTCGCCCTCCTCGCCCGGCGCGGCATCCTGGCCGGCATCGTTGACGACGAGAATCTCGGCAAAGGGGATCGCCTTGCCGATGCTGGTCGGGTTGCCGTCGATCAGATCGGGGTCGAGATAGGTCGAGCGGAACGCTTCGGTCAGGCCATACATCGCGAAGATGCGCGTCTCGGGGAAGATGCCGCGCAGTTGTTTGACCAGAGCGGGGCTCAATGCGCCGCCGCTATTGGTGAGCCGTCGCATCGTCGCGGTCGCCTCGGCGGGCCAGTCGATCTCGACCAGTTGCGTCCAGAGCGGGGGCACCGCAGCAAGCGTGGTGATGCCATGCCGCACGCAGTATTTCACCACATCGCGCGGCATCAGATAGTCGAGCGGTATGGCACAGCCGCCTGCGGCCCAAGTGGAGAGCAGCTGATTCTGCCCGTAATCGAAGCTCAAGGGCAGCACGCACAGCGTCCTGTCGTCGCTTGCCAGTCCCAGATAGCCGGCCACACTGAGCGCGCCGAGCCACATGTTCGCATGGCTCAGCATCACGCCCTTGGGCTTGCCGGTCGAACCCGAAGTGTAAAGTATCGCCGCCAAGTCCTTGGGGTCATGCGAAGAAGCGTCCAGGCTCGCCTCGCCCGCCTTCCACGCGGCCATCGCCTCGTCATCGTCGAGCGAGCAGCACGCAGCGGGCATATCGCCGGCGAGCAGCGTCGTCAGCCGGGTGCGGTTGGCGATCAGCAGCTTCGCGCCGCTATCGGCAAGGATATGCGCCACCTGAGCGCGCTTGAGCACCGGGTTGATCGGCACATGCACCAGCCCCGCCCGCGCCGCGGCGAGCGGCATCAGGCAGGTGGTCTCGTTCTTGGGCAGCCAGGTCGCGACCCGGTCGCCATGCGCCAGCCCCATCGTGGTTAACCAGGCCGCAAGCAATCCGATACGCAAGTTTAACGTGTCATAGCTAAGAGAGCCTTCACGCAATATCAGCGCGCTTGCGGGGCCCTCGCCCCTCAGGACCAGATGATCGAGCGGCTGCGGAGTGGGATCGAGAGACATCACGAACGGTTTGGCTCATAAGGAAGGCGCGGCATCATGGGGTTCATGACGTTGAATAATGAATATCATGATAACCTGAAGGCCGCGCAGGCGCACCGGCTTTCTGCGCTCGAGGATCCGGGCCGGGTCGGGCTGTTCGACCGCGCGCTCTGGTTCGACGGGCTGCACCGCCATTGCCTCGCCGAGCACGCGCCGCATATCGCCTATGCCGCCGATCATGGCGATGCGGTCAAGCTGCACCTGATCGACAATGGCCGATCGGGCCTACGCTCGATGGCCAACTGGTACAGCTTCATCTGGCGCCCCGTGTTCGGAGGCACGCCCGATGCGCAGCGTCGGCGCGCACTGATGCTGTCGGTCGCTCAGAAGCTGAGCAAGACGACGCACCGGCTGATCCTCTCTCCCGTGCCCGACGAATGCGGCTCGGCGAGCCTGATCGAGGAGACCTTTGCCGCGACCGGTTGGATCGTGCGCCGCGAGCCGTGCGACGAGAACCATGTGCTGCACCTGAAGGGCCGCAATTTCGCTGCATACTGGCAGGGTCGCCCCGGCCAGCTGCGCTCCACCGTCAAGCGCAAGGGCAACAAGGGCGTGGTCTCGCTGCGCGTCGAGCATCGCTTCGATGCGCAGGACTGGGCCGATTACGAGGCGATCTATGCGCGCAGCTGGAAGCCCGAAGAGGGCAATCCCGAATTCCTGCGCTGGCTCGCCCAGCGCGAATCCGAGGCCGGGCGGCTGCGCATGGGGATGGCGAGCATCGACGGACAGGCGGTCGCGGCGCAGTTCTGGACCGTGGAGAACGGCACCGCCTATATCCACAAGCTGGCGCATGACGAACGGCATATCCAGGCTTCGCCCGGTACCTTGCTGACGTATGCGCTGTTCGCGCATGTCATCGATACCGATCGTGTCGATCTGGTCGATTTCGGCACCGGCAGCGACGCCTACAAGCGCGACTGGATGGAAGACATGCGGCCGCGCTACCGGCTCGAGCTGATCTGGCCAAGGTCGCCCAAGGCCTGGCCCTATATGGCCAAGAGCCGCGTCGCGGGGCTTGCCGCCCGTTTTGCGAAGGACTAAGGCCGCGTGCACGCGGTCCGGGGGGCCGCATACGGCCACAAAAGCCAGCGAGGGATATGTGAGCGAGATCGAGACCAGCGGAGCGAGCGACGCGATCGAAACCGTGGTGCGCCAGGTGCTGCGCGACATTCTGGGCCTGTCCGAAGCGCAGGTCGCCGGTTTCGACCGCGATACCGAGCTGTTCGGCGCGCTGCCCGAGCTCGATTCGATGGCGGTCGCAGGGCTTCTCACCGAGATGGAGGATCGCCTGGGCATCCTGATCGAGGATGACGAGGTCGATGGCGAGCTGTTCGAGAATTTCGGCAATCTCGTCGATTTCGCGCGGGCCAAGGCCGCCGCGTGATTGCGCGCTATCGGTTCGACGGCAACGACGAACTGTGCCTCCGCCACGGCCCGGATGATGGCCCGGCGCTGCTGATCCTGCCGCCGCTGTTCGATGAGGCGAACCGCGTACGCCACCTGATGGTGGAAACCGCGCGCGCGCTGGCCGGGCACGGCATCGCCAGCCTGTTGCCCGACCTTCCCGGCTGCAACGAAAGCCTCGTCCCGCTCGACCGCGCCAGCATCAGCCTGTGGCAGGCGGCGTTGATTGCGTGCGCCGAACCGCTGGGGCCGGTCAGCCATGTCGCATCGATCCGCGGAGGCGCGCTGCTCGATGGCGCGCTCGGCGACCTGCCGCGCTGGCGGCTCGCCCCGGTCAAGGGCGGGCAGCTGCTCCGCACGATGCTGCGCACGAAAATCGCGAGCGACCGCGAGGCGGGGATCGCCAGCAGCAGCGAGGCGCTGATGGAAAGCGCGCGCACGCAAGGGATCGAGCTCGCCGGCAACCACCTCTCCCCCTGCATGATCCGTGAACTCGACGCCGCCACTCCGTCCGATGGCAGCGCGGTTCGCCTCGCCCGCTTTGCCGACGATCCGCTCGAAGCCGATGCGCGGATCGCGGGCGCGCCGCTCTGGCTGCGCGCCGAACCTGCGCACGATGCCGCGATGGCGCAATCGATCGCCGCCGACCTTGCCGCATGGATGCGCGGATGAGGCAGCATTTCACCTTCCCTTGCGCGGACGAGACCCTGGCCGCGACGCTCGACTGCGCCACCGGCACCACCGGGCTGCTGATCGTCAGCGGCGGCAACGAGATCCGATCGGGCGCGCATGCCGGCATGGCCGCGCTCGCCGCCGAGATCGCCGCTGCCGGGCATCCGGTGTTGCGCTATGACCGGCGCGGCATCGGCGACAGCAGCGGCGAGAACAACGGTTTCGAATCGAGTGCCGACGACATCGCCGCCGCCGTTTCCGCCTTCCGCACGCGCTGCCCGCAGCTCGCGCGGCTGGTCGCGTTCGGCAATTGCGATGCGGCCAGCGCCTTGGCGCTGTTCGGCCCGGCGGCAGGCGTCGACGCGCTGATCCTCGCCAATATGTGGACGATCGAGGCCAACGACGATGCGGACCAGGCAGAAGCCGCGAGCACGATGACCGCGAGCGCGATCCGCAGCCGCTATCTCGCCAAGCTCAAGGACCCGCGCGAACTCTGGCGGCTGGCGAGCGGCGGAGTGAACATCGGCAAGCTGGTGCGCGGCTTGAGGCAAGCGACGGCGAAGACCGAAGTCACCGGCCTTGTCGCGCGGCTGGGCGAGGGGCTCGCCACGCTCGACCGCCCCGCCACCCTGCTCGCTGCCGATCACGACCGCACCGCGATGTGGTTCCTCGAACACTGGGCGAGTGAGGCCTTCGCGCCAGCCCGCGCCAACCCGCACCTCGCGCTCCACCGCCTCGATAGCGGCTCGCACAGCTTCGCGAACGCGAGCGACAAGGCGTGGCTGAGAGAGCGGATATTGGCGGTTTTGCCCGAATAAGGCCCCTCCCCTTTAGGGGAGGGGTAGGGGGTGGGGGCGATGGCACATGTGCCATCGCTGGCGCAGCCATCCGACCCAACCGTTGATCCCCACCCCAACCCCTCCCCTGAAGGATAGGGGCTTTTAAGGAGGTGAAGGTGAGGCAGGCACACCGGCCTAAACCAGGAACGAGAACGCGTTGCCGAAATTGTGCAGCGCCACCGGCAGCACCAGGCTCCCGGTCCGCAGCCGCAGCCACACGGCAATGAGCGAGGGGATGGCGGTCAGCGCCATGATCGCGGGCTCGAACGAGAAGCTGCCATCGGCATAGCCGAACGCATGTGCCATGCCGAACAGCCCGCAGGAAAGCAGCGCGCCCCAGCCCCAGTCGACGCCGAGCAGGCGCTTGCGGCCTTGGAACGCCTGGTCGAGCGCGAACAGCAGCAGGCCGCGATAAAAGGGCTCTTCCTCCAGCCCCGGCATGGTCAGCTGGAATCCGACCGCTTCTGCATCGGCCTCGTCGCCGCCGAACACCAGCGCGATTGCGATGAAGAAGGCGCAATAGGCGACGGCGACGGGCAGAGCGGCCTTGAGGCTGCCGGGGGTCTGCGCGAACGTGAGGCCGATCCGCCGCCAGCCGAATGCCGGCAGGCTGGCGAGAGCGAGTGTGGCGGCCAGCGCCATGGACTTGCCCTGCCAGTTCCAGTCTCCGCCGATCAGATCGGGCAGCAACCCGTAAACCCGAGTCAGACAGGCATCGTTGATCGCCACCAGCAGCGCGGCGATCAGCAGCCAGCGGGGCGAGAAATTCCGCCGGTCCGCCAGGCCCAGAATTGTGCCGAGCACGAGCAGTATCGCCAGGGTGGCAGCCAGTCCGATCAATCCGTTCACGCAGGGGCCTTTCGCTGAATGTGCGTGCCGGGATTAGCCTTGGGCGGACCGGATGGCTCCTCAAAAAGCGGCGGATCGTTGCTCAGAACCCGGCTTTCGCGGGATGTGGTGGAGCTTCGGCGACGCGCTCGGCGCGGCTGCGATAGTCGCTCGGCGTGCAGTCCATGATCGCGCGAAAGGCGCGGTTGAAGCTGGCGAGCGAGGCAAAGCCGCTGTCGAGCGCGATAGCGATCAGCTTGTCGTCGCGCCCACGTGTTTCGAGCAGCCGGCAAGCCTCGATGACGCGATAATGGTTCAGGAACGCGCGGAAATGATCGTGGCCCAGTTGCTGGTTGACCAGCGTGCGGACGGTGCGTTCGGGCGCGCCCATCAACTCGACGAACCCGGCAAAGCTCAGTTCGGGATCGAGATGCACCCGATCCACCTCGATCAGGTCGCGCAAGCGGCGCAGCAGCGCCGTATTCTGGCCGGTATCGGCGGACAGGGCCGCGCTTGCAGACGGGACACTCGCGCCAAAGGTCAGCACCTCGGCCCGGACGGTCAGCAGCTTGCTCGCGAGCCATAGTCCGAAGGCCAGGATCATCGCATTCTGCGTCATCGAAAAGGCGAGCGGACGCCAGTCGAAGCCGAACAAGGCGTCAGCAGCAAGGTCGATGAACAGCATACCGCCCAGCAGCACCGCGACCAGCACGCGCGCGTCGTGGCGGCGCTGGATCAGGTCATCCTGACGCTCGGCCAGCAGCCGCCAGACGAGGTGGCCCACGATGGCAAAGCCCAACACCACCAGCACGCGCGACAGACCGAGTTGATCAAGCGCCTGGCCGAACAGCCCGCGATCGGCTGCCGCAATCAGCGCCCAGACGATGCCCGTCACCAGCACCCCGCCTTTCAACCGAAACCGGGGGTCGAAGCAGGAGAGCGAGAACCACCACAGGAAGATGACGGCAAAGCCGCTCAGGCCATGG
Source organism: Blastomonas sp. CACIA14H2 (assembly GCA_000503195.1). Lineage (GTDB taxonomy): Bacteria > Pseudomonadota > Alphaproteobacteria > Sphingomonadales > Sphingomonadaceae > Blastomonas. The sequence continues at coordinate 21,409 of AYSC01000018.1, forward strand.
GCCATGTCGCCCGGCACGCCGCGCGGCACGGCGAATACCAGCGGCGTATTGCCGAGGACAAAGCTGGCAAGACAGATGGCGAGCGGCGCGAACAGCAAGGATGGCAGTCCGAGCTGCCGCCGGTGTCGCAGCATCAACCAGGCGAGCAGCAGGCAGATGCTCGCCGCCCCGGCGCGAAGCGCTGCGTCGATCTGCTCGACGATCATCGCCGGGGGGTACGCTCCCGGCCCCTTATTCCGCCGCGATCGCCTCGAAATCCGCTTCTGCCAGGAAGCGCTCGACATCGAGCGCGGCCATGCAGCCGGTGCCCGCCGCCGTCACGGCCTGGCGATAGACCTTGTCCATCACGTCGCCGCACGCGAACACGCCGGGGATGCTGGTATAAGGCGTGCCGGGCTTGACCTCGATATAGCCGTCACGGTCGAGCGGCAGATGGCCCTTGAACAATTCGGTCGCAGGCGCGTGGCCGATGGCGACGAAGCCGCCGTCGACCGCGAGGTGCGAGGTCTCGCCGGTCACCGTGTCCTTGAGGTCGATGCCGACCAGCCCGTGCGGCTGCCCGCCGCCGACGAAACGCTCGACACCCTTGTTCCACAGCACCGTGATCGTGGGATTGGCGAACAGCCGTTCCTGCAGGATCTTTTCCGCGCGCAGCGAATCGCGGCGGTGGATCAGCGTCACATTGTCCGAATGGTTGGTGAGGTACAGCGCCTCTTCGACCGCGGTATTGCCGCCGCCGATCACCGCGACCTTCTTGCCGCGATAGAAGAAGCCGTCGCAGGTCGCGCAGGCGGAGACGCCTTTGCCGCCCAGTTCCTGCTCGCCTGGGACGCCGAGCCACTTGGCCTGCGCACCGGTGGCGATGACCAGCGTTTCGGCCTCGTAGACCTGGCCGCCATCGCCGGTCAGGCGGAACGGGCGGCGCGACAGGTCGACCGAGACGATGGTGTCATAGATCATCTGCGTGCCGACATGCTCGGCCTGGGCCTGCATTTCCTGCATCAGCCACGGCCCCTGGATCACGTCGCGAAAACCGGGATAATTCTCGACATCGGTGGTGATGGTGAGCTGTCCGCCCGGCTGCAGCCCCTGCACCACGATCGGCTTGAGGCCCGCGCGGGCGCCATAGATGGCGGCGGAGAGGCCTGCCGGGCCGGAGCCCAGGATCAGCATGCGGGTCTTGATCGTGTCGGTCATGGCACAGCCTTTTCAGAACGGGAGCGGCGGATGTGGCCCGGCGCGCGTTACTCTGCAAGACGCCGGGGTGCCGCTGCGCGCGCAACATTAACTTGGGTGGCGCTTAAGCAGATTTGGGCCCGCCCTGCCAAGCGCGATTCGGCATGCGCCGGAATCGCTTGCCAAGCGCGACGCACTATGACCACCCTGTAGCAATGCTCGCGCGCATCCAGTCCATCGCCACTGCGCTCCCACCGCACCGGATCAGCCAGCCAGAGGTGCGCGATTTCGTCGCCCAGGCGACCGAGAAAGGCCTGAGCCCGCGAATCGCGGCGATCTACGACAGCACCGGGGTCGAGAGCCGCGCCATCGCGCAGCCGCCCCAATTCTATCTGGGCCGCGCCGATTTCCCCGAGCGCAACGCGGTCTATCTCGCCGAGGGGCAGCGCCTGCTCGAAGCGGCCGCAACCGAAGCGCTGGCCGAGGCGGGGCTGGAACCGGCCGAGATCGACGCCATCGTCTGCGTCTCGTCGACCGGTATCGCCACGCCCTCGATCCCCAGCCAGATGCTCGCGCCGCTCGGCTTTCGCGCCGATGCGCTGATCGTCCCGCTGTTCGGCTATGGTTGCGCGGGCGGGGTGCTGGGGCTGCAGGTGGCGGGCGATCTGGTCCGCGCCGACCCTTCGCGCCGCGTACTGCTGCTGACGCTCGAGCTGTGTTCGCTCGCCTTCCGCTTCGGCGATCTCACCAAGAAGGCGATCATTGCCTCCACGCTGTTTGCCGACGGGGCAAGCGCGGTGGTGCTGTCGGCCGACGGCGATGGCCCTGCGCTCGGCCGCTTCGCGCAGCACACCTGGCCGGACAGCCGCGCGATGATGGGCTGGGATGTCGACGAACTGGGCCTCGGACTCATCCTCGCGCGCGACCTGCCGAGCTTCGTGCACCGCCATTTCGCGCCGGTGGTCGACGGCTTTCTGGCGCGCGAGGGGCTGGACAAGGCGACGCTCACCGAACCGGCGTGCCATCCCGGCGGGCGCAAGGTGATCGATGCGCTGGAACAGTGTTTCCCGCACCTGCCCGCTGGCCTTGCCGAAACCCGGGCGGTGCTCACCGATCACGGAAACATGTCTTCGCCCACCGTGCATTTCGTGCTCAAGCGCATCCTGGCGCACGGGCAGACCGGGCCGCTGCTGATGACCGCGCTCGGCCCCGGCTTTACCGGCGCGATGGGCATCGTTCACCGATGATGGCAAGCCCCGCCCTCGCCCCGTTCGTCTGGGCGCCCGGCTGGCCCGCCGCCTGGGCGGTGCTGGCGTTTCTCACGGCACAGCGGCTGCTCGAACTCGTTCATGCGCAGTGGAACACGCGCGCGCTGCTGGCGCGCGGCGCGGTGGAGCATGGGCGCGGGCATTATCCGGCGATGGTGGCGATCCATGCGAGTTTTCTCGCAGCCTTGTGGTTCGCGACGGCACCGGATGCCCCGATGCTCTGGCCGCTGCTCATCGCCTTCGCGCTGTTGCAGTCCGCGCGGCTGTGGGTGCTGGCAACCCTGGGGCCGTACTGGACGACGCGGATCATCTCCGCGCCCGACTTTCCGCGCATCATCGACGGGCCGTATCGGTTCGTCCGCCATCCCAATTACTGGGTGGTGGCGCTCGAAATCCTCACCATCCCGCTGATCTTCGGTCATGTCTGGATTGCAGGGATCTGGACCGCGCTCAATGCCGTCATCCTGACCGTCCGTATCCGGGCAGAGAATGTCGCGCTGGCCAGGCGAACGACACAAAAACCTGTCGCCTGATCGCGGCGGCGCGCCTAGAGTGCGGCCATCGTTCAGCTTCGGATTCACGGCTTCATGCGTCATCTCGTCGGCCTGCTGGCCAGCTCTGCTCTGCTCCTGACCGGCTGCGGCGGGGGCGGCGGATCGTCCACGCCGACGCCGGCCCCGGTCGCAACCGCCCCCGCACCCAGCCCGACGCCGACGCCCAGCCCCACCTGCTCGCTGGAAAGCCGCCAGACGTTCGCGCGCGACGTGCTCAATGAATGGTATCTCTTCCCCGAACTGCTGGTGACCACCGCCAATCCGGCGAGCTTCACCACCGTTCAGGGCTATATCGACGCACTTACCGCCACCGCACGCTCGCAGGGCAAGGACCGGTTCTTCACCTTCATCACCTCGATCGCCGAGGAGAACGCGTTCCTCGCGAGCGGCGAGAGCGCGGGGATCGGCATTCGCCTGTCGATCGATGCACCGGCGCGCCGGGTGTTCATCAGCGAGGCGTTCGAGGGCGCGCCAGGCCTCGCCGCCGGGATCGACCGCGGCGACGAGATCACCGCGATCGGGACCAGCAGCGCGAGCCTGCGCAGCGTCAGCGACATCATAGCGGCGGAAGGTTCCGCCGGGATCACCAATGCGCTGGGGCCGAACACGGCGGGGCTGACGCGGGTGCTGCGGGTGTCGCGCGGCAGCACTTCGCGCGAGGTCAGCGTGACCAAGGCGGTGTTCGATCTGCCCGCCGTTTCCAGCCGCTATGGTTCACGGATCATCCAGGATGGCAGTCGCCAGATCGGCTATATCAACCTGCGCACCTTCATCTCGTCGGCAGACACGCCGCTGCGCAACGCCTTTGCCAGCTTCCGCGCGGCAGGGATTACCGAGTTCATCATCGATTTCCGCTATAATGGCGGCGGGCTGATCTCGACTGCGGAACTGATGGGCGATCTGCTCGGCGGCAACCGCAGCGCCAGCGATCTCTATTCGGGAATCCGCTACCGGCCCTCCAAATCGTCGCGCAACGAGAACGTGTTCTTCGCCCCGCGCGCCGAATCCGTAAGCCCGGTGAAGATCGCGTTCATCGGCACCGGCGCGACGGCATCGGCGAGCGAGCTGGTGATCAATTCGATGGCGCCCTATCTCGGCCGCAACCTGGCGCTGATCGGTGCGAACACCTTCGGCAAGCCGGTGGGCCAGATCGCGCTCGACCGCAGCGCCTGCGACGACCGGGTGCGCGTGGTCGCGTTCAGCTCGGTCAATTCGCGCGGCCAGGGCGAGTATTTCAACGGCCTGGCGAGCACGCTCGACGTCACCTGCCAGGCGGCGGACGATCTCACCCGGCCGCTGGGCGACCCGCAAGAAGCCTCGATCCGCGGCGCGCTCGATTTCCTCGCCGGGCGCAGCTGTACCGCGATTACCTTGAGTGGCCCGTCGGGCAATATCGCGGGCCAGTCGCAACGTGGCCTGATCGCCAGCGACCGCGAACTGCTGGTGCCAGATGCGCCCAGCCCGGCACAACGCGAGGTGCCGGGGCTGTTTTGAGGACTGTCCTCGAAAGCCCTCCCCCTCGATGGGGGAGGTTGGGTGGGGGTGTTGGTGCCGGGTTGCGCAGCGATGGCCCGGCTGCGCCCAGCCGCGCGATCACCCTCACCGCTGCGACTAGGCTCCTTCGTCGCCAAGTCTCGCTGCCTCTCCCATCGAGGGAGAGGCGTCTCGTGATTGCAACGTCTCGAGTCACAAAACTGCCACCCACCCACAATCACTGGTGGCATCGCGCGCGCCGCTCGCCTAGATAGCGCGCGAGGCGGGATTCGGCCCGCACCCTGGCTTTACTGGATCGCAGCCCGATGACCGCTACGCCCGTCACCATCGCCCTGGCATCGGACCATGCCGCCGTCGCGCTCAAGGCCGAACTGGGTCAATGGTTGCGTGACCAGGGGCATGATGTGACCGATCTGGGCCCGGACAGCACCGACAGCGTCGATTATCCCGATTACGGCTTCAAGCTCGCGGCGCATGTCGCCAGCGGCGCGGCGGAATTTGGCGTCGCGCTGTGCGGATCGGGCATCGGCATCTCGATCGCGGTCAACCGCAACCCGGCCTGCCGCTGCGCGCTCGTTTCGGACGGCCTGTCCGCGCGCCTCTCGCGCCAGCACAACAACGCCAATGTCATCGCCATGGGTGCGCGGCTGATCGGGATCGACGCCGCCAAGGATTGCCTCGCCGCCTTCCTTTCGACCCCGTTCGAGGGCGGCCGCCACGAACGCCGCGTGGCCAAGCTGACCCCGGCCTGATACAACCCCGTTCACCCTCCCCAATGGAGCCTGAAATGTCGACCAATACCGCGATCAACGAAATCCGCTCTTCCGGCTTTTTCAGCGAAGGTCTGTCCGTGACCGATCCCGCCGTCGCCGCCGCGATCGCCAAGGAGGTCCGCCGTGAGAAGAAGCAGATCGAGCTGATCGCTTCGGAAAACATCGTATCCAAGGCGGTGCTCGAGGCGCAGGGTTCGGTCTTCACCAACAAGTATGCCGAAGGCTATCCCGGCAAGCGCTATTATCAGGGCTGCGCCCCCTCGGACGAGGTCGAGGCGCTGGCGATCGAGCGCGCGTGCAAGCTGTTCGGCGTCGGTTTCGCCAATGTGCAGCCGCATTCGGGCGCGCAGGCGAACGGCGCGGTGCTGCTCGCGCTGGTCAAGCCGGGCGAGACGATCCTGGGCATGTCGCTCGACGCGGGCGGTCACCTGACGCACGGCGCGCGCGCCGCAATGTCGGGCAAGTGGTTCAACGCCGTCCAGTACGGCGTCACCCCTGATACCCATCTGATCGACTATGACGAGGTCCGCCGCCTCGCGCTCGAGCACAAGCCCAAGCTGATCTTCGCGGGCGGTTCGGCCTATCCGCGCCATATCGATTTCGCCAAGTTCCGCGAGATTGCCGATGAGGTCGGCGCGTATCTGCATGTCGACATGGCCCATTTCGCCGGCTTGGTCGCCGCAGGCGTGCACCCCTCGCCCTTCCCGCATGCGCATGTCGCCACCACGACCACGCACAAGACGCTGCGCGGTCCGCGCGGCGGCATGATCCTGACCGATGACGAGGCGCTGGCGAAGAAGTTCAACTCGGCCGTGTTCCCCGGCATGCAGGGCGGCCCGCTGATGCACGTCATCGCCGCCAAGGCCGTGGCGTTCGGCGAAGCGCTGACGCCCGAGTTCAAGAGCTATTCGCGCGCGGTGATCGACAATGCCAAGGCGCTGGCCAGCCGCCTCAAGGAGCGCGGCGCGGATCTGGTCGCAGGCGGCACCGACACCCATCTGGCGCTGATCGATCTGCGTCCGCTCGGCGTGACCGGCAAGGATGCCGACGAGGCGCTCGAGCGTGCCGGCATCACCTGCAACAAGAATGGCATCCCATTCGATCCGCTGCCGCCGACCAAGACCAGCGGCATCCGCGTCGGTTCGCCGGCCGGGACCACTCGCGGCTTCGGCGTCGCCGAATTCCGCGAGATCGGCGACATGATCGCCGATGTGCTCGACGGTCTGCGCGCCAAGGGCGAGCATGGCGACCCCGAGGTCGAGGCCAATGTCCGTCAGCGCGTCGAGGCGCTGTGCGACCGCTTCCCGATCTATCCGGAGCTTTGAACCATGCAGAATCCTGACGATCCGCACAATTCGGGCGACCTGATCGCCGATGCCCGCGAGGAAATCGTGGGCATGGCCAAGCAGGGCATGGCGCATCCCTCGACCAAGCCGGTGCTGACCGCCGGCGCGATCGGCGCTGTCGCCGGTGCCGTTTTGCCGGTCGTCAGCTGGCCGGTCGGCCTGCTCGCGGGCGCAGGGTTCATGCTCTACAAGCGACTGCGTCCGTGAAGGCTGCCGCCGCACGATGAGATGCCCGTTCTGCGCGCACGAAAACAGCCAGGTCAAGGATAGCCGCCCCACCGAAGACGGGGCGGCGATCCGCCGTCGCCGCCAGTGCGAAAGCTGCGGCGCGCGCTTCACCACGTTCGAGCGGATCCAGCTGCGCGATATCATGGTGATCAAGAGCGAGAATCGCCGCGAACCGTTCAATCGCGCCAAGATCGAGAAATCGGTGGCGGTCGCCTGCCGCAAGCGCGGGATCGATCAGGAGCGGATCGACCAGCTCGTCTCGGGCATTCAGCGCCAGATCGAGACCTCGGGCGAGAACGAGATCGCCAGCCGCGAGATCGGCGGGATGGTGATGGACGGCCTGCGCATGCTCGATTCGGTCGCCTATATCCGCTTCGCCAGCGTGTATCGCGATTTCAGCGAGGCGAAGGATTTCGAGGAATTTGCCAGCACCGTGAAGGATGTCGGTGGTGCCTGAGACGCTGGTTCCGCCGCCGGTCTTCATCCTCGTCCGTCCGCAGCTCGGCGAGAATATCGGCAAGGCAGCGCGGGCGATGCTCAATTTCGGGCTCACCGACATGCGCCTGGTCGCGCCGCGCGATGGCTGGCCCAATCCTTCGGCGGGGCCGGCGGCCTCGGGCGCGGATGTGGTGCTGGAGCGCGCGCAGGTTTTCGAAACCGTCGCGGACGCCGTCGCCGACTGCCACCACGTTTATGCCACCACGGTGCGCAAGCGCGGCGTGACCAAGCCCGTTGTCACGCCCGAGGCCGCCGCGCGCGCGATGGTCGCCGCGCCAGGGCGCAGCGCGATCCTGTTCGGGCCCGAGCGTTCGGGCCTCGAAACCGATGACGTCGCCATCGCGCACGACATCCTGACCGTGCCGATCAACCCCGAGTTCGGGTCCTTGAACCTCGCCCAGGCGGTGATCCTGGTCGCCTATGAATGGTCGAAGACCGGCGGTCAGGGCCTCGCCTCACCGCCCCAGGTCGATCTCGACCCGCCCGCGGCGATGGAGGAGCTGGACGGCATGTTCGACCAGCTGTGCGGCATGCTGGAGGAGAAGAACTATTTCTTCCCCGAAAGCCGCGCCGCGACCAGCCGCCGCACCTTGCGCAACCTGGTCACCAAGCCGCAATGGAACAGCAACGAGGTGCGCACCTTTCGCGGCGTGCTCAGCACGCTCGCCAAGCCACCGCGCAAGCCGGTGAGTTGAATTCAGCGTTGAAACGCCGTCACCCCCGCGAAGGCGGGGGTCCCGCTTCGTCAGCGCGATAGAAGCGGAAGCGGGATTCCCGCCTTCGCGGGAATGACGGGATTTGGCGACATTCGGCTGCAATTTGGCGACATATCTCACCCCGGCAGCCGATAGAAATCCGCCAGCCTATCTAGCGCCAGCCGTAGCACCAGACGGCCCGAGCGCACCGGCCAGCCGAGTGCCTTTTCCGCGATCGGCATCGCCTCCCCAGCGCAGATCACCCGCCAGGCGATGTCGTTGAGGTCGCGCCCCAGCGCCGCCATCGCCGCATCGAAGCGCTGGCGCGCCGCCGCCTGGCGCTCGGTCGGCTCGAGATGATCGTCGCTGCCCCGGCGCGCGCCCGAACGCGGCGCCGCGTCCCAGCGCATCGTGAGCGAAGGTGCCAGGTTTGCGCGCTCCCAGTCGCTGCGCAGCTTCTCGCCCGCATCGAATTGCCGCTCGCCGATCAGCCCGCGCGCGAGCAGCCAGCCGAGCGGCGATTCAGCCAGGTTCACCGTCACCGAGCGCGCCGGCCGACGCGCGCCATCGACCCTGCGCCCGACCGTGTCGCCCTCGATTACCTTTTCCGCGAGCAGCCTGCCGGCCTCTGCCCGCACCCCGCGCATCGCCTGCTTCTGGGCCATGTTCAGCTCCCCTGATGGTTCGTGATGGAAGAAGCACTTGCCACAATGGTTGGATTGTAGGAAAGAGAATTATCCATATTGGTTAGGACATGCTCCCATGATCAACCGTATCCGCGACGTGCGCCGCGCCCGCAACCTGACGCTGGAAGAGGTGGCGCAGCGCTGTGATCCGCCGACCACCGCGCAGACCATCGGGCGGCTCGAGACCGGTACGCGCACGCTCTCGCTCGACTGGCTGAACCGTATCGCGGCGGCGCTCGAGGTCGAATCGAGCGCACTGGTCAGCAGTTCGGCGGCATCCGATCTTCCGCTCGTCGCGCTGCTGTCTGCCGACGGCGCGCGCGCACCGACCCGCACCGAACGCGCATTGCCCCCCATTGCGGCGGACAATCTGATGGCGCTGCGCGTCAGCGCCAGCATCGGCGACTATCGCAGCGGCGACATGGTCTGGCTGCGTCGGGTCGGGCAGGCCGATCTCGCCAGCGCGCTCAACCGCGATGTGCTGGTGCCGCGCCCGGCGGGACGCTTCGTCTTCGGCCGGCTGATCGCGCGCGAAGGCGGGCGGATGCAGATCCTCCCCCCCGGCCCAGGCTCGCGCCAGCAGGTGGTCAACGATCCACCCTGGCTGGCAGTGGCAGAAACGTTAATCCGCGCGCTGTAAGACTGGCGCGGTGATGCGCATCCTGACCCTTGCCACGCTGTTTCCCAATGCAGCGCGCCCCAATTTCGGCATATTCGTCGAGCGCCAGACGGCAACGCTCGCGGCCCGCGAGGATGTCGAGATCACCGTGATGAGTCCGCAGGCGGTTCCGCCCTGGCCGCTGTCACGCCACCCGCGCTATCACGCGATTGCACAATTGCCGTTTCGCGAAAGCTGGCGCGGGCTCGATGTCTATCGCCCGGCATTCCTCCACCTGCCCGGCCTCGGCAACGCCCTTCAGCCGCAGCTGATGATCCGTTCGATCTGGCCGCTGGTCGAACGGTTGCATCGCGCCGCCCCTTTCGACCTGATCGATGCGGAATTCTTCTTTCCCGACGGACCCGCAGCGCGCGAACTCGCGCTGCGGCTGGCCATCCCCTATTCGGTCAAGGCCCGCGGCGCGGACATCCACCATTGGGGCAACGACGCGAAAACGCGCGAACAGGTGCTCCGCGCCGGGCAGGACGCGGCCGGGCTGCTGGCGGTCTCGGCAGCGATGAAGGGCGACATGGTCGCGCTCGGCATGGCCGAAGCGAAGATCACCGTGCATTATACTGGCTGCGACCAACAGCGCTTTGCGCCCCGCCCCGATGACGGCCTGCGTGGGGAGCTCGGAATCGAAGGTCCGATGCTGATCACGGTGGGTGCGCTGATCGCGCGCAAGCGACAGGATCTGGTGATCGAGGCGCTGCCCGCATTGCCCGAGGCCACGCTGGTGCTGGCGGGTGCCGGCGAGCAGGAAGGCCGCTATCGCGCTCTGGCGCACAAACTGGGCGTGGAGAGTCGCGTGATCTTTGCAGGCGCGCTGCCGCATGAAGACCTTCCCCGCTGGCTGGCCGCAGCCGATGCGATGGTCCTGCCATCAAGGTCCGAGGGGCTGGCCAATGCCTGGGTCGAGGCGCTGGCCTGCGGCACGCCGATCGTGATCAGCGATGCAGGCGGCGCGGGCGAACTGCTGACCGATCCTGTTGCTGGCCGTATCGTCCCGCCGACACCCCAGGCCCTGGCGTCCGCGATCAGCGAGCTGCTGGCGCTGACGCCCGACCGCGAGCGCGTGCGCGCCGCCGTTGCCGATTTCACCTGGGACCGTAATGCCGATGAGTTGCACCGGCATTTTTCCCGCCTGCTGTCGACCTAGCGACGTTCCTGGCGCTCACGCAACGTGCGGATGATGCGGTTGCAGATCGTCGGGCTGAGCGCCTCGACGAAGTGGCAGCCGAAAAGATGGCCTTCGGCCCAGACGATCTCGCCGTGAATGGGGGCAACACCGTCGATGGTGAGTGTCACCGGCGCGTGCATCCGCAACGGGTGGTCGGTTTCGAACCGGCATCCCGTGATCGAGAGGTTGGTGAGCATCACCGTGCAATGGCGACGCCCCTGGTCGACCAGTTCAGCCTCGATATTGACATTGATACGGATGGCGAAGCGGCGATCCGCCGCTGGCTTGCCCTGGGGGCCCTGCCTTCCTGTCAACGCTGCCATAACGGCCTCCAGCAACCCTTGTTCTTTGCGCCGTGCGGTCTGCAAGCAGACAGCTTGGTGCAATCGCTCAAGGCTTTAGCGCGCAGAGCCTAATCGAGCGTAAACGGAAGTGAAGAAATGATGACAGTCGCATATTGAGGCGAAGGCCAAGGCGCGGGCAAATAAAAACGCCCGGCAGCAGGGCTGCCGGGCGTCCTTATGGCTTTGCCCTTTCGGGCGAAGTGAGCGTGAAGCTTACTTCTTTTCTTCAGCCGGAGCGGCCGGAGCAGCGGCGTCAGCAGCCGGAGCGGCTTCTGCACCAGCAGCGGCGCCAGCTTCGGCACCGGCTTCGGCGCCAGCTTCAGCACCGGCTTCCATGCCAGCTTCGGCGCCTTCAGCGGCCGGAGCTTCCATGGCTTCTTCAGCGGGAGCTTCGGTGGTGGCTTCTTCGGCGGGAGCTTCTTCAGCCTTTTCCGGCGAGCAAGCGGCGAGAGCCAGAACGCCAGCGACGGCGAAAACCGGGCTCAGCTTGAGAATGGACTTCATGGTACTTTTCCCCTTCGTTGCGGAAACAAGAGCCCGCGTTGTATCGACACCCTAGGGACTCTGGCAAGATGTATTTCTTGCACTGGCGCAGGAAGGACACGCCGCATTTGGCCCGACCCCTTTCCCCCGCACCCTTGGGAACCGTGCATATAGCCGGTTTGTGAGGGGCGGAAAAGAGGATAAAATATTGGCACTGTTGGTGTCTTTTTGTCGATCCAAAGCCCTGCTGACGAATGTCCAACAGGGCGTCGAAGCGGCTTCAGGCTGATCGCCACCCGACCCTGCGGCCGAATTAAAACCGTTTCGTATCATTGGCTTGATTGAAGCCATCAAGCACCTGCTTATTCGGCCGGCCGTCGCTCCGGCCCTGCCCCGCCTGGCCATCTCGCCCCGCGCCGAGCCGCGACCGCCCGCTCGGGCCGAGGCATGGCAGGCCATGCCGAATCAGCGGCTTGACCCGGGCGTTCCATCTGTGCGAGCGCGGCGAAGATGGCGGCGCCAGCCGCGCCCAGAGCAGGAAATTGGAACCGTGACCGCACGCATCATCAACAACCGTCCCGTCCAGCCGATCGGCCTGGGCTGCATGTCGCTGAGCTGGGGCTATGGCACGCTGCCGCCGCGCGAGACGGCGGCCGCATTGCTCCACCGCGCGCTCGACCTGGGCTATGACCATCTCGACACCGCCAATATCTATGGCCTCGGGCATAACGAAACGCTGATCGGCGAGGCGCTGAAGGGTCGGCGGCAGCAATTTTTCCTGGCGACCAAGATGGGCATCGTGATCGAGGGCGAAAAGCGCGGAATCAACTGTCGCCCCGAAGCGATCCGCCGCTGCATCGATGAGTCGCTCACCCGGCTGCAGACCGACCATGTCGATCTCTATTACATGCACCGCCGCGACCGCGATGTGCCGATCGAGGAATCGGTGGGCGCGATGGCGGACCTGATCAAGGAAGGAAAGATCGGCAGCATCGGGCTGTCCGAAATGTCGGCAGAAACGCTGCGGCGCGCGGCGGCCGAGCACCCGATCGCGGCCATGCAGACCGAGTATTCGCCCTGGACGCGCGAGCCTGAAATCGCGGTGCTCGAAGCATGCGCCGAACTCGGCACGACCTTTGTCGCCTTCTCGCCGGTCGCGCGCGGGGTACTCGCCAATGGCGTGCAGGATGCCGACGCGCTGACCGAAAAGGACCTGCGGCGCGGCATGCCCCGCTTCAATGCGGATAACTGGCCGAAGAACCGCGCGCTCGCCGAAGCGTTCAACGCCATCGCGGCGGAGCTCGAGGTCACCCCTGCCCAGTTGTCGCTTGCCTGGGTGCTCTCGCGCGGCGAGCATGTCGTCGCCATCCCGGGCACCGCGTCGATCGCGCATATGGAAGAGAATTTCGCGCGGGCAGACTGGACCATCCCGGCAGACGCCGCGGCACGCATCGACGAACTGATCAACGAACGCACCGTCAGCGGCCCGCGCTACGGCGAGGCGATGCAGCGCACGATCGATACGGAGCAATTCGGGTAAATTCTTCGCACGGCGATTGCGGCGATAAATTGGTCGGGACGAGAGGATTCGAACCTCCGACCCCCACACCCCCAGTGTGATGCGCTACCAGGCTGCGCTACGTCCCGACCTTGGGCTTCAGCCGCGCCTGCGGCAAAAGCGAAGCGCGCCTATATGGCGATGCGGCGCGCTTGGCAACCCCGTGATGCACAAGTTCGCATGCCTCATCGCCAATTGCCTTGCGTGGCCGATAATGATAGGCGCGCCCATCGCTGCGACCGGCTGATTGTCGGCCAATCGCTCCCTTTTTCCTTTCTACGCTTCGGATGACATTGCCCATGGACTCGACCCTTTTGCTTGCACTGGCCGCCGCCGCCCCTGGCGCTGCACCGGCCTGGACCCAGCTTCTGATGTTCGTGCCGCTGCTGGCGATATTCTATTTCCTGATCATCCGCCCGCAGCAGCGCCAGATGAAGGCGCACAAGGCCAAGATCGACGCGGTCAAGCGCGGCGACCAGGTGATTACCGGCGGCGGTCTGGTCGGCAAGGTGACCAAGGTGGACGAGGCCTATGTCGAGATCGATCTTGGCGGCGCGAAGGTGCGCGCGGTCAAGTCGACGCTGAGCGATGTGATCCAGCCCGGCGGCGCGCCCGCCAACGACTGAGCGACGAGCGGGAACGACCTGCCGCCTTGCCGCCTGTAGCGCGCATGAATATATGGCGCGCACATCCGGCCCGCGCGGGCCAGACCCGGCAAGCCGCCGCGTCTGAGCCGGCACTGCCAAGGAAGCGAGAAGAATGCTAGATTTTCCGCGCTGGAAAACGATCTCCATCAGCCTGATCCTCGCCTTTGGCGTCCTGATGGCGATCCCCAGCCTGCTGCCTGCGGGCGCGGCCAAATATTATCCCTCCTTCCTGCCGCAGGAAACGATCAACCTGGGCCTCGACCTGTCGGGGGGAAGCCATATCCTGCTGGAGGGCGACCCCAGGGACGTTGCCGCGCAGCGTCTGCAGAACATGGAAGAAACGGTGCGCGCCGCGATGCGCAGCGCCAAGCCGCGCATCGGCATCGGCGATATCTCGCGCGAGGGTGGCAAGCTTTCCTTCCTGGTGCGCGACGTCTCGCAGGTCGATGCCGCGCGCGAACTGATCCTGCCGCTGACCAGCGGCGCGGGGCTGACCGGACAGCGCGACTGGGATATCGAGGTGCGCGACACCAGCCGCATCGTGCTGACCCCGACCGAGGCGGGGCTGACCCAGGCGCTCGACCAGGCCATGGAAACCGCAACCGAGGTCGTGCGCAAGCGCATCGACGAAATGGGCACGCGCGAGCCCACGATCATCCGCCAGGGCGACAACCGCATCGTCGTGCAGGTGCCCGGCCTTGACGATCCCCAGGCGCTGAAGGACCTGCTCGGCCAGACCGCCGAGCTCGAGTTCAAGCTGGTCGATCAGACCGCCAGCCCCGAGGATATTGCGGCGGGCCGCGCGCCCGTGGGCAGCGAGATCGTACCCTATCCGACCAACCCCGCGGGCGGCACGCCGATCGCGGTGCGCCGGCTGGGCGGTATCCGCGGCGACAAGCTGACCAACGCGCAGGCGAGCTTCGACCCGCAGACCAACGAGCCCGTCGTGTCGATCACCTTCGACCGCGACGGCGGCGCGCGCTTTGCCCGGCTGACGCAGGAAAATGTCAACAAGCCGTTCGCGATCATCCTCGATGGCGAGGTGCTCTCCGCACCCAATATCAACGAGCCGATCCTGGGGGGTTCTGCCCAGATCTCGGGCAGCTTCACCACCGAAAGCGCCAACCAGCTCGCCATCGCGCTGCGCTCCGGCGCCCTTCCGGTGGAACTGAAGGTGGTCGAGGAACGCTCGGTCGGACCTGATCTCGGCGCGGAATCGATCCAGCTCGGCCTCATCGCGGGCGCCGTCGGGACGATCGCGGTTCTGGTGTTCATGGTGCTCACCTATGGCCGCTTCGGCGTCTATGCCGATATCGCGCTGGTGCTCAACATCCTCCTGATTCTCGGCGTGATGGCGCTGATGAACGCCACGCTGACGCTGCCGGGCATCGCCGGTTTCGTGCTCACCATCGGTGCGGCGGTGGACGCCAACGTGCTGATCAACGAGCGCATACGCGAAGAGCGCAAGAACGGCAGGCGCATCATCCAGGCGATCGAGGTCGGCTATACCGAAGCCTCGCGCGCGATCTTCGACGCCAACATCACCAATGTCATCGCGGCGGTGCTGCTGTTCCTGTTCGGATCGGGCCCGGTGCGCGGCTTTGCCGTGGTGCTGATGATCGGCATCGTCACCTCGGTCTGGACCGCGGTGTACGTCACCCGCATGTTCGTCGCGCTGTGGCTCAAGCGCGATCGTCCGCGCGAACTGAACATTTAAGGAAGGCTTGATCCCATGAAGCTCCTCAGGCTCGTTCCCGACAACACCAATTTCCGCTTCCTGCGCTGGCGCCACATCGCCATGGGCATCAGCATCCTGTCGATCATCGCGTCGCTGGTGCTGGTCGGCGTGCGCGGCCTGAACCTTGGCGTCGATTTCGTCGGCGGCCAGATGATCCAGGTAACGTTCGACAAGGTCGCGGAAGCCCCGGTGGCCGAATTGCGCGAAGATATCGAGGCGCTGAACCTCGGCGAATCGACCATCCAGCGGTTCGGCCAGCCCAACCAGGTTTCGGTCCGCATGCGGCTTGCAGGCGACAATACCGACGAGGTCAACGCCGTCACCCAGCGCGTGACGAGCATGATCACAAAGGAATATGCGGCGCAGGGCGCACGCATCGACGGCGTCGATTCGGTGTCGGGCAAGGTGTCCGAAGAGCTGTTGACCACCGGCGTCTATTCGCTCGTCTTCGCGATGATCGCAATCGCGGTCTATATCTGGTTCCGATTCGAATGGCAGTTCGGCGTCGCGGCGCTGTTCGCGCTGTTTCACGACGTGGCGATCACCTTCGGCTTTTTCGCGCTCACCCAGCTCGAGTTCAACCTGAACATCATCGCCGCGCTGCTGACGATCATCGGCTATTCGCTCAACGACACCATCGTGGTGTTCGACCGCGTGCGCGAAAACCTGCGCAAGTACCGCAAGATGGACATGATCTCGCTGCTCGACCTGTCGACCAACGAGACGCTCGCGCGTACGGTGATGACCTCGCTCACCATGCTGATCGCGCTGCTGGCGCTGCTGCTGATCGGTCCGGGTGTGATCTTCGGCTTCACCGCCGCGATGACGCTGGGTCTGTTCGTCGGCTGCTATTCCTCGATCTACATGGCCAACCCGATCCTGGTCTGGCTCGGCGTGGGTCCGCACAGCTTCGTTCCGCAGCAGACCGAGGCGGACAAGGCCGAGGCCAAGCTAAAGGAAGGCCTGTGATCGCCCGGTTGGCTGGTCGCCTCTCCCATGGCTGAATTCACCCAGGATCCGCGCGCATCCGGCCCGGTCGTTACCGGCTTTACCACGCGCGGGTTCAAGCTCGATGGCGACAATCTGGGCCAGCGCCGCGTCGATGGCAGCCTGGTGCTGACCCCGGTTTCGGCCATGCCCTGGGACGCGCCGGCGGTCGAGGCGCTGGATATCGAGGCGATGGATCAGGTGCTGGCGCTCGACCCGCCGCCCGAGTTCATGCTGCTCGGCACCGGCGGCTCCATGACCCACCCTCCCCGCGCCTTCATCCGGGCGATGGAGGAGCGCGGCATCGGCGTTGAGGTGATGGACAGCCGCGCCGCCGCCCGCGCCTGGGGGATATTGCGCTCCGAGGAGCGCTGGATCGCCGCCGCGATCATGGGGCTTTAGGCTTACGCTGTTGCTGCGCCATTCCCGCGAAAGCGGGGATCCCGCTGTTCTTCTGCGCTCATCAGGAAAGCGGGCCCCCGCCCCCGCGGGGGTGGCGAATGCGTCAGGCCTGACCAGTTCCCTCGCGCCGCCTTTCGTTCAGGCTGGTCATCATCTCCGCCAGTGCGCGGAACTGCTCGATCGTCCGCGCCAGCAGATCGCGGTCGCGGGCGGGATTGAGCGAGGCGCTCTCGAACAGATCCTCGCTGTCCACCACCACCACGACATCGCCCTTGTGGAACAGCGCCTTGAGGCTCTTGCCCTGGAACCGCTCTTCCAGTGCGACCAGCCGCTCGCAATAGGCCGGATGCACCAGATAGCGCGCCTCGACCGGATCGCTGCCATAGACGTCGAAGGTCTTCTCGAAGCGCGGATCGACCATCTTCACCCGATCGAGCTTCATGCCGTTCTTGGTCTGGCTGTCGCCGAACAGCGTCAGCCGCAATCGCTGCCGCTCGACCAGCGTCACGCCATGGAAATCGCGCGCAAAGCGCAGGGTGAGAATCACGCCCTTGAAGACGGTGACGTCGCGCCGGTCCTTGCCCGATCCCCGCCGCTCGATCATCGTCGCCTCGTACAGGCGGAACCGCGTGCCGCCGAGCTCGCCCTGCCAGCAATCCTCGCAGGTCTTGCGGGTATAGCCCGGCAGCAGATCATAAGCATATGCCAGGTTGAACTCGTCGCCGAACGTTGCTTCGGGGCTGTATTCGACCCCCAGGCTGCGCGCGAGCGCGCTGTTCATCTCGCGCTTCAGGCTGCTGACCATGTTCTGGCGGATGATGCCACCCATGGTGAAGCCGATCGCGATGATGCCCAGCCCCGCATAGCCCAAGGCCTGCCACACGAAGCCCTCCCCGGCGAAACACAGCAGCAGTGGTCCGCCGAGCACCAGCCCGGCAATCCAGCGCTGCCACGCTTTGCGCTTGGCCTCCGCACGCGCCTCGGCCTGGCCCTGCAGCCACTGGCCCAGTTCGCCCGCCAGCAGCGTATCGACATCGGCTATTGTGATCACCGGCATTCCCCCGCCTGTAGCGCCATGGTAATGCTAGGCGGTCAATTGGGGGACTGTCTATGGAATGGATCATACTCGGCCTTGTCGTCATCGTCCTGCTGGCGGTGATCCTGATCTATAACCGGCTGGTGGCGCTGCGCGCCAATTGCCGCCAGGGCTGGGCCGATATCGATGCCGGCCTTCGCCAGCGACACGACCTGATCCCCAATCTGGTGAGCACCGTGCAGGGCTATGCCGCGCACGAGAAGAGCGCGCTGGAGGCGGTGATCGCAGCGCGCGGCCGTGCGCTGGCCGCGCATGGCCCGGCTGAGGCGCAGGGCGCGGAAATGGCGCTGGGCGGCGCACTCAAGAACCTGTTCGCGCTGGCCGAAGCCTATCCCGACCTCAAGGCCAATACCAATTTCCAGACGCTGCAGCACGAGCTGGCCGATGTCGAGGACAAGCTTGCCGCCGCCCGCCGCGCGTACAACGCCGCCAGCGCCGACTATAATGCGGGGATCGAATCCTTCCCGGCCGTATTGTTCGCCGGAGCGCTGGGCTTCAAGCCGCAGGGCTTCTGGGAATTGGGCGTGGACGAGCGCGCGACCGTGGGGGCTGCGCCGAAGGTGTCGTTCTGAAATCAGTCTGGCCCGATCCGCGAGCGCAAATAACACACGAAGACGACGGGTGCTGATCGGCGCGGCTCTGCCAATATGAACAGAGTTTAATTTGCCTGTACCATAAGCGCATGAAATGAACGTCCCTCAACCGGGATGAGATGACGTGCGAACCTTGGCTCTTGTTTCAGCACTTCTGGCGACGATGGTTCCGCTCAGCGGATGCGCCACCCTGCGGTCGGCTCAGCGCCCTGTGCTGTTGGCCGAGGACATGAAGGCCGCGCTCGCCGATTACAAATGGCCGGACATTCAGCGCAAGTTCTACAGCAGCAACGACGCCGACCGGCACGGACTGACCCGGCGGCAGTATCGCGATGAGGTCATCTGGCTGTACATGCGGGCGATCGACTCGAACTATGCCCAGTTTCGCAGCAGCGTCGAATCCGAAAGCCGTGGCAGCGATTTCGCATTCGATCTGGTGCTGGCCGCCCTTGCCGGCATCACCTCCGTTGCCGAAGCCGACGAAGTCGGGCCTTTCGCCGCAGCCATAGCGACCATGATCGGGGCGAAGGGCAGCTTCGACAAGAACCTGTTCTTCGACAAGACCTTGTCGGCTGTTCTCACCGCGATGGACGAAGAGCGCGCCAAGCGCAGGCTGGTGATCGACCAGGGCATGCAGAACGATGAGAAAAACTATTCGATTGTCCGCGCCATGGCCGATCTCACCGCCTACCAGGAAGCGGGCAACCTGTCCGACGCGATATCGAACCTGACCACCGAGGCGGTCATCAACAAGCGGGACGCGGTCGCCAGACTCGAGAACGCAGCCGCGACCTGCGATTCGGTGGAAGACATGCAGCAGGTAACCGCGGACCTTCGCCAGCTGCTCGATGCCACCGATGGCGCAGACAATACGAAGCGCGATATCTTTGCCGCAGCTTTCGGCCTCCCCGCTGGCCTCGACAAGACCCAGCTCGTCCAGCTCGTCGGGCGCGAGCTCAACAAGGATTACTGCAAAGCCAGCCTGCGAGTGACCAAGGCTGCAGAGATCCGTGCCGCCCTCACACCCTGAAACCGGAGTAGCTGCCATGCCCGATGAACTCAAATATCATAGCCGTCATTCGCTGGGTGAGCTCGAACTGGGGCTGCGCAACGATGAACAATGGTGGGGCGCCTTGACGGCGGTCGAGGTGCTGGAAAACTACACCCTGGCAACGATGGGTGGCCCGAGGCCGGCGCTCAACTCGCTGCTGCTGCTGCCGATGATCGCGGATCAGGCACCGCCCGCGCCCTCCGGGGCCGAGCTGATCTGCAAGGGCAAAGCCTATGTTTCCGGAACGGCGATCGGTGTTGCGGCCTTCCGGCTAGGCTAGGCCTGCCTGCCGCAACGAACCCCTGCCCCGGGCGTTGCCTGCCGATACGCAGTCGCAACGGGGGGCATATGCCACGCAGCAAACGGCGCAGGGCAGTCGAGCCCGCGCTCGAGGATCTAGCCGACGTCACCACCGCGCTGATCTATCGCGCAATCAGCAGGTCGGGTCGTCACGAACTCGCCCGCCCCTTCTCGGCCCTGTGGTGGTCGGGCGTGGGCGCGGGTCTGGCGATCAGCCTGTCGATCCTGTGCAAGGGCATTCTCACGGCGCTGCTCCCCGATACCGCATGGGCGCCCGCGGTCACCAACCTGGGTTATTCGGTCGGCTTTCTGGTGGTGATCATGGGCCGGATGCAGCTGTTCACCGAGAACACGGTGACGCCGATCCTGCCGCTGCTCGCCTATCCCTCGATCTCGCGGCTTGGCCGGACCGCGCGGCTATGGGCCATCGTCTTTGCCGCGAACATGACCGGATGCCTGATCGCGGCGATCCTGATGGTGCATGCGGGCATCATCCCTCCGTTGCAGATGTCGGGCGTCGTCAGCGTCTCGCGCCATTATGCCGAGGTCGCGCCGCTCGACCATCTGCTCTGGGGCATGCCCGCCGGGTTCATGATCGCCGCGCTGGTATGGATGCTGCCGCGTATCGAAAGCGCGGGCGAGGTGCTGATGATCATGCTGGTTACGTACATGATCGGCCTGGGCGGCTTCTCGCACGTCGTGGCGGGATCGACCGAGCTGTTCATCGTGATGCTGTTGGGCGAGATCGACCCGTTTCGCGCGGTGTTCGGCGGCATCCTGCCTGCCCTTGTCGGCAATGTCATCGGCGGAACCGTGATCTTCGCGGCGCTGGCCTATGCGCAGGTCCGCGAGGAGATATGACCGCGCCTCGCGTCAGCTGACCGCCTTGTAGATGCTGTAGACGCTGGTGATCGTCAGCACGGTGCCGACCATGAACAGCAGCGTGCGCGGGCGCACATTCTTGGCCAGGATCGCGCCGAACGGCGCGGCGATCACGCCGCCGATCAGCAGGCCGATGGTCGCGGTGGTGAACGCCTCGAACCCGAGCGTCAGGATGAAGGTGACCGAGATCGAGACGGTGAGGAAGAACTCCGACGTGCTCACCGTGCCGATCGTCTTGCGCGGTTCGCCGCCCTGGATCAGCAGGTTGGAGGTTACCACCGGCCCCCACCCGCCACCACCGGCAGCGTCGAGAAATCCGCCCGCCGCGCCCAGTGGCGCGACGATCCGGGGGTCCTCGAACTTCGGCGTGGGGAAGCGCCACGCGCGATAGAGCAGCACCAGGCCGATGCCGGTCAGATAGGCCATGACCAGCGGGCGGGCGATGCTGGCATCGACATTGGCCAGAACATAGGCGCCCAGGATGCCGCCCCCGACGCCGGGCAGCACCAGCTTGGCGAACAGCCCCCAGTCGATATTGCGGTGCCAGGCATGGCTGAGCCCCGATGCCCCGGTCGTGAACACTTCGGCAAAATGTACCCCGGCCGAGGCTTGCGCCGGGGGCACGCCCAGCACGGAGACCAGCAGCGTGCTGGAAATCACGCCAAAGGCCATGCCCAGCGCCCCGTCGACCATCTGCGCGGCGATGCCCACCAGAATATAGGGCCAGATTTCGGCTGGGTTCAGTATTCCAAGGTCCGGCACGTGCGGTCCCTTCTGCTGGAGGAAGCTTCAACCACCCTCAGAACCGCGCCGAGACCGTAAGGCCGGCGGTGCGGGGATCGGGCATTTGAGCGGAGATGAGGCCGGTGTTACCGGGGGTGACGGCGAGCGATTCAAAATAGTTCTCGTCGAAGGCGTTGCGAATCCAGACGAAGAAATCATAGCGGTCGGTGCGAAAACCGGCGCGGAAATTGTGCAGCGAATAGCCATTGATATCGGTGTAGATCGATCGCGAGGCGTTTGACGAGAATTTCGACCGGAAGTTCGCATCGTAACCCGCATAGGCATTGCCCTCGAGCCCGAAGACCGTTGCCGGAACGTTATATTCCGCGCCCCAGGAAAAGGCCCATCTGGACACGCCCGGCAACCACTGGCCGGAGACGTCGCAGTTCGCGGGGCTGAGCGCACCCGGCGTGGCAGCGGGGCCGGGCACCTGCGTCCCCGTCACCGTGGTGCCGCCTGCCAGTTCGGGCGGGCATGGCGCATCGACGAAGCGCACGAACCTGGCATCGGTATAGGCACCGCTGACATAGGCGGTGACGCGATCGGACGGCTGGACGCGGAAATCCGCTTCTACGCCGCGGCTGCGCACCTTGTCGGCATTGGCGAGATAGCCGCGCAGCACGTTGCTGCCGCTGATATTGCTGATGACGCTGGCCTGGAAATCCTGGATGTCGGTCCAGAAGGCAGCAAGGTTGAGCGTCGCCTTGCGGTCCCAGAACTGGGTCTTCAGCCCGATTTCAAAATGGTCGACCTTCTCGGGCTCGATCACCGCGACCTCCAGCGCCGCCGACCCGTCCGCGCGGCTGGGCACGCCGTTGAGGTTGACCCCGCCGGTCTTGAACGAGCGCGCATAGGTCGCATAGGCGTTCACGGTATCGCTGATCTCGTATCCCAGGTTGAGATCGTACGAGAGATTCCAGTCGCTGAAATCGACCTCGAAGAATTGCGAGGCCTGCACCCCGCGCTGCGCGGCGATCCAGGGATCGTTGAAGAACGGGCTGGTCGGCACGTTGCTGACGATCTGGCGCGTTCCGTTCGAGGCATTGCCGGTGACGACCGAGTCATACTGGCCGTTCTTCTTGTCGTAATTGATGCGGATGCCCGGCGAGACGGTGAGGGCATCGGTGACCTTCCAGTTGAGCTTCGCGAAACCGGCCAGGCTGACATTGTCGAGCCGGATGTCGTTGTTCGCCACCACGCCGTTCAGCACCGCCGGATTGTTGGACAGCGCGCTGGTCGGGTTGAGCAGCCAGGCGCTCGCCGCAGGGCCCTGTTCCTGGATGCCCTGGGTGCGGATTTCCTGATAGAAGGCGAACGCGCCGGCCACGAAGTTCAGCCGCTCCGCCTCATAGTTCAGGCGGAATTCCTGCGTGTACTGCTTCTGCTGGGTGGGGTTGTTGACCTTCAGGAAAATCGGCAGGCCGGTGAAATCGCGGTCGTTGGCCGGGGTCCAGTCCCAGTAGCGATAGGCACTGACCGAGGTCAGCGAGACCTTGCCGAGATCCCATTCGACCAGCGCCGACACGCCGCCATGCTCGTTGCGCGCGCGGATATTCGCGTCGAGATCGGTCAAGCGGTCGAACGGATCGGTGCTGGGGACGCGATAGCCGGGGAAGCGCGCGATCAGCGCGGCATATTGCCGGTTGGCCGCGCGCTGGGTGGTGCCGACGCGCGCATAGATCTGGACGCAGCAGATCGGGTCCTGAATATTGTAGTCGCCCGACAATGTCACCTTGAAGCGGTCGCTGGGCTGCCACAGCAGCGCGCCGCGAATGCCGAGATTGTCGAGGCTGTTGACGTTCTGCCCGGTCTTCACGTTCAGGATCGTGCCACGCCGGTCGGTCGACGACAGGCTGATCCGCGCCGCGATGGTGTTCGAGAACGGACCGGAAATCGTCGCCTTGGCCTGTTTGAAATCGTAATTGCCGACGCTGAGTTCGGCGCGGCCCTCGAACGTGAAGCTGGGCGCGCGCGTGCGGATGTTGATCGCACCTGCGGTGGTGTTCTTGCCATAGAGCGTGCCCTGCGGCCCGCGCAGCACCTCGACCTGCTCGACATCGACAAAGTCCAGCGTCGCCGAAGCGATGCGGTTGTAATAGACCTGGTCGATATAGATGCCGACGCCCTGTTCGAACCCGTCATTGGTGAGCCCGAACGGCGCACCGATGCCGCGGATGTTGATGAACGTGTTGCGCGGATTAGTCGAATAGAATTGCAGCGCCGGCTGGATCTGCGTGAGCCGGTTGATGTTGAACAGGCCCTGCGAATCGACCTGCGCCGCATCGATGACGGATAGCGCGATCGGCACGTCCTGGATGTCTTCGTCGCGGCGGCGGGCGGTCACGATGATCACGGTATCGCCCTGATCATCGGCAGCCTCAGCCTGCGCGGCGGCATCGGTTTGCGCCGCGTCGACATCGGTTGCGGCCGCCTGCGCCTGGAAGGGTGTTGCGAGCGCAATAGCCAGCGCCGCGAGCGACGCGTACGCGGGAAAGGACATGGACATTGGGAAAGACCCCCTGGTTGGGAGGTGCTTCCGGATGTCCGGTCGGCACGCTGTTTGGGTTGCAGCATCGGAAAAGGGCTCGAAAAATGCCGGTCCGGTCGTACCGGTCCCGGCAGTCGGAGGGATAGGTGGCTATGCTGGCTCAGCTGAAGCGCTGGCGTTCGGTGACGTCCATCTGCACCAGCTTGCCATCGTGCACGGTCAGCACGATGGCACCATAGCGCAGCCGGGATATGGCATCGGAGATGGTCGAGAGGGGAAGCGACGCGCGGGGCGCGGCGTTCTCGGGCTTGGCAGGAGGCATCGGCATACTCCTCGAGGAAATCTGGTGCGGACCGGCTGCATGCAGCATGGCCCGCGAAAGAAAGGCTATTCTCTACCGTATTGGTTGGCAAGATAGTTTTTCTTGTACCCCAACGGTCGGAGACCAACCGCCCCTGGCTCGCGCCAGCCTGCCCGAAAGCGCCAGATCTGGGAGTTTTCAGCCGATACGCGGCCTTGCAGCGCCGAACCGGGCTATTTACAAGGGCATTGCGGACGATTGCAGCCGCCAGCCTGCATGACGAGAGTGACGATGGACCGGTTCGTAAGGGCAGGCATGATGTTTCGCCGCGACTGGCGACTGGGCTATGGACTGGCGCTGGCGAGCTTTGCCCTGGCGCTGTTCAGCCGCTTCCACCTGCAGGGCACGTTGCCCCCGGGCTTTCCCTATCTCACCTTTTTCCCCGCGGTGATCGTCACCACCTTCCTCGCCGGATTGTGGCCCGGAATCCTGTGCGCGGCGCTGTGCGGGGTGGCCGCGCTCTATTTCTTCATCCCCCCGGTCAACAGCTTCGCGATGGACGGCGCGAGCACGATCGCGATCGGCTTCTATGTGTTCATCGTCACGGTCGACATTGCACTGATCCATTTCATGCACCGCGCCGCCGACCGGCTGGAAGCGAAGAAGCGCGTGACCGAGGAACTCTACGACCAGCAGCGCACGATGTTTCAGGAATTGCAGCACCGCGTCGCCAACAACATGACCTTCGTCTCGGCGTTGCTGCAGCTGCAGAAGCGCAAGGTGGCGACCGACCCCGGATCGGCCAGTTTTGCGCTCGACGAGGCGCAGAGCCGCATCGAGACGATGTCGCGCATCCACCGGCGGCTTTACGATCCCGCCTCGGTCGACCTGCCGGTCGCCGAATATTTCCAGGAAATCTGCGCCGATCTGTTGCAGGCGACCGGCGCGCGCAACATCGTGTGCCTGGTCGACATGCCGGCGGTGAAGCTCGATATCGCGCGGCTGACCACATTGTCGCTGCTGGTCACCGAGCTGGTCACCAACAGCCTGAAGCACGCCTTTGCTGACGATGGCGGTACGATCACGCTCAAGCTCGAGCGGCTCGATCCGCAGCGTTTGACGCTGACGGTGAGCGACAACGGTCGCGGGGTGCCCGCTGAGGTCGATATGGCTGCGAGCAAGGGGCTAGGCACCCGGATCGTGCAGTCGCTCGCCGCGCAGCTGGGTGGCGAGGTCAGGGCGCTGACGAATCTGGGCAGGGGCGCTGCGTGGCAGGTGGTGTTCGCCGCATGACCGCGGCGGGCGGCGGATTGCTCAGTCCGCCATCGCCTCGTCGAACGCCCCCACCGGCGCGATCGGATCGGCGAGTGTCATCTGATCGAGAATCACCGCGGTCTCGTCGCGTACCTTGAGCATCAGCGCGCGCAAGCGGCACTCGTCCTCGGCCAGGCAGTTCTTGCACTTTTCATAGGCATAGCGGCTGGCACAGGGCACCAGCGCGAGCGATCCGCTGGTGATGCGCACGATGTCGCCATAGCGGATATCGACCGGGGCGAGGCCGAGCTCATAACCGCCATCCTTGCCGCGCTGCGAATGCACCAGCCCTGCCCTTGCCATTTCGGACAGGATGACGGTGAGAAACTTGGGCGGGATGTTCTGCGCCGTGGCGATCTCGTCCAGATGCACCAGGCCCTGGCCATAGCGATCGGCCAGGTGCTGCAGGGCGCGGATGGTGTAGCGGACTTTCTGGCTGAGCATGGTCCCATGCCCGATACGCCCGCCTGCCCGATTTTTCAACCCGAACGGTAGAGTGAGAGCCCCCACCCCGCCACGTTAGCGCCGCCCTAGTAGATGCCGCCCTGCTGCTGCAGGAATTCGCTGTCGCTGCGCGCTCGTGTCGCGGGGCCGGTGCGCTTCTGCACCGCCTTGACCGCCGCCGCCATCTCCTCGGGACGAATCGATCGGCGCGGTTCGGTCTCGGGCTTGAACGCCTCCCAGATCACCGCCGCCTTGGCTTCGTCGCCCGGCCAGGCGCCGTAGACGCGGCGGCCCGAACGGCGATCGATGCGCACCATGCGCGTGCCCGGCGGCGCGAGGAACTCGCTGACCGGCAGGCTGGGGAAGATTTCCTTTGCGAATTGCTTGAACACCGGCGCGGCAAGCCGGCCGCCCTGCGCATAGCCGCCCATGCTGCGCGGCTGATCGAAGCCGAGATAGACGCCAGCGACGACATCGGGTGTGCCGCCGACGAACCAGACATTGGTGGGGCCGCTGGACGTGCCCGTCTTGCCGAACATCGGGCGCTTGAGGTCCGCCAATGTCACCGCGGTGCCGCGGGTGATCACGCCTTCGAGCATGTGCACGACCTGATAGCTGGTGATCGGATCGAGGATCTGACGACCGCGCTGCGCGAAGCGCGGCATCGGCTTGCCATCCCATTTGGGCATGTTGCAGCGCTCGCAGGTGCGCGGATCGGAGCGGAAGATCACCTTGCCGCGCCGGTCCTGCACATAATCGATCAGCGTCGGCTTCAGTTCGCGCCCATGGTTGACCAGCATCGAATAGGCATTGGTGATCTTCATGACCGTGGTGTCGCCCGCGCCCAGCGCGATCGAGAGATAGGGCTTGTAGTCGCCGATCCCGACCGCCTTGATCGTCTTGACGACATTGGTCATGCCCGCATCGTTGGCGGCGCGCACGGTCATAAGGTTGCGCGACTGCTCGAGGCCCCAGCGCATCGTCTGCGGCCCCGCACCCGCCGAACCGCCGAAATTGCGGAAGCACTTGTTGCCCAGGCTTGCCGACTGATAGACGCAGAAGGTGCCGTCGACGATCTGCGTCGCGGGCGTCATGCCGTTGTCGAGCGCGGTCGCATAGACGAACGGCTTGATCGTCGATCCCGGCTGCCGATCCGCCTGGGTGGCGCGGTTGAACGGGCTGATCTGCGAATCGAACCCGCCCTGCATCGCATAGACCCGCCCCGAACGCGGATTCTGCACCACCATGCCGCCCGAAATCTCGGGCACGTTGCGCAGCGCGTAGGTGTCGCCGGACATCGGCGCGACTGCGATGATGTCGCCCGGACGCAGCGAATCGAAGGCCGTGCCGCCAACACGCTTGCGCGGCATCGTCGCGGTCGAACGCGGCAGCACGCCCTTGTCGCCATTGGCAAAGCCGATTTCCGCGGCGCTCGCCGACTTGTCGATCACCACCGCGACGCGCCAGTTCTCGTAATCGATATCGATATAGGTCGATGCGAGCCGCGAGGCCCATTGATCGTCCATCTCGATCTTGTTGAGCGGGCCGCTCCAGCCGCTGCCGCGGTCATAGCGCAGCAGCGCGTCGCGCAGCGCCTCGGTGGTCGCGCGCTGCATCGCGGGGTCGAGCGAGGTGCGCACCCAGAGGCCGCCGGCATAGACGCTGTTCGGACCGTCCTCGCGCTTCTCGCCGAACTTCTCGACGAGCTGGCGGCGGACTTCCTCGACAAAATAACCGCCGACCTTCTCGAAATTGTCGCCGGTACGCGGGATGGTGCCAAGCGGCTCGGCCTGCGCGGCGAGCATCTGTTCGCGCGTGATCCAGCCGTTCGACTGCATCGCACCCAGCGCCCAGTTGCGACGATCGAGCGCGCGCTGCATGTGCACTTCGGGCCGGTAATTGGACGGGGCCTTGGGCAGGATCGCCAGATACGCCGCCTCGTGCAACTTGAGATCAGCGACATCCTTGCCGAAATAGGCGCGCGCCGCCGCCTGCACGCCATAGGCGTTGCGGCCTAGATAGATCTCGTTGAGATACAGCTCGAGGATTTCCTGCTTGGTCAGCACGTCCTCGATGCGATAGGCGAGGATGGCCTCGCGGATCTTGCGGGTGATCGAATATTCGTCGCCGAGCAGCAGGTTCTTGGCGACCTGCTGGGTGATGGTGGAGCCGCCGCGCGCGCGCTGGCCCGAGCCCAGCTTGGTGACGTAATCGAACACCGCCGACGCCAGGCCCGGATAATCGAGGCCATTGTGCGAGAAGAAATTCTTGTCTTCGGCCGAGAGGAACGCGCGGATCAGCGGCAGCGGATAATCCTTGTACTGCAACTGCACGCGGCGCTCGCGCGCATAGCTGTTGACGATCTCGCCATCGACGCCGCGCACCATGGTGGGAAGGTCGGGTTCGTAATCGACCAGCGTCTCGGCCGAAGGCAGATCGCGCGCGAAGATCACCCAGATCAGGAACACGCCCAGCAGCGCCAGTCCCAGCAGATACGTTGCCCAGCGCACCCAGCGCTTCTGCCACGCGTCGCGCAGGGCCACCATCGCCCCGTCACCGCCGCGTTTCATGCTATAGGCGGCACCGCCACTTTCACCCTCGCTCATGCCCGCGCGACTAGCACAGGATTCCTGAACAAGGCCAGAGCGGATTGGCGGCGGTTGCGACAGTTGACATGGACCGCCTGCACCGATCCATCCCATCCCGTCACCACTGCGCAGGCGGGGGTCCCGCTATGACCGCAAAGGGCCAGGACAAGCGGGATTCCCGCTTCCGCGGGAATGACGGGGAATTGCGCCCGGACTTACCGCGAAGCCAGCTTGCGCGCGAAGAACACCGTCACCGCCTGCCCCACCGATTCCGCGATGCGCTTGCGATAGCTGGCCGAGTTGAGCAGCGCGATGTCTTCCTCGTTGCTGACATAGCCGGTTTCCAGAAGCACCGAGGGCACATCGGGCGCCTTCAGCACCATCAGCGAGGCGAAGCGGTGGGAATCGGTGCGGAAGTTCATCTTCGCATCGCCCTCGCGCCGCAACAGCCGTGCAAAATCCGCCGACAGGTTCATCGTCTCGCGCTGGGTGAGGTCGATCAGGATCGACGACACGTCGGACGGCGCATCGGCAAGGTTCACGCCGTTCAGGATGTCCGCCTTGTTCTCGCGCGCAGCGAGCCGGGCCGCCTCGCGGTCGGAGGCCACTTCGGACAGCGTATAGATGGTCGCGCCGCGCGCGGTCTGCGAGGCGGCGGCATCGGCATGGACCGAGATGAACAGGTCCGCGCCCAGACGCCGGGCGATGCCATAGCGCTCCTGCAGGACCAGGAACGTGTCGCTGTCACGGGTCAGCGCGACCCGGACGCGTCCGGTCTTGAGCAGCTCGTCGCGGATGGCGCGAGCGATCTGCAGCGTCACCTTGCTTTCGCGCGTCCCGTCATGCGGGCTGATGGCACCCGGATCATGCCCGCCATGACCGGCATCGATCACCACCAGCGGACGGGAATCGTCACTGGGGCCCTCGACCTTCGGCAGCGGCGGTGCCTTGCTGGGCTTGGGCAGCGGGATGCGCACGCTGTATCGACGCTGCGGCGGCTCTGCACGGAAGTTGGCGGGCGGCACGAACGACTGACGCGGTGCGTTGAGCACGCCGGTCAGTTCGGACGAGCCCAGTTCCTTGACCGACAGCGTCAGGCTGCGGCCGTCCTCGGAAAAGGATCCTGCGCTGACCATCGCCGGGCGGTCGAGGTCGAGCACCACGCGCGCGGTGTCGTTGTCGAACTGGGCCATGCGGACATTGCGGAAAAGGCCCTGCTGGCTGAGCGCGTTGGACCGCGCCGTCGCGCCCTTGATGTCGATCGCGATCCGGTCCGGGCCGCTCAGCACGAAGCTGCTCGCGCTTTCGATCGGATCGTTGAAATGCAGCACCACCTGGTTGGCGCGGATTTCGACATTGGACACCTCCCCCGCCTGGACGGGCGCAGCGCATGCCATCGACGCGCAAATGGAGGTCAGCCAGAGCATGGCCATATTATGCCCCCGGCGCGAATGTCCGGTCCAGTGCAATTTCATGATCCCCGGATTCCTGCCTGATCTCTTGATGAAGGCAAGATTAGGGTTAAGCGGGAAAAACCTTGTGAAACGACCTGGTTAACAGGAATTTCATCATGATCGGGCAGGACTGGACATGGGCAGAGCGCGATCGGCGCCATCGTCTTTCTCGATAACGGCAGGCCAGGTCCGCGATTGAGCTTTTTGTTGCTGTATTGCCCCAGCGATGCTAGCAAAGCCTTGCGGCTCATTGGCTTAATCGGCCATCGCCCGCATCCACTGACAGCATTGCGGCCCAGTTTGCCGCGGATGCCGTATCACCAGGTTGACGCTTTATGGGTTTGAATACCGCCTTTTCCGCGACCCCGCTTCCGGGCGGTTGGCTGCGGGAAAGCGACGCGGCCAGTGCGCTTGACGCCCTGCAAACCCGTTCAGCAGACACAATCCTTATCGAACAAACCCGTTTGCGCACCGCCCCCTTCATCCGGGGCGGTCGCGCCATAACAGACAGAAGCGCAGCGACCCGGCCGGTTCCGCCCGGTGCGCGCGCACGGAGAATATTGAATGACAACGCGCATGTTGATCGATGCGCGCCACCAGGAAGAAACCCGGGTGGCGGTGCTCAAGGGAAACCGGATTGAGGAGTTCGACTTTGAATCTGCTGAACACAAGCAGATCAAGGGCAATATCTATCTCGCCAAGGTTACCAGGGTAGAACCCTCGCTGCAGGCGGCCTTCGTCGATTATGGCGGGAACCGGCACGGCTTCCTCGCCTTCTCGGAAATCCATCCCGACTATTACCAGATTCCGCGCGAGGACAAGATCGCGCTGCTCGCCGAGGAAGCGCGCCATGCGCGCGAAGAGGCCGAAGCGCTGGCGGCCGAGGAAGAGGCCGACGATGCCGCTGGCCGCGGCGGCGAGGAAGGCAGCTATGACGACGGCCTGTCCGACGAGGGGCTCATCGAAACCGATGACGAGCCGATCGTTGCCGAAACGCTGTCCGGCGACAGCGAAGGCGATGCCGACAGCGAAGAGACCGAAGCCGAAAGCGAGGAATCGCGCGAGAACAATGGCAATGGCCGCAATGGCGGACGTCGCCGTCGCCGCGATGGCCGGGGCGGCAAGGCCAAGGCCAGTGATGAAGCGCGCACCAGCCGCATGGCGCTGCGCCGCCGCTACAAGATCCAGGACGTCATCCAGCGCCGCCAGGTGATGCTGGTGCAGGTGGTCAAGGAAGAGCGCGGCAACAAGGGGGCGGCGCTCACCACCTATCTCTCGCTCGCGGGCCGCTATTGCGTCCTCATGCCCAACAGCGCGCATGGCGGCGGCATCAGCCGCAAGATCAGCAACGCATCGGACCGCAAGCGGCTGAAGTCGATCATCGCCGAGATGAAGCTGCCCGCGACCATGGGCTGCATCGTGCGCACCGCCGGCCTTTCGCGCACCAAGCCCGAGATCAAGCGCGATTTCGACTATCTCGCCCGGCTGTGGGACGAGATTCGCGAAAAGACCCTCAAGGCCTCAGCGCCGGCCATCATCCATTCGGACAGCGACCTCATCAAGCGCGCGATCCGCGACATCTACAATCGCGACATCGAGGAAGTGCTGGTCGAGGGCGAAGCGGGCTATCGCGCCGCCAAGGACTTCATGAAACTACTGATGCCCAGCCATGCGCGCCGGGTGAAGAGCTATTCGGACCCCGTGCCGCTGTTCCAGCGCTATGGCACCGAGGACCAGCTTTCGGCGATGTACGAGCCGGTCGTGCAGCTCAAGTCGGGCGGCTATCTGGTCATCAACCCGACCGAGGCCTTGGTGTCGATCGACATCAACTCCGGGCGCTCCACCAAGGAGCACGGGATCGAGGCGACCGCGCTCAACACCAACCTGGAAGCCGCGCGCGAAATCGCGCGGCAGCTGCGCCTGCGCGACATGGCGGGC
This sequence comes from Blastomonas sp. CACIA14H2, assembly GCA_000503195.1. Classification (GTDB taxonomy): domain Bacteria; phylum Pseudomonadota; class Alphaproteobacteria; order Sphingomonadales; family Sphingomonadaceae; genus Blastomonas. The sequence continues at coordinate 53,356 of AYSC01000018.1, forward strand.
CTGGTGGTCATCGATTTCATCGACATGGAATATGGCTCGAACATCCGCAAGGTCGAGAAGGCCATGCGCGATGCGCTGAAGAGCGACCGGGCGCGCATCCAGGTCGGCCGCATCTCGGGCTTCGGCCTGATGGAAATGAGCCGCCAGCGCCTGCGCACCGGCGTGCTCGAGGCGTCGACCCGCACCTGCCCGCATTGCGACGGCACCGGCCTGGTCCGCACCGCATCGTCGGCGGGCCTGTCGGCGCTGCGCCTGCTGGAGGAAGAGGCCGCGCGCGGTCATGGCAGCATCATCACGCTGCGCACCAGCCAGGAAGCGTCGATCTACGTCCTCAACAACAAGCGCCGCGACATTGCCGAGATCGAGGAGCGGTTCGGCGTGCGCATCGAGATTCTGCCCAATGGGGAGAATGAAGGCGCGAAGATGGAAGTGACCGCCAGCGGCCCGCGTCCGGAAAAGGTCGTGACCTTCCAGCCGATCATCGACGAGGACGATGACGATATCGAAGACGAGATCGACGAGATCGAGGAAGAGGAAGAGGTCGCCGAAAAGCGCAGCGGTCGCGGAAACCGTGGCGATCGTGCGGATCGCGGCGAGCGCCCCGCCGAGCAGCGCAGCAGCGAGGAAGGCGAAGGCGGTGGCCGCTCGAAGCGTCGCCGTCGGCGTCGCGGCAAGCGAGGCCGGCGCGACGGCGATCTGCCCCAGGGCGAGGCGGGTAGCGAGGCCGAGGTCGATGCCCTCGACCAGGGCGAAGAACCCGTTGCCACGACCGATGCCGAAGCTCCGGTCGAGGCAGCAAACACTGACGAGACCGTGGAAGCGAGCGAGGACAGCGGCGAGGCCAAGCCCAAGCGTGCGCGTCGTGGTCGCCGGGGTGGTCGCGGTCGCAAGGCGGGCGAAGCCGGCGACGACAGCGCCGAAACGGCTGACGACGAGGCTTCGGCTGAAACGCCCGCCGAACCGGTGAGCGAAGCGGCCGAAGCGGCTGAAACGACAGCCGACGCACCGGCGCAGACCGAGGCGGAGCCTGAGCCGGTGGCCGAAAAGCCCAAGCGCAAGCGCGCCTCTCGGGCCAAGAAGCCGGTCGAGGCAGCAGAAGCCGAGGCTCCTGCCGAAGCCCCGGCTGCCGAAGCCGAAAGCGCCTCAGAGCCTGCGGCGGAAGCCGAGCCTGCGGCCAAGCCCAAGCCCAAGCGCGCGCCGCGCAAGAAGGCCGCGCCCAAGGCCAATGCTGCCGACACGGTGGCGGCGGAAGCTGCGCCCGAGCCGGTCGCCGAGGCCGAGCCTGCCGCAGCCGACACGGCCAAGGCCGCCGAAGCACCCGCCGAAAGCACCGAACCGCCGCGTCGCGGCTGGTGGCAGCGCACTTTCGGCAACTAAAGGGTATTAAGTCGCAACAAAAAGGGGTGCCCCGCCAGACCGGCAGGGCACCCCTTTTTCGTATCGGGTGGCGCGCCTGGGACTAGTCGGCCGCCAGCGCAGCGTCGAAGGCATCGCCGATCGCCGCCATGTCGCGCTCCAGCTGCGCCTCGGCCTCGTTGCCCATGGCTGCCAATGCCACCATCTGCGGCATCGATATGCCGATGCGCAGCGTGCCGCGCACCTTGCCTGCCATGTCCGGCCCCTGGAAGCGCGCGCATTTGACCGGCTGGCCCAGCCGCACGCCCGACCGCATCATCTTGAGCTGGATCGCGGTCGCGCCGTCGAAATCGATCGCCCTGCCCTCGCCGCTCAGATCGACCGTGGTCAGCGTCCGCATCTCGATCGGGTGCGAACCGGCGGATTCGCGATCGGCAAACGGATAAGGCGTCACGCGCGTGCCGCCGATCCGGTCGACCAGCGCGAGCGAGGCGCAGCGGAATTGTTCGACCACGCGCGCAATCGTGTGGAAATCGAGCGCCTGAAAGCGCTCCAGCTCGAACAGCGCGGCCGCCAGCCGGACCGTCAACCCGGCATTGCCGTTCACCGGGAGGCGTTCGATTCCTGCCCAGCTGTCGGGCAGTTCGGCGCGGCGGAAGATCGTCGCCATGCCCTCGCCCAGCGGCGCGATGCGCTGCGCCGTGGCGCGCGGAACCAGGGCAAAGCCGGAAAAGGGCGGCCCCCCCATGAACTTGGATCCCGTGAGCAGCACGACCGCGCCGCGCATCAGATAGGCACCGATCGCGGGACTCGTGATCCGCGCCTGGCAAGCATCGACGACGAAGCCGATCGAGTCGCCATATTGCGTGATCAGCGCGTCGATATCGTCGAGATGCGGGAGGATCAGCCCGGTCTTCGATCCGTGCACCACGTGCAGCAGCGGAAACTTGCCCGCAATCAGCGCGCGCTCGATCTCGCTGCGCATCGCGGCAACGATCACCGCGCTGTCGAACGCCTCGCCAAAGCCGTTGCGCACCGACACCTCGGACAGCGACACCGGCGCAAGGCCGGGGACCATCTGGCCCTTCGACGTCGGCACTCCCAGAGCCGTCTGCGCAGCAAAATACTGCCCGGCGGCGCTCAGGATGCAGCCGCTTCCGACTTCATCCGCGCCGAGCAGCACATTGTGGATGCCTTGCGGCGCACGTCCGGCAAAGGCCTGGAGCGCGATATATTCGAGGTCCGTGCCCGAGGCCGAAAACGCGATATCGGTACCCTGCGGAAGCCCATAAGCCGCCGCGATGCGATCACGCAGGACGGTCAGATGTCCGGCATAGTCGGTGCCCACCATGTCCGCCGTCAGCGCATGCTCGGACACGAAATCGCACAGATGGTCGAAGGCCGGCTGCGAGATGTCGTTCGCGGTCGATGACGCATAGGTCACCGTCTGGCGCGGGAAGGGAGAGCTGAAATACTTGTTGGTGCCATCGGCATGTGCGGGGACGATGCGCTCGTCTCCACCGATCGTGAGCAGATGGCTGACCGTCTTGAGCAAATCCTGTTGCATCAAACTTATCTTTCGCTGCGCCCCCGAAGCGGATAAGGGCGCGGCTATAGGGGCGCTGGCCATTAAGGCAAGCCGCTTTGGCCGGACCCCGCCCGCAAACCCAAAGAAAGTGCGCTTTGCCGTGACCCAATATCCCGCCCCGCTGACCATCGATGCCAAGACGCGCGAGACGCTGAAGGTGCTGTTTCTTGCCAAGCACGCGCTGGGCGATGGTTCGCTGCACCCCGAGGACGGCAACCATGCCGTGTACCACAACGAGGTGCGCACGATCCTGGAAGGGCTGTTCGACAATCTGGTGGTGGGCAACCAATATGCGATGCTGTTCGATCCCCCGGAGGTCGATTTCGTCTTTTCGCTGCTCAACCGCGGCGGTTTCGTGAACTCCGAAATGCTCGTTCCGCTGCTGTGCAACCGCAAGGGCCTGCCCTATCTCGGCGGCAGCCCGATCCTGCGCGGGCTTTCGGACGACAAGCACCTCAGCAAGCTCGTCGCCCGCGCGCGCGGCATCCCGACCGCCGACTGGGCGATCTATCGCAAGGGCGGCCCGGTTGACGAGAAGCTCTGCCCGATGGCCGAGCGCATGGTGATCAAGCCCAATGCCTCGTCGGCGAGCTGGGGCGTGCGCGACGCCGGCGACTGGGCGGGCGTGAAGGACGCTGTCGCCGCGATCCACGAGGAAGGCCATGACGCGATCGTCGAGCCTTTCCTGACCGGCAGCGATGTCGAGGTGCCGGTGGTGACAATCCATGGCCGCCCGCTCATCCTGCCGATGATGCTGTTCGAACAGGCCGATCCGACGCACCTGCGCACCTATTGGGAAAAGCGCGACCTGGTCGAGCGCGCGAGCAAGTACGAGCTGGTCGATTTCGAAGGTTCGCCGTTCGAGGCCGAGATCGCCGCGCACACCGCCAATCTGGCGCAGGAATTCGTGCCCTTCGATTATGGCCGCTACGAATTCCGGCTCGATCAGGACAAGGGCGAGCTCCATTTCCTGGAGGTCAATCTCAACTGCAACCTGTGGAGCCAGAAGGTCTTCGGCCGCTCCGCCGTCCGCGCCGGATGGACGCAGGAACAGCTGATCGAGACGATCGTCGCAGAAAGCCTGCGCAGCCACGGGCTGATGGATTGATCAGCCCAACGCGCGTAGAACCGCCTCCGGCTCGCCTTCGATAACGGTCAGATAGGCAAGCAACGCACTGTCCGCGCGGCTGCGGCCCTGCTCCAGGTCGCGCAGGCGCGCCAGGTTTATGCGATAGGTCGCCGCGAAGCGCTGCTGGCTGAGCCCGGTCTGCGCGCGGATGGCCCGTACCCGGCGCGCGGACGCAATCCGCGCGAGTTCATCATCGGTCAGCGGGGGGTTGTCGGGATCATCGGCGGCTTGGGCCGTCAGTTCGGCATCGGTCATGGCATCCAGCCGGGCAGCCTGACTGCTGTCCAACATGGGAAGATTCGTCCGATCAAGGTTGAAACGTGTCATACTGCCTCTGTTCCTTCGCATTGCATCGCCGCGCCGAGATGATGCGGATCGTCCCACGCCGGGCAGTATAGACCAGGGCGAACACCCGCTCGTCGATCATGCCCACCACCTTGCGCCGCTGCTCGCCGTCCGCGCTGCGCGATGCATCGAGATCGACGCGCCCTGCGTCGAGAAAAACCCGCGCAGCATAGTCGAAGCTGACACCATGCTTGGTGAGACTGGACGCGGCCTTCTGTTCATCCCAGTCGAATTCCACGGCTCGCCCCCCAATCTCCTATACGGGAATTCCGTATGAATGTCGAGTGTCGGCTGCGCAGCGTCGATCCGAAGGAGCTTTTTGCACCTGACGCCCATCAGCCGTTGAGCCTTGGGGCCAAAATGTCTATCTAGGCTCCCGGACGCATTGAAGGACGAGGGATTTTCCATGGCTACGTTTACGCTCCCGGCGAACAGCAAGATCACTGGCAAGGGCCAGGCGTTCAGCGCGAAGACCGGCGGGCGGCTGAAACGGTTCAAGGTCTATCGCTACGATCCCGACAGCGGCGAGAACCCGCGCTACGACACGTTCGACATCGATCTGGACGATTGCGGCCCGATGGTGCTCGACGCGCTGATCAAGATGAAGTCCGAGCAGGATTCGACGCTCACCTTCCGCCGCTCTTGCCGCGAAGGCATTTGCGGATCGTGCTCGATGAACATCAACGGCCGCAATGGCCTCGCGTGCACCACTGCGATCGAGGACTGCAAGGGCGAGGTGCGTATCACCCCGCTGCCGCACATGGACGTGATCAAGGACCTGGTCCCCGATTTCAGCCATTTCTATGCGCAATATGCCTCGATCCGCCCCTGGCTGCAGACCGTGACCCCGGTGCCCTCGGGCAAGGAGCGGCTGCAGTCGCCCGAGGACCGGGCCAAGCTCGACGGGCTGTACGAGTGCATCCTGTGCGCCTGCTGCTCGACCAGCTGCCCCAGCTATTGGTGGAACTCGGACAAGTTCCTGGGCCCGGCCATCCTGCTCCAGGCCTATCGTTGGCTGGCCGACAGCCGCGACGAGATGACCGGCGAGCGGCTCGACGAGCTCGAAGACCCCTTCCGCCTCTATCGCTGCCACACGATCATGAACTGCGCCAATGTCTGCCCCAAGGGCCTGAACCCGGCGCGCGCGATCGCCGAGATCAAGAAAATGGAGGTCGAACGGCACGTCTGATCGGCCGAATGGCCGACAGACCCCGTTCGATTCCCTCCGTTCACGTGGACGTACAGACCCTCAGCATGCCCGACGATTTCGCGTTCGGCCCGGACCCGGATCGTCCGGGCTGGATGCGCTGGGCGCTGCGCGAGCAGAACCGCTACAACAGCACGCTGGGGCCGATGTGGGTGATGCAGCGCGACGATGGCATCGTCGTCGTGCGTACCGAGCCGGGGCATCTGCAAGGCAACCTCGCCAACAACGTGCATGGCGGCGCGATCCTCACCCAGATCGACATTTCGCTGTTCGTCTGCGCCCGGCTCAACGGATCGCTGCGCCACGGCCCGGCGGTGACGCTCGACCTCAACACCCATTTCATGGGCGCGGGCAAGGTCGGCGTGCCGCTCGATGTCGAGGTCGAGATCCTGCGCGAGACCGGGCGGCTGCTGTTCCTGCGCGGTCTGGCGGTCCAGGCGGGCGAGACCATCTGCGGCTTCTCGGGCACGATCCGCAAGACCCCTGCCCCGCGCGAGCCACGTCCATGACCGGCACGCTCGCCCGCTATGACGCGCTGGTGGCGGCAGGCGAGCTTCGACCCGATGCCGATCAGCGCGCCGCTGCCGTACGGCTGCAGGCCATGCAGGACGCGCTCGAGGCGGTGCCGCCGCGCGGGTCCTTGCTCTGGCGACTGATGGCGCGCGAGGCCAAGCCCGAACCGGTCCGCGGCCTCTACATGTTCGGCGGCGTCGGGCGCGGCAAATCGATGCTGATGGACCTGTTCTACGAATCGGTCGGCATCAACCGCAAGATCCGCGTGCATTTCCACGAGTTCATGCAGGACATCCATGCGCGGCTGCGCGTCGAGCGCGACAAGATGCAGGGCGACCCGATCCCGCCCGTCGCACGCCAGTTCAGCGACAATTACCGGCTGATCGCGTTCGACGAGATGGTCGTCAACAACAGCGCCGACGCGATGATCATGTCGCGGCTGTTCACCGCGATCATCGAATCGGGCGTGACCATCGTCACCACCTCGAACCGCCCGCCTGACGATCTGTACAAGGACGGGCTCAACCGTGAACATTTCCTGCCCTTCATCGCGCTGATCAAGGCCCGGCTCGATGTGCTGTCGCTCAACGGCCCGGTCGATTACCGGCTCGAGCGGCTGTCGGGGACCGATACCTGGCACGTGCCCAACGGCCCCGAGGCGACGGCTGCGATGCGCACCGCCTTTTTCCGCATGACCGATTATTCGCCCGACGATGCCGCGCATGTGCCGAGCGCCGATGTGCCGATCAGCGGCGGGCGCACGATCCATGTCCCCAAATCGCTGAAGGGCGTCGCCGTCTTCTCGTTCAGGAAATTGTGCGGCGAGGCACGCGGCGCGCCCGATTATCTCGCGATCGCGCGGCGCTATCACACCCTGTTCCTCGTCGGGATCCCGCGCCTGGGGCCCGAAAACCGCAACGAAGCGGCGCGGTTCGTCACGCTGATCGATGCGCTGTACGAGATGAAGGTCAAGCTGATCGCCGCCGCCGATGCCGAGCCGCAGGATCTGTATGCCAGCGGCGACGGCCGGTTCGAATTCGACCGGACGATCTCGCGGCTGATGGAAATGCAGTCCGACAGCTATCTGGCGCTGGGCCATGGCGCGCGCTCGGGCGCAGAGGACCTCGCGACCGCATCGCTGTGAAGCGACCAATGGTGTCGCAAAGCTTTGCAAAACCAACATAAGTTTGCGTCGGCAACACGAACCGGTCTATCAAGGGGGTGCTTTCCAAACGGAACATCATCCATGCTGAAACGACTGGCCATCGCAACCGGTTGGGCGCGCAGAACGCGGCGCTCCCCGGCGCTGCGCATCGGAATCGCGATCGCGGCCTTCGTTGTCGGCGTGGGCGGGCGACTGGCGCTCGACGCGTACCTTACCGGCGTGCCGTACATCACGCTGTTCGCCGCGATCGTCATGGCCGCGTTCTTCGCAGGTTTCTGGCCGGCGATGCTGGCGACGGTGCTGGGGGCGATCACCCTGGAAGTGCTGATCATGCCGAGCGTGGCGCTGGCGCGACCCGATGACATGAACTGGCTTCCGACCACCCTGTTCCTGCTGACCAGTCTGATGATCTCGCTGATCATCGAAAGCGTGTTCCGCGCGCACGACGACCGGCTGGCGGTGGCGGAGAAGCTCGCGCAGCTCAACGCAGGGCTGGATGGACTGGTCGCCGAGCGCACCGCGCAGCTCGAACAGCAGATAGCGGAGCGCCAGGTTGCCGAGTCACGGCTGCACCAGGCCGAAAAGCTCGATGCGATCGGCCATCTGACCGGCGGCATCGCGCATGATTTCAACAACATGCTGGCCATCATCACCGGGTCGCTCGATCTCGCGAAGCGGCGGCTGGGCGGTCAGGTTGATCCCCGGATCGTCAGCCATATCGACAATGCCGCCAATGCTGCCGAGCGGGCCGCCGCGCTGACGCACCGCCTGCTCGCCTATGCGCGCAAGCAGCCGCTCGACCCGCGCCGGCTGGACATCAACGCGCTGGTCGGATCGGTGCACGCCTTGCTCGAACGCACGCTGGGCGAACAGGTGGTGGTTGATCTCCAGCTCGATGCCGATGTCTGGCCCTGTCTTGCCGACCAGACCCAGATGGAAACCGCGATCATCAACCTGGCGGTCAATGCCCGCGATGCCATGCCCGATGGCGGCAAGCTGGTCATCGAAACGGCGAATGTCACGCTCGACGACCGCTATTGCCGCGCGCAGGACGACCTTGGGCCCGGCGATTACGTTCGCATCGCGATCAGCGATACCGGCATCGGCATGTCGCCCGAGGTGCAGGCGCGCGCGCTCGATCCGTTCTTCACCACCAAGGATGTCGGCAAGGGCACCGGGCTGGGGCTCAGCCAGGTCTATGGCTTTCTCAAGCAGTCCGGCGGGCACCTCAACCTCTATTCGGAAGAGGGCAAGGGCACGACAGTGAAGCTGTATCTGCCGCGCGCTGCGGAGGCAGAAGCCGAGGACGGCCGCAGATCGCAGACCACGATGCGCTTTGCGCCGCCGCAGAACCTGACCGTGCTGGTGGTCGAGGATGACGATGGCGTGCGTGCGATGGCGCGCGCAAGCCTGATCGAGCTGGGCTTCGTCGTGCACGATGTCGACAGCCCGATCGAGGCGGTGCAGCTGATCGAGAACGGGCTTTCGGTCGACCTGCTGTTCACCGATGTCGTGATGCCGCACATGAACGGCCGCCAGCTCGCCGACCGGCTGCGCGAGACGCGGCCCGAGCTCAAGGTGCTCTACACCACCGGCTATACCCGCAACGCCATCCTGCACAACGGCGTGATCGACAGCGATGTCGTGCTTCTGGTCAAGCCCTATAGCGTCGACGATCTCGCGCGGAAGATCATCGACGCCCTGGGTCCGTCGCTCAACTGACGCTTACAGCTCGAACCGAACGCCCTGCGCCAGCGGCAGCGCGCGCGAATAGTTCACCGTGCTGGTCTGACGACGCATATAGGCCTTCCAGCTGTCCGACCCCGATTCGCGGCCGCCACCGGTTTCCTTCTCGCCACCGAACGCTCCGCCGATTTCCGCGCCCGACGTTCCGATATTGACGTTGGCGATGCCGCAATCGCTGCCGGCCGCGGCGACGAAACTCTCCGCCTCGCGGAGGTCGTTAGTGAAGATCGATGACGAGAGCCCCTGCGCGGCGGCATTGTTGAGCGCGATCGCCTCGTCGAGCTCATCATAGCGCAGGCAATAGAGAATCGGCGCGAAGGTCTCGCGCAGCATCGGTCCGGTCTGCGCGGGCATTTCGACCACGGCGGGGCGGACATAGACCCCCTGGCCCGGCCCCGCGATGCGCTCGCCGCCGTGCACGATGCCGCCTGCGGCGCGCGCATCGGCGAGGGCATCGCGCATCGCGGCATAGGCAGCGCCGTCGATCAGCGGGCCCGCCAGATTGGCCGGATCGCGCGGATCGCCGATCGGCAGCCGCGCCGCCGCCGAGATGATCCGCGGCACGAAGCTGTCATAGATCGAACGGTGCACCAGCAGCCGGCGCAGCGAGGTGCAGCGCTGCCCGGTCGTGCCCATGAAGCCGAAGGCCGAGCCGGCAAGCGCCAGTTCCATGTCCGCGCTTGGCGCGACGATCGTGGCGTTGTTGCCGCCGAGCTCGAGCAGACTGCGCGCAAAGCGCTTCGCCGCCGCCTGCCCCACGACGCGGCCCATCGCCGTGCTGCCGGTGGCGGAGATCAGGGCCATGGCGGGATGATCGACCAGTGCGGCGCCGGTCGCTGCATCGCCCAGCACCAGCTGCGACAGGCCTTCGGGCGCATCGGAGCCGAACTCGCCCGCCACCTTGTCGAACAGCGCCTGCACCGCGATCGCAGTCAACGGCGTCTTTTCCGATGGCTTCCACACGATGCTGTCGCCGCACACCAGCGCCAGCGCCGCGTTCCACGCCCAGACCGCGACGGGAAAGTTGAACGCCGTGATGATCGCGACCGGCCCCAGCGGATGCCAGGTTTCGCTCATCCGGTGACCGGGCCGTTCGCTGGCGATGGTCAGGCCATGCAGCTGGCGCGACAGACCGACCGCGAAATCGCAGATGTCGATCATCTCCTGCACCTCGCCCAGCCCTTCGGACAGCGGCTTGCCGCAATCGAGCGTGACCAGCAGTCCAAGTTCGGTCTTGCGCGCGCGCAGCGCCTCGCCGAAGCGGCGCACCAGTTCTCCGCGGCGCGGTGCCGGTACCGTCCGCCAATTCGCAAAGGCGGCGTGCGCCCTCTCTGCGACAAGCTTCACCTGATCGGCCGTGGAGGGTGTAAATCCACCGATGGTCATGCCGTCGACGGGGCTGAAGATCTCCCGATTACCATCCGGAATGGAGACGCCAAAAGTGGAGTAGATATATCCTATATCGGTTTTTGTCGGGTTCATCTTGTCCTCAAGTCGTCAATTCTGGCGCAGCCAAGGTTGCGCAAAGGCGCGGAAATCAGCCATTCGCTGACCGTTCAGCTGTAAAGCTATGTAAAAACGTATACGTGGGACTCGCCAATTCCGCCGAAAACAGGCATTTGCATGCTTAACAAGAGTTAAATCCAATCGGGGCGCATGTCGGGGGAATTTGATGCGCATCGCAATCGCGGATGATGACGCAGCCAGTCTGGCATTTCTTGAAAACGTTGTCATCGGCATGGGACATATCTGCGCCAGATTTGGCGATGGGGAGAGGTTGTCGGCGGCCCTGCTGAGGGACACGTTCGACCTCGTCATGCTCGACTGGAACATGCCTGGCAAGTCCGGTCTGCAGATCGTCGAATGGATGCAGTCAACGCTCGAGAACCCGCCGCCGGTGATCATGCTGACCGCGCGGACCGCCAAGCGCGACGTCACCGACGCGCTCAACGCAGGCGCGGACGATTATATCTGTAAGCCCGAGGAAGAAAGCGTGATCGCGGCGCGCATCACAGCGGTTCTGCGGCGAACGCATGGCGGCGCGACGATGGAGAAGATCGCCGAATTCGGCGGCTATCGTCTCGACCGCATGGCGCAGACCATCCGTCATGGCGGCAGCGACATCGTGCTCACCGCCAAGGAGTTCGAGCTCGCCGACCTGTTGTTCCGCAATCGCGACCGCACGCTGTCGCGCGCGTACATCATGGAGACGATCTGGCGGACCAGCGCGGATCTCGCCACGCGCACGCTGGACATGCACATCTCGCGCGTGCGGTCCAAGCTCTGCCTCAAGCCGGAAAACGGTTTTCGTATCTTCACCGTTTTCGGTTATGGCTATCGGCTGGAAACGATCGATCCATCCAAGGACCTCGAAGCAACCGGATGACCCTGCGTGCTGCGCCGACGTGCTGGCTGATGCTGCTGATGCTGCTCGTCGGCAGCGTTGCAGCTGGTCTGGCCGGGCCGGCAGCAGCGCAGCAGCGCGAGGACGACGCAGTCACCTATACCGTCCGCAAGGACGACACGTTGATCCGGCTCGCGCGCGATTACATGCTGCACGAGACCGACTGGAAGGAAGTGCAGCGGATCAACCGGGTCGCCGACCCTCATCGCCTGCCTGTCGCCAGCCGCCTGACACTGCCGATCCGCCTGTTGCGCACGCGCCCGGCCAATGCGACGGTCGCCGCCTTCCGGGGCGAGGCGCTCGCCACGGCAACCAGCGGCCCGGCGCGCAGCGTCGCCCTGGGTCAGGTGCTGAGCGAAGGCGCACGCGTGATCACGGGCCCCGCCTCGTCGCTCTCGCTCTCGCTGACCGACGGCTCGGTGATCACGCTGCCCTCGAACAGCGCGCTGAAGATCGGGCGGCTGCGCAAGCTGCTGATTACCGACAGCATCGATTACGACCTGATGCTGGAAACCGGATCGGTGCGCAGCCGCGTCACCCCGTTTCGCAACCGCGACGACCGCTTCCGCCTGCGCAACCCCATCGCGGTCTCTGCGGTGCGTGGCACCGATTTCCGCACCCATTATGCCGCGGGAAGCGCCACCGCGCGGTCAGAGCTGATCGAGGGCGGTATCGCGCTGACCGCGGGCAACAGTGCCGAAACACGCCTTGCGCCCGAATTCGGGGCGGTGATCGGCCAGGGTGGCCGCATCGCGGTCGAGCCGCTGCTTCCCGCGCCGCAGCTCATCGGCAATGCCGGGGTCCAGCGGGCACCGCAACCGTCCTTTGCCGTGCAGGACGTACCCAGCGCGCAGGCCTATCGGCTGCAGATCGCGCGCGACAGCGGTTTTGTCGATATCGTCGAGGATGTGCTGGCCGATTCTCCGGCTTTCACGCTGGCAGGGCTGGACAATGGCCGCTATTTCGCGCGCTTCACCGCGATCGCGGCATCCGGGCTGGAAGGCGTGCCCGGCACCTTCGCCTTCCGCCGGCGATTGGCCACCGCGACCCAGGCCGCGGTCTCGAGCGAGGCCGGCTATGTGTTCCGCTGGATCGGCACCGGCGAGGGAGTGCGTCGCTATCGCTTCCAGCTGCGCCGCGAGGACAGCCCGAACTGGCTCGTCGACGAGGCCGGGCTTTCCGGTTCGTCGATCGTGCTGAGCGACCTGCTTCCCGGCCACTATCTCTGGCGCGTCGGCACCACCACGCACAGCGAAGACGAGACCGATACCGACTGGACGGCTTTGGAGAGCTTCGTCCTTGGGGAATGAACCGGGGCCGAGCAGACCGGCAGCGGACGAGCCGGGCGCATCGGCGGGTCTGCGCCGCCGCTTTCGCATCGAATGGCTCTGGGTCACCGCGCTCTCGTCGGCGCTGGTGATCGCCGCGCTGATCAGCGGCTGGACCCGCCCCGCAGACGATCTGCTCTACGATGCCGCGATGCGCGCCGCCCCTGCCGAGGCGGACCCCGGCATCCTGATCGTCGCGATCGACGAACCCAGCCTCGCCACGCTGGGCCGCTGGCCCTGGCCGCGCCGTCTGCATGCCGCGCTGCTCGATCGGCTCGCAGCAGCGCGCCCGCAATCGGTCGTGCTCGACCTGCTGCTGACCGAGCCCGAAGCCGATGACCCGTCGCTGGCCGCAGCGATGCAGTCGCTCCGCGTCCATCTGCCCGCGCAATTCCTCGTCCCCGGTCGCGATGGCAAGCCGTTCGAGCGGATCGATCCGGTGCGCGCGCTCGCGCTCCAGGCTGCAGGCATCGGTCATGCCAATACCGCTATCGACAGCGACGGTACGGTGCGAGCGGCGGCCCTGTGCTACGCTCCTGGCGGGCGCGCCGTCCCGCTGCCGCATCTGATGGCGCTGAGGCCGTTGACGCGCGACTGCACCACGCCCCGGCGGCTACGCTTCGCGCGTCCGGAGAGCTTCGCCACGATTTCCTATGTCAGCGTGCTGCGCGGCGAGGTACCCCCTGCCCTGATCGCGGGTCGGCGCGTGCTGATCGGCATGACCGCGCAGGGCCTGGGCGATCGCTATCCGGTGCCGGTGTCCGATGGCGGCAACATGCCGGGGGTGGAGATCAACGCCAATATCGCCAATGCGCAGATGCAGGACGGATGGGTCCGGTCGCTACCGCTCGCGGGGCAGATCGGTCTCGCCCTCGCCCCCGCCTGGCTGCTGATGATCGGCTTCTGGCGCATCCGCCCGCGCGCAGCGAGCCTGCTCGCGATCGCCCTGATGCCCGGCACGCTGGCGCTCAGCACCGCGGCGCTAGCGGTGAACTGGTGGATTGCACCCGGCCCTGCGCTGCTCGGGATCGCGCTGGTCTATCCGCTCTGGGGCTGGCGCAGGTTGCAGGCGACCAGCGATTACATGCGCGGCGAGCTCTCCAGCCTGGAGCGCGAAGCTGCCTTGCCGCTGACCCCTGCCATCGCCACCGACAGCGACCATGTCACCCGCCAGGCCGAACAGCTCGCACGCGCCATCGCGCAGCTGCGCGATCTGAAGCGGCTGGTAAGCGATGCGCTGGCGGGGCTGCCAGATCCGGCGCTGGTCAGCGATCTGGCCGGCCGCATCGTGCTGACCAATGGCGCGGCAAACGTCGCGTTTGGCGAGGCGCTCGATGGGGTGGAGGTCGATGGTCTTCTCGCCGATATCGCCCAGCCCGCCGCGCGCGCGTCGATCGCCGCCTATCTCGCCCATCCGGCGAGCGGCCATATCGAGTTCGAGGCACGCGATGGCCGCGCCTTCGTGCTGCGCCGCGCGCAAATCGTCGGAGCCGATGGCGCGCCGCGTGGCCGGATAGACTATCTCACCGACATCACCGTCATCGCGCAGGCCCGGCGCGATCGCGAGCGGATGCTGCAACTGCTCTCGCACGACATGCGCGCACCGCAGGCGGCGATCCTGGCGCTGGTCGGGCCGAACCAGCAGGATGTCGACCGGGTGCGGATCGCCCGCCACGCGCGGCAGACGCTGACCCTGGCCGACAGTTTCGTCGATCTCGCGCGAATGCAGGAGCGCTCCTTCGAGCCCGAGCCGGTGATCGCGGCGGACCTGGCGAGCGAGGCCGCCGACAGCCTGTGGCCGCTCGCGCAGCAGCGCGGTGTTCAGATCAGCATCTCCGACAACAGCGACTGCGCCTTCGTCTCCGCCGAGCGCGAGAGCCTGTTCCGCGCGATCGTCAACCTGATCGACAATGCGGTGAAATACAGCCCCGATGCGGGCACGGTGACGGTGCGGATCGATGCCGCAGGCGAGCAGGTCCGCCTGACCATCCGCGACCAGGGCAAGGGCATCAGCCCGGTCATTCTTCCGCACCTGTTCGAACGCTTTGCCAGCGAAAGCGCAGGCCATGCGGTCAAGGGCGTGGGGCTGGGGCTGAACTATGTCGCAGCGGTGGTGCAGCGCCATGGCGGCACGATTGCTGCGCACAATGCTGCAGGCGGCGGCGCGGAATTCATCCTGATCCTGCCGCTCGACCGGGCCTCTTAACGGCGGCCCTTGCGGGCGATCTGCACGCTTCCCGAACCGGTATCGATCCGATCGACGGCGGCGGCGACCAGGTGCGGCAGGCTGTCGGTCAGCAACGCCCTGCAATGGAATTCGGATGCCGTGCCGGCAAAGGCGACGGTGCCGGTGGTGCGCTCGGTCAGCGCGATGGTCAGCCGATGGTCGCTCTTCGCGCAGCCGCGGTTGTTGCTGCGATCGGCCGCAGGGGCGATCGTGCCCATTGCCTTGCCGAAATCATCGCCCGCGCGGATCGCGATGCGCGCCGGGCGTTCGGCCAATGTCACCGAAAGCAGATATTCGCCACCCCGCTGCTGGCGCCAGCCGCGCTGGCGCAGCGCTGCGGCGACCATGTCGCGCGCCTGGCCAGGCAGGATGTCGCCGTCCGCAGGCAGATCGGCCAGCTCGAAACTGGCGCGCGGCGGCAGCGATGCCGGGGCACTCGCATCGACTCGCGTCACCACCGGCGCGGCGCACCCCGCCAGCAGCAGCGCCGTGACGAGCGCCGACCGGCGGATCATTTCTTCGTCCAGTCGAGATTGGCCACCGCCACCACCAATGCCAGGCCCGACGAGAGTCCGTTGATGAAGGCGTTGCGCTCGACATTGACATATTCGTCGACCGAATGCGCCCGGCCCCCGCCGCCGCCCGAGCCGATCGTGATCGCCGGGATGCCCAGGCTCATCGGAATGTTGGCATCGGTCGAAGAGGCCTGGAGCTGCGTCTCGAAGCCATGATCGCCGAGCACCTTGCGGCTGGTGACGACCAGCGGATGCGTGTCCGCCGTGCTGCCCGCGGGTCGGTCACCGATCCGAGTCTTTTCCGCTCCGATCGTGCCGACATTGGTCGAGCGCGCATAGTTTTCCGCCGTCACCGCCTCGTCGACGATCTGCAGGAAGCGCTGCTCGAGCCGGTCGAGCGCCTTGGGATCGGGCGAGCGCATGTCGACCTGAAGCTCGATCCGGTCGGGGATCGAATTGACCGAGGTGCCGCCCGAAACGACGCTCGCGGCGTAGCTGGTGCGCGGACTGGCGGGAACGTCGGTCTCGTACAGGCGGCGCACGGTATCGGCCATCGCGACCATCGGGTTGACGATGCCGAATGCGCCATAGCTGTGCCCGCCGGGGCCGGTGAACGCGATATTGTAGCGCTTGGAGCCGACCGCCTGATTGACGATTCGCGACGGGTCCGACCCGTCGACCGACACGAACGCGGCGATCCGGTCCTTGTAGGCGTTCTTGGTGAACAGGAAGCGCACCCCGCGCAGATCGCCCGGCCCTTCCTCGCCCACGGTGGCGACGAACAATATGTCGTGCTTCGTTTCCACCTTGGCGGCGTTCATCGCGCGGATCCAGGCCAGCAGCCCCGTCAGCCCGACCGTGTCGTCACCGACGCCCGGCGCATTGAGCGTATTACCCTCGCGCCGCACCTTCACATCGGTGCCCTTGGGGAAGACGGTGTCGAGATGCGCAGTGATCGCGACCAGTGGGCCGCCCGCCGGTGCCGTACCGCGCCTGATACCGGTGACATTGCCCTCGGCATCGATCGCGACCTCGGCCAGGCCCAGCTCCTTGAACTGCTGCTGGAAATAGGCCGCGCGCGCCTGCTCGCCGAACGGCGGCGCGGGGATTTCGGTGATGGTGATCAGTTCCTTGACGATCCGGTCATAATCGCCCGCCAGCGCGGTCTTGGCGGCAGCGGCATCCTGCGCGAATGCCGGTGCGGCAAGGCTGGCACCAAGCGCGAGCGTGGCGATGAAATGGCGGATGGTCATGTGTTCCCCTTGTCCAATTCTGACTCCCCTCCCTGCATGGGTGGCGTTGGGGGTGGGTAATGCGTCCAGGCGCAACCATGGCGCAGACGACCCACCCCTGCCCACTCCCTGGCCAGGGAGGGGACCACCTTGCTTATCAATCCCGCGTGAGCAGGAAATAGACGACGTAGAACCACGAGAAGAAGCCGTGGATGATCGCCCAGAGCACCGACTTGTGCGCGGTATAGCTGATCGCGATGGCGAGCGCGCTGCCGAAGCCGACGCCGTTGCGGACGACCTCTTTCTGGACGATGATCCGGCGTTCGCTCATGCGGCCTTCCGGGTCGAGGCGGCGACCTCCGCATTGAGCATCTCGGCCACCTCGAAGGCGACCTCGAGCGACTGGGCCGCGTTGAGGCGCGGGTCGCAATGCGTGTGATAGCGGTCGCCCAGCGCCTCATCGGTAATCGCGATCGCGCCGCCGGTGCATTCGGTGACATTTTGCCCGGTCATCTCGATATGGATGCCGCCGGCATGCGTGCCTTCGGCGCGGTGCACCGCGAAGAAGCCGCGCAATTCGGCCATGATCCGCTCGAACGGCCGCGTCTTGAAGCCGCTTTCGGACTTCACGACATTGCCGTGCATCGGGTCGCACGACCAGATGACCGGATGACCTTCCTTCTTCACCGCGCGCACCAGCGGGGCGAGCCCTGCTTCGACCTTGTCGTGCCCGAAACGGCTGATCAGCGTCATCCGGCCCGGAATGCGCGCGGGGTTGAGCGTGTCGAGCATCGACAGCAGCGCGTCGGTGCTGAGGCTCGGCCCGCACTTGATCCCGATCGGGTTGCCGATGCCGCGCAGGAATTCGACATGCGCCGATCCCTCGAAGCGGGTGCGGTCGCCGATCCACAGGAAATGCGCCGAGGTGTCGTACCAGTCGCCGGTCAGCGAATCGCGCCGGGTCATCGCTTCCTCGAACGGCAGCAGCAGCGCCTCGTGGCTGGTATAGAAGCTGGTGCCCTGGAGCTGCGGCACGGTATCGGTGCTGATGCCGCAGGCGCGCATGAAGTCCATCGCCTCGCTGATCCGGTCCGCCGTCTCGGCATAGCGCTCGGCCCAGGGGCTGCGGCCCATGAAATCGTGCATCCACTGCTGCACCTGCTGCAGGCTGGCATAGCCGCCGCTGGCAAAGGCGCGCAGCAGGTTGAGCGTCGCCGCGCTTTGCGAATAGGCGCGGACCATGCGCGCCGGATCGGGCTCGCGCGTCGCCGCCTCGAACTCAATGCCGTTGATATTGTCGCCGAAATAGCTGGGCAGCTCGAGCTCGCCCTGCTTTTCGGTCGGCGCGGAGCGCGGCTTGGCGAACTGGCCGGCCATGCGGCCCAGCTTCACCACCGGGCGCTTCGAGGCGAAGGTCATCACGACGGCCATCATCAGCAGCACGCGGAAGGTGTCGCGGATGTTGTTGGGGTGGAACTCGGCAAAGCTCTCGGCGCAATCGCCGCCCTGGAGCAGAAACGCCTCGCCAGCGGCGACGCGCGCGAGTTCCTTTTCCAGGCTGCGGGCCTCGCCGGCAAAGACCAGAGGCGGATAGGTCTTGAGCGTGGCTTCGGCATCGGCCAGCGCAGCGGCATCGCGATACGCCGGGATATGCCGCGCCTCATGGGTTCGCCAGCTATCGGGGGTCCACTTGCCTGCCACGTCATTCACTCCAGAAAATATCGCCGGCAAGGTACGCCGGGCCGCGCCCCATAGCAATGTCGGGCGCAAAATGCAGCATCCAATTGGCATTAATGTTCCAATGCGGGCCGCAAGCCTTGCCTTTGATGTCGCAAAGACTCTAAGCGGGGGACCATGGTTCCGCCCGACATCATCCCGTTCGCAGGCCGGTTCGAGGGCCGCACGCACTATTTCGCGCTGCGCGTCTATTTCGAGGACACCGATTTTTCCGGCATCGTCTATCACGCCAACTACCTGCGCTATCTGGAGCGTGCCCGATCGGACATGTTGAGCGGGCTCGGCATCGACCAGCGCGCCACGCATGCGGCGGGCGAAGGCGTCTATGCCGTCGCCGACATGGCACTGAAATTCGTGCGCCCGGCGAAAATGGACGATGCGCTGATCGTGATGAGCCAGATCACACGGTTGCGCGCTGCGGCGTGCATCATTCATCAACGAGTCATCCGGCGCAGCCAATCTGTCGTCGAATCGTTTGAGACACTGCTGGAGGCAGAGGTTACCGCTGCCTTCATCAACCCGGAGGGCCGTCCCATCCGCCAGCCCCGCGCCTGGATGGACGCCTATAACCAGATCCTCGATCCCGACCAGAAAGACCCGTCCCCGTTATGATCGATACCATGGGCCTGACCCCCGATGCCGTCACCCTGTCGCCGCTCAAGCTGTTCATGGAGGCCGATCTCGTCGTCAAGGCGGTGATGATCGGGCTGGCGCTGGCCAGCATCTGGACCTGGACGATCATCATCAGCTTCGGGCTGAAGATCGCCAGGATCGGCAGGGAGAACACCGCGTTCGAGCAGGATTTCTGGAAGGCGGGTGATATCGACGCATTCTACAAGGCGCGTGGTCACGAGAAACTGCCGAGCGCGCGCGTGCTTGCTGCCGGGGTCGCCGAATGGCGGCGCACCACCAAGGGCCGCGTGACCGATCGCGACGGCGCGCGCCAGCGGCTCGCCACCGCGATGTCGTCGAGCGTGGGCCATGAGATCGACACCCTGTCCGACCGGCTCAACTTCCTCGCCACGGTCGGCTCGGTCGCGCCGTTCGTCGGCCTGTTCGGGACGGTCTGGGGGATCATGCGCAGCTTCACCGCGATCGCCGCCGAGCAGAACAGTTCGCTCGCGGTCGTCGCGCCCGGCATCGCCGAGGCGCTGTTCGCCACCGCGATCGGCCTGTTCGCCGCGATCCCGGCGGTCATTGCCTATAACCGCTTCTCGCACCGGTTGAACAAGCTCGAGGGCAAGCTCTTCCGCTTCTCCGACGCGTTTCACGGCGAACTCAGCCGCGAGCTGGAAAAGGAAAGCTTCTGATGGGCATGTCTGTCGGACCCTCGGGCGGGAGCGGTCGGCGGCGCGGCGGTTCGCGCGCGCCGATGGCGGAGATCAACGTCACCCCGTTCGTCGACGTGATGCTGGTGCTGCTGATCATCTTCATGGTCACCGCGCCGCTGCTGGTCGCGGGCGTGCCGATCGACTTGCCCGACAGCCGCGCGAACGCACTGGAGCAGGAAAAGGAGCCGGTGCAGATCTCGCTCGATGCCGAGGGTCAGGCGTTCATCGATGACGCCGAGGTCAGCATGGACGACCTGCCCGATGCGCTCGAGGCGCTGCGCGAGCAGCGCGGAGAGGACAATGGCGATGCGCCGCAGGTCATGCTCCGCGCCGATCGCGCGCTCGATTACGGCAAGGTCATGCTGGTGATGGGCGAGTTGAACCGGGCCGGCCTCAACCGCGTATCGCTGGTCACCACCGGTTCATCCGACCGCCCATAACCGGTTGAAGACGAAAGGCTTACGAGCAAGGAATGGAGAAGAGCGAGCGTCTTGGGCTTTCGGTGGCGGTGGTCGGCCATGTCGCGCTGTTCGCCGCGCTGTCGCTCGGCATCGCCAGCCGCAGCGAACTGAAGATGCCGGTCAAGCCGATCGAGGTCCAGCTGACCGACGAGGTGGGGCTGGAGTCCGAATCGCCTACGCCCAATGTCGAGGCGGCGACCGCGACCGCGCCCGAGATCGCGCCGCAGGTCGAAAAGGCCGCGCCTGCCGCGGAGAGCGAGCCCGAGCCCACACCGCCGCCCCCGGTCAAGCGCCCCGAGCCGCCCGCGCCCAAGGCGATCGAGCGCCCTGTCCCGCCCAAGCCCAAGGCCGCCGAGAAGCCGCGCCCCGCGCCGGTGCCCAAGCCCGCGCGCAGCACCCCGCCGCCCCCCGCCAAGCCGCAGCCCAAGGCTGCGCAGAAGCCCAAGCCCACGCCGCCCGCCGACACCTCGCAGCGCCGCCGCCCCGATCGGCCCAAATCGACGCCTGCGGCCAAACCCTCGACCTCCTCGAATGCCAAGGCCAGCCCCAACACCACCGCGCGCGCGCCGCGCATCGGCAAGGATTTTCTGGATGGCGTGACCGACAAGCCCTCGACCAGCCGCGCGCAGACCCCGCCCGCCGCGACCATCGGCCCCGCCGTCGTCGCCTCGCTGCAGCGTGAACTGCTGCGCCAGGTCAAGCCGCACTGGGTGCCGCCGACCGGCGCGGACGCGGAACTCTTGCGCACGCGGGTCGTCGTGAAGCTCGATGAGAATGGCAATATCGTCGGCACCCCGCAGGCCACCACCACCGGCGTCAACGCGAGCAACCGCGCGCAGGAGGCGCTGCACAAGGAGCGCGCGATCGCTGCGGTCCGCCGCGCCGCGCCGTTCAAGTTCCCCGCGCAATATTATGCGGAATGGCAGACCATCGAGCCAACCTTCTATCTGGGATTGTAAGCTATGCGAATTCCTACCCCTAACCCTTCCCCGTTTGTCCCGAGCGAAGTCGAGGGACCTCAGCACACGTCCCTCGACTTCGCTCGGGACAAACGAAAGTGGGTGATCGGCTTGTCGGTTGTGTTGGCTGCGCTCACCACCACCCCCGCTTATGCCCAGCTGGCAGTGGACGTGGACAATGCCGGCAGTGCGGACCTCGTCATCGCGGTCCCGGCGCTGCCCACCCCGCAGAGCGAGAGCACGCTCGCCGGCACTACCGAGGACCTCGGCAACCGCATCAGCGATGTCATCGCATCGGACCTCGACCGTTCCGGCCTGTTCAAGCCGATCGGACGCAACGCGGTGAAGCGCATCACGGTCGACGAGGTGACCGCGCCGACCTTTCCCTATTGGCAGGGCCGCAGCGCCGCCGCGCTGATCCAGGGCTTCGTCAAGTCGAACGGCGACGGCAAGATCACCGTCGGCTGCTATCTCTATGACGTCGCGCTGGGCAGCGAGCTGACCCGCCAGGGCTTTGTCGTCGAACCGGCGGACTGGCGCCGCGCCGCGCACAAATGCGCCGACAGCATCTATTCGCGCCTGTCGGGCGAAAGCCCGTTCTTCGACAGCCGCATCGCCTATATCGCCGAGACCGGCCCCAAGGGGAACCGCACCAAGCGCCTCGCGATCATGGATTCGGATGGCGCGAACCACCGGTTCATCACCAACGGCCAGTCGACCGCGCTGACCCCGCGCTTCTCGCCCGACTACAAGCAGATCGCGTATCTGAGCTATGTCGACGGCAACCCGCGCATCTATGTCTACGATCTGGGTACCGGCCGCCAGCGGCTGGTGACGCAGAGCCGCAACCCGACCTTCGCGCCGCGCTGGTCGCCCGATGGCCGCTATCTGCTCTATTCGATGGCGATCGGCGGCAATACCGACATCTACAAGATCTCGGCCGAAGGCGGCACGCCGGTGCGGCTCACCGACGGCCCCGGCATCGATGTCGGCGGCAGCTTCTCGCCCGATGGCAGCCAGATCGTGTTCGAAAGCGATCGCAGCGGCGGCCAGCAGCTTTACGTGATGAACGCCGACGGCTCGAACCAGCGCCGCATCAGCTTTGGCGGCGGGCGCTATGCGACTCCCGAATGGAGCCCGCGCGGCGACCTCATCGCGTTCACCAAGATGCAGGGCAATTTCCGCATCGGGGTGATGAGCCCCTCGGGCGGCGGCGAGCGGCTGCTGACCAACAGCTGGCAGGACGAGGCCCCGACCTGGGCGCCCAATGGCCGCGTGATCCAGTTCTTCCGAACCGGACGCGGCGCGGTCAGTTCGACCGTCTGGCAGGTGGACCTCACCGGCGCGAACGAACGCCGCCTGCCGACGCCGGTCGATGGTTCCGATCCCGCCTGGGGCCCGATCCTGCCCTGATGGAGCCTTT
This sequence comes from Blastomonas sp. CACIA14H2, assembly GCA_000503195.1. Classification (GTDB taxonomy): domain Bacteria; phylum Pseudomonadota; class Alphaproteobacteria; order Sphingomonadales; family Sphingomonadaceae; genus Blastomonas. Next base: position 76,022 of record AYSC01000018.1, read on the forward strand.
TATACGTTCCGTGGGTTTACCCTGTCGATGAATGGAGTCAGACTTCCTTCAGCTTAACATTGGTTATATTTCGCAACGGGGTTGCTTCGGCACGGTGTTACAAGCCCCGCACTTTCCCCACGGGGCCTAGTCTGTGTCGTCTGTATGGCCCCACACACAAGAAGGAGACGCTCGATGAGAACTGTCCGCAACACGCTCGTCCTGGCCACCGCCGTCATCGCATTGGGCGCCTGCGCCAAGAAGGCCCCGCCCGAGCTGCCGCCCGCGCCGGGTCCGGCGGTCGACAATTCGCAAGGACAGAACAATTCGGGTGTCGGCAATGTCGCCGTTCCCGGCAGCCAGGCCGATTTCCTCGCCAAGGTGCGCTCCGACCGCATCCTGTTCGATCTTGACCGCTACAATGTCGATGCCGACGACCAGATCACGCTGCAGAGCCAGGCGCAATGGCTGGCGCAATATCCGAACAAGCAGGCGATCATCGAAGGCCATGCCGACGAGCGCGGCACGCGCGATTACAACCTGGCGCTGGGCGAACGCCGCGCCAATGCCGCAAAGAACTATCTGGTCTCGCTGGGCGTCAGCGAATCGCGCCTGCGCGTGGTGAGCTACGGCAAGGAACGCCCCGCCGCGATGGGTTCGGACGAGGCCAGCTGGGCGCAGAACCGCCGCGCGGTCACCGTGACCATCGACTGATCTCACGCATCAGTTCCAGGCATTCCAAGGGCCAGCCGTACGCAACGGCTGGCCCTTTTCTTATTCGCCGACCGGCAGATCGAGACCGCGCTTGCCGTGCTCGGGCGTGTCGTGCGGTGCATGGGGAAGCTCCATTTCGGCCGGCTCGGGCACTTCCAGCATGCCTTCCCATTTGGTGATGACGCTGGTCGCGACCGCGTTGCCGACGACGTTGGTCGCGGTGCGGCCCATGTCGAGGAACTGGTCGATCGCAAGGATGATCGCGACGCCCTCGACCGGCAGGCCGAATTGCGCCAGCGTGCCGGTGATGACCACCAGGCTGGCGCGCGGCACCGCAGCGATGCCCTTGGACGAGACCATCAGCGTCAGCAGGATCAGGATCTGCGTCGTGATCGAAAGCTCGATGCCATAGGCCTGCGCGATGAACAATGTCGCGAAGCTCATGTACATCATCGAACCGTCGAGGTTGAAGCTGTAGCCCAGGGGCAGCATGAAGCCCGAAATGCGGCGGGGTACGCCGAACCGGTCGAGTTGTTCGAACATCTTGGGCAGCGCCGCTTCCGAAGAGGCGGTCGAGAAGGCGATCAGCAGCGGCTCGCGGATATAGCGAATGAGCTGCCAGATCTTGCCGCGCAGGAAGATCCAGCCCATCGTCAGCAGGATGATCCACAGCAGCACCAGCGAGGCGTAGAACTCGACCAGCAGCTCGAAATAGGTCCCCAGGATCGCCAGCCCGCTGGATGCTACCACCTTGGCGATCGCGCCGAACACGGCGACGGGCGCAAAGCGCATCACATAGCCGGTGATCTGCAGCATCATCTCGGCCAGCGCCTCGGAGCCGCGCACCAGAGCCGCGCCTTTCTCGCCAATCGCCGACAGCGCGACGCCCGCGAACACCGAGAAGACCAGGATCTGCAGGATGTTGTTGGTCGCGAGCGCCTCGAGCGCGTTCTTGGGGAAGATCGACAGCGTGAACTCCCACGCGTCGAGCTTCTTCACCTCGCCGACCATCTTGGCCGCTTCCGCCGCTTCGGGGATCGGCGCGCCGATGCCCGGCTGGAAGAGGTTGACCATCAGCAGCCCGAGCCCGATCGAGATGAAGCTCGCGGTGATGAACCAGGTCAGCGCGCGCACGCCGATGCGGCCGAGCGCGCTGCTGTCCCCCATATGCGCGATGCCGACGACGATGGTCGAGAGCACCAGCGGCGCGACGAGCAGCTTGATGAGGTTGAGGAAGATGTCCGAGAGCAGCTTGAACGTCTTGGTGATATATTCGAACATCGGGCTGTCCGCCGCGACACCGACATGGACGGCATAACCGACCGCCACGCCGAGCACCATGCCGGCGAAAATATACCAGGTAAGCTTGCGATCCATGGTCCTGCCCTTTTGTCCCTAGTTCGTGTCCTACCGGGCTACCCGAAATGCGCAACCCCCGTGCAGCAGCGTCAGCGGGATCGGGCTGGACGAACGCCGGGGCGGTGCCTAGCGTCGCGCGATAACCGCTGCCCGCCGCAGCCCGTACCCGGCCAAAGGTTCCGATGAGCGCCTTCGAATTCTTCTTCAGCTTCTATGGTCTGCTGCTCGGGCTGTCGGTCGCCGAACTGGTGGGCGGCTTCGCGCGCGTGCTCCACGAACGGCAGCGCGTGCGATTCGGCTGGCTGACGCCGCTGCTCGCGCTGTTCGTGGCGGTCGATCTGGTGACCTTCTGGAACCAGGCCTGGGTCTTCTTTCGCGCGGCGCCCTTCAATCCGGCGCTGCTGCTGGTCGGGCTGATCATCGCGGCGACCTTCTATATCGCCGCCAGCATCACCTTTCCCCGCGTCACCGCAGAAGGGGTGGAGACGGCGATCGACCTCGACGCGCATTTCTGGGCGCATCGCGGCGTGGTGTTCGGCTGCGTGTTCGCCGCGAACGCGATGGTCTGGCTGCTGCTCGGCGCGCTGGCCGGCATCAGCGAGGTCTGGGCAGCGGTCTGGACGCCGCGCCTGATGTTCGGCGTGGCGCTGTTCGCCGCGTGCACGCTCGCTGGAGCCTTTGCACGCCAGCGCGGCGTGGTCATTGCCGCGCTGCTGGTGCTGCTCGCCTATGCGCTGTGGAACATGGCGCGCGCCGCCAGCGCGCTGTTTGCGACGGGTGTCTGGACTCCGGCAGTGGGAAGCTGACGCGGCGCGCCTGTTTCAGCCTCCTGATTTCAGCCCCTTGCGCAGCTTCGCGGCAAAGCTGGGCGTGGTCGGCGTGACGATATCGCTGACGAACCATTGGCCCTTGATCAGCACCAGATCGACCGAATAGCGCGTGGCGCCGAAATTGCGCATCTGCACGGTCACGCGCGCGCCGGTGTCGCCCCTCGCCGCCACCGTGCTGCTGACGAGCTTGTAATCGCTGCTGGTATCCTGGCAGTCGCAGAACGGGACCGTGTCGATGACGCAGATTCCGCCCCCTGCCTCGGCGCAGGCATCATCCCTCGCGATCAGCGCCTTGAGCGCGGGTGCATAACGCACCGAACGATAATCGAAATCGCCGGGCAGCTTCGCATAGATACCTTCGACATAGCGCTTGGCGGCCGCAAGCTCTGCCGGAGTCGCCGCGCTGGCAGCACTCGGCACGGCGGGCGCCAGCAGCATCAGCGCCGTTGCGACCCAGGCAAATGTCTTTCCTGTCATTGATCCCCCCGAAAACCTCTGTCGCGCCTCGCAATGTCTGTCCACCGCACCTTGCCGCAGACCGAGCCTAACGTGATCGCCGCGCGGCCTCAAGCGCCGGCAAGCCGCGCGCACCGACCGGACGCAAAACGGGGGCCGACATTGCTGTCGGCCCCCACTGCGCCTGATCTGGCTTTCCGGATCGTTGATCCGACGCCCGTGAAAGCGGTTTCCCGCCTCAAGATGGTCTGTCTGCCGCGCCGCGAGCGGTGGGGCCGACATGTCCGTTCCAGGCTGTCGATGGTTTTACGTCGGCATTTCTGCTTCGGCTCCGCCTTCGATCCCGATCACCCTTTCAGGCGTCCGGCTTCGCGCGAGGCTTGGGTCGATTGGCCCGAAGGCCCCTGGTCCGAAGACCTTCGCCCCAAGTCCGCGCTCTGCCTGACACCTCCGGCTTGTACCGTCCGGTTCAGTTCATCCGGCCCCAGCAACACCACCCCGAAGAGCCATGCGCGTTAACCGATTGTCCTGAGCCTTAAGGTCCTGCCCCGAGGCATCGCACCGGCCGACCGCTCCATCCAGGTCTTGCGACCCGCATCATGCCTGTCTGCCGATCATCGTCCGTCCATCCGAACCTTTTCAGACCGTCCCTTGCACTCCCTCGCATCGCTGTTCCGGAGCCCTGGGGACAATCTCTTCCAGCCTGTGCATAACACCGGCCTTCCTTCCGTTCCGATCTCTGTTGCCAGGTCCCGGTCCGGGCAGTCTCTCCGGCCTTCGAACCCGCGCCTTACATCTCTGTAATCGCTTGGTTTTTCCGGCTTTCAGTCCGCTTTCCGTCTGTCCTTCCGACCTCGTGAAGGTGTCACGAGACCCGAGTCGCAGCCAGCGAAAATGCGGGAGTTATCCACAGATGGCGCCGGTTCGCTGTGGATAAAATGGTGGATAGCAATGGATTAAAGTGCGTCGGTTCGATTGTTTCATCGGGGCGTAACAAAGGTGGTTTTCGCGCTGTAAGAGCTCGCATGATTCGTGAATGCGTCCCTCAACTATGCTCGGGACAAGCGGAAGAGTGGGAGGCCGCCGCTCCCCTTCCCGCGTTCCCGAGCATAGTCGAGGGACGCATGCGAGAGCCTGTCAGCCAACTACCCCCATCGGCACCACGGCCATGACCACCAGGCACGCAACCACGATCCCCGTCACCCGGCTGCGCATGGTGCCATAGTCCGCATCGGTCGCCCCGGCGCGCACCGCCTGCTTGTCGAGCCACCACAGCACCCCGAAGCCCAGCGCGAACAGCAGCGCCGCCTCGTTGAACGGCACGAACCACAGGGCGGCGCAGGTGCCCAGCACCACCGCATTGCTGGCGATGAACAGGTTCGGGGCCACCCGCTCGGGCGCGACCACCTGGATGCCCCAGAGCGTGCCCGCCATGAACATCAGGATGGTGAACGCCCAGTAGCAGGTCAGGTTGGCGGCGTTGACGTCGCCGAAGCCGACGACATGGCTGAGCGCGCCCGCGATGAACGGCAGCGCGCCCGCATAGGTCAGGCCCTGCATCAGCAGGCGGTTGTTGCCCTCGCCCTGCCCCGCCATGCGCCGCGCTCAGCCCTGACGGCGGCCCAGCAGCCGCAGCCGCAGTGCGTTGAGCTTGATGAAGCCCTCGGCATCCTTCTGGTCATAGGCACCCGCATCGTCCTCGAAGGTCACGACCTTCTCGCTGTACAGCGAATAGGGCGACTTGCGGCCCACGACCCAGGCATTGCCCTTGTACAGCTTCAGCCGCACGGTGCCGGTGACATGGCTCTGGCTGTGATCGATCGCCGCCTGCAGCATCTCGCGCTCGGGGCTGAACCACAGGCCGTTATAGATCAGCTCGGCATAGCGCGGCGCGAGCTCGTCCTTGAGATGCGCCGCGCCGCGATCGAGCGTCAGCTGCTCGATACCGCGATGCGCGATGTGATAGATGGTGCCGCCGGGCGTCTCGTACATGCCGCGCGACTTCATGCCGACGAAGCGGTTCTCGACCAGATCGAGCCGCCCGATGCCGTGCGTCTTGCCCAGATCGTTGAGCTTCGCCAGCAGCGTCGCCGGGCTCATCCCCTCGCCGTTCAGCGCGACGCCATCGCCGCGCTCGAAATCGATCGTGATATATTCCGGCGTGTCCGGCCCCTCTTCGGGATGGTGGGTGCGCGAATAGACATAATCGGGGACTTCATCCCACGGATCCTCGAGCACCTTGCCCTCGGACGAGGTGTGCAGCAGGTTTGCGTCGGTCGAGAACGGCGCTTCGCCGCGCTTGTCCTTGGCGACCGGGATCTGGTGCGCCTCGGCAAATTCGATCAGCCGGGTGCGGCTGGTCAGGTCCCATTCGCGCCAGGGGGCGATCACCTTCACATCGGGATCGAGCGCATAATAGCCCAGTTCGAAGCGCACCTGATCGTTGCCCTTGCCGGTCGCGCCATGGCTGACCGCATCGGCGCCGACCATTTTCGCGATCTCGATCTGGCGCTTGGCGATCAGCGGCCGCGCGATCGAGGTGCCGAGCAGATAGGTGCCTTCGTACAGCGCATTGGCGCGCATCATCGGGAAGACATAATCGCGCACGAATTCCTCGCGCAGGTCGTCGATGAAGATATGCTCGGGCTTCACGCCCATCATCTGCGCCTTGGCGCGCGCGGGCTCCAGCTCCTCGCCCTGGCCCAGATCGGCGGTGAAGGTCACCACTTCGCAGTTGTAGGTCTGCTGCAGCCATTTGAGGATGACGCTGGTATCCAGACCGCCCGAAAAGGCCAGAACGACGCGGTTTACCGATTGGGTCATGCAAGCGGACTTTCTTACAGGAAATTGGGATCGCGCGCCGCCTAACAGCGCGGGGGCATGGGGGCAAGCGCGATCACACCCAGCCCGCGGTCTGCGCGCCGATCCAGAGGCCCAGCCCTGCAAACATCAGCGCCGCGCCGATCTGCAGCGCGCGGATCGGCAGGATACGCTCTATTTTGTGGCCCAGCAGCACCGCGGGCACATTGGCAACCATCATGCCGAGCGTCGTCCCGGCGGTGACCGCGAATACGTTCTGGTAATGCGCCCCCATCGCGACGGTGGCGATCTGGGTCTTGTCGCCCATCTCGACCAGGAAGAACGCGATCAATGTGGTGAGGAAAACGCCCGTCCCGCGCCTTTTGGGTTCCTCCTTCTCGTCGAACTTGTCGGGGATCAGCGCCCACAGGCCCATGACGATGAAGCCGCCGGCGATGGCGAAGCGGAACGCGGGGCTGTCGAGCAGGCCAGCGACCTGCTGGCCGATCAGCGCCGCGAAAAAATGGTTGGCGAGCGTCGCAGCGAAGATGCCCGCGATGATCGGCACCGGCTTGCGCAGCCGCGCGGCGAGCAGAATGGCGAGCAGCTGGGTCTTGTCGCCCATTTCGGCGAGCGCGACCAGCGACAGCGAGGCAAGAAAGGCTTCCATCCGACGAGACTTTCAGGGCCGGGCAGCAGGCGACACAATGGCATCTTCCCCCCTGCCCGGCCGGACAATGGGTTCGGATGTCATCGGTCTTGCCGGAAGCCGGATCGCTTCGATCCGGAAACCCGCGCGCCATGGCCTCTCGGCCAAGTGTGTTGACGCACGGACCGGCTGGCGCCGGTTGGCTACTCCCCATCAGACGTGCTAGCCTTTAGGCGGTCAGGTGGAGGGATGCAAGATGGCTGGGGCCCAGAACAAGACAGTCGCGACCGATGCGGATGTTACCGCCTATATCGCGGCGCTCGAGCCCGATCGGCGGCGCGAGGAGGCCGAGACGCTGCTGGCGCTGTACGAACGGGTCACCGGCGAGCCCGCGAAAATGTGGGGGCCGAGCATCATCGGTTTCGGCGAATATCATTATCGCTACGAGAGCGGCCGCAGCGGCAGCATGTGCCGATCGGGCTTCTCGCCACGCAAGGGCAAGCACAGCATCTACCTGATGTGCGGCACTTGCGACGATGCCGCCGCCCAGCAGCAGGAAGCGCTGCTGGGCCGGCTCGGCAAGCACAAGATGGAAAAGTCGTGCCTGTACATCAACCGGCTCGATCAGGTGAACATGGGCGTGCTCGAGGAGATCATCGCCAACAATGTCGCCGAGATGAACCGGCTTTACCCCCCTGCATGAGCATCGCGCCCGACGACCTGTTCCACGGCCCGGTCAAGCGCAGCATCCAGATTGCCGGGCACATGACCTCGATCAGCCTCGAGCCGCTGTTCTGGGATCTGCTCAAGGCCGCCGCCGAAGCGCGCGGGCTGCCGCTCAACGCGCTTGTCGCGCGGATCGATGTCGAGCGGATCGCGGTGGAGCAGCCGCCCAATCTGGCGAGCGCGATAAGGCTTTGGCTGGTCAGGGACGTGATCGAGGCGCGCGGTGCAACCAGCGATGGCGAAGCCGCGCAACAAGACTTCCTTCCCTGAAAGGGAGGGGTCGGGGGTGGGTAATGGCCGCTACAGAACCACCGCTTGCTCAACCCCGCAACG
>AYSC01000019.1 GCA_000503195.1 Blastomonas sp. CACIA14H2
GCGGGCGCCGCTTTGGGATGTCTGCCGGCCGCAGCTTATGCCCAGCAGCAGGAGAAGATCGCCTTCGATCTCCCGGCCCAGGATCTGGGCGATGCCCTGCGCAGCGTCGCTGCACGCGGCGCGATCGAGCTCTATGCCTCGGCAGACGATCTGGAGGGGCTGAAGGCCCCCCGTCTCGAAGGCAGCCTGACGACGCGCGAGGCCATCGAGGCGTTGCTGCGCGGAACCGGGCTCGTGGCGCGGTTCGAACCGGGAGCCGTAACGATACGCCGCGCCGATGGCAGGCGCGCGAGCGAAGGCGATGTGCAGTCCGATCCGATCGTCGTTACCGGCTCGCGCATCCGGGGAGCACCGTCGGCGGTTCCGCTGACGACCGTAACGAGCGAGGACATCCGCAACGGTGGCCTGAACAATCTCGGCGAGGTCGCGCGGAGCCTGCCGCAGAATTTCGGCGGCGGCCAGAACCCTGGGATCGGCAACACGCAGGGTGCCGCCAACGAGAACGTCAATGTCAACGGGGCATCGACATTCAACCTTCGCGGTATCGGTCCCAATGCCACGCTGACGCTGATCAACGGCAACCGCTTTGCGTTCAGCGGAGTCAATTCGGTGATCGACGTGAGCGCCATTCCCGTGGCTGCGGTCGACCGGGTCGAGGTGATCGCCGACGGGGCTTCGGCGATCTATGGTGCGGATGCGGTGGCCGGCGTGGTCAACATCATCCTCAAGCGGACTTACGAGGGCGTCTCGACAACGGCACGCGTCGGCGGATCGACGGAAGGCGGCAATTTCCAGCAGCAGTTCAGCGCCCTTGCCGGAACCAGCTGGTCAACGGGCGGGATTCTGGCCGCTTATGATGTGAGCACCAATACGTCGATCCAGGCCAATGCTCGCAGCTATACCGCCTCGACAAACCCTGCCTCCACGATCCTGCCGGATCAGCGTCGCCACGCCATTCTTCTCAGTGCGCATCAGGCTCTGGGTGCCGGGATCGAGCTCAGTGCAGATATGATCTACAAGACCGGCAGGCAGCGCCTGGCCTCAGCGTTCACCTTCGATCAACCGGTTACCGAATCGGGCCTCCTCACGCGAACGGAGTTCGAGACTTTTGGCATCGCTCCGAAGGTTACTGTTGACTTGTCGGAGGACTGGACCCTTGAAATACTGGGCTTTTACGGCACGGACAAAACTGACGGGGTGGCCCGGATCTTCGCTGGCGGGGCACAGACCGGCACAGGTGTCCGTGTATACGACAACCGCAATTTTTCGATCGAGGCCGGACTGCAGGGCGCTCTGTTCGCGCTTCCTGCAGGATCGGTCCGGATCGCAGCTGGCGCAGGCTACCGGTCCAGTGTGTTCGACGCCCGGCTGGACGCCCGAACCATCGAGCGAGTGCGGAAGAACTATTTCGCCTATGGCGAGCTGTTCGTGCCTATCACCAGCCCGGCCCAGGGAATTGCCCTCGCGCACCGCACCTCGCTAACCGGCGCGCTGCGCTATGAGGACAATTCGGATTCCGGCGATGTCGTGACGCCAAAACTGGGCTTCATCTACGAACCCATTGCCGAGCTCACCTTCGGCATCTCCTGGGGCAAGTCGTTCAAGCTGCCGACCCTGATTCAGCAATATTCAGGCTATGCAGCCGTTCTCGCCCCTGTTGGTGGTTTCGGCCAGGGTTTCCCGCCGGGTTCGACGGTGGCAGTAGCACTGGGTGCCAGCGAAATGCTTGGACCCGAGCGGTCAGAGAACTGGACGTTCAGCGCGACAGCCAGACCTGCCGCCAATCTGGAACTGTCGGCGAGCTATTTTCATGTCGACTACACTGATCGGGTCGCTCCCCCGCTGGTGTCCTCCGCCGGCGTTCTGAACAATCCGGTCTTCGCTGACCTCGTCACCTTCAATCCCTCTGCTGCCCTTCTGGACGCTCTGTTCAGCGGGGCGAATGGCGGACTGCAAAATGCGACCGGGGCCCCCTATGACCCTTCGCGCGTCGTCGCCCTTCTCGATGCGCGTTCGCGCAACATCGCCCAGCAGACCTATAGCGGGCTCGATGTTTCAGCACGCTACGACCTGGCTTTCGGAGAAGACCGGCGGCTATCGCTCAGCCTGGGCGGCACCTGGATGGACAGCACTCAGCGCCTGCTGCCGGGCCTTCCTGTTACCGAGCTTGCCGGGACCATTTTCTTTCCGCCGCATCTGCGCGCCAGGGCCGGCGCGACGTTCGCGACGAAGCGGATCTCGGTGTCTTCATTTGTGAACTATACCGGCGGTGTCACCGACAATCGACGACCGACGCAACCGCAACTGTCCTCCTTCACTGCGCTGGACCTGACCGCGCGACTGAGCCTCGGCCTCGGCACTGAAATTGCGTTCAACGCCCTCAACATCTTCAATGAGAAACCCGAGCCGATTTTCACCGCAGCCGCGTTCGACACGCCCTTCGATACGACCAATTACTCGGCTGTCGGGCGTTTCCTTGGCCTGACGATCCGTCATGACTGGTAAGACGCGCGCGAAACGCACGCACGCTGCCGGCTGGCCGATCCTGGCCAGCCTGCTCCTTGCCGGGCAGCTGACTGAAGCAAAAGGGGAGACGCCTGAGCGTAGGTGGACATTGGAAGATATTGTGACGGCTCCGAAGGTCACCTCTCTGGCACTGTCCTCCGATGGGTCTGAACTGGCTTATATCCAGCGGGCGGGAGATATCGAGAAGAACCAGACGATGCATATCGTCTATCGAGTGGATCTGTCCACTGGCGTGCGAACGGAAATGGCGCGCGCCGGTGTGGCCACGCAGCTCGAAGCCATGAAGGGAGAGCGAGGCTGGAATGTGTTGCTCGATATAGGTGAGGGGCAACAGCTTTACCGGGTCGACTCAGGCTCAAAGCCTCAGCTCGTCGTCGCAAGCGAGGCAAGCGTAACGATAGGAGAGACAGAGGGCGGCCTTTTTGCAGTCTCTTTCATCGCGCCGCATCGTGTCGGTGTGTTGGCCTATGACTGGTCTCCCGATCGCAAATGGTTGTGGTACGCGGCACTAAAACCTGGGTTCGCCAAGCCCAAAGTACAGTTCGACAACGAAGTCATCCTGCAGAAGCAAAGGCGTCGCGCGCCCGTCAGTGCCGTCGTCGAACTCCGGCTGCGGTCTGCTTCCGGCGAAGATGTTCTCGTCGCCACCCGACCGGCGAGCGATCGTCTGGCATTCTATTATGCCGGAACCGTAAACTGGGCCGACGACGGATTGCGATATTACGTCGAAACCACGTCGGGCACGCAAAGTGATCAATCCGAAGCGTTCGACCTGAAGTTCGGTTCGACGACAAGCATCCCGGCAGGCGCGCAACAGGGCCTTTCTTCTGTCGACTTCGTGAAGGGGCCTCGGGGAGGTCTGCTAACCAGCGACGGATATGGTTCAGCACTGGAGCTGGTCGAAACGCGAGCCGATGGCACAAGATATAGCTATGGTAGGCATCCGTATTTTCTGGGGCACCCAATGGCTGCAGGAAGCTGGCGATCAGCGGATGGCAGGCGCACAGTCCTCGGCATGCGCACTACCACGCATCCACGATATGGACTGGCGCTTGTCTCGTCCCGAGGTGCGCGCTCGATCGTGACACAGGGAAGCCTCACACAATGCGATTTTCTCGAGAATCTTGATTGGGGCATCTGTGTCGAGGAATCGATGACCCAGCCTCCTCGGTTGGTCAAAGTCGAACCTGCAAAAGGCAAAGTCTCACAAATCATAGCGCTCTCCGCGCGACACGAAGCAATAAGTCCGTTGCGGGTTACATCGCACCATTGGAATAACCGTTCGGGTCACACTGCCACAGGATACATAGTCTGGCCGCGTGACTATGAGCCAGGGCGCCGGTATCCTTCCATACTCGTCACGCACGGCCACGACGCCGACGAGCGGTTTGCCGATCAGGACCTGCAATGGGAGTATCCGATTCAACTCTGGGCAGAGCGGGGCTATGTCGTCATTCTCGCTAATGAGCCATCTCCGCGGCAAAGCCCGGAACTCATGGCAGCCTATGCCCAGTGGGTGTCTGGCACAGGACCGCTTTCACCGGTAGAAGTTCAACGTCGAGCCTGGCTCAGCGTGGTAGACACTTTCGAGGATGTGATCGCCCAGCTCGTGGGCGAAGGCATTGTGGACGACGCGCGGGTCGGCATCGCCGGCTATAGCCGTGGGTCGCAGATCACCAATGTGGCCATCACGCAATCCGGAGCCTTCAAGGTCGCATCCAGCGGCGATGGCCATTTTCTGGAACCCGCCATCTATCCCATATCCATCAGATCCTACACTGCCATTTTTGGCGGCCCTCCTGCAGGACAGTATCTGGAAAACTACCTTCGAATATCTCCATCCCTCCGTGCTGATCGGGTATGCGCGCCGGTCCTTCAGCAGGTCGCAGGCCCGCATGCCGGTGCGATCGACTTCCATGTGGCGTTGCGCGCAGCCGGCATTCCTGCCCAGATCAGCATGTACCCGGGCGAGACAACGGCAACCGAAGAAACTCACCTGTTTCATATACCGTCCAACCGGCTGCTCGCGATGCGCGAAAACCTTGCATGGTTCGAATTCTGGTTGCTGGGCAAACGTGACTCCGACGCGGACTTTTCCGGGCATGTTGATCGCTGGGCCGAGATGGCAGATGGGTTCAGCAAGAATTGTGCGGTCAATGCCGATGGAAACCAGCACGATGCGCTGTCGATCAGATAGCATCGCTCCACCAGCGAGCCCATGCCTCTGCCGCGCAAAGGTCCAGGATACGCCTCGCCTTATCCGAGCCGCTGGCGGTCACAGGATTGATGCCCTCGAAAATCGAGAGGTCCAGCAGGCCTGCCCGTGCGAGCAGTCCATCCCGCAGCATCTGTTCTGCTTTCTGGCGATTGGCCTGGAATATTTCGGCCATGAAGCCAGAAGGGCCGCCCTTCGAAGTTCGCCTCAGCAGCTGCTGGGGAACGATGCCGCGAACGGCTTCGCGCGCAACTGCACGATTGATCCCCTCCTGGACCCAGTGCCAGGTCGGAATGCCCAGGCACAGCTCAATGATCGGCTGGGAAAGCAACGGAGCAATATGGAGGGGAGACTCCGCCCTTGGATAAAGCTCGATTCCACGATGCGCACGTATGATCTGCTTCACGTGCCCGATCTTGCCCGGGAGTGCGCCCTCAGTATCTTCGAGCCAGGGGTGAAGCGGCCGGAGAGGCTCGAGCGCTTCGACCAGTGAGGCTGATAGGCCTGACCTGTTACAATAGATGCGGGGCGGATCACCAACGCGCCTGTAGATACCGAATGCGTGGCGCAGGATCGTCATGCCGTCGGAGCCTGTCAGAAGACTGAGATCGCGCAGCGTGTTCATAACTCCCGATCGGGCCCCTTGCGTCAGGAACCGGTCGACGAACGGGGCCGCCGTGGCGAGGCTGCAGAACACATTGTCGCCGCCGTTTCCGGAAAAATAGGCGTCGATATCTTGCTCGCTGGAAAAGCCGGAATGGATCGCGGCGATACCTTGCATGAAATAAGGGGCGTTTGGCCAGGCGTGGTGCGGGGCGACAGGCTTCCCGATATCTATGGACGACAGGCTGTAATGCCGTTCGTGCAGGGTACGTCCAAGCGCTGAAGCAAGAACAAAGGCGTGGGCTCGCTCGTCACCGCCCGAACCACTGCTGACGAAGTTGAGGCAATGAAGCTCAAGCGCCTGCGAATGTGTTGCGCAGGCGACGATGGATGAATCGAGCCCGCCCGAAACGCCGAGGGCAACTGACTTGAAGCACGATGCCCAGGAACCCACACAGTCGAGCAGTACCCGGCGCAGCCTAGCTGCATTGGTCTCGAATGAGAGCAGGCGCTCGGGGGCCGTCCAGGGCCATGGTGACCACCATTCACGTATCGTATGGCCCCCGGGAGTGGTGGTGATGCACTCGCCGGGAAGCAACTCCATGACCCCTGAGATGCAGGTCTCGCGACCTATCGCATCGACGCTTGCAAGAAGTTTTCCTATTTCGATGAAATTGACAGCTTGATGCCCGCGCTGGGCAAGCTGCGTGACATCGCTGGCCAAAGCCAGATAGCCGGCCTCCGAGCGGTAATAGCAGGGCATCTGCGCTGATGGATCACGGAGTACCGAGACGCTGCCATCCACTCCCGTCAAAACCGCAACATATGCTCCCCAGAAGTCGCCCAGCAGCGAGCGTCCGCCGCTTGCCCGGATCGCCAGAACTTCATCGGCAGCAAATTCGGCGATGCGACGGCTCGGGTCTGTGCGTGAGAAAAGATGACCGATGACACAGCCGTGAGTGTCTATCGGGATCACCGGAGTGTCACTCCACACGCGTCCGGCACCGGCCACGAAGGAAGGAACGGCGTTGCAGCCAGCGGCGCTTTGCCCGACATCCTGCCTGTGCGAAATTTCGATGCGATAATGCCCAGCCATCAAGCCACCAGAATGGTTTTGTAAGCTTGCACGAGATCGAGGAAATCTGTCAGAACAGTAGAGCCCAGCTGGACCCAGCAATGGGCCGAAAATGGCAGGGTAACGCCGATGACAAGGTCCGCATGGCAGCCCTGGCGTGCTAGCATGCGCTTCATGGCAATGCCTCGCGGCAGGCACTGATCAGTTCCGGAGATCAGATAGCGAGCCTGTTGGAATGCAGATGCGACGTACAGCGCATGCTGATGCTCGTCCGGGATATGGCGCTCGCGGACTGTGTGAATTTCGCTGAGAATTCGTGCAATCGGACGGTGCCTGATATCGCGTCTCGCTGAGATCTGGGCAAACGCAGCCCTGGCCGTACAAACAAATCGCGCCGATGGCAGGTCATTGTCCAGTGCACTGGATTCAGGAGCGGGAACGGCTGGCACGCTGTCAGCTGGCTCATGCGCGTCCGGGCAGATTATCCGCCTTGAAACGAGCCAGGCCAGATCGGCTTCGTCTGCCCTGCCCTCACGAAACTTCCGAAATCGGACCTCGGCGTCCTCGCTGAGCAGAAAATAGCGATCACGGGAGAGATCCAGAAATACTGAATGCGTCCCGATTGTGCAGCAACGCATATCCGGAGAGAGCCTGTATTCCATGATGATCTGCCCGGGACCAGCAATGGCGTGCAGCCTAAGAGGCTGCACGCCACATGCCGATCAATCCTCGCGGTCCATTCCGCCGACGAAGATCTTCAGCCCGGGCTGGACGTCGTCGAGGCCAGCGATCGCCGAGCCGCGGGTTTCTTCCTGCACGGCGCCGAGATCGATGACGTCGTCATTCTGGGTTTCAAACGCATTCATGCTCAGTTCCTTTCCATCAGATGCGACCGGGATCGGTCGCAGGGAAAGGCTATGCCTGGGCTGTCATCGTCTCAATTTTATAATCCGAAAATAATCAGACCCTTCGTCGATCGGAAAAATGACCGGGCAAGTGGAAACGCCTGTCGGTGTGCGTACTGGCATCTTTAGCTATGCGCCTGGACATTCATGCCAGAACCCGGTCAGCCACCGATATTGTTTCGGAGGCAGCTCATGGTGATACATACTGGCTGGAGAGCAAGAAGAATTGAAACCGGAAACGGTTCTATTCAGCGCCACCGAAGGAAAACACCGAACCAGCATTATTAATGGTCACCGCAAGCCTGATCGCCCTCCACCGGATAGCGCCTGCCGCCAAGGCCATTCCGGCAGACGGACTGTCCCCTCCTTCCGGAAAGAGCGGAGCCCCCGTCTCTCCCGGTATCGCCTCTGGCTGACACCGTGTTCGGGTCTCGCTGAGCAGCAGCAGGTCATCGCATGAGACGCAATGAGCAGAAAAATTCGCGCTACGAGATTCGTTCCTGCAGGTACCCATAACGACTTTACGACCGCCGCCCGTCCGAAAGCCCCGCCGAACGCTCGATTGACGACCTGTCAGACATGGTCATTCTCGTCGCAGGCAGGGGCAGATCAAACCAATGGATGGAGACAATGGCCATGGCATCCCAAAACCCCGACCGGTTCCTGAGACTCGCAGCCGTGCTCGATCGCACCGGGCTTTCGCGAGCGACACTGTATCGCAAGATCCACGCGGGAACCTTCCCGCAGCAGGTCAAGCTGGCGGAGCGATGCTGCGGCTGGAGAGAGTCGGCCGTTGAGCAATGGCTGCTCAACCCGATGCACTACAGCGCGAGCGACGCACCGATACACTGATGGTCATTCCCTCGCTCCGGCGGTTCGTTCGATCCTGGTCGAGCGGCCGAGCAGAGGGTGCAACAGCGTCAGGCAGCGTGTCGATCGAGTTCAGGAAACAAGGGGAGAGGAGTCAGAACCGTGTCGCGCATGGCGACGCTGCCCGCAAGGCTCACACAAATCCAGTCGACGTCCCCGTCAATGGTCACGCGTTCCCCCTGGATCGACACAAGGTCGGCAGGGCCTCGCGCAACCGACCAGGCACATCTCAGCTTTTCGTCATATTCTGCCAGAACCAGGATGCCGTTGCTGATTGCCACAAGAATCCTGTCATCGTCCTCGAACAGCACCTGCAGCGCTGTATCGATATCACCGGCAACCTGGAGGCGCGGCTGACCCTGAACGGGAACAATCGTGATGCCCATCGCAAAATCCCCTTTCCTACAGTAGAACAAATGTAGAACATTAGCGCTCATGAAGGAGTCTGCAATGGTGATCATCGACGGATCATTCCTGCTGGGTATCGCAGCCGTGCTTTCCAGCCTCGGCACATTGTGGCGGATCGCCCGCCATCATTCGGAGAAAATCTGCCCATGCTGCGCCAAACGTTTCAAGCAGGATGGCGCAGATGCCCGGAGATGTGAGCGCGGCGCGAGGAAAGGCTGGCCAGCTGTCTGACGCATGGCCGGATGACCGGACCATCGCGCTATAGCATTTCGACGATCGTTGTTTCGGCTGACCGAGCCGCGACAAAAAGGAATGGCCAGACGCAAAGTCAGCCTCGGTCATCGCTGGTCATCGAAGCAAGGGCGGGGTCTCCTCCTTCGTTGCCAGCGGTTCGATCGCGACAGGCATCGAGCTTTGGGTTGCAAATTCGGTCCTGATAGTTCGAAGCACTCAGCCATCTCCAGCGATGGAGCCGGCTGCAGAAGGGATCCCGATGTCGAACTGGTACTGGCGGAATGATTATCTTGCCTTGCCCGAGGACGTGATTGCGTTTGCCTGGTCTGCGCCAATGCGAGAGCTGGCAGCGAAGATGGGAATCAGCGACGTTGCGCTCAAGAAAATGCTGCACCGGTATGGCGTAGTTACCCCGCCTCAAGGCCATTGGAACCGCGTGCATGCAGGGCGGAAAGTGCCCGCTCCACCTTCGCCCCCTGCCCGGCGTCACGGTGGATCCGGACGGATGCTGATCGACCGCAGGTTCGAGCCATATATTCCCAAGGCCGCCCCGCTTCCTTCCACGGGTCCGTTTATATCGGCTGAAGTGCCCGGCGATTTCGAGCAGCTGCGCGAGCGCGAGGCGCGGCTGATAGGGAAAGTGACGGTCGCAAAGGACCTCTCCCGCTACCATCACGCCTTCAATGATATCATGCGCAAAGAGGCAAGACTCCGCGAAAAGGCGGCCCAGGAAACGTGGTATTCCCTCTATCAGCCTGAGTTCGATAATCCGGTTGACCAGCGCCAGATGCGGTTGATGAATGCCCTGTTTTGCGCACTCGCCAGGCGCGGCCACGACGCCAGAGTGTTTGCGGACCAGCGTCCCCGCGGATTTCGACCGGAAATCATGATTGGAGATACCCGGCTAAGCCTGAGCATCGGGATAATCGGAAAGCATTCGACCCGGATGCGGCACGGCGAAGTTGTACCCGACCCATCGCTTCCTGCCAGCACGCCGCTCTATATCCGGTGCGACGAACCCGGTCTTTCCCCATGGCAGGATCGGACAGACAGCAAGCTGGAGTCCCAGATTGCTGATATAGCTGTGTCCCTCATCGTGGCAGGAGAAATTGCGTTTCGTCGCAGGCTTGCAGAGGCAGAGATACGAGCCGAACAGGAACGGATCGAGCGCGAACAGCGCGAGGAAGCGGCGCGTCAGGAGCTTGCGAGGCTAAGGCTCGAACACATTCGCGAGCTCAATGAGCAGCGGATCGCAAACTTGCGCATGAGCGGTGAGCTGCTGCGGCAGTCGCAAGATCTTCGCGCCCTCGTTGCCCAGGTGAAGCGTGAGCTTGAGCATCGCGGCGACATAGGCAAGCAGCGACTGTCAGATTGGGAAGAATGGGCACTGGCGGAAGCTGACAAGCTCGATCCCTTTCTTTCCGGCCAAATCATGTCGCATCTTGATCCGCCAAACATTCCGCCGGAGGAGGAATGAAGATCGCACGCCAGGCCTGGTTCGTACATACGCTTCGCCGGTGCCACCTGATCCGTTGCTCGTCAGTTCAGCCGCTGGCGCCCTTCATCATCAAAACGACCTGCGCGTTTGCAGCAATCCGATCGAGGCAGTCGCTCCACCATTTTGCCATCGCGACCCGCTCATCCCAATCTTGGCCTTGAGCCAAGGCACCTCTCACAGCATCACTCCGCCCATCGGTAAGAGCGCGCTCGAGCGCGACCGATTGCTATTTTCCATTTTGATTCAAATAGATGCTCACGCGTGCCCTGAACCGGCGGGAGATCGCCGGTCAGCATTGCACCCCAATTTTCGTCGTTGTGGCTTCCCCGCCAGTGGCCTGAAATCCGACATCTCTGCCAACCGGCTCGAACAGCCGGGTCTGTGACGTTGCAGTCATTCCTGAGTGGCAAGCCTTGCGGCAGGTCTCGTCAGGAGCTGCCATCTTCCGCTTGCTTGACCGGCGCACAGAACGACAGAACCGCGCAAGGTTTAAAGGACTGGCCCACGCCTGTTACCCTTGCAAAATGGGATGGCTAGATTTGCCAGCATGACCATCCAGCTTTCCCTTCACGATGCCAGACGCATCGTGCTTGCTGCGCAAGGGTTCGGGAAGCGGCGTGCCGGGCAGGGGGCATCGGCTCATCTGCATCGTGCGTTGGACAGGCTGGGCGTGGTCCAGATCGATAGCGTGAATGTTCTGGCAAGAGCGCACTATCTCCCAGCCTATTCGCGTATCGGCGGTTACGATCTCGGCGAACTGGAGCAAGCGGCATGGGGCGAGAAGCGAAACCGCCGCATGTTCGAATACTGGGCGCATGAGGCTTCCCTGCTGCTGCTCGATCTCCATCCGCTGTTTCGCTGGCGGATGGCGCGGGCAGAGCGTGGAGAGATTGGGTATTCGGCGCTGCGCCGGTTTGCGACCGTGCACCGACAAAAGGCACAATCCGTGCTCGCCCGGATCGCTGCCGAAGGGCCGCTCGCCGCATCGGATTTCGAAGGCGGCGCAGGCAAGGGCGGGTGGTGGGCATGGGCCGTTTTTCTCCGACACTTCAACGCACATCCCGAAAGTTGTCAAGTTGTTGGCTTCGTGCCTCTGCCGCTCGCTGGTGCTCTTGCGCACGTGCCAGCTCAGCTTGAGCTCGTGCAAGCTCTGCCGCTTGCTGCTGGGCAAGCTCAATCCTTGCTTGGTTAGCGAGTTCTGCCTGCTTTGCCTGTATTTCCGATGGCTTGTCAGCTTGAGACTGGGCGAACTTTGCTAACTGGCTTTCAAGCCGCTCGGTCTGCCGGGCATGCTCAGCCTCCAACTTCGTCAATTCGTGCTGTTTCCAGGCCTCGCGATCAGTCGCCTCGACCTCGGCATGAACCGCGTTCTGCTTTTGCATCTCCAAAGTCGGTTGTGGGCCTTGTGCAATCTTCAGGTCGAGCGCCTGCGTTTGCTGTCGAGTGAGATCATCAATCGTTGCGTTGACGAACTCAGGTCCATGCTGAAACGCCGTCTTCACCACATCCGAAAGTTGATTATCACCAGGAAGAAAGTTTGTGCCTTCAGCAAACCGACGCATCTCGCCTGCGACCGACGCCAAACTTCCCAATTCGGCCTTCCCTAAATCAGATAATGCGTAATTGACGGTGCCATCAAGCCTTTCCGCGAACGAAACTGCTTCCGGGGCTATCCCCATCCGCAAAGCTTGAAGTTGCTCAGGACTGGTTTGCCCCAATTCGACTTCGAATGTATCGATCGCACTCTTTGCGACACCCACTTCAGCCTCACATTGTCGAATAGTTGATGTGAGCTGAGCGTGTTCCAGCGAGCCTATCTCTGCACGAGCTTGCAGATCAATCGCTGCTTGATGTCGCGCCTGAGCTTCCGCCATCGCCTGTTCGAGATGTTGGTAATGATCGAAATTTTCGCTATATCCGGGCATGATTATCACCTCTGAGAAATCTCTACCTCATGGTAAATTTGCTGCACCCATTCGGGATCTGAGCACGTCATTCTTCCAGGCGAAATCCTTTCGCACCTTGGCAGGACGGGCATTCAATCCAAACACAATTTGATAGTCGCGGAAACTTGGACCAGCCAAATCTGCCGCATCCACCACTCGCCGCTTCTGGCCGTCAGTGAAGCTGTCAACCGTGCCGATCTCTTCAGATATCTTTTCTGCCAAGCCATCTGCACCGGACGCATTCATGTAAATGCGCACAGCACATGAACCGATCATTCCATCTGCGTTCTTATATGCCTCGCGGATCTGGCCCACACTCTGAGCAAACATCCAAAGACGTAGCCCATATTTTCTCCCAATGTTCAAAGCTTCATCGACAGGGGGCATATTCCGCAATCGCGGCAGCTCATCGAGCATGAACAATATGGGCGGTGATCCGCGTGGCGGGACTTTCCCGCCTGTCAGCACCCGGATATGCTGGCCGATAAATACTCGCAACAGCGAGAGATAGGACTCCACCTCATTCGGACGAATATAAATGTAGATCGTGGGGTTGGAGCCGTCACGCAGGTCACCAGGGCTCCAGTCCGATCTTGCCGTAGCACGAGCAATACGCTCCCCTGCCCAAGCAGACAGGCTGGACCTCGCTGTTTGCAGCACACTGGCAAGCGTCTTTTCATTCATGGCAGCCAGCGCGGTTCCGTTCTGCATCATCACCCTGACATCAGCCGCCAGTTTCAGACCAACCAGCATCTCCGACCATGGGTCGCCACCATACATGATATCCAAAACTTGATGCATCGGACGCATTTCAGGAGGATTGCTGTAGCAGATATAGGCTATTGCAGCGGTCAGAGCGGTACGCGCTTCGTTCTCCCAAAAAGGGTCAGCCGAAGACGAAGGCACAATCATCATCTCGGCTAATAAGCGCGAGTCTTCCCAGATATAATCAGGTTCGCGCCGCACAAATGTCAAAGGGTTGTAACAATGACTCGATTCAGGCTCTAGAGGACTGAATTTATATACAGGCCCCACATTCTCCGAGCGCCACTTACTGGTATTCTCAAAGATATCACCCGAAATATCGAGCACCACAGCCGGCCCAGCCCAAGACAGTAAATTCGGAAATACATTGCACTGGGTTTTACCAGAACCCGGCGGTGCGATGGTGATCATCGAGCCCTCGCCCGAATATGTCAGTGGCTGACCATCGTCAAATGTACCGATGTGCAAAACGTGCTCCCCTTGCGGCTCAAAAACTGTGCCGGGGATCTTTGCCGATCTCAGCCATTTTGAACCACCCTGACTGAGCACCTCAAAAGATTCGTCAATTACCGAAGCGAGGGCACCTGAGGAAGTTTTATCATTTTTGCTCTCAAACAAGTGCTGGTTCAAAGCGGATATGACTTGCGAGACGCTAGCACTTTTCTTTTCTAACGCTACGGTAGCGTGCCCCCTCTGCCGATCGGTCTCTGACAAACCGCTATATTGGTAAATACCATTTGGCGCGCCCTTACCGTCGCCATGGATCAGGCTCGTGCGCCACAACCGATATTTACGCTCTGCACCATTGGCAGCGCTGTTAAGCTGTTCAACAATACGAAGGTGCTCGCGATCTCGATTGTCCATCGCTGCCAGGCTGCGCTTGATATTGATCAAGCAATAACCTTCAATTTTAACTTGCCCGCTCCATGATTCCCATTCTGCAAGATATGTTGCAGTCATCGTTTCTGACGCATCCAAAAATATTTGGTCAATTTTTTCGGAGCGAACAGCGTGGTTTGCACCCAAGGATGCAAGCCATTTGCTATTCTCCTCGTCCTCCATCACACGCATCTCACGTATTGTGAGATATTTCATCTTCTCCCTTTTTTTGATGAAGATCGTAGCAAGCGCGATGATTCCCAGAATAGAGCTGATCAGGAAAAGGAATGCTGAGAGGATCAATCTCCCCTTAAATTCCCTGGCAAACTTGGGAGCATACTCGCCAAACGACATGGACTCATAGGGGCGTTCCTTGTTCTCACCCACTTTTCTGTAGCTTATGAGACAAGCAATAGAACTAAATATCAGAAAAAATAAAGCCGACGAGGTCAACCAGCCGATACCAAGAATGGTGCTACCAGAATATTCATCCACGACTCCCCCTCCCCCTTCAATGGCCGCATGGCTGGAAGCTTGATTAAATTTTCTCGGCGAATCAAGGCGATTCTGGGAAACAAGCGCCGCATCGACACCCCGCATCGACTTCGGTTTAGGCCAATGCCATGCCGCTGCCTTACCAGACCTCCCGCCCCCTGATCTGCCCCAACGCTTGATGATGCCACGTCGTCAATGCTGCCATCGCGATGATAGGTTACCCGCGATGATCGCCCATGGGGCGGTATCGATCCGCCGATGATGGCCTATGTCTATGCAGCTGACCGCAAGAGCGAGCGCGCCGAAGCGCATCTGGTGGACTTTGCAGGCATCCTGCAGGTCGACGGCTATGGCGGATATACCGCGCTCGCCAAGCGGCAGCAGCAGATCACTCTCGCATTTTGCTGGTCACACGTCCGGCGCAAGTTCTTCGACCTCGCCGACAAGTCGCCGGTTGCCACCGAGGTGCTGCAGCGGATCGCCGGTCTCTATGCCATCGAGAGCGATGTTCGCGGCACCGATCCAGACCATCGTCGCGCAGTCCGCAACGAGCACGCCCGCGTCATCCAGCAAACCGCGTCGGCGAACTCATGCCCTGGTCCGACGTGACGTGAAAACACCGCCTACACTGCACTTCCGTCGGCTCCTAACAAAAGCTGTCGCTGGAGGATCGACCAACGAACGGCGTATTTTGGGTCGGTAGCCGACTTGGCCTGCTCGGGCTGCGGGTGGCAGCTGTTTTATGTGTGTTCCCTCGATGCCCGACATACAGCAAGCTGAAGCGGCCCCCGAAGCGATCTCACTCCACTCTCCATGTTCCATCCCTCCAGATCGAAGCTGAAACGGGCCACGCACGGCTTAAGACATACAGCCTTCGAGCTTTGACGAATGAGGCGGATGCGGGTTACCTTGCATTGCAGCAGATCGATTTGCTTCGAAGTCGATCAGCGATTGGATGCGGATCTACCCGCTGAGGGGAAGTGCCTATGCGAACGCTATATCGCCAGGCGACACAAGCTCGCCAATTTCGATTGGTATTGGCAGGCGCCAGCCTTTCTGCTCTCGCATCGGCTAACGCCCACGCGCTCCCTTTGACCGATCTGGAGGGACAAGGCGTCGATCACATTTTCGGCAGCTATGCGCCAGGCGGAGACTGCTCGAAGGAGCCGCGCGTCGTGATCGACCAGAAAGGCATGCTGTTTCGCGCCAAGGGCCGCGAGGTGAGACCGCAAAGGGTCGAGTATGCGCTCACCTTCATGGGCCCGAGCTACGAAGGCATGACGGCCGTCTTTTTCCCCTTTCCTGTCAGCGAGAATGATTATGGGCGGGTGATCATGTTCGTGAACGATGACGAGAAGCCCGGCGTCATCCGCTTCGATGCCGATCTTCCACCGGGCGGCCGCCCCGATCCGTTCCATGCCGCTTTCACCAATGGCGGCCCTTTTGCTCTGTGCAAGGGCAGCGCCCCAGCCGGCACATCTCCTCCCCCGCGGCCAGAGGCGGCTGTCGCGACCCAAGGCATTCCGGCAGAGTGGAACAATCTCGCCGGTCTCGTCGGGAAATACCCGGGAGAATATTCGAAGGATAACATAGACATCTTTGACAGAGGCGCCGTGGCGGCCGCCCTGAAGACGCTGCTCGGGCCGAAGATGGCTGTATTTCAGACAAACCTGTCAGCCGTCTCCCCCCTCCAGCGCGCGGGGCGCTATTTCTATCTTTCCGGCAACGCCCCGCATCAGGGGGGCGTCGAGCAAGCCTATCTCATGATCGATCCCACCCGCCGGGAAGTGCAGGTAGGCCTGTGGGAGCGGGGCAAGCTTACAGTCTACTCTCCAGCCAGCGGGGCTCGGCTGCCCGTGGCCCCGGACATCAAGAAGATGTTGGACAATAGTCCGCCGGAAACGGCCGTTCCCTTGCCTGGAACCCCGTGGGAAATCGTGCCTGTGCCGGGGCGCGCTCCCATCGCCTATGTCAGCGCTGCCGCGTCGCCAAACATCGAGTCGCTCAGCCTCTATTGCGAAGGCGGCAAGCCGTTCATGGCGATGTTACTCAACAAGCCTGCTACGGCCAGCACGACGACGTTGACCTGGAATTTCTCCGGACGCCTTGTCAATATTCCCATCCAACGCGCCAATGCGGACGGCACCCAATGGATTGGCGGCGTGTCTGGCACCGAGCTCATTCCGCTCCTGATGCAACAACGTGGCACAGTGATGCTGCGCATCAACGGCAGTTTGGAAGGCGAAGCTTCACTCGACGATTCTGCTGCCGTGCTGCGAAACACTCTCCGGGGTTGCACCCGGCTTTGATGACGGACGCTGCAGTAAACGTTCCGCCTCTGGCTCGTAGATCGGCAGCCCCCCACAATCTTGTGGCGAGGCTCACGCACGATCCCAAAATTTGCATGGCGGCTTTCGGCGAAACCAGACATTGAGCGCCGCGGTTGAGAATGACCGGCTCTGGGTCGACCCTAGCCGTTATTGATTAGCAAACCGGACTGCGGCTTTCCGCCAATCGCCGTCCCTATCACCACCTTGCAGCCATTCGCCTTCGGCACTGATACGTCCACATACAGAGCCTGAATCAGCCAGCGAATCCCAACGCAACCCCTTTAGGCGATTTTCCAAACAGCCTCTTAGACTGGGAAGAATGGGCACTGGCGGAAGCTGACAAGCTCGATCCCGTTCTTTCCGGGCAGACCATGTCGCGCCTTGAACCGCCACACATTCCCCGGGCGGAGCAATGAAGATGGCACGCCAGCCCGGACCGGGCGCTCGTTTTGCCGATGTCACCAGATCCGTTGCTCGTCAGTTCAGCCGCTGGCGCCTTTCATCATCGGCACGACCTGCGCGCCTACAGAGAGTCGCTCGAGGTAATCGCTCCACCATTGTGCCATCGCGACCCGCTCATCCCAATACTGGCCTCGAGCATAGGCACCTCGCACTGCATTGCTGTGTCCGTGGGCAAGGGCGCGCTCGATAGCGTCGGGATGCCATTTTCCGCTTTCATTCAACAAGGTGCTGGCAGTTGCCCTAAACCCGTGGGAAGTCACCACATCTTTGCCGAACCCCATTCGGCGGTAAGCGGAATTCATAGCATTCTCGCACATCGGCTTCTTTAGCGAGCTCTGGGCAGGGAACATGTAGTCCCGCCAGCCGGTATGCTCGCGAAGCGTCTTGAGTAGCTTCACAGACTGAAGGGACAAGGGAACGCTGTGGGGCCGACGCAGCTTGGTGCGTTCTGCAGGGATCCGCCAGACCGCCTCGTCAAAATCGACCTCTGTCCATTTGCCTTGCCGTAGCTCGCCAGGACGAAGGAACACGTGCGGCAAAAGCTGCATCGCAATCTTCACGACGATGCTTCCGGCATAATCACCAATGGAGCGCAGCACCTCTCCCAGCTGATGGGGTTCGAGCACAGCAGCATGATGAGTCACAATGGGGGTAGCCAGAGCCCCGCCAAGCATGGCTGCGGGATCATGTTTGCATAGCGCCATGGCTACCCCATGCCGAAACACGCGGCTGGCAAAGGCCCTGGTTCGGACAGCGGTTTCGCGCTTGCCTGCCTTCTCGATTTTCTTGAGCACCACCAGGAGCTCAGCGGGCTCGATCGCATCGATGGGCCGGGGGCCGATGGCTGGCGTCAAATGCGAGAGATACCAGCGAGCTTTTTCGATGGTGGCCTCTGCTTTCTTGCTGGCGACGAACCGGACAGCAATCAGGTCCTCGGCCACCGACTGGAAACTGTTCCCAGCCGACAATCGGCCCCTGATCTTCTCCATTTTGCGGGAATGAAGCGGATCATCGCCCTCCCTGATTTTTTTGCGGGCATCGTCCCGGCGCTCGCGAGCGTCAGCCAGGGACACCTCAGGCCATGTCCCAAGTGACAACCTCTTTTCAGATCCGAGGATCCTGTACTTCAAGAACCAGTGCTTCGAACCGTTCGGCCGAATCTCAAGATAGAGGCCTTTATCGTCGGATTTGCGGTAAAGGGTATCAATCGGCTGAAACCCTCTGATTTCTGCGGCTTTGAGGGGCATTTGGGGGCACCACGCTTTTTCCTGTCGCTGTGCCCCCAATTGTGCCCCCAAATTAATGAAATCTGGGGGCACAATCTGGAACAAAGCGAGATTCCCGTCGCGAGCAAAATAGCCCGAAACCCGCAGAAATTCAACGTTTTGAGACGATTTGG
Organism: Blastomonas sp. CACIA14H2; assembly: GCA_000503195.1. Lineage (GTDB taxonomy): Bacteria > Pseudomonadota > Alphaproteobacteria > Sphingomonadales > Sphingomonadaceae > Blastomonas. The sequence continues at coordinate 18,611 of AYSC01000019.1, forward strand.
GAAGGGGTGCTGGTGCCGCTTACGTGACTCGAACACGTGACCCCATCATTACGAATGATGTGCTCTACCAACTGAGCTAAAGCGGCGCGCGGGCCTGGTTTTGGCCGGTGCGAGCGGAGCCGTTATCAGCAGCGCGGCCAGGATGCAAGATGCGTTGCGCGGGTTGCTCGCGCGGAGCGGCAGTGCGGGGCCGATGATCGTCGGGCACGACAGCGCGATTGTGGCTAACGCATTCGCAGGGCTCAATTAACCCTAGATTTACCTCCATGCGAGACATTGCCCGCAAGACACTTTGACGGGACCAATCCATGGATACTCTGCGCGGATATCGCGATGGCGGGCACAGCCATGACGACGCAGACGATGCGCAGCTCGCATCGGTGCAGGCGGACAGCGATGACGAGGCGCTGATGGACCCGCCTCAGGCCTTTGGCAGCGACGAGCGGCGCATGCATGTGCGCGCCTATAACTATTGGGCCAAGCTGCTCGGAAGCCGCGTTTTTCCGTCGATCGAGGACCTTGATCCGGAGAATATCGAGGACTTCGGCCCGCACAGCGTGCTGCTCGATTTCACCTCCGGAATCGAGAACCCCGCGATCCCGTTCATCGGCAAGGCGCTGCGCGAGGAGAGCAATCTGCCCGAGGCGATCGCCTATCTCGACGAGGTCCCGGGCCGGTCGCTGCTGTCGCGAATCACCGACCATTACATGCAGATCCTGGCCAACCAGGCGCCGATCGGATTCGAGGCCGAATATGTCAACGATCGCGGATCGACGATCATGTATCGCGGCATCCTGCTGCCCTTCTCCACCGACGACGACACGATCGACTTCGTCTATGGCGTGATCAACTGGAAGGAGCTGGCCGACCGCAAGCTCACCGAAGAACTGATCCTGCAGATCGACGAGGCGGTGAAGCAGAGCCCGCGCAAGCCCGCGCTGCCGGTCTGGGAAGACGATCCCGCACAGAATCTGGCGCCCGGCGAGATCGGCGGCGAGGCGATCGACGAGCCGCTGTCGCTCGATGGCTATGCGATGTTCGACGATATTTCGGACGGCCTGATCGAGGTCGGCTTTGGAGGGATCGAGGAAGAGCCGGCGGCCAATGCGTTTCCGGTAGCCGAACTGCCCGGCGGCGACGAGGCGCTCGCCGACCTGCTCGATTTCGCGCGCGCGCATGTCGAGGCGGCTCTTGCCAACGAGGACCGCTCGCGCCAGGCGCTCTATGCCGCCATCGGCCGCGCCTATGATTTCGCGCTCGCCGCGCGCGGCCGTCCCGACGATTATGCCGCGCTGCTGGCCGAAAGCGGTATCACCGCGCAGGCACGCGCGCCGATGACGCCGCTGGTCAAGCTGGTCTTCGGCACCAGCTACGACAAGACGCGGCTCGCCGAATATGCGTGCGTGCTCGCCCATGCGATGCGCCGCGACGTGCCGCGCGGCGGCCTGGCCGATCTGCTCGCGCAGCAACCCGGCGGGCTCAAGGCGATCGTCCAGATCGAGCGCAAGGCGCGTCGCGCGCGCGACGAGGATGCCGAGAAGCTCTGCCGCAAGCACGAGACGCGCCAGCGGCTGCGCGCTGCCCCTTCGCTGCCGGTCAGCGCCGTCGACCTGGGCGACAGCGAGTTTGCGGTGCTGGTGGCGCGGCGCGATGCCAACGGCCAACTGGGCGTGATCGGCATGATCGGCGAGGACGATCCAGTGGCCGACCGCATCCTGCGCAAGATCGCGGGTTGAGACCCAGCGGCTATCTGCAAGCCTCGTAACATTTAATCGACCGCCTGAAAGAAAATTACGTCATTCTGGCGGCGTCCCGCGGCTGTGCGCTTGAGAAGCCGCGTGCGATGGCGCATAAGCCTGGGCAGCAGACCCCATAAAGAGGCGGCAAACCAGCGCGCACGCGGGGCACGAGGAACCCATGGCCGACATCCAGAATGCTGCGTCCGATGCAGACGCGCCGTCCAGCACCCCGTTTTCCGATCCCAGACAGCATGAAAACCTTCGCCAGACGCTGAGCGACGCTTTCCTCAAAGGGGCGCTGCCGGGCGAAAATGAGGGCTTTGACGCGGAGGCGAGCAAGCAGGCCGCCGATTTCGCGCTGCGGGCGATGGCGCGCCGTCCTTCGGCCGATACCGTGCTCGCGATCGAATCGATCCCCGGCGCGGCGGGCCACCGGCACATGCGGCTGGCGATCATCAACGACGACATGCCCTTCCTGGTCGATTCCATTGCCGCGACCATCTCGCGCTTCGGCCTGGCGATCGACCGCGTGATCCATCCGGTGGTCGCGCTGCGCCGCGATGCAGACGGGCTGCTGAGCGAAATCTATACCGACGAAGCCCCCGGCGAGCGGCGCGAGTCCGTGGTCTATCTCGAGGTCGAGCGCGCCGATGCCCGGCAGCGCAAGGCGCTCGAGGCCGCGCTGCTTTCCGCGATGGCCGATGTGCGCGCGGCGGTGACCGACTGGCCGATGCTGCAGGCGGCGATGGCTGCCGATGCCGCGGCGATGGCCGATGGCGAAGGCGCGGCGCTGCTGCGCTGGTTCCTCGACCGCAACATGACCCAGCTGGCGCATCTGCGCTATCGCCGCGACGGCGCGACCGAAGCCCCGCTGGGCCTGGCGCGGATGGCGGGCGAGGAACGTCAGCTGCTTGCGGCGCATTCGTTCGAGCGCGCCTTTGCCTGGTTCGAAAGCGGCAAGGCCGCGCCGCTGATCATCAAATCGAACTTCATCTCGACCGTTCACCGCCGCGCGCCGCTCGACCTCATCATCCTGCCGATCTGGGAGGATGGCCGCGTCGCCGCGCTCTCGGTGCATGGCGGCATCTGGACCAGCGCCGCGCTCGCCGCCGCGCCCGAGCGCGTGCCGGTGCTGCGCGCGCACTTGAAGCTGCTGATGGACAAGTTCGGTTTTGCGCCCAACGGCCATGCCGGCAAGGCGCTGTCGCATGCGCTCACCGCGCTGCCACACGATCTGCTGATCGCGTTCAGCCTGGAAAATCTGGAGCGCGTCGCGCTCACCGCGATGTCGCTGGCTGATCGCCCGCGCTCGAAGCTGGTCACCGTCCAGTCGTCGCTCAAGCGCCATCTGTTCGTCTTCGCCTGGCTGCCGCGCGACGAGGTTTCGACCGGACGCCGCGTCGCAATCGAGCGGATGCTGGTCGAAGCCTCGGGCGGCAAGACGCTGAGCTGGTCGATCTCGCTCGAGGATGGCGAGATCGCGCTGCTGCGCTATGTGCTCGACGTGCGCGATGGCGAGCACAAGGTCGACGATGCCGCGCTCGATGCGGCGCTGCGCGCGATGGTGCGCGGCTGGGAGCCCTCGGTCGAGGAAGCGCTGATCGCGCAGGGCGAGGAAAGCCGCGCCGCTGCGCTCGCCAGCCGCTATGCCGCGCAATTCCCGATGGCCTATCGCACCGATTACGGCCCGCAGGAGGCCGCGCTCGATATCCTGCGGCTGCGCAATCTCGAAGGGCCCGAGCAGCACGGCGCGCGCCTGTATCGCAAGAGCCTCGACGCGGCGCAGAACCTGCGGCTGAAGCTCTACAGCCAGGCGGGCGCGATCCCGCTGTCCGAGACGGTGCCCGTGCTCGAGAATTTCGGCTTCGACGTGCTCGAGGAAATCCCGACCCAGATGGGCGGCGCCGATGGCGGCCATATCCACGATTTCCTGCTGAGCCTGCGCGGCCAGGGCGATGTCGAGGCGCTGTTGCAACGCGCCGCGGCGATCGAGGCGGCGATTTCGGGCACGCTCGAGGGCAAGGCAGAGAACGATCCGTTCAACCGGCTGATCGCCGCGACCGGGCTGGAACAGCGCGCGGTGATCTGGCTGCGCGCCTGGTATCGCTATCTGCGCCAGGCGGGCCTGCCCTATGGCATCGGCACGATGGTCGATGCGCTGCACGATGCGCCCGATGTCGCGCATGCGCTGGTCGCCCTGTTCATCGCGCGGCACGACCCTGCGTTCACCGGCGACCGCGAGGCGGCGACCGAGGCGAACCTCGCCGCGATCAACACCGGCCTCACGCAGGTGTCCGCGATCGACGATGACCGGCTGCTGCGCATGCTGCGCGCGCTGGTCATGGCGATCCTGCGTACCAACGCCTTTGCCCCGGCAGCGAAGCTCGCGATGGTCATGAAGATCGAGAGTGCCAAGGTGCCCGGCCTCCCTGCCCCGCTGCCCTGGCGCGAGATGTTCGTCTATTCGCCGCAGGTCGAGGGCATCCATCTGCGCGCGGGTCCCGTCGCACGCGGCGGGCTGCGCTGGTCCGACCGGCGCGACGATTTCCGCACCGAGGTGCTCGGCCTGATGAAGGCGCAGCGCGTCAAGAATGCGGTCATCGTGCCCACCGGTGCCAAGGGCGGCTTCTTTCCCAAGCAGCTGCCCGATCCTGCGACCGATCGCGACGGCTGGCTGAACGGCGGCAAGGAAGCCTACAAGACCTTCATTCGCACTTTGCTGTCGGTCACCGACAACATCGTCGACGGCAAGGTGGTGCACCCGGCGAATGTCGTGGTGCATGATGGCGAGGACCCGTATTTCGTCGTCGCCGCCGACAAGGGCACCGCGACCTTCTCGGATACCGCCAATGCCATCGCGGCCGAATATGGCTTCTGGCTCGGCGATGCGTTCGCCTCGGGCGGCAGCCAGGGATACGACCACAAGGCGATGGGCATCACCGCCAAGGGCGGCTGGGTCTCGGTGCAGCGGCATTTCGCCGAAATGGGCGTCGATGTGCAGACCGATCCCGTCCGCGTCGCAGGCTGCGGCGACATGTCGGGCGACGTGTTCGGCAACGGCATGCTGCTGTCCAAGGCGATCAAACTGGTCGCCGCGTTCGACCACCGCCATATCTTCCTCGATCCCGATCCCGATCCGGCGAAGAGCTGGGAGGAGCGCGCGCGGATGTTCGCGCTGCCGCGGTCGAGCTGGGACGATTATGACAAGGCGCTGATATCGGAGGGCGGCGGCGTGTTCCCCCGATCGATGAAGGCGATTCCCCTGACCGCCGAGGTCAAGGCGATGCTCGGCATCGATCAGGACGAGATCGAACCCGCCGCGCTCATCTCCGCGATCCTGCGCTCGCAGGTCGATCTCATCTGGTTCGGCGGCATCGGCACGTACATCAAGGCCGCGTCCGAGAACAATATCGATGTCGGCGATCCCTCGAATGATCCGCTGCGCATCAATGCCGAGCAGCTGCGCTGCAAGGTCGTCGGCGAAGGCGCGAACCTCGGCGTCACCCAGGCCGCGCGCATCGCCTTCTCGATGCTCGGCGGACGGATCAACACCGATTTCATCGACAATTCCGCCGGGGTCGATTGTTCGGACAACGAGGTGAACATCAAGATCGGCCTGGCCGCCGTGATGCGCGCCGGATTGCTCGACGAAGCATCGCGCAACACGCTGCTCGCTTCGATGACCGACGACGTGTCCAGCCTGGTGCTCGAGGACAACCGGCTCCAGGCGCTGGGGCTTTCGATCGCCGAAAAGGGCGGAACGCGTGCGCTGCCCAGCTATCTGCGCCTCATCGAGAATTTCGAGGAACAGGGGCGGCTCGACCGCAAGGTCGAGGGGCTGGCCGACAATGCCACGTTCAAGCGGCGCGCGCAGGAGGGCCATGGCCTGACCCGGCCCGAGCTCGCGGTGCTGCTCTCGACCGCCAAGCTGGCGCTGCAGGACGCGATCGAGCGCATTCCGCTCGCCGATGATCCGACGATGCGGCCCGAGCTGCTCGCTGCCTTCCCGCCGCAGATGCGCGAGGCTTATGGCGACATCCTGATGCAGCACCAGCTGCGCGGCGAGATCATCGCGACCAAGCTCGCCAACCGCATGATCAACCGGCTAGGCCTGATCCATCCGTTCGAGCTGGCCGAAGAGGAAGGCTGCACGCTGGGCGATGTCGCCTGCGCCTTTGTCGCGGCGGAACGCCTGTTCGCGCTGCCCGCGATCTGGGCGGAGTTCGACAGCACCCAGATGGACGAACAGGTCCGCCTGATGCTGTTCGATGCCACCGCCAATATCGTGCGCGTCCATATCGCCGACGTGCTGCGCGCCAGCGCCGATGGCCTGATGCCCGGCGAGATCGTCGCCGCGCTGAAGCCCGGCGTCGATGCGCTGATCGCGGGGATGGACGACCTGCTCAACGCCGAAGCCCGGCTCCAGGCCGCGCGCCAGGCGCAGGATCTGACCGCGCAGGGCGCCGCACCCAGCCATGCCGCGCATATCGTGCGGTTGACCGGTCTCGATGGTGCGGCGGGGCTTGCCAACCTTGCCAGCCATAGCGGCACCGGCCCGCTGCCGCTGACGCATGCCTTCGCCGATCTCGGTGCGACATTGGGCCTCGACTGGACGCAGATGACCGCGGCGCGGATGACTCCCAGCGATCCGTGGGAGCGGTTGCTGGTCTCCGGCCTCGCCCGCGACTTCCAGCAGATGCGCCTCGACTTCCTCGCCCGCGCGCAGGGCGGCGACCCGCAGGACTATGTCGCGAACTGGACCGAGGCCAACCTGCCCCGCATCAAACAGTTCCGCACCCTGGTCGACCGGGCACGGATGGACGCTGCGCCCAGCGTCGCGATGCTGGCGCAGATCGCCAGCCAGGCGCGGATATTGCTGGGGCGATAGGTCTGCACAACCGGGGCTGCGCCGACCCGCGCAGCCCCGGATCGCGCGGTCATGCCGGATTATGCTTGGCGAGAAAGGCTTCGAGCCGTTTCAGCCAGTCTGCGAGATTGGCCGGATCGTCAAAGCCGTGCCCTTCCTTGTCATAGCTGACAAATTCGTGCGGCTTGCTCGCCGATTTCAGCGCGTTCACATAGGCGGCGGCCTGTTGCGGCGGCACGACCGTGTCCTCCTGCCCCTGCGCGATCAGCACCGGGCGGGTCAGTTTGCCCGCCTGCTTCAAGGGTGACACGCTGTCCATGTCGAAGCCCCGATCCCCCTGAATGGTGTTGCGCCACCGCCGCAATCCGCTGCGACTGAAAAAGCGTGCGTCGTACTTCAGCATGCGGTCCCAATCGGTGACGCCGGCAAAGCTGGCTGCGCAGCGATAGCGTTCCGGATTGCGGGTCACCGCCCAGAGCGCCGCATAGCCGCCATAGGAAGCCCCGACGACGCAAACGCGTCCGGCATCGACCATGCCCTGCTGCACCAGCCAATCCATGCCATCGTCGAGGTCGTCCTGCATCTGACGGCCTATCGCGCCTTCACCTGCCTTGGAATGCGCCTCACCATAGCCACCAGAGCCGCGGAAATTGGGCTGCAGCACGGCATAGCCGCGACTGGCGAGAAACTGCACCTCCGCATCGTAGCGCAGATCGTCCCGAACACCATAAGGCCCGCCATGCGGCAGGATGATCAGCGGCAAGCCCCTGGCCTCCCGTCCCCTGGGCAGTGTGAGGTTGGCATGGATTGTCATGCCATCGCGCGCCTTGTAGCTGACATAGCGGCTCGCACTCAGCCTGGAGGAACTCAGGGCCTCGTTGATGCGGGCGAAGATGTCCATCTTGCCGAGAGCCTCATCGAACAGATAATAACTGCCCGGATCGTTGGGTCCGCCGACATGGATGATCTTGACCCGCCCATCGCGGCTGCGCGAAACCAGCGAGCCGTGGCGTGCACCCAGGGCCTTGTCGATCGCTTCCTGAACCTGCTGCTGCGCCGGGTCGAACCAGTGCACCCGCGGCCGCTCATCCGTGTAATAGACCGCCGATGGCGTGCCATCCTCGTTCAGGTCGTAATCGCTGATATCGTGGTCGGGGTTGCCGAAGACCATCTCGCCAATGGTCTGCGTGGCATAGTTGTAGCGATACAGCGCATATCGCCCCGTGCCCTTGGCCGAAAGCACATAGCCCTGGTCCGATCCGCTGATCACGCGGATGGCGTCGATCAGACCCTTCTGTTCCTCGTCGTCATAGCGGATGGTCGCGAGTTTGCGAAAGCCTCCGCTATCGCCCTCCCGATAGTGCAGGGTCCAGCTGTCGCGGGAAAAGCTCATGCCCATGCGCACCACGCCGCGATTGTCGGCAAACCATTCCCATATGTCGCCATAGGGGTTCTGAACCGCCTCCATCTTGCCGTCGGCTAGCGTGACTCGATAGACGGTCGGCCCGACATAGGGGGTCCGCTGCAGCGAGAGCAGTGCCCATTGCCCCGACGGATCGACATAAAGCAGATCGTCGCCTTCCAGCCCCTGCTGATCACGGCCGATGAAGACCGGCTTCATGCTGGTCGTATCCGCCGTCAGAAGATAGGAACGGCGGGCCTCGGTATCAAAATATCTCACCGTCTGCGACACGCTGATCAGCAGGCGATTGTTCCCCGCCCAGCGATACCAGTTCAGGTCCAACCGCTCGGGCAGCGGGATGGAATGTAACTTGCCATCGGTGACGCTTCGGGTGGCTACGAAGGTCCGTCCCCCGGTCTGCGTGGAGAACAAAATGTTCTGGCCATCGGGGGAGAGCTTCGGGCCGTTGATCAGCGGCAGCTTGGCAAAAAGGTCTGCCGGATAGGAGGCCGCAGCAATATCGGGCTTGTCCGTTCCCGGACTGGCGACCTGCGCGAAAGACGGCGAACACCACAAGACCAGCGCAAGGACGCTGGCAACTTCAAATCGACGCAATGGTTTAGCTCCCCAGCCTTATCCGCTGAATAAGGCTAGGGAATTTTGCATAGGCATTGCAAGCAAACTTGCATCCATATCGGATGCAGGCAGCGCTTACGCCGCTTCCTTCTTCCGGCTCTGCTTCTTGCGCTCGTTCGGATCGAGCCAGCGCTTGCGCAGGCGGATGGTCTTCGGCGTCACCTCGACCATTTCGTCGTCGTCGATATAGGCGATCGCCTGTTCCAGGCTCATCAGGCGCGGCGGGGTCAGGCGGATGGCGTCGTCCTTGCCGGTCGAACGGAAGTTCGTCAGCTGCTTCGACTTCATCGGGTTGACCTCGAGGTCCTCGGGCTTGGCATTCTCGCCGATGATCATGCCCTCGTACACGGGCACGCCCGATCCGATGAACAGGCTGCCGCGATCTTCCAGCGCATTGAGCGCATAGCCCACGGTGTCGCCGGTGCCGTTGGAGATCAGCACGCCGACCGGACGGCCCGCGATCGGGCCCTTGTACGGTCCGTATTTCTCGAACAGGCGGTTCATGATGCCGGTGCCGCGCGTGTCGGACAGGAATTCGCCATGATAGCCGATCAGCCCGCGCGACGGGGCGCTGAAGGTGATGCGGGTCTTGCCACCGCCCGAGGGGCGCATGTCGGTCATCTCGGCCTTGCGCAGCGCCATCTTCTCGACGACGGTGCCCGAATGCTCGTCGTCCACGTCGATGACGACCGTTTCATACGGCTCGGTGCGGTTGCCGCTCTCGTCCTCGCCGAACAGCACGCGCGGACGCGAGATGCCGAGTTCGAAGCCTTCGCGGCGCATCGTCTCGATCAGCACGCCGAGCTGCAGTTCGCCTCGACCGGCGACCTCGAAGCTGTCCTTGTCCGCCGATTCGGTGACCTTGATCGCCACGTTCGATTCGGCTTCGCGCATCAGGCGGTCGCGGATCATGCGGCTGGTCACCTTGGTGCCCTCGCGGCCCGCAAACGGGCTGTCATTGACGGCAAAGCGCATCGACAGGGTCGGCGGGTCGATCGGCTGCGCGTGCAGCGGCTCGGTGACGGACGTGTCGCAGATGGTGTTGGCGACGGTCGCGGTGGTGAGGCCGGCAATCGAGATGATGTCGCCCGCGCTCGCCTGCTCGACGGGAACGCGCTCGAGCCCGCGGAACGCCATGATCTTCGAGGCGCGGCCCGCTTCGACGATATTGCCTTCGGGATCGAGCGCGTGGATCTGCTGGTTGGTCTTCACGGTGCCGCTGGCGACCAGGCCGGTCAGGATGCGGCCGAGGAAATTGTCGCGGTCGAGCAGCGTGACCAGGAATTTGAACGAACCGTCGGGATCGGCGCTGGGTGCGGGCACATGACCGACGATCTTCTCGAACAGCGGCTGCAGCGTGCCTTCGCGCACCTCGGGGCTGTCGCCGCAATAGCCGTTGCGGCCCGAGGCGAAGAGCACGGGGAAATCGAGCTGCTCGTCATTGGCGTCCAAGGAGACGAACAGGTCGAACACCTCGTCGAGCACTTCCTGCGGGCGACCATCGGGACGGTCGATCTTGTTGACGACGACGATGGGCTTGAGGCCGAGCGCGAGCGCCTTGCCAGTGACGAACTTGGTCTGCGGCATCGCGCCTTCGGCGGCATCGACCAGCAGGATCACGCCGTCGACCATCGACAGGATGCGCTCCACCTCGCCGCCGAAATCGGCGTGGCCCGGGGTGTCGACGATGTTGATGCGGGTCTTCTCGCCGGCATTGTCCCACTCGATCGAGGTGCACTTGGCGAGAATGGTGATGCCGCGTTCTTTTTCCAGGTCGTTCGAATCCATCGCGCGCTCTTCGACGCGCTGGTTGTCGCGGAAGGTGCCGGACTGACGGAACAGCTGGTCGACAAGGGTGGTCTTGCCATGATCGACGTGCGCGATGATGGCGATATTGCGAAGAGACATGGAAATAGCCTGTATCAGGGGGATGGTCGCGGACACGCCGTCCACCGGCACGCCTGTTGCTGGCGCGCCCATAGCTTATGCCCTGCTGCAGCGCAACAACTAGCGCGTTTGGGTTAAGTACGCGTCCAAGGGCAGGGCTCCTGGGAAATACGCGCCCCTACCACCTCCGCTCATCCTGAGCAGCGGGCGCAGCCCGCGTCGTCGAAGGACCCGCGCCCACGCTGGCCGTATAGCGGGGCCTTCGACAGGCTCAGGCTGAGCGGAGTGGGTTGGCAAGTGCGCTTGCAGCCTGACATTGAACGCCCCTATTCCGCGCAAACCCCCATCCACATGTCGCGAGGCATCTCGACGCGGATCGGCGGACCGCCCTTGGGGTCGGGGATGCCGTCGTACCAGAGCGAGTGCGCTAGATCGGGCATGAACACGCCGAGCGGTGCGGGGCTGTCCTCCATCGGGGGTTCGGCGACATATTTGAGGCCATTGGGCTCGCCGATAAAGGCATGGAAATAGAGCTCCTCCTCGCCATCTTCCTGCGGCAGCATCTGCGGCGGGTTCTGCGCATCGCCAAGCCCATCGACCGGGATCAGCGTCGTCGAACCGAAGCCGTTTGAACCGGCAAATGTGAAATACTTGCGGAAGATGAGCTTGTCGTCCTCGTCCTTCTGCTCAAGCACCGCGACCAGGTCCGACTGCGCGCTGGGCGGCAGCGCGGGCTTTTCGAAGTGCAGCGAGAAGCGCGTCGGCCAGGGCGAATGGTAGCTCGCCTTCAGGATCGGACAGGATAGCGGCTTGACCTGCACCGCCGCCGCCGGGTTGATCTCCAGCGTGTCGATGGAAAGCCGGTCATTGACGATCTTGAAGCTGGCATAGGCATCGCCTGCGGTCGGGCAGCAATTGGCGTCGGTGTCGCGCCACAGCGAGAACGAGCTGCTGATGCCGTACAGGCTATATTCGACGCCCTTCCACAGCCCCAGCCCCTTGGGCAGCCGCGTGCGCAGCTCCTCCTTCCAGCCGTTCATGCCGATATTGGCCCAGCCGTCGCCGCGCAGCAGATAGAGCGTGTCGGCATTGCCCTCGCCTGTCCCGGCAGTGCGTGCGGGCATGTGCAGCATCAGCTTCTCGCCATCGTCGATCAGCAGCGGGGTCGAAGCCTCGCCCTCAGTGGTGGTGAAGCCGATCAATTGCGGCGCGGCGCCGGTGATGTCCCAGGCGATCGCGGCGCGCAGCGGGATGCCGCCGCCCGGCTCCAGCCCGCTCATATATTGCCACGCGACCGAACGCCGGCGCCCTTCCTCACCCGCGTTCAGGACACCGGCAGATTCGACCACGCAATTCTCGACCGCCCCGATCTGGCAGGTCCTCGCGAATTCCGGTCCGAACCCGGCAGGGGTGCGGATCGACGCGGCGAGCCTGGTCAGCCCCTCGATCTCGCTCTTCACATAACCCAGGCTCTCGATGATCATATCCGCATTGGCGGTCTGCGGACTGTCGTCCTCGCTATATTCGAAGCCCCGGCGCAGATCGGCGAGCGCCTCGTCATGCCGTTCGGCGATCACCGCCTTGCGCGGGTCGACCTTCTGCCAGGCCGCAAACGCGGTCTCGACATCGGACCAGCCCTTGGCGATCTCGCGATTGGCGCACAGCGCCTGAGCGTTGAGCGTGCGGTCGGGGCAGGGCGCAGCGGGGCTTAAGGCCGCGAGCAAAAGGGCGGGCAGCAGGATCACGAAACACTCCAGTCAGGCGCGACCCTGCCTGCCCATGTTCCGCTTTTCGCCGCCGAAATCAATGCGTTTCGGCGGCGTCAACGGCTACTTTCCGGTCCAGTTCGGCGCGCGCTTCTGCGCGAAAGCGGCGGCGCCCTCGCGCGCGTCCTGCGAGGTCATCACGGGGCCGACGATTGCCTGCTGCCTGGCCCACATTTCCTCGTCGCTCCAGCCGCGCGATTCGACGATTACCTGCTTGGAGACGCGCACCGCGAGCGGGCCGTTGGCGCTGATCTTGTGCGCCAGTTCGAGCGCTCCGTCGATCGCCGGGCCTTCGACCAGGCGGTTGACGAAGCCGATCTCGTAGCCGCGCTGCGCCGAGATGAAATCGCCGGTCAGCGCCAGTTCCATCGCGATGCGCGGCGGAATCTGGCGCGGCAGGCGCATCAGGCCGCCCGCAGCGGCAGCGAGGCCGCGCTTGGTTTCGGGGATGCCGAACTGCGCGCCGCTATTGGCGACGAGCAGGTCGCAGGTGATCGCGACCTCCATTCCGCCCGCGAGCGCATAGCCATCGACCGCGGCGATCAGCGGCTTTTTGGGCGGCGATTCGACGAAACCGGCGAAACCCTTGCCTTTCACCGTCGGCAGTTCTCCGGTGAGAAAGGCCTTCAAGTCCATGCCCGAGCAGAAGGTGCCGCCCGCTCCCTTGATGATGCCGACCCGCAGCGCGTCATTGGCATCGAGCTCTTCCATCGCCGCAGCGACGCCTTCGGCCACCGCGCGGTTGACCGCGTTCTTGGCCTCGGGCCGGTTGATGGTGATGATGAGCACGCCATCGTCGGCGAGGGTCAGAACTTCGGACATGTCAAATCTCCCTGAAAAGCCCCTCTCCTTTAGGGGAGAGGTTGGGGTGGGGCTCGATGCCCGCAATCCCCTCACCCAACTACGCCTAGACCGGCTGCGCCGGATCAAGGCTTCGTATCCCTCTCCCCTGAAGGAGAGAGGGTTGTTATCAAAACAGCAGATCGGCCAGCTTCGCGCGGTGCCAGGCGGCGTCGCCGAACTGGCTGGCGTGCCAGATCGCGCTGCGGCGGTAGAGCCCGGCATCGCAATCGTGCGTGAAGCCGAAGCCGCCGTGGAACTGCACCGCGCGGTCGGCGGCGAAGCTGTACGCCTTGTCCGCGCTCGCCTTGGCCATGCGCACCGCGATCTCCCCCACGCCCTGCTGGCCGAAATTGTGCGCGGCGCTGAGCATGTGCGAGCGTGCCTTTTCGTACGCGACATAGGCGTTGGTGATCGGGTGCTTGAGCGCCTGATACTCGCCGATCAGCTTGCCGAACTGCTTGCGCGTCTTGAGATATTCGATCGTGTAGTCGATCGCGCTCTGCGTGCCGCCACACATTTCCGCCGCCTGGAGCAGTGCGCTCGCCAGCTCGATCTGGTTCAGCGCGTTCGCCGAGCGGCCCGCATCGAGCAGCGCCGCAGCCGGGATGGTGATGCCGTCGAGCGTGAGCTCATAGGTGCGGCGGGTTTCATCGACGATGATCTCGCGGCGCAGCGCGCTGTCTGCAATCGCGGACCGCTCGATCAGCGCCAGCCGCACCGCGCCATCGACATTGACCGTGGCGATCACCAAAGCCGCGTCCTTGGCATAGGCGACGAACTGCTTGGTGCCGCTGAGCGCGTAACCCTCGCCGCTCGCCTTGGCGGCCGCCTCGACATGGGCCAGCGTCCAGTCGCCATGCGGTTCGTACAGCGCCAGCGTCGCGATCTCGCCCGCGACGATGCGCGGCAGCCATTCGCCGCATTGCACCTCGTCGCCCGCCGCCAGCAGCGCCTGCGCCGCCACGGTGCAGCTCGCGAACGGCGTGGTCAGCAGCCGCCGCCCCATCTGCTCGGCAATCGGCGCGACCTCGGCCATCGACAGGCCGACACCGCCATGCGCCTCGGGGATCGCGATACCCAGCCAGCCCAGTTCGGCAATCTCCTGCCAGACTTGCGGATCATAGCCGCGCTCGTCCGCCATCAGCTTGCGCACCTTGTCGATCGGCGACTTGTCGCGGCAGAAGCTGGTGGCGACGTCCATCAGCTCGATCTGCTCTTCGCTGTAACCGAGGCCGCCGAGGTGATTGGCAAGATTCTCTTCGCTGAAAGCCATCTCTTAGCGTCCTTTCGGCAAGCCAAGCACATGCTCGGCGACGATGTTGCGCTGGATTTCGGACGTGCCGCCGCCGATCGTGGCAGAGAAGCTGTTCAGATAGCTGCGGTGCCAATAGCCGTTGTCGACCGCGCACGGATCATCGACATAATAGCCGCCGCGCGTCCCCTGGAAGGCCAGCGAGAATTCGGTCAGCTCGCGGATCATCTCGGTGCGCGCGAGCTTGTTCATCAGCGCCAAGCCCATCGGGCGGTCCTGCACCAGCGGCCCCATGCGGCGGCGCTGGTTGTTCAGATTCAATGCCTGGATATCGATCATGAAATCGACCATCCGGTCCTTCATCACCGGATCGTCGAGCAAGGCCTTGCCGCCGCGCTGCGACTGGCGCGCCAGCTCGACCACGCCCATCGCGTCGAGTTCCTTGAGGAAATAGCCCCCCGCGAGGTTAACCTTGGCGCCGCGCTCGTACTCGAGCGTCTTCATCGCGATCTGCCAGCCATCGCCTTCGTTGCCCATCAGGCAGGTGGCGGGGATGCGCGCATCGGTGAAGAAGCACTGGACGAAGCCATATTCGCCGGTCAGCTTCTTGATCCGCCGCGTCTCGATGCCCGGCGCGTGCATCGGCGCGAGGAAGAAGCTGAGGCCCGCGTACTTGTTCGGCCCCTCATTCGAGGTGCGCGCGAGCAGGATCATGTATTTCGCGCGGTCGCCCAGCGAGGTCCAGATCTTGGAACCGTTGAGCACATACTCATCGCCGTCGCGCACGGCCTTGAGCTGCGCATTGCCGAGGTCGGAGCCGTTTTCAGGCTCGGAGAAACCCTGGCACCAGATATCCTCTGCGCTCAACATCCCCTTGATATATTTCTTCTTCTCTTCCTCGCTGCCGATATCGAGGATCAGAGGTCCGGCCCAGCCGATGCCGATCGCATTAAGCATGATCGGGCCGTCATATTTCTTCATCACCTTGGTGGCGATGCGCTGGAAATCAGGGTGCAGCCCGCCGCCGCCATATTCCACCGGCCAGCTTGCGCCGAGATAGCCCGCCTCGTACACCTTGCGCTGCCAGTTGCAGAGGAATTCGAACTGCTGGTCGGTGCTCACCTCCATGAAGGTCAGCGGCAGCATGAAGCCGGGGTCCTTGGGGGTGTTCTCGCGGAACCAGGCGTCGGCCTGGGCCTCATAGTCCGCCAGCTCGGCAGCGGTGGGACGGGTTGCCATGTCGCTCTCCTTTGCGCGTGCGATCCGGGCCGCGTTGGGATTCGCGGCCTCGTTTAATCGTTCGGTTAAACGGAGATATGCAGGGGTCTGCGGCGCTTGTCTAGGGCGGGAAATGAAATTCCTTACATCGCTGTCAGTGAGCGGCGCATCCTCGTCACCCCCGCGCAGGCGGGGGTCCCGCTTTCATTCCGACCACCGACGCAAAAGCGGGATTCCCGTGTGCGCGGGAATGACGGCTCAGCCCTCCAAAGGCCGGCAGAACGACTGTTTCCGATACGCATCCACCGCGCCGATCTCCGCCCGGTTGTTGAGCAGCACGCGGATCAGCGCGACGCCCTTGCCATCGGGCATCACGATCTTGCGCACGCCCCTGGGCACGGTCTGATCGGCGGTGGCCAGCGCGATGCGGATCGGCCTGCCCTTGCTGTCGCGGTCGCTTTCGACAAAGGCGACATCGGTGACGCTGTCGAACACGGTCAGCGACCAGTAATGATCGGGCACGGCATTGGCCATGACCTCGAGCGGCGCCTTGCTCAGGTCGAAGGCGCAGATCGAATAGGCAAGGTCCGGGCTGGGCCGCACGATCGTCTGCCGCTCTGCGGTGACCAGCGGGGTGTGCGTCATCTTGTTATACCCCGCCTGCTCCGACAGCCGCATCCAGGCGCGGTCCATGATGACGGTGGGCGTCGCGGCGAGCGTCCCGTACCAGGCGGCGACCGCGGCGATCACCGCAACGACAACGGGTCCGATCCAGCGGCTCATGCGCGGCACTCCCCGCGTTCGATGCGCGGCATCGGTACGCTCCCGCGCTTGGCCAACAGGTCGCGCGACGGGTGATAGGCGCGCAAGGTCAGCTCGAACGGCTGATCGTCGGGGATCGCGATCCAGTGTGCGCCTGTGCGCCGGCGCCCGATGTCGACGGTCCAGTTCGCCTTTTCGGCGGGCGGGATCGCCGCGCTACCAACCGAATAGACGCTGGCCGGGTTGGGGATGAGATAGCCCGCCTTGTCGTAGAGCGTCAGGCTCCACCAGCGCGCATCGATCGCGCCGCCGGCGACGCGATAGCGGCACTTGCCGGACAACTCGCGGCCCTGGCTGTCGGTGGCAGCATTGAAATAGATCGCCTCGCGCTCGGGCAATGCGAGCAATCCGCGCAGCGCGACGGTGGCGCGGGTGGCGACGCTGGCATCGGCGGTACCGACCTTCTCGCCCGTGCGCCAGGGACCGTTCTCGATCCCCATCGCGGCAAAGCTCTGCTTGAGCTGCAACGCTGCAGCGCCGCTGCCCAGCGCCAGCCCGACGGCGAGCATGATCCCGTAGCGAATCCCGGTCCGCATGCGCCCTTCTCCCCCTGCTTATATTTTGACAGAGGCTATGCCGCAAGATCGGGGGCGCTGGCAAGCGCGATTGCTGGGGGGGCGCTAGCGCTACACAGTCGCCTCCCCCTTCATGGGGGAGGCAGCGAGACTTGGCCGCGAGCGGCCTAGTCGCAGCGGTGGGGGTGATGGTGCGGCTGAGCGCAAGAGTGCGTCAACTGCGACTCTGCTTAATCCGGCAAGCACACCCCCACCCAACCCTCCCCCATCGAGGGGGAGGGCTTAGAGCGAAGCCTGAGCGCCTGCTCAGCCCTTCTTGAGCGCCGCCTGCGCAGCCGCCAACCGCGCGATCGGCACGCGATAGGGCGAGGCGCTGACATAATCGAGGCCGGCGGTCTCGCAGAAGGCGATGCTCGCCGGATCGCCACCATGCTCGCCGCAGATGCCGAGCTTGATGCCCGCGCGCGTCCTGCGGCCCTTTTCCACCGCGATCTCGATCAGCTGGCCGACGCCCTCGACATCGAGGCTGACGAACGGATCGCGCGCGAAAATGCCCTTGTCGACATATTGCGTGAGGAAGCGCCCGGCATCGTCGCGGCTGACGCCGAGCGTGGTCTGCGTCAGGTCATTGGTGCCGAAGCTGAAGAATTCGCCGACCTCGGCGATCTCGTCGGCCATCAGCGCCGCGCGCGGCAGCTCGATCATCGTCCCGACCAGATAGTCGATCCGGCGGCCCTTTTCGGCGAACACCAGCTCGGCGGCGGTATCGACCACCTTCTTCATCAGCTCGAGCTCGCGCCGGGTCGCGACCAGCGGGATCATCACCTCGGGGATCGGCGCCGCACCGCTCTTCTCCGCGACATCGCACGCCGCCTCGAAGATCGCGCGCGCCTGCATCTCGTAGATTTCGGGATAGGTCACGCCGAGACGGCAGCCGCGATGGCCGAGCATCGGGTTGAACTCGTGCAGCTCGTTGGCGCGGCGCTTGAGCACCTCCACACCCACGCCGGCGGCCTCGGCGACCTCGGCAAACTCGCTCTCGCTGTGCGGCAGGAACTCGTGAAGCGGCGGATCGAGCAGGCGGATGGTCACCGGCAGGCCCGCCATCACCTCGAAGATGCTGTGGAAGTCGCCGCGCTGTTCGGGCAGCAGCTTCTCGAGCGCGGCACGCCTGCCCGCCTCGTCCTCGGCCAGGATCATCTGGCGCACCGCGGTAATGCGGCTCGCCTCGAAGAACATGTGCTCGGTGCGGCACAGACCGATGCCTTCCGCGCCGAAATCGCGCGCGACGCGGCAATCCTCGGGGGTTTCGGCATTGGTGCGCACCTTGAGGCGGCGGACCTTGTCGGCCCAGCCCATCAGCACGCCGAAATCGCCGACCAGCTCGGGCTGCACGGTGGGCACCTCGCCCAGCATCACTTCGCCCGACGCACCGTCGATGGTGATCGTGTCGCCCTCGCGCAGTTCGCGCTTGCCGATGCGCAGCACGCGATCCTTGGTGTCGATCGACAGGCTGCCCGCGCCCGAGACGCAGGGCCGCCCCATGCCGCGCGCGACCACCGCCGCGTGGCTGGTCATGCCGCCGCGCGCGGTGAGGATGCCCCTCGCGGCGTGCATGCCGTGAATGTCCTCGGGGCTGGTCTCGATGCGCACCAGGATCACCGCATCGCCCATCTCGTTGCGGCGCTCGGCGGTATCGGCGTCGAACACGATGATGCCGCTCGCCGCGCCCGGCGAGGCCGGAAGCCCCTTGGTCAGCACGTCGCGCGCCGCAGACGGGTCGAGCGAGGGGTGGAGCAGCTGATCGAGCGCCATCGGATCGACGCGCGCGATCGCCTCTTCCTCGGTGATCAGGCCTTCATTGGCCATTTCCACCGCGATGCGCAAAGCCGCCTTGGCGGTGCGCTTGCCCGAGCGGGTCTGCAGCATCCACAGCTTGCCGCGCTCGACGGTGAACTCGATGTCCTGCATGTCGCGATAGTGCTTTTCGAGAATGTCGAACACCCGCGCCAGCTCGGCATAGGTCTCCGGCATCGCCTCTTCCATGCTCAGCGGCTTGGCGTTCGCCTCCTCGCGCGCCTGTCTGGTGAGATATTGCGGCGTGCGGATGCCCGCGACCACGTCCTCGCCCTGCGCGTTGATCAGGAACTCGCCGTAATACAGGTTCTCGCCGGTCGAGGGGTTGCGCGTGAACGCGACGCCCGTCGCCGAGGTTTCGCCCATATTGCCGAACACCATCGCCTGCACGTTGACCGCGGTGCCCCATTCGGACGGAATGTCGTTGAGGCGGCGATAGACCTTGGCGCGCTCCGACTGCCACGATCCGAACACCGCCGCGACCGCGCCCCAGAGCTGGTCGTTCACGTCCTGCGGGAAGGGCTTGCCCCACTGGTCCTCGACCAGCGCCTTGTATTCGCCGACCAGCGCCTTCCAGTGCTTCGCCTCCATCTCGGTATCGCTGAAGAAGCCATTGTCTTCCTTCATGATTTCGAGCGCTTCCTCGAACGCATCATGGTCGAGGCCGAGCACCACGTCCGAATACATCTGGACGAAGCGGCGATAGCTGTCCCAGGCGAAGCGCTCGTCGCCCGAGACCTGGGCGAGGCCCTGAACGGTCTCGTCGTTGAGGCCAAGGTTGAGCACCGTGTCCATCATGCCCGGCATCGACACGCGCGCGCCCGAGCGGACCGACACCAGAAGCGGATCGGCGGCATCGCCGAAGCGCTTGCCGGTGACGCCCTCGATATGCGCGAGGCCCTCTGCCACTTCGGCCTTCAGGCTGTCGGGGAAGACCTCGCCATCCTGGTAATAGCGGGTGCACATTTCGGTGCTGATGGTGAAGCCGGGGGGCACCGGCAGGCCGATCGAGGCCATGCCGTCGAGATTGGCCCCCTTGCCGCCGAGCAGATTCTTGTTGCCCGCACCGCCATCATTGGCGCCGCCCCCGAAACGGTACACATATTTGGTCATCTGCTTCAGCCTGTCTGTATGTGGTGGAGTATCGGTCGAGTTATCCCTCGATCTTCGAAAAATCGGCGACGCGGTGGACCGCGCTGCGGAACCGCGCGAGCAGGTTCAACCGCGCCTCGCGCTTGGCGGGGTCCGCATCGTTGACGGTGACGCTCTCGAAAAACGCGTCGATCGGCGCGCGCAGCGCCGCGAGCGCCGCCATCGCGCCTTCGAAATCCTCGGCATGGATCGCAAGCGCGGCGAGCGGCTCGGCCTTGTCGAGCGCCTCGATCAGCGCAGCCTCCGCCGGTTCGGGGTCATAGGCGAGTCCGGAGCCGGGCTGCGCCATTTCCGCGACGGCCCGCGCGACGCCCGGATCCTCGACCAGCGACAGCGGATCTTCCTCACCGGTCTGCGCAATGCCCCCACCGGTTTCCGGCGTGTGGACCGGCGCGCTCGGATCGCCCCGCCCCTCTTTCTTCAGGATATTGGCCGCGCGCTTGTACCCGGCGAGCAGATTGCCCCCCTCGCCCGTCTCGACAAAGCCCTGGAGCGCCTTCACCCGCGCGAGCAGCCGGACCAGATCGTCCTCGCCCCCGAGCGCGAACACCGCGTCGATCAGATCGTGCCGGACCCCGGCCTCGCGCTGCTGGACCTTGAGGCGGTCGGCGAAGAAGTCGAGGACGATGCGGTCGAAGGCAAAGCTACCCTCCTCCCGCTCGGTCCAACCTTCTACGATAGCTTTTAAGAATGGATCACCCTGCCATTCCGGAAAACGCTCCAATAGTGCGTCCACCAAAGGAATGTTTTGATCTTCTTTCGCCTTCTTAACTTGATCTAGAAGCAATCGACCTGCGACGTTTTGTGCCTTCAATGCAGATGTCTCAGCGGCCATCAAATATAGAGTTTGCTGCTGAACTGCTGTGATCCAAGTCTCAATCAGGTTGCTCAACGAAAGTCGCAAAGAATGGCGCAGGATCAGTGATTGGCTGGCTATAGCCGAACGACGCAATGCAAAGGGGTCTTTCGAACCAGTTGGCATCAACTTGACAAAAACGAACCCAAGTAGGCTATCCAGCTTGTCCGCCAGACTCACCGCCACCGTCACCGGATCGGTCGGCACGGCATCGCCCTGGCCGACCGGCTTGTAATGGTCGCGGATGGCGGCGGCGACTTGCGGGTCGAGACCTTCCTTCGCCGCGTAATAACCGCCCATAAGCCCCTGAAGTTCGGGGAATTCGCCGACCATCTCGGTGACAAGGTCCGCCTTGCACAGGCGGGCGGCCTGTTCGGCGAGATCGGCCAGCGACGCACCGCCGTTCTCCGGCGAAAGCCGGAGTCCAGAGTTGGTCGCGCTACCTGACTCCTGGGCTCCGGCGTCCGCCGGAGCACGGTCGGTCACAATCCCCTCTTCGCACAGCCAGCGCGCGAGCTTGGCGACGCGCTCGACCTTGTCGGCAACGGTGCCCAGCTTCTCGTGGAAGACGATGGCCTTCAGCTTCTCGGCATGCTGTTCGAGCGTCTTCTTCTGGTCGAGCTCCCAGAAGAAGCGCGCGTCGGAGAGCCGCGCCGCCAGCACCTTCTCGTTGCCCGCGACAATCGCCTCGCCGCCGTCATGCGCGGCGATGTTGGCGGTGCAGACGAATGCCGGGGCGAGCGCGCCCTTGGTATCCTGCACGACGAAATATTTCTGGTTAACCCGGGCAGTTAGCTGGATGACCTCAGGCGGAACCTCAAGAAACGCCGGGTCGAAACGGCCGAGCAAAGGCACCGGCCATTCGGTGAGACCGGCATTCTCGACGACCAGCCCTTCGTCCTCGATCAGCGCAAAACCTGCGTCCTTCGCCGCCTTCGCCGCGCCGTCGCGGATGATCGCCGCGCGCTCCTCATGATCGACGATCACATGCGCGGCGCGCAGCGCATCGGCATAATCCTCGACGCCCGAGACGGTAACCGCGCCCTGGTGGTGGAAGCGGTGGCCGACGGTGCCATTGCCCGCGACCAGCCCGTCGACCTCACACGGCACGACATAGCCGCCGAGCAGCGCGATGATGCCCTGGAGCGGGCGCACCCAGCGCAGCGATTCGGTCGTCTGGCTCGCCGCGCCCCAGCGCATCGACTTGGGCCAGGGAAAGGCGCGGACGATTGCGGGGATGGCGTCGGACAGCACGTCGGCGGTGGCGCGGCCCGGCTTGTTGATGACCGCGAACAGCGTCGCGCGGCCCTTGACGTCGCGCGTCTCAAGCGCGTCGCGGGTCAGCCCCGCCTTGCGCAGAAAGCCCTCGACCGCAGCATCGGGCGCATCGGCGGGCGGGCCTTTCAGCTCTTCGGACACGGCCTGCGTGGTCTCGGGCAGCCCGCGCGCGATCAGCGCGAGGCGGCGCGGGGTCGAGAAGGTCTGGAGGCTTTCCGCCTTCAGCCCGGCAGCAGCGAGCTGGTCGGCGAACAGCTTTTCGAGGTCGGTACGGGCCTTGGCCTGCATCCGCGCGGGGATTTCCTCGGAGAGGAGTTCGAGCAGGAAGTCGGTCATGCGGCGCGCTCCTGGCCCATTTCGCACACCCCGTCATGCTGAACTTGTTTCAGCATCCATCGACCGTCCTGAAGCCGAAAGGGCGAAGGCGCTTGTTGCCCGATGGGCCCTGAAACAAGTTCAGGGTGACGGTGGTTGGAGGTTCGCATCATCACGCCGCCCACCCGTTCTTCTCCATCCACGCCTGGCAGCTGCCCTTCGCGAGGTCGCGCACGCGGCCCATATAGGCCTGGCGTTCGGCGACCGAGATCACGCCGCGCGCCTGGAGCAGGTTGAACACATGGCTGGCCTGGATCGCCTGCTCATAAGCCGGGATCGGCAGCTTGGCATCGAGGCAGTTCTCGCACTCGGCGACGGCCTTGCGGAACGCATCGAACAGGCTGTCGGTGTTCGCATGCTCGAAATTCCACGCGCTCATCTGGCGCTCGTTCTCGAGGAACACGTCGCCATAGGTGACGCCGCGGCCATTGAAATCGAGATCGTACACGCTGTCCTTGCCCTGGATGTACATGGCGAGACGTTCGAGACCATAGGTCAGCTCGCCCGCCACCGGCTTGCAATCGAACCCGCCCATCTGCTGGAAATAGGTGAACTGCGTCACCTCCATGCCGTCGCACCAGACCTCCCAGCCCAGGCCCCAGGCGCCCAGAGTCGGGCTTTCCCAGTCGTCCTCGACAAAACGGATGTCGTGCAGCAGCGGATCGACGCCGATCGCGGTGAGGCTGTCGAGATAGAGCTGCTGGATGTCGCCCGGCGACGGCTTCAGGATCACCTGATACTGATAGTAATGCTGCAGCCGGTTGGGATTCTCGCCATAGCGCCCGTCGGTCGGGCGGCGGCACGGCTGGACGAACGCGGCGTTCCACGGATCGGGGCCGAGCGCGCGCAGGGTCGTAGCGGTGTGGAAGGTGCCCGCACCCATCGGCATGTCATAAGGCTGCAGGATCAGGCAGCCATGCTGGCTCCAGAAATTGTGCAGGGTCAGGATCATGTCCTGAAAGGAAAGGCTGTTCTCGCTCAAACGTCCGGCCTTCGCAGTTGCAAAAAGATGCGCCGCGCTTTGGCGGATGGGAGGGCGCGGGTCAAGGGAGAGGTGATTCAGCGATGGTGTCAGCGGGTTTAGCTGAGCTTTGCCAGCACGGATTCCCGGTCCCCTGCGCAGGCAGGGGCCCATCTCCTGCCCCGGCAAGATGGCAGCTACCGGGAGATGGGCCCCCGCCTCCGCGGGGGACCGGCTATCGCTTTACTCCGCCGCGACCGCCTGTTCGACCCGCTCCAGCGTCACCGAGGTGCCGTTGAGCACCGCATTGCCCGAAATCGGGTCCATCGCGGCCGGGTCGGTAAGGTCGTTGAGCGATACGCCCGGCCGCCTGGCCGCGACCGAGAGCCGCGTCCCCGGCTTGTCCTGGCCGAAGCCGTGCGGGATCGAGATCACGCCCCGCATCACGTCCTCGCTTACCTCTGCTGCCAGCTGCACCGATCCGACGCGGCTGGTCACGCGCACCTGATCGCCGGTGGCGATACCATGCGCCGCCGCGTCGTCGGGATGGATCATCGCGGTGCAGCGATCAGGCCCCTTGGCGAGGCGCGGGCTGTTGTGCAGCCAGCTGTTGTTGTTGCGCACATGCCGCCGACCGATCAGCAGCAACTGGCCTTCGGGCTGGGCCGCCAGATCGGCGCGCCATTGCTCGAGCGCCTCGAGGCAGAGCGGCGGCGCGCAGGCAATGCGCTTGTCGGGCGTCTGCAACCGCTCGGGCAGCCGCGGCACATGCGCGCCGAAATCGACGCCATTGGGGTTCGCCTCGAGCTCCTCCAGCGTCACCGGATAGTCCGAGCGCGCGAGCATCGAGGCGAGCACCGCGCGCGGCGGCACGATATTGGGCACCGCCTCGCCCCGCGCCGCCAGGATCGCGCGCGCCAGCTCTGCCACGATCTCCCAATCGGCCTTGGCCCCCTCCTCCATCGGCAGCGTGGGCGCCGAATAATCGGCATAGTTGCGGATCGCAATCGGGCCGAGCAGCAGCGGATAATGGTCCTTTTCCAGCGGGCCGCACGGCGGCAGGATGTAATGCGCGTGCGCGCTGGTCGCGGTGACGTACATGTCGATCGACACCATCAGGTCGAGCTGCGGCAGCGCCTCGCCCCAGGCGCCGGGCGCGGACAATGCGGGGTTGCCCGAGATCACGACCAGCGCCTTGACCTGCCCCTCGCCGGGCGTGGCGATCTCCTCGGGCAGCAGCGCGCACGGGAATTCGCTGATCACCTCGGGCCGGTTGCCGATGCGCGAGCGGAAGCGGTCATAGGTGCCCGGCCCCGCCCCCGCGACCAGATCGACCACCGGCGAGGAGAACATCACCCCGCCCTCGCGGTCGAGATTGCCGGTGGCGATGTTGAGCAGCTGGATCAGCCAGAGGTTGAGCGTGCCTGCCTCGGTGACCGAAACGCCCATGCGGCCGTAGACGATGGCCGGATCGCCGCTGCCGAGCTTCGCGGCGAGATCGCGGATGACGCTTTCGTCGATCCCGCAATGGGCGGCGAGCGGCGCGACCTCGAAGCCGCGAATCGCCTGCCACGCGGCGTCCCAGCCTTGATCGAGCATCGGGGCGAGCCTGCCCGGCGCGACCAGCCCGGCCTCGTCGAGCGCCTTCAACAGCGCGAGCAGCAGCGCGGTATCGGTGCCGGGGCGGATGAAATGGTGCGCATCGGCAATCTTCGCGGTCTCGGTGCGGCGCGGGTCGACGACGACCACCTGCCCGCCACGCGCCTGCACCGCCTTCAGCCGCTTCTTCACATCGGGCACGGTCCACACGCTGCCGTTGCTGGCGAGCGGATTGCCGCCGATGATCAGCATGAACCTTGTGCGGTCGACATCGGGAATCGGGAACAGCGCATTGTGCCCGTACATCCACATCTGCACCAGCTGGTGCGGTATCTGGTCGAGCGTCGAGGCCGAATAGAGCGTGCGCACGCCCAGCGCCTTGCGCAGCACCCCGGTCTGTGTCCCGGTCGCGTAGTTATGCGCATTGGGATTGCCCATATAGAGCGCGGGCTGGCCGCCGCTGGCGATGATCCCCGCCATCCGCGCACCGATCTCGGCAAAGGCGGTCTCCCAGTCGATCTCCTGCCAGCCCTGGGCGGTGCGCTTGATCGGGCGGCGCAAGCGGTCGGGATCGTCCTGAAGGTCGGCGAGCGCGGTCGCCTTGGGGCAGATATGGCCTCTGGAGAGCACGTGATCGGGATTGCCGCGGATCGACACGACCTTGCGTCCTTGCACCTCGACCATAACGCCGCAATTGGCCTCGCACAGATGGCAGGTGCGCGCGTGGATGCTGGTGGCCGATTCGCTCGCCATGATGGTCTCTCCCTTGTCGCTTTGGGCGCAAGGCTATCAGCCGCCCGCGCCCCTGACCAGCCACCGGGAGACCGGCGTTTCCGTAGCGTATGTCAGGCGAGGATAGCAGATGGTAAGGGTCGCTTGACATGGTCAGCGAATCACGACATATAGTCAGGGTCACATGACAAAAGGTCAGCGTACTGCGACACCTGACAGAAAGTGATCAAGGATGAAGAACCGGCTGAAAGTGCTGCGCGCCGAGCGCGACTGGAGCCAGGCAGAACTGGGCGCGCGACTCGATGTCTCGCGCCAGGCGGTCAATGCGATCGAGACGGGCAAATACGATCCGTCGCTGCCGCTGGCTTTCCGGATCGCGCGGCTGTTCGGCATGACGATCGAGGAGATTTTCGATGATGGATGCGATGGAGGCAGTCATGGTTGAACAGGATTGGCAGGCGCGCGCCCGGCAGCGGCAAAGGCGCATCAACACCGTCATCGGCGCGCTGTTCGCCGTCGGGCTGGTCTGCGGCTTCCTGGTCGGCTTTTTCGAGGACGACAAGGCCGGGCTGGTCGCCCCCAACAGCATCCCGCCATGGCTGGCGGTCACCAGCGCGATCGTGTTCATCGTCGCGGTCAGCTTTGGCTCGTGGAAGCTGATGAAAGAGTCCGACGAGCACGAACGCGTCATCCACACCAAGACCACCGTGATCGCCGGCAATGTGATGCTGATCGGCTTTCCCGCCTGGTTCGTGTTGTGGAAGGGCGGCATCACCCCCGAGCCCGATGCGCTATGGCTGTTCATGGCCGGGATCATCAGCAGCATGATCGCCTTTGCCTGGTACAAGTTCCGTTAAACCTGCTCCCCCTACCCCCATCAGAAGAGGATGACCCCATGACCAAGTTGTTGAAAACGCTGAAATCGGGCGCGGCCACGCTCGCGGTTGCCGCGATCGCCACGATCGGCTTTGCCAGCGAGCCGCTGCTGGCGCAGCAGCCGACTTCCGTCGCCGAGGCGCTCGGCCCTGCGCCCGCCCCGGCGACGCAGGATGTGAACCCTGCGATGTGGATGGTACGCGACAAGGACACCACCATCTATCTGTTCGGCACCGTGCATGTGCTGCGCCCCGGGCTCAACTGGCTGAAGGGCGACATCAAGACCGCGTTCGACGCCTCGGACGAGCTGATCCTGGAAGTGCAGGAACCGTCGGACCCGACCGCGATGCAGGCGACCGTCAACAAGCTGGCGACCAACCCGCAAGGCGTCACGCTGCGCAGCCTGTTGAGCCCGCCGGTGCTGACCAAGTACGAAAAGACGCTGGGCACGCTCAACATCCCGCCGGTGGCACTCGACCAGTACGAACCCTGGTTTGCCAGCGTCACCCTGACCACGCTGCCGCTGATGATGAAGGGCTATGACCTCAACAGCGGCGCGGAAAAGGTGCTGACCAGCGCTGCCAAGGCGCAGAACAAGCCGCTCGGCCAGCTCGAGACGATCGAGCAGCAGCTCGGCATTTTCGACAGCCTGGGCACCAAGGAGCAGATCGAGTTTCTCGACGTGACGCTCGACGGCGTGCCCGAGGTGACGACGCAGATCGACGCGCTGGTCGATGCCTGGGGCAAGGGCGACCAGGCGACGCTCGATAAGCTGATGAACGAAGGCATGGAAAGCTATCCCGGCCTGTACGACGCACTGCTGACCGATCGCAACGCAAACTGGGTCAAGTGGATCAAGGCGCGGATGGAAAAGCCCGGCACCGTGTTCATGGCGGTCGGTGCGGCGCATCTGGTCGGCAAGGACAGCGTGCAGGCGCAGCTGGCGAAAGAGGGCATCCAGAGCGTTCAGGTCACCAGCAACTGATCTCCCCGGATCGTGACCTGCCAGGCCCCGTCAGCGCGCTCGCGCTGACGGGGTTTGCCGTTCAGAGACTGGCGTTGCGGAAACAGGCGCGGACTTCGCGGGCGAAGATGTCGGGCACTTCCAGCGCGGCGAAATGCCCGCCCTTGTCCACTTCGTTCCAGTAGATCAGGTTGCTGAACCGCTTTTCGGCCCAGCGACGCGAGGTCTGGAACAGCTCCTTGGGGAAGATCGTGCCGCCGGTCGGCAGGCTGATCGGGTCGAACCCCATTTGCGAGAAACTGTGCCAGTAGAGCCGCGCCGACGAAGCCGCCGAATTGGTCAGCCAGTAGAGCGTGATCGTGTCGAGCAGCGCATCGCGGCTGAAGCCCGAGAAATTGTCGTCGCAATCGGACCAGTTGCGGAATTTCTCGAGGATCCAGGCCATCTGCCCCACCGCAGAATCGGCGAGCGCATAGCCGATGGTCTGCGGCCGTGTCTTCTGGATCGACGAATAGCCGCTTTCCTTTTCCTGATAATATTGCATCCGCGCCGCCGCGCGCTTTTCCAGATCGCTCAGGTCGCCCATGGTCGCAGGATCGGGCAGCGCCAGCACCATGTCGAATGCACCGCCGCGCATGCGCCCAGATTCTGCCGCGCGATCTCCAGCGTCACGCCCGATCCCCAGTCGCCGCCTTGCGCGAAATAGCGCTCGTATCCCAGCGCCAGCATCAGGTCGTTCCACGCCGTCGCGATCTTGGTGATCGACCAGCCGGTCTCGCTCGGCTTGCCCGAAAAGCCGAAGCCGGGGAGCGATGGAATGACGAGATGGAAGGCGTCCGCCGGGTCCGCCGGGTTGGTCAGCGGCTCGATGACGCCCATGAACTCCAGCACCGATCCGGGCCAGCCATGCGTCATGATCAGCGGCCGCGCGCCCTCGTGCCGCGAGCGGATGTGCAGGAAATGGATGTCCAACCCGTCGAGCTCGATCAGGAAATTGGGATGGGCGTTGAGCGCCGCCTCGCACGCGCGCCAGTCATATTGCTTGGCCCAATAAGTCGCGAAATCCTGCACCACGGCGAGCGGAATGCCCTGGTCCCAGTTGTCGACCTGCTCCTTGTCGGGCCAGCGGGCGGCGCGGATGCGGGCGTGGAGGTCGTCGATCGCGGCCTGCGGCACGTCGATGGTGAAGGGGCGTATCTCGGTCATGCCGCGAGGCTAGACCCGGCACCGGGCGTCTTGCAACTGACAATCGTGTCAGCGATCAGACCGGCCGCGCGCCCGATCCCTTGCCGCCGCGATTGGCATATTCCTGGGTGCCGAGGTGATAGACCTTGTCTCCGCCCAGCACCGCCTGGTTGGAATAGGTAAAGCCCGGTGTCAGCCCGCGATACAGGTCGTCGAAATTGCGCTCGACCGTCTTGCGGAACAGCTCTTCGAAGCTGTCGATGACGAAATAGGTCGGCTGCATGTCCGAGATGACATAATCGGTGCGCATCACCCGGTCGACCTCTAGATGGATGCGGTTGGGCGACTGCGCCTCGACCGAAAACACCGCTTCGAGCGGGCCCGACAGGATCCCCGCGCCATAGGCCTTGATGCCGTCGGCCTCGCGGATCAGCCCGAATTCGACCGTGTACCAATAGAGCGCGGACAGCGCCTTCAGCCGGTTATACGCCAGCGCCTTCCACCCGGCGCGGCCATATTCCTGCATGTAATCGGCATAGACCGGGTCGGTCAGCATCGGCACATGGCCGAACACGTCGTGGAAGACATCCGGCTCGGAGATATAGTGGAATTCCTCGCGTGAGCGGATGAAATTGCCCGCCGGAAAGCGCCGGTTGGCAAGATGATAGAAGAAGACGTGATCGGGAATCAGCATCGGCACCGGCACCACCGTCCAGCCGGTGATCGCCTGCAATTCCTCGCTCATCGCCCCGAAATCGGGCACGCCGCCGCGCCCCAGATCGAGCCGGTCGAGCCCTGCCAGGAAGCTGCTCGCCGCACGACCGGGCAGCACGTCCATCTGCTGCGCGAACAGATCGTCCCAGATGGCATGTTCTTCCGAGGTGTAGGCGCGCTGCTGCGGCTCGAGCCAGTCCTCGCCGAGGTGCGACGGGCGCACCAGCGGCGCGACGAAGGTTTGGGCAGGGACATCGGGAATGACCGAATAGTCCATAGCACCGGGCTTGATGAGCAGGCTTTCCATGGCTTTCCCCTGTTGAATGCTGGAGCGGGATATATAACACCGGCCAAGCGAAAAATCCTGCCTCATTCTTGCCCGGAGCAAGCCGCTGGAAGAAGCTTCTTCCATTTTCATACCAGAAATGGCAAATCCTTGCCATGATCGATCTGGACACAGAAGATATGCGCATCCTGCGCGCGCTGCAGGACAACGGCCGCATGACCAACGCGGAACTCGCCGAAACCGTCGGCATGTCCGCCTCGCCCTGCTGGCGGCGGGTGCGGCGGCTGGAGGCGGACGGCGTCATCCGCGGCTATACGGCACGGCTGAGCAGGCGCGCGCTGGGCCTGGGCGTGCTCGCCTATGTCAGCGTCGAGATCGCCGACCATGGCGAGGCGGTGACGCGAGACTTCGAGGCTGCGGTGGCCGATCTCGACGAGGTCATCGCCTGCCACCAGGTCACCGGCGGCGCGGACTATATCCTCACCGTGGTCAGCCGCGACCTCGACAGCTATGCCGATTTCGCAAACACGAAGCTGCGCCCGATCGCGGGGATCAAGGCGATCAGCACCAGCTTCGTGCTCAAGGAAGCGAAGGCGCAGAGTGGGTTGCCGGTTTAGGGGGATAAGTCCAGTTTTGGGGGCTGGCTGTCAGGGCCTTGGCGGCGAGTTATGGGTGGCTTGCTGCCGCTGGCCAGTTTATCTCCGATCGCATGACCAACCGCGCCAACCTCACTGCTTTCGAAGTTGAAACGATGGGTGAAAGCACCGGTCACTGTGATTGTTGTGGAAAGGAAAGCCGCCGCGTCTGGGGGATGGTTCATCACCAAAACGGCCCGAGCGTAGCTGCATACTGGATCCACTGGACAGCCGGGCACCTCAGCGAACCGGGAGCCAGCCTCGACCTTGTCATTGGCAAATGGGGCGAGGGCACCGACGCATACGACCGGTTTGGCGTTGCATTGGCGCATCGCCAACTGGATGACGGTACGCCGTCCCTCATGGTTGTTGATCCGGATGAACGGTTCAGCGGCGTAGACTTGGCTGCCACAGCCTTGAAGCGAGGCGATGTGATAAACACGCCTTTAGCCGATCAGGTGTTTTCACTCGTGGACTCAATTTACCTGCAGGACGGTCGCTTCTTTTGAATTGGCTCATGTCTGGAGCGGGGTCGTTTTCAGCACGGCCGCTTTTCTAGAGAGCCTCCAGAGCCGCCACTCCCTCCGCTCAGCCTGAGCGCAGTCGAAGGCCCCGCGCTAGCCACATCGTCACCCTGAACTCGTTTCAGGGTCCATTTCTCCCCACGCGGCTTCGGCTGTTGGGGCGCGATGGATGCTGAAACAAGTTCAGCATGACGGGTTGTGGCAGGCCCTGCCCAACCTCCTGTTATCGCGCCGTTTTCCGGCGAAAGCCGGAAACCAGGGTACTGCGAGCGACTCGATGCGCTTGACGGAGCCTTGAGACGACATTCGACCTCTTCGCGGCTTCGCGCCTTCGCGTGAACCCTTTTCAACAGCAGTTTCACGCGAAGCCGCGAAGCCGCGAAGACAGTTTTGGCGGCAGGTGCGAGCGCTTCAGGACCCCTGGGCTCCGGCTTTCGCCGGAGAGCGGCCTGGGGTTATCGTCTGCGCGGGGGCTTCGACAGGCTCAGCCTGAGCGGGGTGGAGTGCGGCGAGGCGCGCGATGCCGCTGCCCTTACCCCGCAATCACCCCGTACAGATCATGCTCGTCGGCATCCTCGACCAGCACATCGACGAACGATCCCGGCTCCAGCCCTTCCGGCACGTCGCGCAGGTACACATGGCCGTCGATCTCGGGCGCGTCGGCCTGCGAGCGGCCGGTGGCGCCGATCGAGCCGTCTTCCTCGTCGGGCTCGCCGACCTCGTCGATGATGACGGGCAGCGTGCGGCCGACCTTGGCGGCGAGTTTCGCGGCGCTGATCGCGGCGGTCTTTTCCATCAGCCGCTGGTAGCGTTCTTCCTTCACCTCTTCGGGCACCGGATCGGACAGGCTGTTGGCCGCCGCGCCCTCGACCGGCTCGAAGCGGAAGCCACCGACGCGGTCGAGCTGTGCTTCGTCGAGCCAGTCGAGCAGATACTGGAAGTCCGCCTCGGTCTCGCCGGGAAAGCCGACGACGAACGACGAGCGGATGGTGATATCGGGCGCGATCTGACGCCAGGCCTTGATCCGGTCGAGCACCTTGGCCTCGTTAGCCGGGCGCTTCATGCGCTTGAGCACGCTGGGCGCGGCGTGCTGGAACGGGATGTCGAGATAGGGCGTGAGCAGCCCTTCGGCCATCAGCGGAATGACCTGGTCGACATGCGGATAGGGATAGACATAATGCAGCCGCACCCAGGGGCCCTTGCCCTCCGCTGTGCGCAGACCGCCCAGTTCGCGTGCCAGATCGGTCATGTGCGCGCGGACCTGGCGGCCCTTCCACTCGCGTGGCTCGTGCCGGGTATCGACGCCATAAGCCGAGGTGTCCTGGCTGATGACGAGCAGTTCGCGCGTGCCCGCTGCCACCAGCTTTTCCGCCTCGCGCAGCACCGCATCGATCCGGCGGCTGGCGAGATCGCCGCGCAACGAGGGGATGATGCAGAACGAGCAGCGATGGTTGCAGCCTTCGGAAATCTTCAGATAGCTGTAATGGCGCGGGGTCAGCTTGATCCCGCCTTCGGGCACCAGATCAATGAACGCGCCGCGCGCCGGCGGAGCGGCATCGTGCACCGCCTGAACCACGTCCTCATACTGATGCGCGCCGGTGACCGCGAGCACGTCGGGGAAGCGCGCGCGGATGACATCGGCCTCGTTGCCCATGCAGCCAGTCACGATCACGCGGCCATTCTCGGCCATCGCCTCGCCGATCGCCTCGAGGCTCTCTTCCTTGGCGCTGTCGAGAAAGCCGCAGGTGTTGACCAGCACGACGTCCGCGCCGGCATAATCGCCGGACATCTGATAGCCCTCGGCGCGCAGCTTGGTGAGGATGCGTTCGGAATCGACCAGCGCCTTGGGGCAGCCGAGCGAGACCATGCCGACTTTCGGCGGGGCGGGGATCGTGATGGGGGTGGACATGATGGCCGGGCGCATAGGCGTTTTGCGCGGCTTTGTCATCGGCGAAGTGCGATGGCACCGGGCGCCCGGTCGCGCGAGCAAGTCACCCCCGCCGCGCGCCCGCCTCGTACCAGCCGCGCGAGCGCTTCACCATCGCCACGATGGTCAGCATCACCGGCACCTCGACGAGCACGCCGACCACGGTCGCGAGCGCCGCGCCCGAGTTGAGACCGAACAGCGCGATCGCGGCCGCCACCGCCAGCTCGAAGAAATTCGATGCCCCGATCAGGCAGGAGGGCGCGCCGATATTCCACGCCACACCCAACTGGCGGTTCATCCAATAGGCGAGAAAGGCGATGAAATAGACCTGGATGAGGATCGGCACCGCGAGCAGCAGGATCACCAGCGGGCTGGCGAGGATCGTCTCGCCCTGAAAGGCGAAGAGCAGCACCAGCGTGCTCAGCAGCGCGAGCAGCGACAGCGGCTGGATGCGCCCCAGGAACCGTTCGAGCGTCGCTTCGCCCCGCTGGGCCAGCAGCGCGCGCCTGAGAACCTGCGCGATGATCAGCGGAATGACGATATACAGCCCGACCGACAGCAACAGCGTGTCCCAGGGGATGGTGATCGAAGCGACGCCGAGCAGCAACCCGACGATCGGGGCAAAGGCGACGAGCATCACCGTGTCGTTGAGCGCCACCTGGCTGAGCGTGAAATTGGCGTCGCCGTTGCACAGGTTCGACCAGACGAACACCATCGCGGTACAAGGTGCCGCCCCCAGCAGGATCAGCCCGGCGATATAGGACGGAATTTCGCCTGCCGGCAGCAGCGGGGCGAAAAGCCATTCCAGGAAGATGATGCCGAGCACCGCCATGGTGAACGGCTTGACCGCCCAGTTGACGAACAGGGTCACGCCGATGCCTCGCCATTGCGACCCGACCGCGCCCAGCGCGCCGAAATCGATGCGGATCAGCATGGGGATGATCATCAGCCAGATCAGCACCGCGACGGGCAGGTTGACGTTGGCCACTTCCGCAGCGGCGACCAGCGCGAAAAAGCCGGGCATCAGCGCGCCCAGACCGATTCCCGCGACGATGCACAGGGCAACCCAGAGGCTCAGGTACTTCTCGAAAAAGCCGATCCCCGCTGGCGGCGCAGCGGTCTCGGCGGTCACGCTCTGGTTCATGCAATCGATTCTTTTCCTGGGGTGGCACCGCTCATCTGGCCGATACGGGCCAGAAGCGGAGGGAAATCGGGCGACATGATCTGGGACAGATCGCATGCGAGCAGCGCCTCGATCCGCGCCCGCATCTGCTCGTACGCGGTCTCGAACGCCGCGCGCTGCCCCTCGCCGTCGACAGCAGCCGGATCGACAATGCCCCAGTGCGCCTTGATCGCGCGACCGGGGAAGATCGGGCAGACCTCGCCCGCGGCATTGTCGCACACGGTAATGACGATATCGATCGGCGGCGCGCCGGGCGCGGCGAATTCGTCCCAGCTCTTGGACCGGAAGTCGCCCGTGATCCCGCGTTCGGCCAGCACCTGCAAAGCCATCGGATGCGGCGCCTCCTTGGGGAAGCTGCCCGCCGAATGGGCCTGGAGGCGCCCGCCGCCCATATGGTTGGCGAGCGCTTCGGCCAGGATCGAGCGCGCCGAGTTGCCGGTGCACAGGAACAGGATGCTGGTCATGGCGCGCACCCGATCACATTGTCGGGCAGCAGGTGGTTTCGGGCGCGCTCAGCGTACCCTTGGCGAGCGGGCCGGGGTCGCCATAGACGGTGGCCTCGCCATCGGTGTAAAAGGCCTCCCACACGATACCATTGGGGTCCTTCACCCAGCTCTTCTCCGAGCGGGCATAGCAGCAGGTGGTCTTGCCTTCTTCCAGCACCGGCTGGTCGGCCCTGGCGAGCCCGGCATAGACCTCGGCCAGTTCATCGGTGTTCTCCGCCTGGATGCCGAGATGCTCGATGCCCTCGCTGGCGCCGCAACCGGCGACCGAGATCGCGAAATTCACGCGCGGATCGTCGAGCTGCCACTTGGCGTAATCGGACTTCACCACCGTCGGCTCTGCGCCGAACATCGCAGAATAGAAGGCGATCGAGCCATCGAGATCGCGGGTCTTGGCGTGGACGTGCATGCGCTTCATCGGTCTTCTCCTTGGATGGGCGGGTTCAGCAGCCGGAGCCCCGGCAGCAATTTTCGGTGAGGAAGCCGACCAGCGCTGCCATCGCGGCGAAGTCGGCGGAATAGATGAGCGACCGGCTCTCGCGGCGCTGCACGATCAGCCCGGCCTGCATCATCTGATTGAGATGGAAGGACAATGACGAGCGCGGGATTCCGAGCCGGTCTGCCAGGTCACCCGCGCTCACGCCCTCGGGGCCGGCCTCCACCAGCAGGCGAAAGGCGGCGAGCCGATGCTCCTGCGCCAGCGCGGCAAGCGCGGCGATGACCGCAGCGCTGTCGAGCGCGCGGACGTCTTCGGACGGAGAAAGGGGCGAACAAGGGGCGAGCGTCGATTCCATATTTCCAATATTATGGAAATGAAACCGTCTGTCAACCCGTCGCAGGGTAAACCTTTCGTCAACCAATTTGCCGCAATTTTGCCGCGATGGCCCCCCGCTCTGTCCCCTTGCCCCTTCTGGCGATGGCCGCCGCGTTGTTCATCGCGGCGCCGCCCGCGAACGCACAGGCGCCGCTGCTGCAATGCGTGCCCTATGCCCGGCAGGTCAGCGGCATCCAGATCTATGGCGATGCGCACAGCTGGTGGCAGCAGGCGGAAGGGAAATATGCGCGCGGTCAGCGGCCTGCGGTGGGCGCGGTGATGGCGTTCAAGCCCTATCGCTCGATGCAGCTCGGTCATGTCGCGACGGTCGCCAAGGTGATCGACAAGCGCCGGGTGCTGCTCGACCACGCCAACTGGTCTCCGATCGACGGGCGCAAGGGCCAGATCGAGCGCAATGTGCTGGCCGAGGATGTCTCGAGCGCCAATGACTGGAGCGAGGTGCGCGTCTGGTACGCGCCGATCGGCGGGCTCGGAACCACCCGCTATCCGGTGCACGGCTTCATCTACCCGCAGGGGCGCGCGCCGAGCCAGTTGCAGGTGCCGCCGGTGCAGCTGGCCGCTGCCGAGGCCAAGCCGGGCAAGCTCAGCCGCGAAGAACGCAAGGCGCAGCGTCAGGCAGAAAAGGACGCGAAACGCCGCCTCAAGCAGATCGAGAAGCAGCGCCGCGAATATGCGAAATATCTGAAGAAGCAGGAAAAGGCGCGCAAGGCGACGGCGCAGGCCACGTCAGCCCCCGTGCCGCGCCTGCCGGTCGATCCGATCGGCGATCTGATCGCTTCAAGCGGCAGCTGACCCCAGCGGTCAGGCGCTGGCGACCGGCGCGTCATCGCCCAGATCCTTGTACCAGGCTTCGACCGGGCCGCTCAGCTTCAGCGTCAGCGGCTGGCCCTTGCGGTCCATCGTCTTGCCCGCCTGCACCCGGATCCAGCCTTCGGAAATGCAATATTCCTCGACATTGTTCTTCTCGACGCCCTTGAAGCGGATGCCGATGCCGCGGCCCAGCAGATCGGCATCGAAATGGGGGCTGCGCGGATTGATCGCGAGCCGGTCCGGCGGCACGTCCGCAGCGCCAGTCGCAGCGGCGGGGGTCTGTTCGGGGGTTTCCGGGGTCTCGGTCATCATGGGGTCCGTTCTGGCAAATTCGTGCCGCGCCTTTAGCCAGCCCTAGCGGACATCGCAATAGACCTGCCGGATGATCCCCCGGTCGAGCAGCGCCTGGAATAGCCGAACCGCCCGATCCGGGCTGGAAAGATCGGCCACCTCGCCGGAATCGTCGACCGCCGCGCTGGCGACGACCAGCCGCAGGATCGCCAGCGGATCGGTGGTCAGCACGCGGCCCCGGCGCGGGGTGGACGCGGCATTGACCCCGACCACGCGCCCCTGCTCATCGAAGGTCGGCCCGCCGCTGATGCCGCTGAGCGGTCCATCGAAGCTGGGCAGCCGGTCGCCCTCGGCCCAGGCGAGGATCGGTTCGCTCTGCCCGCCGGGTCCGCCGCGCGAGGCAAAGGCAGCACCGAGAAAGCGCGAGACCACCACCGCCGGATTGCCCGCGGGAAAGCCCATATGATAGCCGAAGGCGCCCTCCTCGGGCAGCTCTTCGGTCAGCGCGAGCGCGAATTCAGGCAAAGGCCCCTGGCGGATGACCGACGCATCGGCCTCGCCGCTTTCGATGACGTCGCTGATCGCGTCGATCCCGTCCTCGGCCACCAGTCCGATCCGGTCGCAGCCATGCGTGACATGCTGTGCCGTCAGCCAGGTGCCGTCGCGATCGACCGCAAAGGCGGTACCCTGGCTGTCCTGTTGCGGGCCGGGATCGGCGATGACGAAACTCTCGCCGATATCGGGCATCGGGCGGCGCGGGCTGCGCGGATCGAACTGCTCGACGCTGAGCGGCGCATCGCCCCATTCGTCTTCATCGCCGCCGAACCAGACGAGCAGCAGCACCGCCCCCAGTATCCAGGGCAGGCAGCCGCGGCGGTTGGAGCGGCCGGACTTGCTCATCGGCGGGCCCGACAGCGGGAACCAAAGGCGGGGTAATGCATAATTACGAGGCTAGTCGCGCGACAGACAGAATCAAGCTGCCGCGATGAGTTTTTCGTAACAGATGAGAATACCCTGCACGCAATCAAGCTGAACCGGCATTATGAACATCTCTCTACAGATGTGTTAATCCAACGTTCAGCTCGATCGCAGCCGCCAACATAATGTGACAAAAAGACAACAGACACGTCACAAATTATAAAAGCGCGGAACCAGGTGCCACTCCGATAGGTTTGGCATCCGTCTGAATACCAAAAAGCAAGGACGCGAAAACATGAAGACCCCCATCAAATTCTCGGCCGTTTCGGCCATTGCCGTCGCCATGCTGGCCACGCCCGCCTTCGCCCAGACGGTGAAGGAAGACACCGATTTCGACGGCGTCTATGTCGGCGGCCATTTCGGCTATTCGGCTCAGTCGAGCCCGCGTGGTGAAGGCGTCACGTTCGACACCAATGTCGATGGTGATTATTCCGACACCGTTCGCACCGCCGCCGGCGCCAATGCCTTCGCACCCGGCTTCTGCCGCGGCTCGGCGCGTACCGCTCTGGCCGCTGATGGCTGCCGCCAGGATCAGAACGATATCGAATACGGTATCCGCATCGGCGCCGACAAGCGCTATGGCAATTTCGTGATCGGCGCGCTGGTCGAAGGCAGCCGTTCGGAGGCCAAGGATTCGGTCACCGCCTTCAGCTCGACCCCGGCCAACTACGTGTTCACGCGTGAGCTCGATTACGCCATCTCGGCGCGCGCTCGTGCCGGTTACACCCCGGGCGGCGGCATCCTGTTCTACGGTACCGGCGGCGCCAGCTATGGCCGGATCGACAACAGCTTCCGCACCACGAACGGCGCCAATGCCTTCACCCCGCGCAACGGCAAGGACTGGTCGTGGGGCTGGCAGGCTGGTGGCGGTGTCGAAGCCAAGATTGCTCCGAACATGAGCATCGGCCTCGAATATCTCTACAACACCTACACCAAT
This sequence comes from Blastomonas sp. CACIA14H2, assembly GCA_000503195.1. Lineage (GTDB taxonomy): Bacteria > Pseudomonadota > Alphaproteobacteria > Sphingomonadales > Sphingomonadaceae > Blastomonas. Next base: position 57,016 of record AYSC01000019.1, read on the forward strand.
GACGACTATGTCGTGAACGTCGGCCCGGGCACCGCGCCTGCGACCAACCCGTTCCTGCTGCGCTCGGGACAGACCGACATGCGCCGCAGCGACCCGAATTTCGAATTCCACTCGATCCGCGTGACCACCGCGTTCCGCTTCTGATCGATCGCGTTCGAAAGCCGATGGCGGGGCCGCGCAAGCGGCTCCGCCATTCGCTTATCCGGCAACCGCAGCCGCGTTGAGCGCCGCCAGCGCGATCTTCGTCATGGCCAGGAAAATCGCGGCAGCGAGCTGGTCCTCCTCGATCCGCTTCGACAGATTGCCGATCAGCAGATCGACCGCGCGGAACGCGATGAGTTGCAGGATCAGCGTCACGCTGCCCCAGATCAGCACATCCCAGACATTGACCGAGGCCGCGAGGCAGAAGGCGAGTGGCAGCGCGAGTCCCAGCGCCGCACCGCCGAGCGACACCGCCGCCGAGACATTGCCCGCGCGGATCAGCGCGAATTCCTTGTGTAGTGTGATCCACATGTACAGCGCCAGCGCGAGCGCCCAGGCGACGGTGGCCGTACCCAGATGCAGCATGAAGATCGGCAGCCCGGCAAACAGGCTCTGGATTACGGGCGCGGGATCGGTCATGCCCGCAACTGTTGACCGGAAAGGGCGGAGCGATCAAGCCCGATCCGCAACCCGTCCCCTTCCCCAGCCAGGCCATGTCCATGCGCATCTGCATCCTGATTCCCGACGACGCCGACCTCACCCGCTATGACGACTGGCAGGACCAGGCGGTGGTGATCGAACCGCTGCTCGCCGCGCATGGCCTGACGGTCGAATGGCGCGCCTGGACCGACACCGCGCCGATCGAGGCCGATCTGGTGCTGCCGCTGATGGCCTGGGGCTATCATCGCGCGTTGTCGCGCTGGCGCGAGCAGCTGGACCGCTGGCACGGCGTGCGCTTCCTCAACCCGCTCGAGGTGCTGCGCTGGAATACCGACAAACGCTATCTTCTCGAGCTGGCGCAGCGCGGGGTCGCGATCGTTCCGACGCGCTTCCACGAGCGGCTGGACCCGGCGGCGCTGGACGATGCGCGCGCCGCTTTCGGCACCGCCGATCTGGTCGTCAAGCCGCCGGTTTCTGCCGGGTCAGACCATACCTGGCTGCTGCGCGATGGCGCCCCCTGCCCACCCGAGGCACTGGGCGAGGCGATGCTGGTGCAGCCGATGATGCCGTCGATCGCCAGCGAGGGCGAATATTCGCTGTTCTGGCTGGCGGGCGAGTTTGCGCATGCGATCCTCAAGCGCCCGAAGAGCGGCGATTTCCGCGTGCAGGGCCAGTTCGGCGGCCAGTCGCAAGCGGTCCACCCGCCTGCCGCCGCGCGCGATCTCGCGCTGGCGACGCTCGAGGCGATCGATGCCGAGCTGCTTTATGCGCGGATCGACATGGTGGGCGACGGGCGGGGCGGCTATGCCCTGATGGAGATCGAGCTGATCGAACCCTGGCTGTCGCTCGACCGCACCCAGGATGGCGGCAAGGCCTTTGCCGCCGCGATCGCCGCCGCCGCGCGCCAGCCAGCCAGCGCCGGTTAAGGTCGCGCGCGCCACAGGAGCCGCCATGACGATGATGCTCACCCCCGTGCTGTTGCTGCTTTCGGCGATCCAGGTCGGCCCGGCCGATGCCAATGCGCCCGCGCCGCTGCCCGCCCCGTCAACGGCGCCGAGCGATGCGCCGCCACCGGGGCCCACCGCCCCCGCCTTTGCCGCGCCGCTCGCCGACGAGGCGCGCTTCGACGCGTGCATGGACATGGCGACCGACGATCCGTCGAGCGGGATCGTCGCGGCCAACGAATGGCTGATCGCGGGCGGCGGATATTTCGCGCGCCATTGCCTGGGCTTTGCCTATGCGAAGGAAGGGCGCTGGGCCGCCGCGGCCGACGCGTTTGTTTCCGCCGCGCGCGATGCCGAGCTGGCTCGCGACAAGCGCGCCGCGAACCTCTGGACCCAGGCGGGCAATGCCATGCTCGCGACCGGCGATGCCGACAAGGCGCTGACCTATTTCGATGCCGCGATGGCACAGGGCGTGGCGCAGGGGCTGCTGCTGGGCGAACTGCATCTCGACCGCGCACGCGCGCTGGTGGTGGCGGGCCAGACCGACGCGGCGGAGATCGCGCTGGCCGAGGCGCACAAGCTCGCGCCCGAGGACCCGCTCGCCTGGCTGCTCTCGGCGACGCTGGCGCGCCGGCTGGGCAAGCTCGAGCGCGCGCAGGCGGATATAGACATCGCCGCGCGGCTCGCCCCGCGCGACCCCGAAGTCGCGCTCGAGGCGGGCAATATCGCGGCGAGCGCGGGCAAATACGACGTCGCCCGACGAAACTGGACCCAGGCGATCGAGATCCGCCCCGAGGGGCCGATAGCGCGCACCGCGCGCGGCCATCTGAGCGAGCTCGACCGGGCCGAGGCAGAGACGGCAGAGACCACCGCGAAGCCCTAGGCCTCTCCCCTCCCCAGGGGGAGGGGAGAGCAATGATCAATCCAGGTAGAAATCCACGGTCGTCACCACGCGGACCTTCTTGTACGGCGTGTCGCTGACGCCCCAGCCGCCACCGCTCTCGCCATCGCGCGATTCGACCGAGAAATAGCCCTGGGTCGCGCTCTTGATCCCGCCGACATCGGTGCCGCTGTCCTTGGCGAACTGCTCGGCCGAGGCACGCGCATCCTTGGTCGCTTCGGCCACCATCTTGGGCTTGATGTCATTGAGCTTGGTGAAGCTGTACGCCATGCCCGATCCTTCCTCGAGCACGACACCGCGCCGGATCAGGTCGAACTGGCGCTTCACCGCAGCCTGCGCCTTCTTGATGTCGTTGGTGCGCAGCGACATGCGCTGGCGGATGGTGTACGTGGTCGATCCGTAATTGTTGTTGAACTGCGAGACGTTCGCGCCCGTGGGCTGCAGCGCGTCGCCATCAAAGCCGAGCTCGGTGAAGAAGCCGCGCAGCGCCTTGGTATCGGCATCAATATCCGCCTGTGCGCTCGCCAGATCGTCGGCCTGGGCCGAATAGGCGATCGTCCAGGTGGCAAGGTCCGCGGTCACGTCCTTCTCGGCAAGGCCGCGCACGGTCACCGAGCGGTCCGCCTGCTTGGCGCGCAACAGGCCGTCGCCGAGCAGATAGCCGCCCGCCACCATGCCGATCGCCAGTATCCCGGCACCGGCGAGAAACACATTGTCGCGCACCCAGCCGCGCTTGCCCGATCCGTCCGATCCCCCACCATCAACCATGTCTGAAAGTCCTTCCAATGCGATGCGTGCCGCCTATATCTGCGGGGCACATCCACCCCCGACGACACGATGGATCGATTAGCCGAGCTGCGATGAACCGTGTCTTAACTGCGATGAATTGAGGCCAGTATAATGACCAAATATCTCCACACGATGATCCGCGTCACCGATCCCGATGCGACGATCAAGTTTTTCGAGCTGATCGGCCTCAAGGAAGTCCGCCGCTTCTCCAGCGAGCAGGGCCGCTTCACGCTGATCTTCCTCGCCGCGCCCGGTCAGGAGGGCGTGGCCGAGGTCGAGCTGACGCACAACTGGGACCCGGAAGAATATACCGGCGGGCGCAATTTCGGCCATCTCGCCTATCGGGTGGAGAATGTCTACGAGACCTGCCAGCGGCTGATGGATGCGGGCGTGACGATCAACCGCCCGCCGCGCGACGGGCATATGGCGTTCGTGCGCAGCCCCGACGGCATCTCGGTCGAACTGCTGCAGGAAGGCCATCTCGAGCCGGCCGAGCCCTGGGTCTCGATGCCCAATACCGGCAGCTGGTAAGCCGCTGGCGACGCGCGGCGGGCTGGGTTATACTGTCTGGCTTCGGGGGCCGAACAATAGGATGACGACCATGCGCACCATGCCCATCTTGCTCAGCCTCGCCGCGCTCGCCTGCGCCACCCCGCTGGTCGCATCGGACAGCCGCGACGCGGACATCCGCGCGCGCACCGCCGCTGCGATCGCGAATCTCGACGAGCGCGGCCAGAAGCTCGCGAACAACTATCTCAAGGAGCGAGTGGCGGGCGACCCCGTCTCGTGCATCCCGCGCACCCGCCTGCGCCGCTCGACCGCCGCGAGCGACGATGTGCTGCTCTATGACGACGGCTCGGTGGTGTACGTCAACACGCCCTATCTCGGCTGCCCCCGCGCGCGCGACAACACGATGATCTCGCAGACCCCGATCGGCCGCCTGTGCTCGGGCGACATCGTGCTGGTCCAGGACCTGCGCATCAACGTGCCCCTCGGCAGCTGCGCGCTGAGCGAGTTCGTGCCCTATCGCAAAGCGAAGAAGGGGGGGTAGCGGCAACCCTCTCGCGGGGCCTTCGACAGGCTCAGGCTGAGCGGAGGTTGTGCAAGCATCCTCATAGGCGGGAGAGCCCCCAGACCCGCTCAGCCTAAGCTTGTCGAAGGCCGCGCGCCAACACCCGCCTATCCAAACCCCGCCAGAAACGCCGCGACGTTCGCGCCGAGCGCGTCCACCGCGTAGCCGCCTTCCATCACGATCACCGTCGGCAGATCGAGCGCGGAGATCGAGCGCGCGATGGGGGTGTAATCCGCCGTCTGCAGCGCGAATTGCGAGATCGGGTCGCCGGCAAAGGTATCCGCGCCGAACGATACGCACAGCATGTCCGCGCCGAAAGCGCGGATCGCGGCCAGCCCCGTCTCGAGTGTCGCCCGATAGGCTGCAAGGTCGGTCCCGCGCGGCAGCGGCAGGTTGAGATTCGCGCCCTCGCCTGCCCCCTCGCCGCGTTCGTCGGCATGGCCCCAGAAGAACGGATAGTCGGTCGCAGGATCGGCATGGATCGAGACGAACAGCACGTCGCCGCGATCGTAGAATATGTCCTGCGTGCCGTTGCCGTGATGATAATCCACATCGAGGATCGCGACGCGCTTCCGGCCCGCCGCGATGGCCGCCTCGGCCGCCACAGCGACATTGTTGATGAAGCAATAGCCGCCGAGATAATCCGCCCCGCAATGATGGCCGGGCGGGCGGCACAGCGCGAAGGCCGCGCGATCGCCGCCCAGCACCGCCTCGGTCGCCGCCAGCGCGGACTGCGCCGCCCAATAGGCGCTGGACCAGGTTCCGGCGCTGATCGGGCTGGAGGCATCGAAGCTGAACTGGCCGAGATCGGCGTCGATCCGGTTCAGCTTGAGCGGACGCCGCCCCACCACCGGCCAGGCATAGCCATGCGCATCGCCCTGGCGCCCCGCCTCGACCCAGCGCGGATGCGCGGTCTGGAGGAACTCGAGATAATTGTCGCGATGCACCCGGCGGATCGGCTCGATCCCGTAGTCGCGCGGCGCCTCGACCTCGCCCAGCGCTTCGAGCACATTCTCCATCCGCCCGCGATGCTCGGCATAGGGCACATAGGCCCCGTTATGCAGCTCCATCGCGGGCGCATGATCATGCTGGCGCGGATCGAAGAACGTCCTCATTGCGCGAACAGCCTCCTCAGGAACACCGTCTCGACCTCGCGGCGCAGATCGTTGTTCGCCTTTTTCAGAAAGCCATGGCCCTCATCGGCATAGAGCACGTACCAGGTCTCCACCCCGTTCGAGCGGAGCGCGGCGACCACCTGGTCGGACTCCGACTGCGGCACGCGCGGATCGTTCGCGCCCTGCATCACCAGCATCGGCTTGGTGATCTTGCCGACATTCTTGAGCGGCGCGATCCGCTCGAACACCGCGCGCATCTTGGGGTCGCGCTCGTCGCCATATTCGGCGCGGCGGTTGTCGCGGCGATAGGCTTCGGTATTGGCCATGAAGCTGATGAAGTCGCTGATGCCATAGCGCTCGACCCCGCCGACCAGCTTGTCCGAATAGAAGGTCATGCTGGCGAGCGACATGTAACCGCCATAGGACTGGCCGTAGACTGCGATGCGCTTCGCATCCATGCCCGGCTGCTTGCCCGCCCAGTCGATCAGCGCGCCGATATCCTTGACGCTGTCCTCGCGCAGCGGGCCGTTGTCGAGGTTGAGATATTTGGTGCCATAGCCGTCCGAGCCGCGCACATTGGGCAGGATGACCACCGCGCCCAGCACATCGGCAAAATATTGCGCGCCGGGATTCCAGCTCGGGCGCGTCTGTGCCTCGGGTCCGCCATGGATGTCGATGATCACCGGCAGCTTGGCATCGGGCGCGGCGTTCTTCGGGCGATAGACAAAGGCGGGGACGGTCAGCCCGTCAAAGCTGGTGAAGCGCACCAGCTGCGGCTCAACCAGCTTCGCGGGATCGAGCTCGCCCGGCTCGGACTGGGTCCAGCGGGTGATCGCCTGATTGCCGAGCTCAACCGTCCAGACATCGCCTGCGGTGGTCGCATTGGTCAGGCCCACCGCCAGCTTGCCGCCGTCGGGCGAGAAGGACAAGGCTGTCACCACCCCGCGCGGCAGCTGCGGCGACATTCCCGCGCCGCCCGCCAGCGGCATCAGAATCACGCGCGAATAGCCGTCCTCGTTGAGCGTGTAGGCGATCGTGCGGTCATCGGGCGACAGGTCATAGGCCTCGACATCCCAGCCCGGCTCGCGCGACAGCGCGGTCATCTTGCCCGTGGCCGTGTCGATCCGCACCAGCCGCCGCGTGTCGGTGCCCGCATTGGTGATCGCGACGATCGCCTTGCCGCCCTCGATGAAGCGCGGGTCCTCGAACCGCGCCTTCGCCTTGACCGACCAGTCGAGCGGGGTGACCCTGCCGCTGACCATGTCGAGCAGCATCAGATGGTTTTCGCGGTTCGAAATGCCCTTGGCGAGCAGCACCGTCGCCTTGTCCGCGCTGATGTCCTGCGGGCCGACCGCGCCGGCGCCTTGCCAGACCAGGCGACGGCTCTTCGGATCCGCAGGGTCGGCGGCCATGATCGCATAATCGGCCGATCCCTTGGTGGCGCGCGACCAGACGAGCAGGCTGCCATCCTTGGCGAAGACCGGTGCCTGGTTGCGCGTCACCGGCTCGGTCAGCGGCTGGGCGATGCCATCGAGATCGCGGACGAACAGCTGGAACCATTCGTCGCCGCCGGTATCGCGGGTGAGCACGAAACGCTTCTGGCCGGGCACGGTCTTCGCGCCGCCGACGGGCTCGCCATAATAGGTCAGCTGCCGCCGCGCCGCGCCGGGGGCAGGCACATGATGCACCTGGAAGGTCGACCCGAAGCGCGTGGTGATCAGCATCGATCCATCGGGCAGCCAGTCCTGGAACCGCGCCTCGCGATAATTCTGGTAGCGCTGCACCGCGTCACGCACGTCCTGCGGAATCTCGGGCACATTTTCGAGCCGCGCCGTGCCGACCTGGCGCGTCTGTACGGGCGCCTGCTGCGCGGCGGCGGGAACGGCGATGAGCGCGGCGACGGCCAGCAGCGACGAACGGAAAAGCATGCGATTCTCCCCTGGAATGGACCTAAATCTCGTTTCAGATGCAAACACTTAAGGTCAGAAAATGCCCATGGCCAGCCCTGCCCCGAACATCGCGCCCAATTCGCCGCACGGGGCCAGGGCAGCCTCGCCTGGATGCTTGGGCGCGGCAATGGCTTCGGGCGTTTGCGCGTGCGTACAGACGATCAGGCTGTCGGCAATCCGCTTCAACCGCCATCCGGTCGCGATCCGCTCGATCTGCCGCACCGCGCCTGTCCCGTCCGATCCCGCCGCGACCATTGCCGCATAAGGCCGCCCCTCGATCCGCCCCAGCAGCGGGTAATAGCAGCGATCGAAGAACTCCTTCATCGCGCCGGACATGCTGGCGAGATTCTCCGGGCAGACGAACAGATAGCCCGACGCCGCGAGCATGTCTTCGGGCCCGGCCTGCTCTGCTGCGACCAGCCGCACCGCGCATTCGTCGCGCGCCGCTGCCGCCGCCGCTTCCGCCATCGCCTGCGAAGCGCCGGTGCGGCTGTGCCAGACGATCAGCAGGGTCGGCCGTTCGGTCATCCCACCTTGATAGTGCCCAGCCCCCGGCAATCCAGCCCTTTCGATGCAGCACACCCTCGCCAAGCGGAATCGCGCCCGCTAGAGAGAGGCCATGGCCACGCTCCATCCCGATCCCGTTCTCGGCATCACCCGATCGCTCACCGGACAGCCCTGGCACTGGCGCGGCGCGGAAGGCGACCGGCGCGATGCGGACCTCGAGCCCGACGACCTGGTGTCGTTGCTGCTGCTCAGTCGCGGCGTGCCGCGCGACGATCTCGATCGCCACCGCGCGCCCACGATCCGCGGCTTCATGCCCGATCCGTCGATCTTCCGCGACATGGACAATGCCGCCGACCGGCTCGCGCAAGCGGTGATCGCGCGCGAGAAGGTGACCATCTATGGCGATTACGACGTCGACGGTGCGACCAGCGCGGCGCTGCTGATCCGGCTGCTGCGCGATCTGGGCTTGGACGCCGGGGCCTATATCCCCGACCGACTGATGGAAGGCTATGGCCCGTCGGGCGCGGCACTCACCAAACTCGCTCAGGACGGGTCGACCTTGATCGTCACCGTCGATTGTGGCGCGATGGCCTATGAGGCGCTGCAGATGGCGCACGAGGCAGGCGTCGATGTCGTCGTCGTCGACCATCACAAATGCGCCGCCGAGCTGCCGCGGGCCTTTGCGCTGGTCAATCCCAACCGGCTCGACGAGGAGGACGAGGCGGCATCGCACGGCCATCTCGCCGCTGTCGGCGTCGCCTTTCTGCTCGCTGCAGCGGTGGTGCGCACGCTGCGCGCGCAAGGCTATTTCGCGAACCGGGCCGAGCCCGCGCTGATGGAGCTGCTCGATCTGGTGGCCCTGGGCACCGTTGCCGATGTCGCGCAGTTGAAGGGCCTCAATCGCGCCTTCGTCGCGCAGGGGCTGAAGATCATGGGCCGCAGGCGCAATATCGGCATGGCCGCGTTGATCGAGGCCAGCCGCCTCACCCGCTCGCCGGTCTGCTCGGACCTCGGCTTTGCGCTGGGTCCGCGCATCAATGCCGGCGGCCGCGTCGGGTCGGCGGACCTGGGCGTGCGGCTGCTGACCACCGAGGACGAGAGCGAGGCGCGCGCGATCGCCGCCGAGCTATCGCGTCTCAACGACGAGCGCCGTGCGATCGAGGCGATGGTGCAGGAGGAAGCGGAAGCCCTGCTCGCCGCGCAGCACAACCGCGCCGTCGCGGTGCTCGCGCGCCGTGCCTGGCATCCCGGTGTCATCGGCATCGTCGCGGGGCGGATCAAGGAGAAGACGGGCCGCCCCTCGCTGGTCATCGCGCTCGACGAGGCAGGCATCGGCAAGGGATCGGGCCGCTCGATCCCCGGCGTCGATCTGGGCGCGGCGATCATCGCGGCCAAGGATGCCGGGCTGCTCGTCGCGGGCGGCGGCCATGCGATGGCGGCGGGGCTGACGATCAACGCCGACCTGCTCGACCGATTCGGCGAATTTCTGGAAGAACGGCTCGCCGCCCCCGTCGCTGCCGCATCGGGCGCGGCGCGGCTGCTGGTCGATGCGCTGGTCGCGCCGCGCGGGCTCACCCCCGATCTGGTCGAGCGCATGGAGGCGGCGGGGCCCTATGGCATGGGCTGGCCCGCCCCGCGCCTCGCCACCGGCCCGGTGCGAATCGTGCGCTGCGACGTCGTCGGCACCACGCATGTCCGCGCGATCGCGGCAGGTGACGACGGCGCATCGTTCAAGGCGATGGCGTTCCGCAGCGTCGATACCCCGCTCGGCCAGGCGCTGCTCGGCGCCCCGCGCGACCGGCGTTTCTGGCTCGCGGGCCGGGTGAAGATCGACAGCTGGAACGGCAATCACGCCGCCGAAATGCATGTCGACGACCTCGCCCCGGTCGATTTCTGAAAATGCCAAAAAAACCGGAAACGGGCGCTTGACTGCACGAAGGCAACTGCTTAGAGGGGCGCTTCCCGCACAGATGGCCCCTTCGTCTAGCGGTTAGGACGCGGCCCTTTCACGGCTGAAACACGGGTTCGATTCCCGTAGGGGTCACCACCTTGTTTTTAAACGATTTTTTCGGTTTTTGACGAGGCGGTTAGGACATAGGGATGTCCTAACCATGTAGGTCCAGTGCGGCCTAATGCGCTGTGTTTTCGACACTTTTGAGTGTCCAGGCGCGACATTCTCTGATTTTTCCTTTGCTTTTCAATCACTTAGCCGCCTGCTTCGCACCATTGCGTCGGTTACGAAGTTATCACATTAGCCGTGCAGGGCGAAAGCACGGGTTTGAGGTCGCGGAACAGCAATTTCTTAGCGCGCGTTGCCCGATCATTTCTGGTGACGATCAAGTGAGGTATTAGGAGAAACGCGAGCCAGCCTCAGAAGGGCTATGCCTCAGGCGGCTTGAGGTTGCGCAGGCACAGTAACACGAACATCGGCAAGATCAGTGACACACCGAGCGCCTCTTGAGGTTTGCCGATGAATACAGCGCAGGCAACCAAGCCAATCTGGGCGAAGCAAAGTAGACGCGCTATGCCCCACGCACCCCAGTCAGGCTTCACTTCGAAACCTCCAGCACCCGCCCCGGGTTTATGAAGTCAGCCGAGTCATCCAGGAGAACCGCAGCGATCAGCGGGCTGGACTCGAAGGTCTGCTTTGACTTCTTGCAAAGCGATGCGGCGTGCGGGACCGCGTCAACCATAAATTAGTCCTTGTTGCCGAGAAGGGAACATATCACTATGTAGGCCTTCTCGGCAACGAGGAGTGGTGGACCTAGAGGGACTTGCACCCTCGGGAGTGGAGATGGGAAGTCGCTCTCCCGCACTATGCTAGGCCCATACGATGAACGCCCCGCCAACAATGGTGGGGCGTTCGCACATCAGAAGGGCACGTCGGAGTTGAGGTCGTCATCCCAACTGCCGAAAATGGGGCGCTTCTTCGGCACCATGTAGACACCTTTGCGTCCCTCAACGGACTGGATGATGCCCTTCTGGGCCATGCGGTAAAGCTTGTTCATGATGAACCTGCGGGGCTGAGAGACTTTATGCCGCCGCCAAAGCTCGATGATGATCGGGTCAAGGCCCACCTCTGCTCCGTCGCCTGAAGCGACGATGTCGCGCATCTGTTGTTCGAGCTCATCGATTTTCGTCAGGTTCAGTTCTGCAACTACACTCGGCGGCAGGTCGGAAATGTCGCCATACTCTGTCGTCAGTGGCCTCAAGCGGTGCCGCGCGTCCTCTACTTCCACGACCAGCGCTTCCAAGGCTTCGGCGCGCGAGGTGTGGCTCTTAGCTGTGTCGGGTTTAGCGTCGACGGCTTCAGCCGCCCACTTACGAAAACTGCGAGCGAGAGCCTTGACCGAATCGAGGTGATCGGGCATGAGACAGGTCCTTAAACGGTCGATCCAGCTACGACGGGGAAATCAGATGCTGGGCCGAATATGAAAGCCTCGACTCCCTAAAGGCGAGTCGGGGCTTTCTTCATTTATGGTCCGAATCGGCGCATCGGTCAATAGCTTCGTCCCGCTCCTGTCTGCAATTTTGTCATTTTTTGTCTCGCCTCAACGCTCACTCACCCTTCAGTCTTGCATTCAGTCTTTTCCTGCTCGCGCGGTGCTCGGATGCATGGCCGTCGCGCTCCGCCTCTTCCAGGCAGATTACTGCGGTGAAAGCACGAAGAGAGACGGCTGGAATAGCATGTTGCAGCAGATCACATTCGCCTGCGTCTCTTCTTTCTCGGAAATGGCGGCGACATATATGGGTCGTAAGTGCAGTAGCTGGCTGCTTTGTCGTCATCGGCCTTGCCGTCGGCCTGGTTGATACCTGACACAGCGTCGGCCCATTGATCCAACACTTTGCGGTCCCAAAGGCATCGACGCCCAATTTTGCGCGGGTATGGAAGGTTGTATTTCTTCCACTGCGCCTCGAAAAGGCGTTCGCTAATTCCGAGATATGCCGCTGCCGTAGCCTGGTCGAAGAATCGGGGCTCAGGCAGACGGACATATCTCCACCGAGCGGCGAGCGCGCTGGGTGTTTCGTCTTCAGGGTCTTTCTCGACACCCATTGCGAGATGTCATTTCAGCTGCATCAGAGTGTGGCGCATGCCACCCTGATATTGGGCGCCATCCGAAACAGCATGGTGCTGAAGGGTTATGTCACGCCCTTGAGACGCTGCGCCTTCAGTGCCCATGCGCAGGATCTCTTCGAGAGTCAGTCCGGCAAATCGGACGCTGGTCGCCGAGACAGCGGAGGTTACTAGCTCTGCTTCATCTTCCACGAGCTCAAGCAACAAGGTGACACGACGCATACATTTTCTCCTGCCCACCAGCACCCATACCCCATTTTGGGGTAAATCCAATAGTGCCGATAGCTCGCGCCACGTAGATGCGGAGCGCGATTTTGGCTATCAAAAGCATCCAGGATGCCTCCTACCGTGCGTTGGTTGAAGGGCTCCGAGCAGGACGACGTTCTGCTGGGCTGACCCAGACGGAGTTGGCTAGTGCACTTGGTCGGTCACAGCAGTTCGTGTCGAAATATGAATCGCTGGAGAGACGCCTGGACGTGATCGAATTTATCAACGTGACGCAGGCGCTCTGCTTAGACTGGCGTGAGCTGATCGAGGAAGCCATTTCGTCATCAAACCAGCGTTAACCAGCTCATTTTTTCACGGGACGAACCGTCAACCGGTGCTTCCAGAACCCCGCACTTTTCGCACCAGCGGCGTAGACGACATTGAACAACATTGGACTGCTCCCGCACATTTTCGTGGTCTCAAAGCTCGAGAAACTGGGGTGTTTGCAGCTCCACGGCTGAAACACGGGTTCGATTCCCGTAGGGGTCACCACGGATGCTTTTTCATAGCATCCCAGACGGTGCCAAGAATGGCTGCGTTCTGCGGTTTTCCTGACACAGAGATACCAGTTCGCCTGGCGGGGTCAGGCATACGGCGACCGCATTCCGCTGCGGCCTGGCGTGGCCGTCATGAAGCTGTTGCAGGACGGCGCAGGCTCCGCGCATGCCCGAACGCGAGTTGGCGAAGCGGGCCCCGAACCGACAATGCAAGCACGAAGTCGCGCTTCGTCCGGTGGCCGAAAAAGGCTCGAAAGCATGCCTGCGCCCCTGTTCGCATTGTTATCGGCAGCGCCGGGCTAGCCTGGCGCGCCACCCACGGCCTGGTACAGGCCGACCAGCGTGGTGAGCTCATCGACCTTGGTCTGTATCAACGAAAGATCGACGCTCAAGAGCGCGCGCTGGGCATCGACCTGCTCGATATAGGCGGTGTATCCCGCCCGGTATCGGTTGGACGCGTGGCGCAAGGCGTCCGCGACGGCGAACCGCTGGGCCTGGAGCGCTCGTTCCTGTTCGGTCAGGTTGGCGAGCACGGCCATGCGGTCCTCGACCTCGCGGAACGCATTGAGCGCTGCCGAGCGATAGGCCCAGGCGGCCTGATCGCGCTGCGCGGTCGCGCCTTCGAGCTGTGCGGTGAGGCGACCGCCCTGGAAGATCGGCGCGAGGATGCTGCCGCCGAGCGACCACAGGCTGACCGGATCGGCGAGCAGGTCCGACAGGGCGAGCCCGGCGCTCGCACCCAGGTTGATCGACGGCATGAACTGCGCGCGCGCCACGCGCATCTGCGCATCGGCAGCGGCGATGCGATATTCGGCTGCCGCGATGTCGGGGCGGCGGCGGAGAAGCTCGGAGGGCAAGGTCGCAGGTGCCGCAGGCAGGCGCAAGCCGGACAAGGTACCGCCGCGTTCGATCGCCGTCGGCAGCTCGCCGGTCAGCACCGCCAGCGCATTTTCCTGCCGTGCAATCTGCGCCTTGAGCTGCGGCACCAACTGGACCGCCGCCTGATATTCGGCTTCGGCCTGGCGCAGCTCGAGCTGCGAGGTATAGCCGACCTCCGCCCGGTCACGCGCAAATTTCAGCGCCTGCTGCCGCGACGCCACCGTCTCGTCGAGTACCACCCGCCGCGCATCGAGCGCGAGCAGCGTGATATAGCCCGTCGCCGTGGCGGCAGCGACGGAGAGCCTGGCTGCCTCTTCGCTGGCCTCGCTCGCCGCGAGATTGGCGCGGGCCGCATCGACCCGCGCGGCATTCTTGCCGAACAGGTCGAGCTCGTAGCTCGCGCGGAAGGCCGGCTGCGCCACGACGGAATCGAGCCCCTGGCCGAAGGGCGAGACCTCGCGCCGCACCGCGCCATCGACCCCGATGCCGAGCGAGGGCAGCAACAGCCCGCGCGAACCGCGCTCGGTGGCGCGCGCTTCCTCGACCCTGGCTGCAGCGATCTGCACATCGGGATTGTTGGCGCGCGCCTTCTCGACCAGCGCGGACAGCTGCGGGTCGCCAAAGGCCTGCCACCACTGCGCTTCGACGGGAGCGGTCACGCCCAGCTGCGTGCGCCACGCGATCGGGGACGCAACCGATGCGCCTGGCGGGGCGTCCTGCAATGCCGGAGCGCAGGCGGAAAGCAGCAGCGCGCCAGCGAGCGCGGCGATCAGGGGACTGCGCATCGGCCTCACTCCCCGGTGTGGACGGTGGCGACCACCGACATGCCGGGCCCAAGACGCTTCGCCGCCTTCTGGCCGGGATCGAGCACGATGCGCACCGCGATGCGCTGCGGCACCTTGACGAAATTGCCCGCGCCCGTGTCCGGCTTGACGATGCTGAACTCGCTGCTGGCAGCAGGCGCCACGCTCTGCACGCGCCCGGTCAAGCGGGTCCCGCCAAGCGCATCGACCTCCAGCGTCGCGCGCTGGCCGACCGCCATGTTCTCGGTCTGCGCTTCCTTGAAATTGGCCACCACCCATAGCTCGTCGGGGACGATGTACATGAGCTGGGTTCCGGCGCTGACCAGCTGGCCTTCGCGCGCGGTGATCTCGCTCAGGCGGCCCGACCGCGGTGCGCGGATTTCGGTGCGCGAAAGCTCGAACGCGGCCAGGTCGCGCGAGGCCTCGGCGCCCTGTACCTGCGCCTCGAGCGCGCCCCGGCCCACCCGGACCGAACGCACATTCTCTGCCGCGATCGCGCGCTGCGCCTGCGCCTGCCGCACGCCTGCCTGTGACTGGCGCAGCGCTGCCAGCGCCTGGTCGCGCTCGCGCAGCGAGACCGAGCCTTCATCGACCAGCTCGTTGATCCGGTTCATGTCGGCCTGCGCCTTCTGATAGCCGGCCTGGGCGCTGGCCACGGCCGCGTCCTGAAGCTGCAGCTGCGCCTGCGCCGAGCGCAGGCTCTGCGCACTGTTGGCGAGGTTGGCCCTTTGCGCGGCAATGTTCGCCGCGCCCTGCTGCACCTTTTCGCGGAAGGGCGTGGCATCGATGCGCGCGAGCAGCTGGCCCTGTTCCACCTTCTGGAAATCGGCGACGCGAACCTCGACCAGATAGCCTGCGACCTGCGGGCTGACGATGGTCGTGCGCCCGCGGACATAGGCGTTATTGGTCGTCTGGTCGCCGCCGGCAAAGGGAGGCAATCCCCAGGCAAAGAGCGCGACGAGCACGCCGACCACGATCAGCACGGCCGCAACCAGCACGCGCTGGCGCGAGAATTTTGGCGACCAGCCCTTTTCGGGCGGCGGTGGCGCAGAGGGGCTGCCCGATGCTTCGGTGGGGGCCGCCTGCGGATTGGTGGATGTCATGGTTCGTTCCTTGCGCGCATTGCCTCGATAAAGGCGAGTTCCTTGGCGAGCGGATTGCGCCCGCGGATCTTGTTGATCACCCAGGGCACGAGCAGCGCGACGAAGGTGATCGCCGAGAGCGTGCCGATGAGAAAGAAGACGTCGTTGAACGCGAGCACCGCGGCCTCGCGCCCGATCTGCGCGGAGATGCTCGCCGAGGTCGCCTGCTGCACCAGCGCCGGGTCCTGCTGCAGCGGGGCGGTGCGTTGCGCCGCGTTCGAGAAGGCCTGCGAGAACTGCGCATTGCTCATCGCCAGTGTCGTGCCTGCATCGATCAGATGCGTCTTCAGCCTGACCGTGTGGAAGCCCGAGAGCAGCGCGATCCCCGCCAGGCCACCGACCGATTGCGACAGCGAGAAGATCGCGATGAAGCTGATGATCGTGTTCTGCCCCGCAGCCAGCGCACGCAGCATCCCCTGCATCAGCACCGGGCCCATGGCGAACACGGCGGCAAAGGCGATGGCCGCCTGCGACAGATACAGGTCATGCGGGCGGCTCATCATGCCGGTGCGGGTATCGGCAAAGGCCGCCACGCAGATCACCAGCACGGCAAACAGAACGGGCCGGGTCAGATCCTTCGGGTCGAGCCGGATCACCGACAGCACCATGCCCGCGACCGTCGCGCCGGTCAGCACCCAGAAATAGCCGGTCAGCTGCTCGTTGCCATAGCCCAGCGCCGCGAACATGCCGCTCGCGCCGAAACCCTGCTCTGCCACCAGGATGCGCACCGTCGCGCCGATCGCCGCGATGCTCAGGATCGCGCGGCTCGACAGCCAGCTCAGATCGAGCATCGGGCTCCTGCGATTGGCCTCGATCAGCAGGCAGCCGCCCAGACCGATCACCGCGAGCGCGACCGCATAGCCCAGCCACGGCGCATCCCACCACACGATGCGTCCCTGGATCAGAAACGCGCAGAGCGAGGCGACGCCCAGCACGAACAGCGCCATGCTGGGAATGTCCAGCGGCTCGAAGGTCTGCTTGCGGACCCCCGGCGGAAGGCGCAGCAGATAGACAAAGGCGAGCCCGAGCACCGAAAGCGCGAACTGGAACTGGAAGACATGCGCCATATCGCCATCGACCAGCAGCGCCGGCGACAGCGCGCGCGTCAGCGGAAAGGCGATCTGCGCGAGGCCGAGCGACAGCACCAGGCCCACGGTGCGCATCGCCGGCGGAAGCCCCTGCATCAGATAATAGATGGTGAGCGCCGACAGTCCGCTCGCGGCGATCCCGGCCACGGCGCGCGCGGCCAGTTCGGCATGATAGCCCGGGCCGATCAGCTGGACGAAATTGGCGAGCACCAGCCCCGCCATCGCCCAGCGCACGAAGAGCTGGATGCCGAATTCCTGTCGCACGCGAAACAGCAGCATGCTCATCGTGGCATAGGTCGCGTAGAACGCCACCGTCATCCACCCCGCCTCGACCGGGGTCAGCGCGAATTCGGCCTGCAGCGCCGGCGTGTTTGCGAGCAGAAAGCCGTTCTGCGCGCCGCCGACGAGCCCGATGAACACGCCGATCGCGAGATAGGCCGCGCGCCGCCGCGTCGGGTGATCCGGGTTGGCGGGCGATCCGGGCAGGATCGGCATCTCGTGCGGCTTGAAAGCATAGCCGTCGGTCTTGTCGATCAGCGGGGGTGGAGGCTCAGCCACAGCGCAACGCCTCGTCGATCAGCACCGCCTCGAGCGCGGCGGCGAACGCACGCTCGTCGCGTATGTCGGTCACCAGCTTGCTGAGCCGCTCGCGCCTCGCGACTTGGCTGGCCGCAGAATAGATGAAATTGGCGACCCGGAACTGCAGATGCGTCCCCTCCACCGCCGCCTCCGCGACCGCAGCCTGAGCCAAGTCATGGAAGCGCTGATGGACCGGCGCTGACAGTTCGCGCAGCAGCCAGTCGGATCGATCCGTATCCACGGTGATGTCACGCAGGATCAGGCGCGGCACCTCAGGATGCGCCAGCAGATGCTCGATATACGCCACCATCGTGCAGCGCAGCCGCGCGGCCGCCGATGTCCCGCCAGCACGGCCTTCCGACGCATCGAGCGCGTCGCGCAACTGCGCCGCCGCGCTGCTGACGAGCGCTTTCCACAGCCCCAGTTTTCCGCCGTAATGATAGGAGATCAGGGCGACGTCGACGCCCGCATCGGAAGCGATCAGCCGCAGCGGGGTCGCCTCATAGCCTTTGGCGGCGAAATGCATTCGTGCGGAAGCCAGCAATGCCGGGGCCACCTGTCGCGCATCGCCCTGGGGGCGTCCTGAACTCTTGCGATGCGCCATCTGGCATTCCCTGCACGGCCTACGAGCCCCTCGCTCAGGCTAATTCAACATGTGTTGAATACGTGAAGGGCCAGGTCGGGTTCCAAGCGCGAGCGAAAATATAACATGGATTAATCTCGGGCGCGGATTTGGTTGCTGGGGGCTGGAGATATCGTCAGCGAGTCGTGCGGCGGGACCAGCACGCGAATGATCCGGTCGACATTGAAATAAAAATTTTACATCGAGATACAGGGTGGTGAGACGGCTCATGGCGCGCCTGCGCAGGTCAGAGGACAGCGCCTCGTACCCGGCAATGCGCTTCACCTGTCAAGCCGATTGGACACAGGCAGCAGAGCGATCGCTTCATTTTGATTTTACCCGATTCTATTCCGTTAATGCGCTATCGGGCGTGGTTAATGGAAGGCATCAAGATTACCAGAGTTTTAGGCACGCCCCCAAGTCAACGCACCGAAATCAGCGTTTTGACTACCCACTTACGTAGATAAAATTGGTATATGTGCGGCGTTCTGCCATTAACTCTTGCTTATGCAATGCGCGGCTAAGCGGTGTCATCCAATCTGGACAGAGGGAAACCAGGGGAGACTCCCATGCTGAACGACTTTTACGCCCATTATCCAATTCGCAAGAAATTCGACGTAATCCTTGGGGTGCTGTTGGCGATTGCCATCATTCCCGCGGCGTACAGCGCCAGCGAGCTGTTTGGCGGCAACGCGGACGTGCTCTGGGAGATGATCGGCGAACTGGGGGTGCTGATGGCCGTGGGGGCGTTCGTGCTATATGCAAAAAAGGCGGTCAGTGACCCCTATGTGAACACCGTCGTCCGCATGGAAGGCCTGGCAGCTGGCGATCTGACCAGCCCGATCACCTTTACCCACCACCGCGACTGCGTGGGCCGCATGAACAAGGCCATGCTGGTGTTCAAGGACAATGCCGCCGAGCGGGTCCGCGCCGACGCCGTGCTGCGCACCGTGGTGTCCGAAATTACCTCGGGCCTGCAGCACATGAAGAACGGCAATCTCACCTACTCGATCGATTCCGTCTTCGACGCCGAATACGATCAGCTCCGCCAGAATTTCAACGACACGATGGGGCAGCTCTGCCAGTTGCTGACCCAGACCTCGAGCGCCGCGTCGAACGTGCTCAACGGCGCCTCGGAAATCCGCTCGGCTTCGGATGATCTGGCCAGCCGCACCGAACAGCAGGCCGCCAGCCTGGAGGAAAGCGCCGCGGCGATGCGCGAGGTCACCGGCATGGTGCAGCAGACCGCGCAGAATGCCGCCGAAGTCGGCAAGCAGGTCAGCGAGGCGCACATGGCCGCGACCGATGGCGGAGCCGTGGTGCGCCGCGCCGTCTCCGCGATGGACGCGATCCAGAAATCCTCGAGCGAGATCACCAACATCATCGATGTCATCGACGGCATCGCCTTCCAGACCAACCTGCTGGCTCTCAATGCCGGGGTCGAGGCGGCGCGCGCCGGCGATGCGGGC
>AYSC01000020.1 GCA_000503195.1 Blastomonas sp. CACIA14H2
TCCCGCTTTCCTATGCGCATCGAGCGAAAGCGGGATTCCCGCGTGCGCGGGAATGACGGGCTCGAGTGCCCACCCCTTCCCTAACGCCCCCCGAGCGCGCATATGTCTGCGATGACCCAGACAGACCCCCGCTCGTTCCTCTACCGCGCCGATGCGCTCGACCCCGATACCGCGCAGGCGATCACTCGCGATGCGCTGAAAGCCTGCGACGATGGCGAGCTCTATCTGCAATATTCGGCGAGCGAGAGCTTCGTCTTCGACGACGGCCGGCTGAAGACCGCCGATTATTCGACCGATTCGGGCTTCGGCCTGCGCGGCGTATCGGGCGAGATGACCGGCTTTGCGCATGCCAATGATGTCAGCGCTGCCGGAATCCGCCGCGCTGCCGAGACGCTCAAGCTGCTCGACCCTGCGAAAGGCGAGGCTGCGCCGCCGCCGCGCAAGAATAACCGGCATCTCTATACCGATGGCAATCCACTCGAATCGATCCCGTTCGAGGCCAAGATCGCGCTGCTCGAGAAGATCGACGCCGCCGCGCGCGCGCGCGATCCGCGCGTCGCGCAGGTGACAGCAAGCCTGGTCGGGAGCTGGTCGGTGGTCGAGGTGGTGCGCGCCGACGGCTTCGTCGCCACCGATGTGCGCCCGCTGGTGCGGCTCAACGTGTCGATCGTCGCACAGAACGGCGATCGGCGCGAGGTCGGCAGTTTCGGCATGGGCGGACGCTATCTCTACGATTCGATGTTTGAGGACGCGGTCTGGAACCGCGCGATCGACGAAGCGCTCGCCCAGGCGCTGACCAATCTGGAAAGCGTCGCCGCGCCCGCGGGCGAGATGACCGTGCTGCTCGGCCCCGGCTGGCCCGGCATCATCCTGCACGAGGCGATCGGCCATGGCCTCGAGGGCGATTTCAATCGCAAGGGCACCAGCGCGTTTTCAGGCCGCATCGGCCAGCGCGTCGCCGCCGATGGCGTCACCGTGGTCGACGATGGCTCGATCCAGAACCGGCGCGGCTCGCTCAGCATCGACGACGAGGGCACGCCGACGCAGGAAAATGTGCTGATCGAGAACGGCATCCTGCGCGGATACATGCAGGACCGCCTGAACGCCCGGCTGATGGGCGTCGCCCCCACGGGCAACGGCCGCCGCCAATCCTATGCCCACGCCCCGATGCCGCGCATGACCAACACCTTCATGCGCGCAGGCAATGACGACCCGGCGGAACTGCTCGCCCGCGTCAAGAACGGCATCTATGCGAAGAGCTTCGGCGGCGGCCAGGTCGATATCGTCTCGGGCAAGTTCGTCTTCACCTGCACCGAGGCCTATCGCGTCGAAAACGGCAAGCTCGGCGCCCCGATCAAGGGCGCAACGCTGATCGGCGACGGCCCGACAGTGCTCACCAAGGTCACCGGCATCGGCAACGATTTTGCCCTGGACGAAGGCGTCGGCGTCTGCGGCAAGGCGGGGCAAGGCGTGCCCGCCGGCGTGGGCCAGCCGACGCTGCTGGTCGGCGGCCTGACGTTGGGGGGGACTGGGGGTTGAATTCAGGATTCCCAGTCTCAGGTGCCAAGCTCCGTCAACCGCCGACGGCTCTTGGCTGACCGCGCCAAATCGGTCCAAATTGGACGTGCCCTTAGCGAGGGATAAGAAGATAACTTCCGCCACTGAGGGAATGGCGTTGATTCATCTGGGTTCTGACCAGAACATAATCTGGGTTAGACCAATCAATCGCGCCGATCCTTTGCCGTTGGAAGGGCGCGAAGTTGGGCTCGGTTGATCCAACGAATTGATACACGCCATCCGACGCAACAGCAAAGGCTGTGCCGCCCGTGCGCCCCGGAGCCAGCGCATAAAAGGCGACGCTGCCCTGATTGTCTTCGTCGATTATCCCCGCCCAACGCCAATTGGGGTCGAGCGTATAGGGTTTAGTATAGATCACGGAAACATCATTCCCGCAAACCTGCACGACGCTACCTCGGGACATCATATGAACCAGGCCGATGGTCGCCAGCATGCATTTCGGGTTAGCGGGATCAGGGGCCAACCCGGTGACCGGATCACAATCGGGGTTCAGTCTGCCGCCGCACGGGGAGGCAGGATCGATATGGGAAGGGCTATCGACCGTGCCATCGCTGAGACGGATCCGGTGCAGTCCTCCGCCCCATTCGCCCGAATTGAAGCCCAGCCACAGCATGCCATCCTTGACGTAAGACACCACCAAGGCCGGATGGGTCGACATCTGCCCGGCCAGTTCTACCGCACTTCCGGACACCGGCATGATGGCGCGATTGCCGGCGACCAGAACCGGTTCGATGCCGGAACAATCTAGGACCACAGCCTCGTTGCCGCCGTTTCTGGTAAAACTGCCAACTCTCTGCCATTCACCACCATCGGGTCCGCTTTGGCTGGGCAATTGCCTTGTCCATAACATCACTGACTTGCCACGCTGGCCTTTCGTCGCAGCCCACAGGTTCTTGTCCATCAGACAAAAGCTGAGCACCGAACCCGGAACTTTGAAAGGCCTGCCAGTGCGGCTCTCTTCCGACCAGACCTGCATCGCGCCGCTGTCATCGAGAAGATAAAGGGCCTTGTCGTGATACACCCCCTTCACGATATCCCGTTGCTCTTGGTCAGTGTGTTCGGCTTGAACCTCAACCGATGGTCCAACGACATCAGAGAGCTCAGTTACATTGCCGGGAAGTGCGAAACGACTTCGATCGATAGTTTCGAAACTGACTTGCGTCAGGGACAGTTCACCAAAAAACGATAGGACGCCGCGTGAAGCAATCAGCGGGCGAAAGGCAGCGAGGCCAGACTCATGGCCTCTGGAATCCATCTGTGCAAACAGGTGATCGATAGCATTGCCGAGCGGCTTGAGTTCGGGCGCTTCGCTAACGACCACCGACTCCCCTGAGCCGCTGGCCAAGGAATATCGGGTCCCGGTATAACCAGCGATCCGCACCTGTTCTTGTCTCACCAACTCCGGCTTGTGCAGCGAACGATGGGATTTGTCAGAAAGAATAATCTCACCGCGGCTAACGCCTTGACGAAACAGGTAGTCGGCCGCCTCGGCGGATATTGCGACAGGGCCACCGGGACCGGGCGAAACCTCATAATATTTACCGTCGCGGATCAGCGTGTATCCCGCTTCGAAATCGCCCCTGCTGCTTTCTCTGATTCGGATAGGCCCGTCTGCCGCAACCTCGATCACGATCTGCCAACCCTGATTGCTAGTGAAGACCGCGGTCACATCGGCTGCCGCTGGTGCAGAACTTAAGCCGCAAAAGACAACCAGGGTGAGGAGGGCAAGATTCATCAAATTTCGCCTGAGCATATCCTGTCCTCCCGGGACCTACTGATAGGAAACAATCTAAACGAATAAAATGCAAAGCCAAACAATGGCGAGCATCATGTACATATTTCGGAACAAACCTTTTGTAGACTCGGTGAGGCGATTCTGGGGTACGACAATTCCTGAGGTACGGCAGCAATCGCATCACCCCACCCTCCTCGGCCGACCACCCTTCTTCCCGTTCACCCTTGAAGCCTCCGCCTTAGCCTGCGACCTCGCCTGCCCCGCCCGCGCCGCCATCCATCGTGCGGTGCCGAACACGCCGTTCATCAGGCCGGGCACGGTATAGTCGACGTCCAGCGTCTCCCAGTGCAGGCCGAAGCCTGCGCCCTGCACCTCGACCTCGGCGAGCTGCTCGGGGGTGGCATCCTGCAGGAACTCGACCAGCGCGGGCGGGAAGGCGAAGGTCGCGCCGCTCGCCAGATCGACGATGATGCGGTCCGTTTCGGCGTCGTAGCGCGCCGCGACCGCGCGCGGCTCGGCGATCAGTTTTGCCTTGCCGCGCCGCCTGGCGGCGGGGGCTTGCGCATCGGACCAATGGGCTTCGTTGCTCATCTCACCTTCTCGCTTGAATCACCTCTGTAACAGCAGCGATCCGGCTCACACCCGCCGCCCGACATCCATCGCCTTGTGCAGGATGCGCAGAACGGAGATATGGCCCTCGCTATAGGTATAGAAAATCAGGTGCTCCCGGCATGGGAAGCATCGCGGCGCGCGGTCGAGATCGTCGCGGATCGGGCCGAGCTCGGGAAAATCGCGCAATCGGTCAAACGCCCGGCTCAGATCGGCAAGATATGCGTCCTTGACCTTCTTGCCGTGCGTGACGAGGCTGTAATCGGCAATCTGGCGCAGGTCGCGTTCGGCTGCCGCGCGCAGGGCCAGGCTGGCCTTCATCCCCTGGCAAGCAGCTCGTCGAACAGCGCGCCGACATCGTTCGCGCTTTCGGGCGAGGCAAAGCCCTGGTCGAGCGCGGCCTGCAAGCGGCGCTTTGCTTCCTCCGCTTCCTGATCACGGCGGACCAGATCGCGGATATAGTCACTGGTGCTGCTGTAGCGCCCTTCGGCGACGCGCGATTCCGCCCAGCCTTTCAGCGCCTGCGGGATAGAGACGTTCATCTGTGCCATGGGCATGCTTGTACGATTTTGCGCTAGAATTGACAAGCTGTGCTACGCGCCGGTTTTGCGTCCCCACTCCCCCCTTCCCCCCCGCAGAACCTTGCGCTAAGGGCTTGGCCGACTTATCGGTTGATGCATCGGCCCGCCGGTTCCGCGCACAAAAAATGGTCGCGCGCGTCCCCATCCGGCCCGTCGGTGACGAACCGCCATAGGCGGGGCACCGCTTCGGTGCCTTGGGACATAGATAAACTGGAAGGGACACCTCATGACCGCTGTTGGACAGGACACGCTCGGCACCCGGGCGACGATGGAAGTGGGCGGACGCACCATCGCCTATTATTCGCTGGCCAAGGCGGCGGAAAAGCTGGGCGATATCTCGCGCCTGCCGTTCAGCATGAAGGTGCTGCTCGAGAACATGCTGCGCTTCGAGGATGGCGGCTTCACCGTCTCGACCGCGGATGCTCAAGCCATTGTCGACTGGCAGAAGAACCCCTCGTCCGACGCGGAGATCCAGTATCGCCCCGCGCGCGTGCTGCTGCAGGATTTCACCGGCGTGCCCTGTGTCGTCGATCTGGCGGCAATGCGCGATGCGATCGCCAAGCTCGGCGGCGATACCAGCAAGATCAACCCGCTGGTGCCCGTGCACCTCGTCATCGACCACTCGGTAATGGTCGACGAATTCGGCCATCCCAAGGCGTTCGAACAGAATGTCGAGATCGAATATTATCGCAATGGCGAGCGCTACGACTTCCTGAAATGGGGATCGAAGAGCCTCGACAATTTCAAGGCGGTCCCTCCCGGCACCGGCATCTGCCACCAGGTGAACCTGGAGAATATCGCGCAGGCGGTGTGGACCAGCACCGATGAGAGCGGCGCAATCGTCGCCTATCCCGATACCTGTGTCGGCACCGACAGCCACACCACGATGATCAACGGCCTGGGCGTGCTCGGCTGGGGCGTGGGCGGGATCGAGGCGGAAGCCGCGATGCTCGGCCAGCCGGTCTCGATGCTGATCCCCGAAGTCGTCGGCTTCAAGCTGACCGGCCAGCTGCGCGAAGGCGTGACCGCGACCGACCTGGTGCTCACCTGCACCAACATGCTGCGCAAGCATGGCGTGGTCGGCCGCTTCGTCGAATATTACGGCCCGGGGCTCGCCTCGCTGAGCCTGGCCGACCGTGCGACGCTCGCCAACATGGCGCCCGAATATGGCGCGACCTGCGGTTTCTTCGGCATCGACGACAAGACCATCGATTACATGCGCCTCACCGGCCGCGACGAAGAGCTGCTGGCGCTGGTCGAGGCCTATGCCAAGGAGCAGGGCTTCTGGATCGATCCGAACGCGGTCGATCCGGTGTTTACCAGCACGCTTGAGCTCGACATGTCGACCGTCGTCCCCTCGCTCGCCGGTCCCAAGCGCCCGCAGGACCGCGTCGACCTCACGCAAGTCGACGATGTCTTCGCCAAGGACATGGCCGAGACCTACAAGAAGGCGAACGAGCGCGTCGCGGTCGAGGGCAAGGATTTCGACATCGGCGATGGCGACGTGATGATCGCCGCGATCACCAGCTGCACCAATACCTCGAACCCCGGCGTGCTGGTCGCGGCGGGCCTCGTCGCCAAGAAGGCCGATGAGCTGGGCCTCAAGCCCAAGCCCTGGGTCAAGACCTCGCTCGCGCCCGGATCGCAGGTGGTCACCGACTATCTGGTCAAGGCCGGGCTGCAGCAGCATCTCGACAATGTCGGCTTCAACCTGGTCGGCTATGGCTGCACCACCTGTATCGGCAATTCGGGCCCGCTGGCCGAGCCGATCAGCAAGGCGATCAACGACAACGGCCTGGTCGCCGCGGCCGTCATCTCCGGCAACCGCAATTTCGAAGGCCGCGTCTCGCCCGACGTGCGCGCCAACTTCCTGGCCAGCCCGCCGCTGGTCGTCGCCTATGCGCTCAAGGGCACGGTGATCGAGGATTTCACCACCACCCCGATCGGCACCGGCACCAACGGCCAGGACGTGTTCCTCAAGGACATCTGGCCGACCAATCTCGAAGTCGCCGACACCATGGCATCGTGCATGGACCGTTCGATGTTCCAGGCGCGCTATGCCAATGTCTACAAGGGCGACGAGCACTGGCAGGCGATCAATGTCGAGGGCTCGGAAACCTATAGCTGGCGCGCCGGTTCCACTTACGTCGCCAACCCCCCCTATTTCGAGGGCATGAGCATGATGCCTGCACCGGTGGGCGACATCATCGAGGCCAAGCCGCTCGCGATCCTGGGCGATTCGATCACCACCGATCACATCTCGCCCGCAGGCTCGATCAAGGCGGATTCGCCCGCAGGCAAGTGGCTGATGGAGCATCAGGTCGCCAAGGCCGATTTCAACAGCTATGGCGCGCGCCGCGGCCATCACGAGGTGATGATGCGCGGCACCTTCGCCAATATCCGCATCAGGAACGAGATGGTGCCGGGGATCGAGGGCGGCATGAGCCGCTATGGCCAGGAAGTCATGCCGATCTACGACGCCGCGATGCGCCACAAGGCCGATGGCACGCCGCTGGTTGTTATCGCGGGCAAGGAATATGGCACCGGATCGTCGCGCGACTGGGCGGCCAAGGGCACCAACCTGCTGGGCGTCAAGGCAGTGATCGTCGAAAGCTTCGAGCGCATCCACCGTTCCAATCTGGTCGGCATGGGCGTGCTGCCGCTGCAGTTCCAGAACGGCGATACCCGCCAGTCGCTGGGCCTGACCGGTGACGACACGTTCACGATTCGGGGCATTGCCGATCTGAAGCCGCGCCAGCAGGTGACGGTCGAAGTGACGCGCGCCGATGGCTCGAGCTTCAGCTTCGAGGCTTTGTGCCGCATCGATACCGCCAACGAGATCGAGTATTTCATGAACGGCGGCATCCTCCACTACGTGCTGCGCAAGCTCGCGGCATGATCCGGTTCGTGTCTCGGGCCATGGTTGCGCTGGGTAGCGCGGCGATGGCCCTTGGCGCGGCCCCGATGGCGGCGGCCCAGGCTCCGACCCGCGCCGTCACCCTGGCCAGCGATCCGCAAGAGGCGGCGCTGACCTGTTTCTACGCGGCCGTCGTCACCGGCAAGGGCAAGACCGAGGCGGCTGCCGAGGCGAGCTGGTTCCTGTTCGATCTCACGCGCCAGCAGACCGAAGCTGCGCCCGAGAGCTTTGTCGAGAAGCTCGAGGCGACCGCCAGCCTGCCGCCGACCAATCTCGACACGCTGGCCGCCGATGCCCCGGCGCTGGTGCCGCTATGCGCCGCGCGCTTTCCGCTGATCAGCTCGAAGCGCGTCGTCACCCTGCCCGCCGACCCGTTCACGCGGGAGATGCAGTGCTTTGCGCTGACCAGCTATCTCGCCGGCATGGCCGAAAGCGAGCTCGAGGATTCGGGCGAAAGCCCGTTCGGCCAGCGGGTGGGCGCGCTGGCGGACAGGCTCGCGGCCAAGCTGACCGAGGAGCGCGCCAAGGCGGCAGGCATCGCCGATGCCGAGGCGATGCAGCGCCAGTTCTCGCTTTCGCTGCGCGATATCAGCCCGCTCGGCAATCCGATGAAGGTGCTCGAAGCCTGCGAGGCGATGAAGTGACCGGCGCGGCTCGCTCTGCCCGCCAGCAGAGGAGCCGCTGATGCCGCGTCTGCGCCAGGTCCCGCGCGATGCGGCGGACGATTATGCCCGCAAGCTCTATACCGCGCTGTTCGGGGATCGCGATCCGGTCGAGCAGCCCGGCACCGCGACGGGGACGCCGGGCAACTGGTGGACCGTCTTCGCGCTCGTCCCCGATGCCTTCCGCCACACGACCGAGGGCTTCGGCTTCTACCGTTCCGACCGGCGCAAGCTCGATCCCGTCCTGCGCGAGCTCGGCCAGACGCGCGCGGGCTATGCCGTGGGGTCGCGCTTCGTCTATTCGCAGCATATGAAGGCGGCGCGCTTTGCCGGGCTCAGCGAAGAGCAGGTCCAGGCGATCGCGCACTGGCCGGTCGCCGATTGCTTCACGCCCGTGCAGCGCGCGGTGCTCGCCTATGCCGATGCGCTGGTGCTGCAGCATGGCCGCGTGCCCGACGGCGTGTTCGCCGCCTTGCAGGCCGAGCTCTCCGACGAGGAGATTCTCGAGCTTACCTATGTCACCGCGACCTATATGATGCATGCGGTGATGAGCCGCGCGCTGCGGCTCGAATATGACGATGTCGACGATCCCGTGACCGAGGTGCCCGCACCCGAGGGTACCACCGCCGATGTCATGGGCATGGTCGACCGGCGGAAACGGGACTGAGATGAGCTATCACCACCTCGCCATGGCGGCGCGCGACATGGCCGCGATTCACGATTTTTACGAGCGCATCACCGGGTTCGAGCTGGTCAAGGTCGAGATCGCGCCGTTGATGGGCGGCGGCTGGGGCAAGCATTTCTTCTACCGGATGGACGGCGACGACAGCAGCTTCATCGCCTTCTGGGAACTGAACGAGGTGCCGAATGCCGAGGCGCACGAGTTCAACCTCAACAAGGCCGCGCACATGCCGCCGGGCACCAACCATTTCGCCTTTGCCGTGCGCAGCGCGGAGGCGCTCGACGCCCGGCGCGACCAGTGGAATGCGGCCGGGCTCGACGTGCTAGAGATCGATCACAACTGGTGCCGGTCGATCTATACCCGCGACCCCAATGGCAATATGGTCGAATTCTGCCTGACGACCGGCACCTTCACCGAGGCGGATCGGTCGCGGGCGCTCGCAGCGCTGGACGAGCGCACCATGAACCCCTCGCCGCCGCCCGCATCGATGCGGCAATGGCTGGCCAAGGATCGCGCGCAGACGGAAACGCAAAGCGCCTGAAAGCGCCAGCCGCGCTTGACTT
This sequence comes from Blastomonas sp. CACIA14H2, assembly GCA_000503195.1. Lineage (GTDB taxonomy): Bacteria > Pseudomonadota > Alphaproteobacteria > Sphingomonadales > Sphingomonadaceae > Blastomonas. The sequence goes on from AYSC01000020.1 coordinate 9,328, forward strand.
TCCACAGCCTGCCCCTTATGCGCCCAGCTTTCGCGGGGACGGCCCGGCCGTTTCTCGCAGCGAATCATTTGAACCCGTAATTTTCAGGAGTGCCGCATGAAGCGCACATTTCAGCCCAGCAATCTCGTGCGCGCGCGTCGCCATGGTTTCCGTTCGCGCATGGCGACCCCGGGTGGTCGCGCCGTGCTGCGTGCACGTCGTGCCCGCGGCCGCAAGCGCCTGAGCGCCTGATCGGGCCGCCGCCCGTGATTGCGGGCGCGGACGACAGCACCGAAACTGACAGCACGGGCGCTCCGGAGCCTTCCGGGGCGCCCGTTGTCATGCGGCAGCGGTCCGATTTCCTCGCCGCCAATGGGGGCTTGCGCGTCGGTACCCCGGGCTTCGTGCTGCTGGTCAAGCCGCGCGGCGACGATGATGCGACGCGGCGGATCGGCTATACCGTCACCAAGAAGACCGGCAATGCCGTGGTGCGCAACCGGATCAAGCGCCGTTTTCGCGAACTCGCGCGCGCGGTGCTACCGGCTCAGGGCATCGCGGGCGCCGACCATGTGCTGATCGGACGCACGGAGGCGCTGACTCGCGGTTATGCCGAGATGCAGCGCGATCTCGAACGCGCGCTCGCGCGGGTGCGTGAGGGCAGGGCGAGTTCGGACCGCCGCCCGCCGCGCGGAAAGCCGCGCAAGCGCTGATGCTCCGCCGGTCGCCAGGACCCGCGCGTCCGTCTAAAGCCGCTGGCCCATCTCGCGCGTTTCGATCGAGAGCAGGGGACATGGAGCCACGATGCGCCAGTTGCTGATCCTCGTCGCGCGCGCCTGGCAGCTCGGCCCGTCACGGGTGCTGCCGCCCAGCTGCCGCTACAGCCCCAGTTGCTCGCAATATGCGATCGAGGCGCTGACGAAATACGGTGCGATTAAGGGTGGCTGGCTGGCGATGAAGCGGCTATTGCGCTGTCACCCATGGGGCGGGCACGGCCATGATCCGGTGCCCTGACCAAGATGCGCCCCCCTGATGAATTGCCGGAAGAAGGTTTGAAGCGTGGAGAATCAGCGTAACCTCATCATCGCCATCGTCCTGATGGCGCTGGTTCTGTTCGGATGGCCCTATGCGCTGGAATTCTTCTATCCAGCGCGCCCGGCGACGATCGAGGATGCGGTCGAAGCGCCGCGTCCGGGGCTGAACAACCGCAATGCCGTGCCCGATACCGGCACCGCGCCCAAGGTGATCCGCGAGCGCAAGGCGGTGATCGCCGGTAGCGCACGCATTCCGATCGACGCGCCGCGCGTCGCCGGCTCGATCAACCTCACCGGTGCACGGCTCGATGACCTCGTGCTCAAGGACTATCGCGAGAAGCTCGACAAAGACAGCGACCTTGTCCACCTGTTCTCGCCCGCCGGCACCGAGGATCAGTATTTCGCGCAGTTCGGCTGGATCGGCGAGGGCGTGGTCACCCCGACCAGCCAGACCGTCTGGACCGCGAGCGGCACCAGGCTGACGCAGAAGACGCCGGTGACCTTGAGCTGGACCAACCCTGCGGGCCAGCGCTTCGAGATCACCTATGCCATCGACGCCAATTACCTGATCACCGTCACCCAGCGCTTCATCAACAGCGGCGCGACGCCGGCGATCGTGCGTCCGCTCGGGCTGATCAACCGCACCAGCGCCAATGCCGATCCCAGCACCTGGACGGTGCGCAACGGACCGCTCGGCGTGTTCGACGATGTCGCCGATTTCGACGTGCATTATGACGATCTCGACGAGAATCCGAAAAAGCTTGTCGAATATAACGGCAATATCGACTGGCTCGGCTTTACCGACCATTACTGGCTCTCGGCGCTGATCCCCGCGCCCGACACCAAGGGCAAGATGGCGGGCAATTTCCGCGCATTGGGCGGCAAGCTCTACCAGTCCGAGCTGCTGTTCGACACCACTGTCGTCGCGCCGGGCAAGCAGATCCAGACGAAATCGATGCTGTTTGCTGGCGCCAAGGAGACCGAGCTGCTCGATGATTATGTCGATGCCAAGGGGATCAAGCTGCTTGATCGCGCGGTCGACTGGGGCTGGTTCATCTGGTTCGAAAAGCCGATCTTCAAGCTGCTCAACTGGCTGTTCGAGCAGGTCGGCAATTTCGGCGTCGCGATCATCCTGCTGACGATCATCATCCGCGGGCTGATGTTCCCGATCGCGCAGAAGCAGTTCGCCTCGATGGCGGCGATGCGCGCGGTGCAGCCCAAGATGAAGGCGCTGCAGGAGCGCTACAAGGACGACAAGCAGAAGCTCCAGACGGAAATGATGGAGCTGTACCGCAAGGAAAAGGTCAACCCGCTCGCCGGATGCCTGCCGATGTTCCTGCAGATCCCGGTCTTCTTCGCGCTGTACAAGGTGCTGCTGCTCGCGATCGAGATGCGCCACCAGCCGTTCGCGCTGTGGATCAAGGACCTGTCCGCGCCCGACCCGCTGACCCCGGTCAACCTGTTCGGCCTGCTGCCCTTCGATCCGCCGAGCATGATCGCGATCGGCGTGCTGCCGATCATCCTGGGCGTCACCATGTGGCTGCAGTTCAAGCTCAATCCCGCGCCGATGGACCCGGTCCAGCAGCAGGTCTTCGGAATCATGCCCTGGGTGCTGATGTTCGTGATGGCGCCGTTCGCGGCGGGCCTGCAGCTCTACTGGGCGATGTCGAACGTGCTCACCATCGCGCAGCAGAAATGGCTGTACAGCCGCCACCCGCAGTTGAAAGAGCTGGCGGCGAAGGAAGCGGCGGACAAGGCGGCCAAGGCCGACGGCAAGGGCAAGGCGTGATCGTCGCTTTTCCTTCCGTCGTCTCCCCCGCGCAGGCCGGGGTCCCGCTCTCATTCACAGCGTGCGCGCTCAAGCGGGATTCCCGCGTTCGCGGGAATGACGGGAAGGGGGATGCTGCGCATGGATGAACCCCAGATCCACCCGCTGCTGCTCGAAGCGAACCGGCTGTTCTCCGGATCGGTGACCTTCCTCAAGTCCGCGCCGTCGCTCGAATTCCTGCCGCCGCCGACCGTGCCCGAAATCGCATTTGCGGGCCGGTCGAATGTCGGCAAGTCCTCGCTGCTCAACGCGCTGGTGGGCCGGCGGGCGATCGCGCGCACCTCGGTGACGCCGGGGCGCACGCAGGAATTGAACTTCTTCGATATCGGCGATCCGCCGCGCTTTCGCGTGGTCGACATGCCCGGCTATGGCTTTGCCAAGGCGCCCAAGGATGTCGTCAAGAAGTGGCGCTTCCTGATCAACGACTATCTGCGGGGCCGCGCGGCGCTCAAGCGCACGCTCGTGCTGATCGACAGCCGCCACGGGGTGAAGCCGGTCGATCTCGATGTCATGAAGATGCTCGACGAGGCGGCGGTCAGCTATCGCCTCGTCCTGACCAAGGCGGACAAGATCAAGGCGAGCGAGCTCGAGCGCATCGCCGATCTGACCCGTGCCGAAGCGCGCAAGCATCCGGCGGCCTTTCCCGATGTCATCATCACCTCGTCCGAAAAGCGCATGGGGATTGACGATCTGCGCGGCTTTGTGATGGACAGCATCAGCGAATAAGGTTCGCGCGCGCACCGTTCTCCCTGGAGAATGGGTCAGACCTACAGCCGATCGATTGGGGCAGATATGAAGCTGTACATTGGCAACAAGAACTATTCGAGCTGGTCGCTGCGCGGCTGGCTGGCGTGCAAGCAATCGGGCCTGCCGTTCGAGGAAGTGGTCGTGCCGCTGTACGACGAGGCCTGGCCCGAGCGGCGGCAGGCGCCCGAATTCCAGCCCTCAGCCGGCAAGGTGCCGGTGCTGTGGGACGGCGAGGCGGTCGTGTGGGATTCGCTCGCCATCATCGACTGGCTGGCCGATCGCACCCATCGCGACCGTTTCTGGCCCAAGGACCCAATCGCCGCCGCGCTCGCCCGCTCGATGGCGGCGGAAATGCACGCCGGCTTCGTGCCGCTGCGGCGCGAATGCGGCATGAACCTGCGCCAGCGCTACAGCGATTTCAGCGTCAGCCCCGAAGTGCATCAGGACGTGATGCGCATCCTCTCGCTCTGGGCCGAGGCGCGCGCGCGGTTCGGGCGCGGCGGGCCGTTCCTGTTCGGCAGCTTCAGCGCGGCGGACATCATGTTCGCACCGGTGATCACCCGTTTCCAGACCTATGGCATCCCGCTGCCCGGCTTTGCCCAGGCCTATAGCGAGGCGATCCTGGGGCACGAATGGATGGTCGACTGGGCCGAGGCCGCCAAGGCCGAGCCTTGGGTGATCGAGCGGTTCGAGCGCTGAGGCTTCAGCCGCCGCCGCGCAGGATTGCCGCCAGCCCCGCCTCGTAATCGGGATAGGCGGGCTGCCAGCCGAGCAGCCGCTTCGCCTTGCCATTGGCGACGCGGCGGTTCTCTGCATAGAAGCCCAAGGCCATCGGCGAGAGATTCGCTTCCTCGAGCGTCTGCAGCGCCGGCAGCGGCGCGCCCAGCAACCGGCATGCCGCCTCGATCACCCGGTTCTGCGAGCAGGGCAGGTCGTCGGCAAGGTTGTACACGCCCGCCGGCCCGTCGAACGCGGCGATGACGCCGCCCGCGATATCCTCGACATGCACCCGGCTGAACACCTGGCCCGGCATGGCGATGCGCTTGGCGGAGCGATCGCGGACCCGGTCGAGCGCGCTGCGGCCCGGGCCATAGATGCCGGGCAGGCGGAGCACGCGGACGCGCGTATCGAGCGCCTGCCACACCAGATCGGCCTCGGTGCGCGCATTGCGCCGTCCGGTGCCGACGATCGAGGTTTCGTCCACCCACGCCCCGCCCGCATCGCCATAGACGCCGGTCGAGGAGAGATAGCCGATCCAGCGCGCGGGGGAGGCGCGGAGGATGTCGATATATTGCGTGAGAACCGGGTCGAGCCCGGTCGAGCGGTCGGGCGGCACGCTCGAGAGGATGTGCGTCGCGTCCGCGAGCGCGGCGTGGACCGAGGCGGAATCGGCGAAATCCATATCGCCCGACCGCCCCGTTCCGCGCACCTGCCAGCCCTGGGCGCGCAGCCTGGTCGCGAGGTACGAGGCCGAATAGCCCATGCCGAAAATGAAGAGATGGCTCATGCGCGGGAACCTAGCGAGGGGGAGGGGGATGCAAGGTTCGATCGGAGCGAGAGAGCGAGCCTTCGAAATCCTCCCCCAGCTCGCTGGGGGAGGGGGACCGCCCGCGCAGCGGGTGGGGGAGGGGCAGCGGGTCCGCGCTTACGGCGGGTCGCCGTGTCATCCCGCTTCCCCTCCACCACCGACCTGCGGTCGGCGGTCCCCCTCCCCGAGACAAGCTCGGGGAGGATTTTCTCGTGCCAAACTCGGACACGCACACTAGACTCGCTCAATGGCCGATATCCAGACCGCAACCGCCAGCCCGGCGCTCCACGAACCCCCGGTGATCTACCGCGCGGATTACCAGCCGCCCGACTGGCGGGTGGAGACGGTAAAGCTCGAGTTCGATCTCGACCTGTCGGCGACCGAGGTGCACGCGACGCTCGCCCTTGTGCGCAACGGCGAACAGGACCGCCCCGTGCGGCTCGATTGCGACGGCGCGCTGCCGCAGACGCTCGCCGTCGATGGCCAGCCGGTCAATTGGCGGCAGGAGGGCAGTAGAATTGCCTTCGACGTCAAGGGTGAACGCGCGGTCGTCACGCTGACCACCCGCATCGCGCCCGATACCAACACCCAGCTGATGGGGCTGTTCGCCTCGAACGGCATGCTGTGCACCCAGTGCGAGGCCGAAGGCTTTCGCCGCATCATCCCCTTCGTCGACCGGCCCGACAACATGTCGGTCTACGAGGTGCTGCTGCGCGCGGACAAGCAACGCTTCCCCGTCCTGCTCTCCAACGGTGCGCTGGTCGAATTTGGCGATCTGGAGGGCGGACGGCATTATGCCCGCTGGCGCGATCCGCACCCCAAGCCGAGCTATCTGTTCGCGCTCGTCGCGGGCGATCTCGTCGCGACGCGCGACAGCTTCACGACGATGAGCGGGACGCATGTCGATCTCGCGATCTTCGTGCGCCAGGGCGACGAGGGGCGCACCGCGCATGCGATGCAGGCGCTCAAGGCCTCGATGGCCTGGGACGAGCGCGTCTATGGTCTCGAATACGATCTGCCGGTGTTCAACATCGTCGCGGTCAGCGATTTCAACATGGGGGCGATGGAGAACAAGGGCCTCAACATCTTCAATTCGCGCTATATTCTCGCCGATCCCGATACCGCGACCGATTACGACTATGACGCGATCGAGGGCGTGGTCGCGCACGAATATTTCCACAACTGGTCGGGCAACCGCGTCACCTGCCGCGACTGGTTCCAGCTGAGCCTCAAAGAAGGCTTTACCGTCTATCGCGACCAGTGCTTTTCCGCCGATATGGGATCGGAGGCAGTCAAGCGGATCGAGGACGTGCGGATGCTGCGCGCGGCGCAATTCCCCGAGGATGCAGGCCCGCTCGCGCACCCGATCCGCCCCGACAGCTATATGGAGATCAGCAACTTCTACACCTCCACCGTCTACAACAAGGGTGCAGAGGTGATCCGCATGATGGCGACCATGGCGGGGCCCGAGCGGTTCCGCGCGGGCTGCGACCTCTATTTCCGGCGGCATGACGGCGAGGCGGCGACCTGCGAGGATTTCGTCCGCGCGATGGAGGAGGGGGCTGCGCTCGATCTCGGCCAGTTCCGCCGCTGGTACGAACAGGCGGGCACGCCGCAGGTCCAGGCGCGGCTGGAGCATGACGCCGCCACCGGTACCGCGACGCTGCACCTGCGGCAGAATTTTGCGGCCACGCCCGGCCAGCCCGCCAAGCCGCTGATGCCGATCCCGTTGCGGACCGCGCTGATCGACCGCGACATGAAGGCGCATCGCGGCGAGATGCTGGTGATGCTGACCGAAGCCGAACAGACGCTGAGCTTCACCGGCTATGCGCGCGCGCCGGTGCTGTCGATCAATCGCGGCTTTTCCGCGCCGGTGAATCTCGATGTCGCGCGCGCGAGCGGCGATCTGCCCTTTCTGGTGCGGCACGATGACGATCCGTTCGCGCGCTACGAGGCGCTGCAGCAGCTCGTCATCGACCGGCTGATCGCCGACATTGCCGATATGGACGGGCCCGGTGCGGCGCAGGGCCATGCGGTGTCGCTCGACGAGATCATCGCGGTGTTCGGCGATCTGGTGAGTGACCAGCGGCTCGACGATTCGATGCGCGCCGAGATCCTCAGCCTGCCCACCGAGGCGTTTCTGGGCGAACAGATGCTGGTGGTGCGGCCCGAGGCGATCCATGCGGCGCGCAAGAGCCTTCGCAAGGCGATCGGGTCGCGGCTGCTCGACCAGTGGCGCATCGCCCACGAGCGCGCGAGTGCGGTGCCCTATTCGCTGAGCCGCGAGGCGCGCGGCGCGCGCAAGATCAAGTCGCTGGCGCTGGGTTATATCGCCTCGGCAGAAGCCGGCGATGCGGCGCAGATTGCGTTCGACCAGTTTGCGCGCGCCGACAACATGACCGATCGCCAGGGCGCGCTCGCGGTGCTCGCCAGCATGCAGGCCGACCAGCGCGAGACCGCGCTCGACAGCTTCTACAACCGCTATCAGGGCAATGCGCTGGTCATCGACAAATGGTTCTCGCTCCAGACCGGCTCGGCGCACCCGCGCGTGCACGAACAGATGCTCGAGCTCATCCGGCACAAGGACTTCACGCTGACCAACCCCAACCGGGTGCGCGCGCTCTACTGGCCGTTCGTCTCGAACCAGGCGGTGTTCCATCACGAGAGCGGGCGCGGCTATGAGCTGCTGACCGATCTGGTGCTGAAGCTCGATCCGCTCAACCCGCAGACCACCGCGCGCTTCATCGCGCCGCTGGGGCGCTGGCGGCGGTTCGACGAGGCGCGCGCCGCGAAGATGCGCGGCTGCCTCGAGCGGATCCTGGCGCAGCCGGGATTGTCCAAGGATGTGACCGAACAGGTGGTGAAGAGCCTGGAATGATCAAACCTCCTCCCTTGATGGGAGAAGGATAGTGAGCCTTGTCAGTCCTGAGCTTGTCGAAGGGCTGGCTAGGCGAAGTTGGATGAGGGTGAAAAGGCGAGGCGGATGACGTTGATGTCGCTGCCCCCTCTCCCAGCTCCGACTAAGGCCGTGCGGCCCAAGTCTTCGCAACCCTCTCCCTCGGAGGGGAGAGGGGTATGAAGTGGAACGTGAATTGACCGATACCGATATCCCCATCCTCACCTCACCCGCGCTGGAAGGCATCGCGCATGGCTTTACCGGGCGGCGCGGCGGGGTTTCGACCGGGCTGGTCGCCGGGCTCAATGTCGGATTGGGATCGGACGACGATCCGGCGGCGGTGCACGAGAACCGGCGGCGCGCGGCCGAGGCGATCCTGCCGGGATCGACGCTGGTGACATTGCACCAGGTGCACAGCGCCGATGTGGTGCGGGTCAATGCCGCGATCCCGGTCGAGGACCGGCCCAGGGCCGATGCGATGGTCACCGACCGGCCCGGGCTGCTGCTTGGTGTGCTGGGTGCGGATTGCCCGCCAATCCTGTTTGCCGACGCGCGCGCACAGATCATTGGCGCGGCGCATTCGGGCTGGAAGGGGGCCTTTGCCGGGGTCGGCGAGGCGACGGTCGCGGCGATGGAGCGCATGGGCGCGCATCGCGAGAATATCGTCGCGGCGATCGGCCCGTGCATCCAGCAGAAAAGCTATGAGGTGGACACCGGTTTCTTCCGCCGCTTCTGCGAGGCCGCGCCCGAGAACGAGCGCTTCTTCCGCGAAGGCCGGGCCGACCATTACCAGTTCGATCTGGAAGGCTATATCGCCGCCCGCCTCGCCGCCTGCGGCATCGGCACGGTGCATATGAGCGGGGTCGATACCTATTCGGACGAGGCGGGCTATTTCAGCTTCCGCCGCGCGACGCACCGGGGCGAGCCCGATTACGGGCGGCAGATGGGGGCGATCGGGCTTGCCTCTTGAACCACCTGGTTGGTTTCCTTTGTAATCAGTTGCACGCTCGGGCATAGACAGGGGCATAACAAGGAAGCTGTTCGCTCTGCTTCAACCCAACCCGCTCAGCCTGAGCTTGTCGAAGGCCACGGGAAACCGCCAACGTCATAGCGGGGCCTTCGACAGGCTCTTAGCTGAGCGGACGTGGTGCGGGCATTGACGCAGGCCGACCTGACTCCCCCAATCGCAGGAACCCCGCACATGACCGACACCCCGATCAAGCCGATCGCCACCCCCACCCCGCGCCGCAAGCCCAAGCCGCAGGTCGAGATGCTCGGCGGGCGCAAGCTCAAGCCCGCGACGCTGATGATGGGCCATGGCTTCGACCCGGTGCTGTCCGAAGGCTCGCTGAAAGCGCCGATCTTCCTCACCTCCACCTTCGCGTTCGAGAATGCGGCGGCGGGCAAGCGCCATTTCGAAGGGCTGACCGGCAGACGCCCGGGCGGCGCCGAAGGCCTGGTCTATTCGCGCTTCAACGGCCCCAATCAGGAGATCCTCGAGGATCGGCTGAGCATCTGGGACGATGCAGAGGACGCGCTGGTCTTTTCAAGCGGCATGTCCGCGATCGCCACGCTGCTGCTCGCCTATTGCAGCAACAACGACGTGATCGTGCATTCGGGCCCGCTCTATGCCGCGACCGAGGCGATGATCGCGCGCATCCTGTCGCGCTTCGGCATCACCTATCTCGATTTCCCGGCCGGCGCGACCCGCGCGGAGATCGACGCGGTGCTCGAACAGGCGAAGGACATGGCGGCCAGGCAGGGCGGCCGCGTGGCGATGATCTATCTCGAAAGCCCCGCCAACCCGACCAACGCGCTGGTCGATATCGAGGCGGTGGCCGAAGCGCGCGATGCGGTGCTGGGCAATGAGGACGTGCCGACGCCGATCGCGATCGACAACACGTTCCTCGGCCCGCTGTGGCAGCAGCCGCTGCACCATGGCGCGGATATCGTGGTGTACAGCCTCACCAAATATGTCGGCGGGCACAGCGATCTGGTCGCGGGCGGGCTTTCGGGCCCCAAGAAGTGGATGGACCCGGTGCGGGCGCTGCGCAACACCATCGGCACGATCTGCGACCCCAATACCGCCTGGATGCTGATGCGCTCACTTGAGACGGTCGAGCTGCGAATGACCCGCGCGGGCGAGAATGCGGCCAAGGTCTGCGCGTTCCTCGCGCAGCACCCCAAGGTCGAGGGGCTCGGCTATCTCGGCATGATCCAGGATGCGCGCCAGAAGGACATTTTCGACCGGCACTGTTCGGGCGCGGGATCGACCTTCTCGCTGTTCATCAAGGGCGGCGAGGCGGAGAGTTTCTGCTTTCTCGACAATTTGCGCCTTGCCAAGCTGGCGGTGAGCCTGGGCGGCACCGAGACGCTGGCCAGCCATCCCGCGGCGATGACGCACCTTTCGGTGCCCGATGCGCGCAAGGCTGCGCTCGGCATCACCGACAATCTGGTGCGCATCTCGATTGGCGTCGAGGATCCCGACGATCTGATCGCCGATTTCGAACAGGCGCTCGCAACGGTGTGATCGCGTTTTCCGGCCTCCGCCCTGTGCGGGGGCCGGGCCGGCTTCAGCGGATCGCGCGATAGGGTACCCCGCCGCTGCCCGCCTGGCGCTGGCGGATCAGGCGGATATAGGTTTCTGCCAGGCCCCGGTTGATCCGGTCCCAGCTGTATTTCTCGCTGCGCCTCAGCCCCGCCTGGCCGTGCGCGCTGCGCAGCTCGGGCTGGCCGCAATAGGCCTGGAGCGCGTCGGCAAATTCGACCGTCGCGCCGGGGCGGACGAGTTGGCCGGTGACATTGTGCTCGACCAGGCTCTCGCTTCCCGTCGCGCGCGCGGCGACCACCGGCACGCCGCAGGCCATGGCCTCGAGCGTCACGTTGCCGAAGGTCTCGGTGATCGACGGGTTGAAGAACAGGTCCATGCTGGCGACCGCGCGGCCCAGATCGCTACCGCCCTGAAAGCCTGCGAACACCGCGCCGGGCAGCCGCGATTCGAACCAGCCGCGCGCGGGCCCTTCGCCCACCACCAGCACCTGGTGCGGCACCTGACGCCGCACCAGCCGGTCGATCGAATCGGAAAAGACGTCGAGCCCCTTTTCCATCACCAGCCGCCCGAGAAAGCCGATCACCGGCACGTCATCGGCAAGACCCAGCGAGCGCCGCCAGTCCATGTCGCGCATCTGCGGGTTGAAGATCGTCTTGTCTACCCCGCGCGACCAGATGCCGACATCATAGCTCATCCGCTGTTCGCGCAGCACTTGCGCCATCGAATCGGACGGCGCGACAATCGCGTCGCACTTGCGGTAGAGGCGGCGCAGGATCGCCTCGAGCACGGGCTCGAGAAACGCCATGTTGTAATAGCGCGGATAGGTCTCGAACCTCGTATGCACCGATCCGAGCACCGGGATAGCGTGCCGCTGCGCCCAGCGCACCGCGCTGTGCCCGGCGCTGTCGGGGCTGGAAACGTGCACGATATTGGGCGCGAACCGGTTCAGGTCCTTCTTGATCCGCGGCGGCAAGATGGTGGTCACGCGATATTCGGCGCGGCCGGGGATCGGCAGCGAGGGCAGGCTGATCAGGTCGCCCGCCGGCTCGAATGCCGGGGTTTTCGTGGTCGGCGAATAGACGCGGACCTGCGCGCCATTGTCGAGCAGCCAGCCGACCAGCCGGTTGAGCGCCTGGTTCGCGCCGTCGCGCACGTAATTGTAGTTGCCGCTGAACAGCGCAATGCGGAGATCGGAAATGTCCATGATCGGCCCGCCTTAGGCCCGCTTTGATGCAAAAGCCAGTATTTGCGGGATGGTGGCCCGATCAGACCTCTGCCACGACCGGTTCGGGCGGCGGCAGCAGGCGGATTCGCGTCACGCGGCGTTCGTCGCCATCGATGATCTCCAGCCGCCAGCCGCTGTCATGCTCGAGCATGCGCCCGGGAGCAGGCACCTCGCCCGCCAGCACGAAGGCCAGCCCGCCCAGCGTATCGACCTCCTCGTCGATCTCGCCCAGCGCGGAATCGACCAGCTTGGCGACATCGGCGAGTTCGGCGCGCGCATCGGCTTCCCACGCGCCGTTCTCGCCGGGGGTCACCAGCGTTTCGGGCTCGTCGTCATGCTCGTCCTCGATATCGCCGACGATTTCCTCGACCAGATCCTCGATCGTCACCAGCCCCTCGGTGCCCGAATATTCGTCGATGACGATGGCCAGGTGCGTGCGCGTCTGGCGCATCTCGGCGAGCAGATCGAGCACGCCCATGGTTTCGGGAACGAAGCGCGGCTGGCGGATCAGATTTTCCCAGCTATCCGGGCGCGGACCATCGGCCGCGATGATCGGGAACACGTCCTTGATGTGCACCATGCCGACGATGTGATCGAGTGAGCCGTCATAGACCGGCACGCGGCTGTGCCCGTGCTCGGCGAAGATCTGGACCAGCGCGTCGAAGCTCGCATGCCGGTCGATCGCGATGATGTCGCTGCGCGGCACCGCGACGTCATCGACATCATGCTCGCTGAAATGCAGCAGGTTGCGCAGCATCTCGCGCTCGATGCGCGACAGGTCGCCACGCGACGATGCACCATCGGCATCGTCATCCTCCTCGTGCTCGTCGATCGCCTCTTCAAGCTGGGCGCGCAGCGACTGGTCGTGTTGTTCTCCGAACAGCAGGGCCTTCAAGCCCCGCCAAATTCGCCCCGAACCTTCGTCTTGTGCGGTGGATTTGCCCCCGCCATTACTGTCTCCGTCTGCCATGACTGGCTGAATCTTAACCCCGCTCTTGGTTGTACTAGGAAGGCAGCATGCGATTACGCTCGATCAATATGGATTGTCGATGCCCAGATTGGCAAGCGCTTTCACCTCCAGCGCTTCCATGATCCCGGCCTCGGCCTCTTCGACATGGTCGTGCCCCAGCAGGTGCAGCATCCCGTGCAGCGCCAGATGGGTGGCGTGGGCGGCGAGCGCAATGCCCTTTTCCTCGGCTTCGCGCGCGCAGGTCTGATAGGCGAGCATGATGTCGCCGAGCAGCACCTCGCCATCGTCGGTGTTCGCCAAGGCCGCGAAATCGTCGCGATCGATCATCGGGAAGCTCAGCACATTGGTTGGCTTGTCCTTGTGCCGGTAATCGCGGTTGAGCGCCTGCACCTCGTCATCGGTGCCGAAATGCACGCTGACCGAGACGGTGAAGCGGGCCTGGGCAAGCGCCCCCTGCGCGCTGACCGCCAATGCTGCGGAAATGGCGCGCGCGGCAAGCGCCTCCCAGTCGGTATCGCCGGGCCAGATCGGGTCGATGGAGGTTTCGGTTTCGATCATGGGGTTATCCCGATCCCTTCGTCATTCCCGCGAAAGCGGGAATCCCGCTATCGTTTCAATCGCTCGGTAGCAGCGGGACCCCCGCCAGCGCGGGGGTGACGGGTAGGGAAGAGCGGGGTTTTGCCTCACGCATCCTTGCCCTCATAGGCCTCGACGATCCGTCCGACGATCGGGTGGCGCACCACGTCCGCCGCGGTGAAGCGCACGGTGCCGATTCCCTGCACGCCCTCGAGCCGCCCGACCGCATCGGCGAGCCCCGAGGCTCCGACGCCGCCGGGCAGGTCGACCTGCTTGGGGTCGCCGCAGATCACCATCCGGCTGTTCATGCCGAAGCGGGTGAGGAACATCTTCATCTGTGCCGGCGTGGTGTTCTGCGCCTCGTCGAGGATGATGAAGCTGTCCGCCAATGTGCGCCCGCGCATGAAGGCGAGCGGTGCGATCTCGATCTCGCCGCTGGCGATGCGCCGCTCGACCTGTTCGGCCGGCAGCGTGTCGTAGAGTGCGTCGTAGAGCGGGCGAAGGTACGGATCGACCTTTTCCTTCATGTCGCCGGGCAGGAAACCCAGCCGCTCGCCCGCCTCGACCGCGGGGCGCGACAGGATCAGCCGGTTGACGGTGCCGGTGATCAACTGGCTCACCGCCTGCGCCACCGCGAGATAGGTCTTGCCGGTGCCCGCAGGCCCGAGCGCGAAGATCACGTCGTCGCGCACCAGCGAGCGCATATATTCGGTCTGCGTCGCCGAACGCGGCACGATGGTCTTCTTGCGCGTGCGGATCATGATCGCGGGCGGCTCGGCCACCTCGCTGCGCACGATGCCTTCCAGCGTGGGTTCGGCGGACATGGTGATCAGCGCGTCGACCGCGCCTTCATCGATATCGAGCCCCTGTTCGATGCGCTTGTGCAGGCCGACCAGCACGTCGCGCGCGCGCGCCGCAGACTCGGCCTCGCCCTCGATCTGGATGCGGTTGCCGCGCGCCTGGATATAGACGCCGAGCCGGTTCTCGATCGCCACCAGGTTCTTGTCGAACTGGCCGAACAGCGGACCGAGCAAGGTCGGCTCGTCGAACTCGACCCCGATCCGCGCCTTGTTGGCGGGCTCGGGCCGGTTGAACGGAAAGTCGCTGCCATAGACCGGCGACAGCTGTGTCGATTGCGGGTCGCGCTTGCCGCGAAACTTGGTCGTATCGCCGCCGCGTCCGCCGCCCGAGCCTTTCTTGTGCGCCATCAGGCCGCCACCAGTGCCAGCGGCTCGCCCGCCAGGCTGTTGGGTCCGGCCGAGACGATCTCGACCTCGATCAGATCGCCGATCCTTGCCCCCTCCTGCGTCACATGCACCGATTGCAGCCAGGGCGACTTGCCCACCAGCTGGCCCGGCTTGCGGCCCGGGCGTTCGAGCAGCACCTTCATGCGCTTGCCGACGGTATCGAGGTTGAACGCGTGCTGCTGGGTATTGAGCAGGTCCTGCAGGCGCTGCAGCCGCTCGTCCATGATCTCGGGGGCGATCTGATCCTCCATGTCGGCGGCGGGGGTGCCGGGGCGGGGCGAATATTTGAAGCTGAACGCCTGCGCGTAAACCGTGTCGCGCACGATATCGAGCGTCGCCTGGAAATCGGCCTCGGTCTCTCCCGGAAAGCCGACGATGAAATCGCCCGACATCGCGATATCGGGCCTGGCGGCGCGGATGCGTTCGATGAGCTTGAGATAGCTCGCGGCCGTATGGCTGCGGTTCATCGCCTTCAGGATGCGGTCGCTCCCTGCTTGCACGGGCAGATGGAGGTACGGCATCAGCTTGGGGATGTCGCGATGCGCCGCGATCAGCGCGTCGGTCATGTCATTGGGATGGCTGGTGGTATAGCGGATGCGCTCGAGCCCGGTCATGTCGGCCAGCGCCTCGATCAGCCCTTCTAGCCCCCTGGCCCGGCCCTGATCGTCCTCGCCTGTCCAGGCGTTGACGTTCTGGCCGAGCAGCGTGATCTCCTTCACCCCCGCCTCGACCAGCGCGCGCGCCTCGCCCACCAGATCGGCATAGGGACGGCTGATCTCGGCGCCGCGGGTATAGGGCACCACGCAATATGTGCAGAACTTGTCGCAACCTTCCTGCACGGTCAGGAACGCCGAAGGGCGCTGCTGGCGTGCGCGGCCGGGCAGCGCGCCGAACTTGGCGGCGACCGGCATGTCGGTATCGATCGCGGTCTCGCCGCGGCGCGCCTGGTCGATCAGCTGCGGCAGCCGATGATAGGCCTGCGGGCCGACGACGATATCGACGCTGCGCGCGCGGCGGGCAATCTCCTCGCCCTCGGCCTGCGCAACGCAGCCTGCGACCGCGATCATCGGCTTCGATCCGTCCTCGCGCTTGAGGCGCCCGATATCCGAATAGACCCGCGCCACCGCCTTTTCGCGGATATGGCAGGTGTTGAGGATGACGAGATCGGCCTCGTCGCGGCTTTGCGCCTGCGTCATGCCCTGCGCGGCGAGCATCTCGCCCATGCGCTCGCCATCATAGACGTTCATCTGGCAGCCGAACGAGGTGACGAAATAGCGGCGGGGCGCGTCCCCGGCGGATTCGGGGGCGGGCAGGGGCGATGTATCGATGCTGTGGGTCATGAATGGACCGGCTATACAGCCGGATCGCGCCCCAAGGAAGCACAAAGCGCCGCTTCGATCCGCGTCCGTGCCTCGGCGGCGATCGCCTTGCGACCGGGAAAATCGGCGGGGCTGAACGGTTCGAGGAAATGCAGCGTCACCCAGAAGCTGCCGCGCCGGGTGAACAGCCTCAGCGCGTTATTGGGCGCAGTTTCCTCGCCCACCCAGGCGATGTCATGCGCATTGGCCCCGTAATCGAGATACATCGGCTGGACGAGCACGCCCGGCGGCGGCGGATCGAGCACCTGGAGCAGCGGCGACTTGAACGGCAGCAGCTTGCTGCCATCGGTGGTGGTGCCTTCGGGAAAGATGGTGATCGCCCAGGTCTCGGCGAGCGCATCGCGCAGTTCGTTGATCTGCCCGGCAATGCCGAGCCGGTTGGTGCGCGAGACGAACACGGTGTCGTTGAGCTTGCACAGCCAGCCGATCACCGGCCAGCTCTTGATCCCGTCCTGCGCGACGAAGGCGCTGCCGTTGCGCCCGGCGATGACCGGAATGTCGAGCCAGCTCAAATGGTTGGAAATATAGAAGACATCGCGCTTGAGCGGCGTGCCGACCACGCGCACCCTGGCCCCGCACGCGCGCCCCACCCCGCGCAGGAACAGCTTGGGCCAGGGATTGGAAAGCCTGAGCGTGCGCCAGACGTAATAGAGCGGCACGCACGCGATCAGCATCGCCACGATCAGCAGCACGCGCAAGGCCAGCCGGACGCGGCCGATCGGTCCCGGATCGCGCCAGTGCAGATGCGCCATGTCGGGCGTATCGGGATAGAGCGGTACGGGCTTGGGGGCGACCGGCGCAGCTTCGGCCTCGCTCATGCGCGAAGTCAATCCTTGCGGTCGAGCGCGACGCCGTACAATTCCATGCGATGGTCGACCAGCCGGTAGCCCAGCCGCTCGGCGATCAGCTTCTGCAGCGCTTCCAGCTCGGGATCGACGAACTCGACCACCTTGCCGGTCTCGACATCGATCAGATGGTCGTGATGCGCCTCGGGTGCAGCCTCGTAGCGCGCGCGACCATCGCCGAAATCGTGCCGGTCGAGAATGCCGGCCTCTTCGAACAGCCGGACGGTGCGGTACACGGTCGCGATCGAGATGCGCGGATCGATCGCCGAGGCGCGCTCGTGCAGCCGCTCGACATCGGGATGATCATCGGCTTCGGACAGGACGCGCGCGATCACGCGGCGCTGATCGGTGATCCTGAGACCACGATCGGCGCACAGGGCCTCCAGGTCGATTTTCTGGCGCATGCTGCCCCTTTTGCAATGCCGTTGCTGGTTGAGGCCGATCCGCCGGACGTGAGTGCACGGAGGCTGGCCAGCGCCGGGATGCGTCCCTTGCGCCTTCCAGTCAATTTATCGTGCCATGCCGCAATTGCAACCGCCCGCAGCGCCTGATGGCCACGGGTCGGCGATTACGGGCGCCCGCGCTTACTTGGCTGGCCGCTTGCCGGGCTTGCGGCCCAGGCCGATCTTCTTGGCGAGTTCGCGGCGGGTCGCGGCATAATTGGGGGCGACCATCGGATAATCGGCGGGCAGGTTCCAGCGCGCGCGATAGTCCTCCGGCGTCATGTTGTAGTGTGTCATCAGGTGGCGCTTGAGCATTTTCAGCTTTTTGCCGTCTTCCAGACAGATGATATAGTCCGGCTTTACCGACGCACGGACCGAAACCGCCGGTTCGGGCAGTTCAGGTTCGGCTGCCGCTTCTCCGGGCGTCAGATTGTTGAGTGCGCGGTGAACGTTCTCGATCAGGCCGGGAATATCCGAGACCGACACACTGTTGTTGCTTACATGCGCGGCGACAATATCCGCCGTCAACGAGATCAAAGTCTCGCGCATATCCAGTTCCGCTTCCGCCATCGTCCTTCTTCCCTTTTCTTATTGTAACTTACGACCACTATTCCCGCAGAGTGGCAGGGCCCTCGCGGTATGCAAGGGCAATTGATCCGCGTCAACTGCCAAAGTCTACCATAAAAAACGGATAGCGAATACTAACATTTTCTGCAGCTAAATGCTGGTCAATGTTTTACAGATGAATGGCCAGAGTTAAAGCGTCGAAGCGATGATTGTCGGACCCCCGGTAGTAATCTTTACGTAAACCTACGGTTTGAAACCCGAATTTTGAATAGAGATGCACCGCAGGGTTATTTGACCGCATTTCGAGATGAATCCGGGAAACACCGGCTTTACGAGCATTATCAATGACTTGATTGAGCAGCATGGTGGCTGCGCCAAATTGACGCCATTTCGGTGCTACCGCGATCAGCAACAGTTCTTCCTCGTCGGCCACGCGCCTGGTCATGGCAAATCCGACCGGCTCGCCAGGGGCGTCGGCAGACGTCGCCACGGTCTCGAGCAGCAGCACATGCGTCAGCGGCATCGCCAGCATCGACCGGGTCTGGCTGTGGTTCCAGGCCTCGCCATAGACCGGATCGAACGCCTGTTGCATGATGTGCATGACCGGTCCGATCGCATCTTCCGCCGCCAGGCCGCCGATCAGCTGGAGGTCCGGGGTGGCGCGGGGTTGCGAGCTATCGCCGTCTGACATGGTCAGCCCGGATTCTGCGCGGCCATGGGCCGGGCATCTGCGCCGCGCCCGTAGACCGGATCGGCGGCGAGCGTACGGGCGGTCGCGCAGAGCAGCAACGCGTGGCGGGCGTCGGGCAGCAAAGCGAGCGCCGTGCCATGGCCGCGCGCCGCGACCAGGGCCTCGGCCATGCTGCCCGCCACCAGATCGTGGCGGCAGGCCGCGCGCGCGGCCTCGGGCTGCATCGAGGCGAGCGCGCCCGGTGCGCCGCCGTCTCTCGCAAAGCTCTGGACGAAATATTCGCCATGGCCGCCGGTCATCACGACGTCGACCGCCTGGGCATCGGGATGCGCAGCGAACGCCATCGCGGCGACCAGCGCATGCGTCGAATAGCCGCTCACCGGCACACCCCAGGCAAGGCCCAGCGCGCGCGCCGCCGCCAGGCCCACGCGCACGCCGGTAAAGCTGCCGGGACCGCAATTGACCAGAATCGCGCCGGCCCGTCCGCGACCCGGCAGCGCGGCGATCATCGGGACGAGCCGTTCGGCATGGCCGCGGCCCATCACCGCATGATCGCTGGCGATCAACTCGGCATCGCGGAACAGCGCCACCGAACAGGCTTCGGTCGCGGTGTCGATGACGAGCAGGCTATCGGGATCGGGCAGCATACCCGAAGCGCGCTAGCTGATTGTGTTGAACCGGTCAAAACCCGGACGCGGGCTGCGACCGAAAATCGTCGACGGGTCGCCATGGCCCAGGGTCGAGATGAAGTTCGACTTCACATGCGGCTGATCGGCAAAGAACGCCTGATCGACCGCGGCATTGTCGAAGCCCGACATCGGCCCGGTATCGAGCCCCAGCGCGCGCGCGGCCAGAATGAAATAGGCACCCTGCAGCGACGAGTTGCGCAGCGCCGAGATGCGCCGGAACTCGGCCTTGTCGTCGCCGACGAACCAGCTGCGCGCGTCGGTATGCGGAAAGAGCTCGGGCAGCTGCTCGTGAAATTCGAGGTCCATCCCGATCACGACGCTGACCGGCGCGGCCAGGATCTTCTTGGCATTGGCTTCCATGCAGCAGGCGGCAAGCTTCTGCTTGGCCTCGTCGGACACGCACCACACCAGGCGCGAAGGCAGCATGTTGGCCGAGGTCGGACCCATCTTCATCAGGTCCCAGATCGCATGCAGCTGCTCTGTCGTCACCGGCTCGTCGGTATAGCCGTTATAGGTGCGCGCGGTGCGGAACAGCTGGTCGAGCGCGGCATCGTCGAGCGGTGCGGACATGGGGGAAAGCTTTCTGGGTCTGGGGAGGAAGAAGAACCGTCAGGCGGCGCGGACTTCGGTCACTTCGGGCACATAATGCTTGAGCAGCGATTCGATGCCGTGCTTGAGCGTCGCGCTCGACGAGGGGCAGCCCGAACACGCGCCCTGCATCTGCAGATAGACCACGCCCTTGTCGAAGCCGCGATAGACTATGTCGCCGCCGTCATTGGCGACGGCAGGGCGCACGCGCGTCTCGATCAGTTCCTTGATCTGCGCGACGATATCGGCGTCCTCGGGATTGCTCGGCCAGTCGGCATCCTCTGGCGGAACCGCAATGCCTGCCGCGCTGGCGGCGCGGAACAGCGGCATGTCGGCGGAGAAATGGTCGAGCAGCACCGAGAGCACGTCGCCCTTGAGGCTCGACCAGTCGGCGCCCGGCCCCGAGGTTACCGAGATGAAATTGTGCCCGAAGAACACGCCGGTGACATCGCCCAGGCTGAAGATCGCCTCGGCGAGCGGCGAGGCCTCGGCCTCTTCGGGCGAGGCGAAGTCGCGGGTGCCCATCTCCATGACCGTGCGACCGGGCAGGAACTTGAGCGTGGCGGGGTTGGGCGTGGTTTCGGTCTCGATCAGCATGCGGTTTATCTGGTGCAGCATCGGCATCGGCGCAAGGCGCAATTTGTCTATGCCGGTTGCGCCGTCACGCTCCGCATATTCACTGGCCAGTCAGGAAGGCGCTGCCTATACATCGGCGCATGACCTTTCCCCTGATGCGCTGTGCGCCCGTGGCCGCTGCTCTGGCGGCGCTTTCGCTGGTAATTTCCCCGCCGCTGCTCGCCAACCTGCCGGGCGAACCGGTGGCCAGCGGCAAGGATGCCAATGGCAAGCCGCTGCGCCCGCCCAATCTGGAGCCGGGCGAAAAGACCCCCTGGCTGTACAAGGGCAGCGACGTTCCGGTCGACAAGGGCTGGACTTTCGGCGAGCTGAGCAATGGCGTGCGCTATGCCGTGCGGCGCAACGGCGTGCCGCCGGGCCAGGTCGCGATCCGCGTGCGCATCGACGCCGGTTCGATGATGGAGACCGATTCCGAGCAGGGCTATGCGCACCTGCTCGAGCATCTGACCTTCCGTGGTTCCAAATATGTGCCCGATGGCGAGGCGATCCGCATCTGGCAGCGCCAGGGTGCGACCTTCGGCAGCGACAGCAATGCCGAAACCACGCCGACGCATACCGTGTACAAGCTGGACCTCCCCGCCGTGACGCCGACCGCGCTCGACGAGAGCATGAAGATCCTGTCGGGCATGATCCGCGAGCCGGGGCTGACCAGCGAGGCGGTCAAGGCCGAGGTGCCGGTGGTGATGGCCGAATTGCGCGAGCGATCGGGCGCGCAGGTGCGCGTCGGCGACGCGACGCGGCAATTGTTCTTCGCCGGGCAGAAGCTGGCCGAGCGCTCGCCGATCGGCAAGATCGAGACGCTCAACGCCGCCACCTCCGACGCGGTCCGCGCCTTTCACCAGCGCTGGTACCGGCCCGAGAATACCGTGATCTCGATCGCGGGCGATGTCGATCCGGCGACGCTCGAAACGCTGATCCAGACCTATTATGGCGACTGGAAGGTCAAGGGCAAGCAGGCCCCCTATCCCGGTTTCGGCGATCCCGATCCCAAGCAGCCGGTCGCGCGCACCATCACCGAGCCAGGCTTTCCCTATCTCATCAGCATGGCGATCCTCAGGCCGTGGAAGCCGGTCAACGACACGATCGAATATAACCAGCAGCTGCTGATCGATCTGGTCGCGACCCAGCTGATCAACCGCCGGCTCGAAGGCCGGGCGCGCGGTGGCGGCAGCTTCCTTCAGGCGCAGGTCAACCAGGAGGATGTCAGCCGTTCGGTCGATGGCACCTTCATCTCGGTCGTGCCGATCGGTGACGACTGGCAGGCGGCGCTCGCCGATGTGCGCGGCGTGCTCGCCGATGCGCTCGCCACCCCGCCGACGCCCGAGGAAATCGCGCGCGAGATGGCCGAATTCGACGCCGCGCTGGCGGTGCGGGTCGAGAGCGCCGCGACCGAGGCCGGCGCGAAACAGGCCGACGATATCGTCGGCGCGGTCGATATCCGCGAGACCATCGCCTCGCCGCAGACCGCGCTCGACGTGTTCCGCGGCATGAAGGAGATGTACACGCCCGAGCGGCTGCTCGAATCGACGCGGCGGCAGTTTACCGGCGTCACCACGCGCGCGATCCTGGTTTCGCCCAAGCCGGTCGAAAATGGCGAGGCGCTGCTCACCGCCGCGCTGACCCGCGACGTCAGCGCCGATGCCAGCGCCCGGCTCGCCGCCGCCAAGGTGACCTTCGACGATCTGCCCACGCTCGGCGCGCCGGGCACGGTCGTCTCGACCACCGATCTCAAGCTGCTCGACATCCAGATGATCGAGCTGTCGAACGGGGTAAAGGCGATCCTCTATCCCAATGACGCCGAAGTCTCGAAGATCATGGTCAAGGTCCGCTTCGGCAACGGCTATCAGGCCTTCCCGGCGGACAAGCCCTCGCTGGTCTGGGCCGGCCAATCGGCGCTGGTCGCCAGCGGCATCGGCGAGATCGGCCAGGAAGGCCTCGACCGGCTGACCAACGGTCGCCGCATCGGCTTCGGCTTCGAGGTGGAGAACGACGCGTTCGCCTTCTCCGCCGATACCCGCCGCGCCGATCTGGAGGATCAGCTCAGGCTGTTCGCGACCAAGCTGGCCGCGCCGCGCTGGGATGCAAACCCCGTGCGCCGCGCCAAGGCGGGGACCGAGCTCGCCTATCGCAGCTATGGCATGTCGCCGCAGACGGTGCTCGAACGCGATCTCAGCTATCTCACCCGCAACCGCGATCCGCGCTGGAAGGTGCCGGGCCCCGAGGAAGCCGCGCAGCTGACGCCCGAAGCCTTCCGCGCGACCTGGGAGCCGCTGCTGCAGCAGGGGCCGATCGAGGTGCTGCTGTTCGGCGATTTCGACCGGGCCGAGGCGATCGCCGCGCTCGAGAAGACCTTCGGCGCACTGCCGCCGCGCCAGCCGGTGCCGGTCATCGCCGGCCCCGCGACGGTGCGCTTCCCTGCGCCCAATGGCGATCCGGTGGTGGTGCGGCACGAAGGCGCGCCCGATCAGGCGGCGGCGTTCATCGGCTGGCCGACCGGCGGCGGGCTCGAGGGCGTGCAGGAAAGCCGCCAGCTCGAAATCCTGACCGCGATCTTCAACAGCCGGCTGTTCGATCAGCTGCGGGCCCAGGCGGGAGCCAGCTACGCGCCCCAGGTGGTCAATAACTGGCCGATCGCCTTCGACCAAGGCGGCTATATCGGCGTGATCGGGCAGCTCGCGCCGGAAAATGTGGGCAAGTTCTTCGAGATCGCCAACGCCATCGCCGCCGATCTGGCGGCCAGGCCGGTCGAGCCCGACGAACTCGCCAGGGCCACCGAACCCTTGCGCCAGCTCGTCTCTCGCGCGAGCACCGGCAACAATTTCTGGCTCAACCAGTTGCAGGGGGCGACCCGCGATCCACGCCGGATCTCGGCGCTGCGCACGATCCTGCCCGATTACACGGCGACGAGCCCGGAAAAGATGCAGGCGCTTGCGGCCAAATATCTGGTCAAGGACAAGGCCTGGTCGTTCGTGGTGTTGCCCGAGGAGGCATCTGCCCCCTCGGGTCGGTGATCGGGCCGATCAGCTGGTCGGCATCTCGTCGGGCCCGCGGCCGGGCTCGACGGTATCGGGACCGACCGGGTCGATCTCGGGCGGCTGCTGCACCGGGTCCTCCATCGGCGGTTCGGTGACCGGCAGCTCGGGCGGGCTTTGCGGCTCGATGCGGTCGGGGGCGGGGATCTTGGGATCGTCGGGACGTGTGGCCATGAACAGGCTCCTTTCACCCGCACTTACGCGTCGCCGATGCAGCGGTTGCGGGCACGGCATCGCCAAGGATGCGCCCCCTTGCCCTTTGCGGCAACCTTCTTTAGACGCGCACGCTTGATTACCGCGACGCGGGCGTGGCGAAACTGGTAGACGCGCCAGATTTAGGTTCTGGTATCGCAAGATGTGGGGGTTCAAGTCCCTTCGCCCGCACCATCGCATGGATGGCCGGGAAAGGGCGGGATTGCCCTTTCTTATTATGGAAAGACAAGAGTTTAAGCCGATGCAGATTGTCGAGACGCTGAACGAGGGCCTGAAGCGGGCCTATACCATCACCATCCCCGCCAAGGATCTGGATGCCCGGGTCGATGCGGAGGTGAAGAAGATCGCGCCGCAGGTGCGCATGCCCGGTTTCCGCCCCGGCAAGGTGCCCGCCAACCTGATTCGCAAGATGCACGGCGAATCGATTCACGCCGACGCGCTCAACGCCACGATCCAGGAAAGCGTCGACAAGGCGATCCGCGACAACAATCTGCGTCCCGCCATCCAGCCCTCGGTCGACCTGAACGAGGACTATGCCGCCGGCAAGGATGCCGAGGTCAAGGTCTCGCTCGAAGTGCTGCCCCAGGTTCCCACCCCGGCGATCGATTCGATCACGCTCGAGCGCCTGACGGTCGAGCCCGCCGAGGAAGCCGTGACCGAGGCGCTGCAGCGCATCGCCGATGGCCAGAAGAGCTATGACACCGCGCCCAAGAGCTACAAGGCCAGGGAAGGCGACCAGGTCGTCATCGATTTCGAAGGCAAGGTCGATGGCGTTCCGTTCGAAGGCGGCAAGGGCGAAGGCATGGCCGTGGTCATCGGTTCGGGCCAGCTCATCCCCGGTTTCGAGGACCAGCTCGTCGGCCTGAAGGCCAATGACGAAGCCGTGATCAACGTGACCTTCCCCGAAAATTACGGTGCCAAGGATCTGGCGGGCAAGGCCGCGACCTTCGACATCGTCGTCGGCGAGGTGAAGAAGCCCGGCGAGACCAAGCTCGACGACGATTTCGCCAAGTCGCTTGGCCTCGAGAGCCTGGAGCAGCTGACCGGCCTGATCAAGGGCCAGCTCGAGCAGGAACTGAACGGCCTGACTCGCACCCACATGAAGCGCCGCCTGCTCGACCAGCTCGCTGCCAATCATGATTTCGAGGTTCCGCCCTCGATGGTCGAAGCCGAGTTCAACCAAATCTGGGCGCAGCTCGAACAGGAAGCCGCGCAGGAAGAGGATGTCGAGGCCGCCCGCGCCGAGATGGAAAAGGACCGCGACGAATATCATTCGATCGCCGTCCGCCGCGTGCGCCTGGGCCTGCTGCTCTCCGAGATCGGCCAGGCCAATGGCGTGGAAGTGTCGCAGCAGGAAATGAACATGCTGATCGCGCAGGCCGCGCAGCAGTATCGCCAGGAAGACCGCCAGCGGTTCGCCGAATATATCCGCCAGACCCCGATGGCCGCCGCGCAGCTGCGCGCGCCGCTCTATGAGGACAAGGTCGTCGACTTCCTGTTCGACAAGGCGACGATTACCGACCGCAAAGTCACCCGCGAAGAGCTGGAAGCGGCGATCGAGGCGGACGAGGACGGCCATGTCCACGGCCCCGATTGCGGCCACGATCATGGTCACGACCACAGCCATGATGAAAAGCCCAAGGCCAAGAAGGCCGCGCCGAAAAAGCCTGCGGTGAAGAAGGACGCCGAAGCCGAAGCCGCTCCGGCGGACGCAGCCGAAGAGGCCCAGCCCGCCAAAAAGGCTCCGGCCAAGAAGGCGGCGGCCAAGAAGGAAGAGGCTCCGGCCGAAACCGCAGAAGCCGCCGACAAGCCTGCCAAGAAGGCCCCGGCGAAGAAGGCCGCTGCCAAGAAGGCCTGATCCTTCCGCGCCAAGGACAGAGAAAAGCCCCCGCGAGCCCGTCTCGCGGGGGTTTTTTCATGTCCGCCGCCAGCGCCAGTCGGCAAGGATGGCACGCGCTGCATTGTACCCGGGCGCGCCGGTGACGCCGCCGCCCGGATGCGTGCCCGATCCGCACATGTACAAGCCCTTGAGCGGCCCGCGATAATCGGCATGGCCGAGCACCGGCCGCGCCACCCAGAGCTGGTCGAGGCTCATCCGCCCGTGGAAGATATCGCCGCCGATCAGCCCGAACGTGCGCTCGAGCCCTTTCGGGCTCAGCACCTGCCGACCCAGGATCGAGGCGCGAAAGCCCGGCGCATGCGCCTCGACCGTATCGATGATCGTGTCCGCTGCTGCGGCTTCCTGCTCGGGCGTCCATGTGAGCGATGGATCGAACTGCTGGCAGAACAGGCTGGCGACATCATGGCCCGGCGGCGCGAGGCTGTCATCGACCAGGCTCGGGATCAGCATCTCGACGATGGGTTCGCGCGACCAGCCGTGCGCCTTCGCGTCGGTGAACGCGCGGTCCATGTAATCGAGGCTCGGCGCGATCACGATCCCCGCACGCAAATGCTCGCCGTCTCCGGGCAGGCTGGTGAAATCCGGCAACCGGTCGAGCGCGACATTCATCCGGAAGCTGCCCGATCCGGTGACGTAGCCGCGCATCCGCCGAACGAAATCCTGCGGAAGCGCCGCTTCGGGCACCAGCCGCCCGTAGAGCAGCTTGGGTCCGACACTGGCGATTATCCGCGCGGCTCGCATCTCCTCGCCGCTCGCCAGCCGCACCCCGACCGCGCGTCCGCCCTCGACCAGCACCTGCTCGACCGGGCTGTTCAGGCGGATGTCCACCCCCTGTTCGGCGCAGGCCTCGGCCATCATCCGGGTGATGCTGCCCATGCCGCCGATGACATGGCCCCAGCTGCCCTTGTTGCCGTTCACCTCGCCGAAGACGTGGTGCAGCAGCACATAGGCCGATCCCGGCGTGTCGGGGCTGGCATAATTGCCGACCACTGCATCGAAGCCGAACGCGGCTTGCACCGGCGCGCTCTCGAACCATTGGCTGAGGAACTCGCGCGCCGATTTGGTGAACAGCTCGAGCATGTCGCGCTGCACCTCGCGCGACAGCCGCGAGAGCAGCCGCCCGGTGGTCAGCGCCTCGACCAGCCCGGCGATGCCGCTGCCGATATTGGGCGGCGGCCGCAGCGCCAGATCGCGCAGCACATCGGCGACCCGGTCGAGCATCGCATAATAGGCAGGCAGCGCCTCGGCATCGCGCCGCGAGAATCGCGCGAACTCGGCCTGCGTCCGCTCCAGCCCGCCGCCCAGAATCAGATGGTCGCCATGGGCCAGCGGTAGGAAGTTCGATACCGGCCGCTCGATGACACGATAGCCGCGGCGCACCAGCCCCATGTCCGCGATCACGCGCGGCTGCAAGAGGCTGACGGTATAGCTGGCCACCGAATTGCGGAAACCGGGATGGAATTCCTCCGTCACCGCCGCGCCGCCGACGATGCCGCGTGCCTCGAGCACGCGCACCTTCATGCCCGACCGCGCCAGATAGAAGGCGCATGTCAGGCCGTTATGCCCGCCCCCGATGATGATCGCATCCAGCTGCGTGTCGCTCGTTCCCATGGTTTCACGGCGTAGCCCAGCCTTCGCCCGTCGCCAACTGTGCGCCTTGCCAAGAATTCTCTGGCGCGGCGGTAAGGATATTGATAGCGGTTCGCAAAACCATGCTTCTTGACCAGCTTCCCACCGGCCAGCGCGCGGAAATTGCCGCGATCGACTGGAGCATCCTGCCCCCAGACGAGGGCAAGCGGCTGCGCGCGCTCGGCGTCGACGAAGGCGCGATAGTCTCGATCCGCCAGCGCGGCATCTTTTTCGGCCGCGATCCGATCGCGCTCGATATCGGGCGGATGACGGTGGCGATCCGCCGGGTCCATGCCCGCGCGATCACGCTGCGCGCGCCGGAGCCCGCCGAATGACCCGACACCAGCCGCTGATCGCGCTGGTCGGCAACCCCAATGCCGGCAAGAGCGCGCTGTTCAACGCGCTCACCGGCGCACGGCAGAAGATCGCCAACTATCCCGGCGTCACCGTCGAGCGCAAATCGGGCCGTTTCGCCTTTGCCGATGGCCGCCCCGCCGAGCTGATCGACCTGCCCGGAAGCTACAGCCTCGACCCCACCAGCCCCGACGAGGCGGTGACGCGCGACGTGGTGGTGGGCCGCCAGGCGGGCGAGCGCCAGCCCGATGCGCTGGTGATCGTGCTCGATTCGGCCAATCTCGACCAGCATCTGGTGTTCGCGCTCGAACTGCTGCAGCTCGGCCTGCCCACGGTGATCGCGCTCAACATGGTCGATTTGGCCGAACGCGACGGGCTGACGCTCGATGCGACGCGGCTCGCCGCCGATCTCGGCGTGCCCGTCATCCCCACCGTCGCGGTGCGCAGGCGTGGCCTGACCGAACTCGCCGCCGCGCTCGATGCGGTGATTCTCGCCAAGCAGGTGCCGCACGCGCCGCTCGGCGAGCCCGACATGCGCGCGCGGCGCCGCCGCGCCGAGCATATCGCCACGGCCGCCATCGTCAGCCAGACGCAGAGCCGCCGCTGGACCGACCGCGCCGACGCGCTGCTGCTCCATCCCTTTGCCGGGCCGCTGATCCTGTTCGCGCTGCTGTTCGTGATCTTCCAGGCGGTGTTCAGCTGGGCGACGCCCTTTGCCGATGCGCTCGAGGCGGGCGCTGGCGCGCTTGGCGAGTTCGCCACCGCGGTGATCCCGGAAGGGTTCTTCCGATCGCTGGTGGTCGATGGCGCGATCGCGGGTGTCGGCTCGGTCGTCGTCTTCCTGCCGCAGATCGTCATCCTGTTCTTCTTCATCCTGATGATGGAGGCGACCGGATACATGGCGCGCGCCGCCTTCATCATGGACCGGCTGATGGCCAGCGTAGGCCTATCGGGCCGCTCGTTCATCCCGCTGCTCTCCAGCTTCGCCTGCGCGATTCCCGGCATCATGGCGACGCGCAGCATCTCTGACGAGAAGGACCGGCTCACCACCATCCTGATCGCGCCGCTGATGACCTGCTCGGCGCGGCTGCCCGTCTACACCGTCATCATCGCCGCGTTCATTCCCGAGATCGCGGTCGGACCCGGCATCGGGCTGCAGGGGCTGGTGCTGTTCGGCCTCTATGTCTTCGGCATCATCGGGGCGATGGTCGTGGCGCTCGTGCTGCGCTCGACCGTGGCGAAGGGCGGGGCGAGCGGTTTCCTGATGGAAATGCCCAAATACCAGATGCCGCGCCTCGCCGATCTTGCGCTCGGCCTGTGGCAGCGCGCCTGGCTGTTCCTGCGCCGCGCGGGCACGATCATCTTTGCCGTCACCATCGGCCTGTGGCTGCTGCTCAGCTATCCGCAGGTACCGCCGGGCAGCAGCATGAGCCAGTCCGAATATTCGGCCGCCGGGCGCATCGCCGGCGTGCTCGAACCCGTGGTCGCGCCGATCGGCTTTTCGCGCGACATCGCGCTGGCGCTGATTCCCGCGATGGCGGCGCGCGAGGTCGCGGTCTCGGCGCTCGCCACGACCTATGCGATCGATGCGACCGACGAGGACGAACAGGCCCAGGCCCTGGGCGAGCGGCTCGCGGGGCGCTGGTCGCTGCCGACCGCGCTCGCCTTCCTCGCCTGGTTCGTGTTCGCGCCGCAATGCATCTCGACCATTGCGGTTACCCGGCGCGAGACCAATAGCTGGAAATGGCCGATGTTCATGGTCGGCTATCTGTTCGGCCTGGCCTGGATCGCCGCGGGGATTACCTTCTGGACCGCGACCGCATTCGGTCTATAAACGGGCCAAGGGACCCGCGCGAACCCTCGCCGGGTCATTCCATCACAGCATCAAAATCCTGAGGAAAGCATATGTCGGGCAGCGTCAACAAGGTCATCCTGATCGGCAATCTGGGGGCCGATCCCGAGGTCCGCAGCTTCGCCAATGGCGGCAAGGTCGCCAATCTCCGGCTCGCCACCACCGAGACGTGGAAGGACCGCAACAGCGGCGAGAAGCAGGAGCGCACCGACTGGCACACCGTCGCGGTGTTCGGCGATGGCCTGGCGGGCGTGGCCGAACGGTTCCTGCGCAAGGGCAGCAAGATCTATGTCGAAGGCCAGCTGCGCACGCGCAAGTGGCAGGACCAGCAGGGCAATGACCGCTACACCACCGAGGTGGTGCTGCAGGGCCCCGGCGCCGTGCTGACGATGCTCGACAGCGCGCAGGGCCGTGGCGGCGGCGGCGGCGGCATGGGCGGCGGCGGCGACTTTGGCGGCGGTGGCTCGCGCAGCGGGTCGTCGGGCGGAAGCTCGGGCGGCGGATCGCGCGGCTTCAACGATGGCGGCTCGTCGAGCGGCTGGGGCGGCGGCGGCTTCGACGACGATCTGAACGACGACGTGCCGTTCTGATCGAAGGCGCCGGTGCGATGGCGTTTACGATCTATCACAACCCCAAATGCGGCACCTCGCGCAATGTCCTGGCGGCGCTGCGCGAGGCGGGGCATGAACCGCAAGTCATCGAATATCTGAAGACCCCGCCCTCGCGCGAGACGCTGGAAAGCCTGATCGCGCGCGCGGGCGAGGGCGCACGCGGCCTGCTCCGCGCCAAGGAGCCGCTGGTCAAGGAACTCGGCCTCGACGGTGCCGATGTCACCGATGCGGCGATCATCGACGCGATGATGGCGCACCCGGTCCTGATCAACCGCCCGATCGTGGTGACCGACAGCGTAGTGAAGCTCTGCCGCCCCAGCGAGACGGTGCAGGAGCTGCTCTGACACGAAACCCCGGCGCGAGCCTGTGCCGCGCCGGGGCTCGGAGTGTTGGCTTGCCGCCCGGTCAGCTCAGATAGTCGTGCAGCACGCGGCCATAGGGCAGCGTCATGTCGGTGACGAGGTGCAGGCCCCCGACATGCTCGAGCACCGGCAGGTCGGCGAGCGGGCAGTTGACCGAATCGATCAGCTCGACCCGTGCCCGGCCCGTCCAGGCGCCCTTGACCACGATATTCTCGAAATTGATGCCGACCAGCTGCGCGATCGCGGGCGTGCCGTCGATGTCCGGGATCAGCTTCAGCGTGACCTGGGTCCGCTTCAGCAGCGCCTCGATCTCGGCCAGATCGGTCGGGCCGCCATGCTTGTACACCATGGTGCCATGCGCGACCGCCTGGCCCGAATAGGTCAGCTCGCCGGTCAAGGTGTCGCCCACGGTCTTGAGCTTGGCGATGCCGTATTTCATCGGATAGCCCCAGATCTCGCGGCCTCCGGCGAGCGGCGGGCAGTTGTCGACATACATCTGGGTGAGGAAATTGCACGTCTCGCCGTTAAAGGTGCACGGGATCGCCTGCGCCACCGCCGAATAGGCGCCGAAGCCCTCGCCATCGGGCAGGTCGAGCCACTGGACCGAGACAATATCGCCATCGGGCTCGAGCGGTTCGGGCAGCATCTTGCGGATCTTCGCCGGATCGGTGCGATAGCTGACGATCATGTACTGGCGTTCGAAGAACTTGTACGGGCCCACCGGATAGGTCGGGCTCTGCAGCGGCATCGAGCTGAGCTTCAGCACATCCTGCTTTTTCATGATGACGTCCTCCCTCAGCCCGCGGCGTCTTTGATGTAGTCGAACAGCACCCGGCCGTGCGGCAGGGTGAGGTCGCTGACGAAATGCTTGCCGCCGACGATGCGCAGGATCGGCAGATCCGCGACCGGCGCGTTGACATGCGGGATCAGTTGCAGCCGCGCGGGGCTGACCCAGCAGCCCTTCACCGTGATGTTCTCCAGATTATACGCGACGAGCTGGCAGATCTTGGGGCTGCCATCGACATCGGGGATGATCTTGAGATTGCACGAGGTCTTGGTCATAGACTTGGCCTGCGCCTCGCAGCCGCCGGGCGCTTCCTGCCACTTGTACGCCATCGTGCCCATCGCCACGGTCTGGCCGGCATAGCTCAAAGTGCCGGTCAGCGTGTCCGATGCGACCACCAGCTTGGGCAGCGCGTATTTCTTGGGAAAGCCCCAAATCTCGCGCCCGCCGTCGATCGGCGGCTGGTCGTCGAGATACATCTGCGCGGTATAGTTGATCGGCTCGCCGTTGAAGGTGCAGGGGATGACGATGCCGCTTTCGGTATAGTCGCCGAAGCCCGAGCTGTCGGGCATCTTGATCCACTCGTAGAGGACGAGATTTTCCTCGTTCGGCACCAGCGGCTCGGGCACCGCGGCGCGCAGCGCGACCGGATCGGTCTCGTAGGTGACGATCATGAATTCGCGGTTGATGAAGCGGTACGGACCCAGCGGATAGCTGGGCGCCGCCGCCGGCATCGAAGGCAGTTTCAGGATTTCTTCAGGCGTCATGGCTGGACGGTCCCCCTATGGAATCTGGGATCGGTTGGCATGGAGATCAGAGGAAATAGGATTTGATGTCCGTCGACGATGTCACCCCGACATCGTCGAAATGGTTGTCCAGCCACTGGCTGGCACAGGCGCGACCCACGTCCCTCAGCTTCTGCATGAACGACCAGTCGGGGTTCAGCTTGCTGGTGACGCCCAGGCTTTCCATGAACACCTCGTCCTGGATCGAATGGATCAGCATCCGCCGGTGCCGGTCGTCGTTGAGCTGACCGTCGTCGATCAGGTGCGTGACGAAGGCGATCGCGCGCATCTCGCGCATCAGGCTGGAATTGAAGCTGATCTCGTTGATGCGGTTGAGAATGTCCTTGGCGGTCCTGGGCACTTCCTCGCGGTTGAGCGGGTTGATGTGCACGATCACCACGTCGTTGGTCTGGCTGCCATAGATCAGCGGGAAGATCGCCGGATTGCCCATGTAACCCCCGTCCCAATAGGCCTCGCCGTCGATCTCGATGGTCTGGAACATGAACGGCAGACAACCCGAGGCGAGCACCTGATCGGGACCGATCTCGTGATTCTCGAACATCCGCACCTTGCCGGTGCGCACATTGGTGGCCGAGAGGAACAGCTTGATCGGGCAGCCTTCGCGCAGCACGTCGAAATCGACGCTGCTTTCGAGCACCTGGCGCAAGGGATTGAAATTGAAGGGATTTAGCTCGTAAGGCGACATGATCCGCGACAGGATGTCGAAATAGAGGAATGCCGGGCTGAAATCGAGGCTATGATTGCCCAGCGCCTTGTCGATCCAGCTCGGCTGGAGCGGGCCCTTGGCGCCCTCGTCGCTGATCCGCTTCCAGAACTTGGCGAGCTCCTCGCGCGCGCCTTCCGCGCCGCCGATGGTCAGGCCATAACCGAGCACCGTGGCGTTCATCGCGCCCGCGCTGGTGGCGCTCACCGCATCGAAATGGAGCCGCCCGTCCTCGAGCAGCCTGTCGAGCACGCCCCAGGCGAAGGCGCCGTGCGCGCCGCCGCCCTGCAAGGCCAGGTTGACCGGCTTGCTGTTCGGCGCTGCAACATATCTGTCACTTTTCGGTTTCGCATCCGCAGCATAAGCCGCCGACGACGGACCAGTCTCGGCCATCGTACATCCCCCAGAAACTGTCGCGAAACCCGAGTTTTTCCGTTGGAACCTAGAGGTAACTCACGTTAGACGAGTCGGCAAGAGTGATTCGCTGCAACTGCGAACATCGCCCGGGCCGCGTTGTGTAACCGCATTGAAATTGAAGGGGATCTTTTATGCTCAAGGGTTTGAATGCCATCGTCACCGGCTCGACCAGCGGGATCGGTCTGGGCATCGCCAACGTCCTGGCGTCCAAGGGCGCCAATCTGGTCATCACCGGTTTCGGCGATGCCGACGCGATCGAGAAGGAGCGCGCCGGCCTGGCCGAGAAATACGGCGTCGAGGTCGTCTACAGCAATGCCGACATGTCGAAGCCCGATGATGTCCGCGCGATGGTCGAATTGTGCGTCGAGAAGCTCGGCTCGATCGACATCCTCGTCAACAATGCCGGAATCCAGCACACCGCCTCGGTCGAGGAATTCCCGGAGGAAAAGTGGCACCAGGTGATCGCGATCAACTTGTCGGGCATCTTCTTCGCCATCCAGGCCGCGCTGCCGCACATGAAGGCCAAGGGCTTCGGCCGCATCATCAATATCGGATCGGTCCACGGTCTGATCGCGAGCAAGCACAAGGCGGCCTATGTCGCGGCCAAGCACGGCGTGGTCGGCCTCTCCAAGGTCGTCGCGCTGGAAAACGCGGGCACCGGCATCACCAGCAACACCATCTGCCCCGGCTGGGTCCACACCCCGCTGGTGCAGAAGCAGATCGAGGCGATGGCCGAGGAACAGGGCATCAGCGTCGAGGCCGCGACCGAAAAGCTGCTGATCGAAAAGCAGCCGAGCAAGCAGTTCGCCACCCCCGAACAGATGGGCGAACTCGCCGCCTTCCTTTCGAGCGAAGCCGCCGCGCAGATCACCGGCACCGCGATCCCGGTCGACGGCGGCTGGACCGCGCAGTGATGCGATGATGGTGGCGGGGCCGAGGGCTCTGCCGGGTCAGGTTTGGCCACAGCGAAACGGCGGGGCGCAAGCTCCGCCGTTTTCCGTTCGCGCAACTCATGGTAGCATATCGCTGAACGTGTACGGGGCAATCCAGATGACCAGGGCATCCTATCCGCTGAAACTCCCGGCCTCGATCAAGGATGCGGCAGCGCGGCTGGCGAAAGAGGATGGCGTTTCGCTCAACCAATGGATTTCGGTAGCAATTGCGCAAAAGATCGGCGCTGTGGAAACGGCGGCTGAGTTTCTGAAGCAGCGTGCCGGGCCGGCAAAGCCAGTCGATATGCTGTCCTTCCTAGATCAGGCGGCGTCGGAAACACCTCCTCATGGCGACGAATTCGAATCAGCTCGATCGCTTTGAACGCCGGCTGGTAATCGAACCCATCATTCGCCCGAAGTTATTGTCCAGGTTGACAGAAAATCGGGATTGTCGAGAGTTTCGCCGGTGGATTGGAGACGATAGCGCCCTGGATCGGCGCGATCGAATGCGCGTGGATCAGGCGGTAGTCGATACCGCTCGCCCTCACGCGTGCCTCCCAGCATTAGTTCCACGCCCTCGGCGTTCGCCTGTGTAACGGTCCCGAAAAACTGTTCATGCATGATGGCGTCCCCAGCTTCTCGCGTGATCCCGACCAGCACCAGGGCGCCATGCAATGCTGCGCCCAATTCATTGTCCCATTCGGGCGGAATATCGCTCATGGCTTCCTCATCCCCGCTGCAGCATTTTTATTAGCCCCTCATCCCACCGGTGCGCGTCTGCGATAGCTCAGCGCCTCGGCGACATGCACCCGGCCCACCGTGTCCGCGCCGCCAAGGTCCGCGATCGTGCGGGCGACCCTCAGCACCCTTGTATAGCCGCGCGCCGATAGCCGCATCGCTTCGGCGGCGCGGGCCAGCAATTGGCGCGCCGGTTCGTCGGGGGTGGCGAAGCGTTCGAGGGCCTCACCGTCGATCTCGGCATTGGTGCGTGCCTTGATGTCCTGGTAGCGCGCGGTCTGGAGCGCGCGCGCGGCGGCGACGCGGGCGGCGACCTCTTGCGATCCCTCGGCGGGCGGGGGCAGGGTGAGGTCGGCGGCGGTGACGGCCTCGACCTCGACATGCAGGTCGATCCGGTCGAGCAGCGGGCCTGACACCTTGGCCTGATAGTCCGCCGCGCAGCGCGGCGCGCGCGAGCAGCCGAGCGCGGGATCGCCCAGATGGCCACAGCGGCATGGGTTCATCGCGGCGATCATCTGCACCCGCGCGGGGAAGGTGACGTGCGCATTGGCGCGCGCGACGCTGACCTCGCCGGTCTCGAGCGGCTGGCGCAGCGAATCGAGCACGGTGCGCTGGAATTCGGGCAGCTCGTCGAGGAACAGCACGCCCAGATGCGCCATCGACACCTCGCCGGGCCGCACCTTCAATCCGCCGCCGACGAGCGCGGCCATCGAGGCGCTGTGATGCGGCGCGCGGAAAGGGCGCGCGCGGCTGATCCGGCCATCGACCAGCGTGCCCGCGACGCTCGCCACCATCGAGACTTCTAGCGCTTCCGGCATTATGTAGCAAATGCACCAAGGGTGCGCGCTGCATGTGCCGCTCCAACTAGGAGCGAGAGCGCATGAATTTAGAGACTCCTCAGTATGGGGCGTTTAGGGCACAAGACCCTTTATGGAAAAGCCGCGCAACAGGTTCTTTGTCTGGGTGGGCCTGCTTGCGTTCAATGCTCCGACCGCATTTAAGTTTTTTAGCGCAATCCTTACCGCCTACACCGCGCCCGCTGACACGCGAAGTTTGGCCTCAGACATGACTGAGTTTGTCAAAGGGGTCGCGGATTGGCCGCTATGGATGAGCCTTTGCTTTTCAATAGGAAGCCTTGCGCTCTACGCCTGGTCTATATTCGGCGCGGAAGGATTTTTGAAGGCTTACGCTTTCGTCTTCCGGTGCGAAGACCGCGCGGCACAATTGGTGGCACTGCGAGCTGAGCGAGCTAGCGGCAGAGTGCGGCTAGTCGAGAGTCGCTTAAAGGCGATGCAAGACAAGAAGATTGACGACATGGGGCGTCGGTTGGCGGCCAAGCTGATTTTGGAACAGGACTGGTTTTGGAAGCCGGTCCAAGGGCCTATTCCCCCTTTGAAAGTAGCTGAACTCGCGAACAGACTGGGCACAGAGCAAGGGCGGCAAATGACCGAAATGCAGATGCGGTCTACCTACAAGAAGCAATTTAATGCGGTTGGGGCGAGCCACGTTTTGCGCGTCGAGGAACTCGCAAAGAAATTGAACTACCCGGAAATTTTGAGGCGCTTCGAAGAACTTAGATCGCAGTGGCAACAGCCCACATGGGAAATTGATATGGAAGATGGGGCATATTTCCCTGATGAAGCGGCTAGGTATGATTTCCGCCATAGTCTACGTGACACATGGGCATTGAAAGAGCTGCATAAGGAATTGGAGGCAGCAATCGGTTCGCGAACCAGCAATGCAGGCCTGCCTATAATCTCAGACTTTCTGCCCCGATTGCCTCAAAGCACTGGATCAGAAACACAGCCGTGAACTTTCCCCGGCTCAGTTTGTTGCGAATGTTCGGCTCACTGTCATGCACCCCTATGTCAGCCAGCTTTCCGACCAGCTCGGCATAGGAGATATTGCGGCGCTTGAGTTCGGCCTTGAGCAGCCCCTTAACCTGGTCTTCCCAGTCTTTCGTGGTCTTTGGCATGACGTATCCTAAATGATGATAAAATCATCATATGCGATACGTTTGCCATTGACAAGGATGCATATTGTCATCATATAAAGTGCATAAGCACTGGAAACGATGACATGCAACACTTTCTCCTCTCCGCCGCCGCCCGCACTCTCAGCCTCAAGGCTGTTTTCACCATGGGCGAAGACAAGGCTTACGAGACGTTCCGTGCCATGCGCTGGGCCGATACGGACGGCGATGCAGTGTGCCCGCGTTGCGGCTGCACTGAGACCTATGACATTGCCACCCGTCGCCGGTTCAAGTGCGTTGCCTGTCACCACCAGTTCAGCGTGACCAGCGGCACCATCTTTGCCAGCCGCAAAATGAGCTACACCGATCTGCTCGCCGCCATCGTCATCTTTGTGAACGGTGCCAAGGGCATTGCAGCGTTGCAGCTGAGCCGCGATCTGGATTGCCAGTATAAGACGGCTTTCGTTCTCACGCACAAGCTGCGCGAGGCGATGGCGCGCGAACAGGCCGGACGCCAGCTTAACGGCGAAGTCGAGATTGATGGTGCCTATTTCGGCGGATACGTGAAGCCGGAAAACCAGAAGGCCGACCGCAAGGATTTGCGCTTGAAGGCTAACCAGTCTGGCAAGCGCCAGTGCGTTGTCATCATGCGTGAGCGCAACGGCAAGAGCCTGCCCTTTATCGTGCGCAATGAAGGCGATGCAGTGCCATACGTGCGTGATCATGTCGGCACCCTGGCAACCATCCATGCCGACGAAGGCACGGGCTGGGACGCGCTGCACGCTGGCTGGGATACCAAGCGCGTCAATCACTCGGTTGCGTTCTATGATGACGGTGCTTGCACCAATCAGGCTGAGAGCTATTTCAGCCGCCTGCGCCGCATGGAAGTTGGCACTCACCACCATATCGCAGGCCCGTATCTGAACGCCTACGCTGGCGAAGCATCATGGCGCGAAGACAACCGCCGCGTTGATAACGGCAAGCAGGCAGCGATGGTTCTGGATGCTGCGCTGGCGTCGAATGTCAGCCGCAAGTGGGCAGGGTATTGGCAGCGCGCTGGTTAAGGTGCACTATGCAACCAAGCTTGATTCGAGCGCGTAGATGGTTGACAAATGCGTCAAACTGCGCAAGCCCGATCTTGAAGCTTAGGGTTGCAACATATATATAATCTTTATCACTGTATGCGATACGTTGAGTGATTCGCTTAACGAAATTTCAACGTGTTCAGCAGAGATAAATTTCCACAGGTCCACTCTCGTTAGAGTTTGTTAGTTAGGAAAACGCTATGTCAAATGAGAACGGAAAGGCTGATTGCCCATTCTCTGGGCACGGCGAGAATCTGATCAACGTCAAGTTTTTCCGTGGTTTTCGGAACGACCTGATAACGGCTGACGAAATCAAGGCACAGGCTCGCTCTGCTGTGATGCAACAGCGGACCAAGACCGCTACTGTTTCAAAGGAAGCGCCCCGTAGCGAGCATACTCCGATCAATGTCGCAGATTTTGTTGCATCGCTCTAAGCCATTCACTACCACTTAGCTGATTGGGGTCTATGCATCGCATAGGCCCTTTTTTGTCGGTGGTGAAAATGAAAACTCAAGACCTCATTCTTCTATTTTCAAAAGTCGAGACGTTGCCAGTAGACGTAAACGATGTTTTGAAATGCTTGAGGGACAACGGCCACGACGATGATATAGAATTTATTGGTGTTGATCTTGATCCTGAGATATTACAGGGGCAAATAAAGATATTTTGGTCTCACAACGGCGTCTATGGAGAGCCTACTCGCTGCGCCAACATATACTATCATCGGGGCCACGAATCTGACTGGCAGAGATTCATTGCATGTAAAGAGCTTTTACATTTACTGGATTCTGAATTGGCGCATACCAAGAGCCAGCAAGATATCGACCTTCTCGCGGAAAAGATTGGTCTGCCCCCTGAAATGCAAGACCCGACCTCAGATGGTTTCCAAGCAAACGTTGATAGGGTCGCCGAGTGGCGAGCTGCCGCCATCCTCTTGCCTCTAGCATCCCGAAATCTTCTGCACGCGGCTTATAAAAACGGCAGCATCAACGCAAGCGACATTGCCAGATTGGCTGACATACCAAGGCGCTATGTTGGCTTGGTGATGAGTGATGCATGGCCTGGCGTCCACGAAATCCTGACTACACCACCTGAAAACGTTTAGAGTTTGCCCTATAGGCACCGCGCCTTTAGCCAGCTGGTGATCTTTCTTTGCGGAATTTCCCTCAAAGAACAAACAGGGTGCGCTTGACTCGAAACCCGTAAATGTCGGATAACCATCAGCGGTAGCTACGTCGCTGTCTTTTTCTCCGGTTCCCTGTGTGGCTTTCTTGAACGCCGCGAGGGAGCACTAGGGTTCCCCCGGAGACCGGGCTTACCCCCGGATAAAGAAAGGCAGCCTTATGCGTCGGGTTTTTGTCCGCGCATATGTGCGTTTGCGCTTCGGTCGGGTGGAGCACGTCACTGCTCACACCCGCCGCTGGCCAAACCAGTATGCATTCTCGTTCTAAGCACTGACTGAGCAGCGGCGTGGCTACCACCCAGGCGATCTGCGTCGCGCAAAGATAATGGCACATGCCAGACTCGGGTTCAACACATAAAGAAAACTTTATGTGGCGGCACCTAACGCACAATCTCCCACTGCAACCAAAGCCCGGTCTCCTCGATAGACCGCACAAGCCCGTCTTGGCGCTTGTCGCGTAGCACGTGACCGACGCGCCGGGTCATCACGTTTAGTATCCCCGGTTCGCACTCCAAGCCCCGTTGCTGGATCACCATATAGGCGATTTCACGGGTGCTGAGCGGTCCCTTTGCCACGCGCAGGATAGACAGCACTGCGCGGCTCATTTCGCCCCTCTTGCTCCATGATTTTGGCGGGGTGAACACCTTGGGGAGCACGCTCTCCGCCACGAAATCAGGGGCGAACAGGCGTAGCGTGCCGTCCAGGTGCTCAAGACTGGCGGCAAGTGCGCCAAGTTCTGCGTGGCACTGCGCAATGCGTCCGGTGATCTCCGCCCGCTTACGCTTCAAGGCTTCCAAGGCTATGTCTGTCATATGATGACATTAGGCCCGATGGGCGATTACATCTATCTATGCCTTGGTGCATTTGCTACATAATGCCGAGCGCTTCCTGCGGGGTAAGCGGCGGCAAGATGCCCGGCAGGCACGAGGCCATCAGCGACTTGCCCGCGCCCGGAGGCCCCACCATCACCATATTGTGCCCGCCC
Organism: Blastomonas sp. CACIA14H2; assembly: GCA_000503195.1. Classification (GTDB taxonomy): domain Bacteria; phylum Pseudomonadota; class Alphaproteobacteria; order Sphingomonadales; family Sphingomonadaceae; genus Blastomonas. The sequence goes on from AYSC01000020.1 coordinate 49,302, forward strand.
GCCGCGGCGATCTCGAGCGCGCGCTTGGCGGTCTCCTGGCCCTTGACCTGCTTGAGATCCGGCCCCGGCGCGGGTTCTTCGGCCACCCCCGGTTTTGGCGGACTGAGGCGGCCATTGCCCTTCAAATGGTTGAGCAGCGTGAGCAGATCGGGCGCGGCGACCACGTCGATGCCGCCCGCCCAGGCGGCCTCCGCGCCCTGCGCCGCCGGGCAGATCAGCCCCTTGCCGGTCGCAGACGCGTGCAAGGCGGCGAGCAGCACGCCGGGCGAGGCGGCAATGCGCCCGTCGAGCGCGAGTTCGCCCACCGCGACATATTCGCCGACCAGCTCGGCATCGATGATCCCCATCGCCGCGAGCAGCGCGAGCGCGATCGGCAGGTCGTAATGCGACCCTTCCTTGGGCAGGTCGGCCGGCGAGAGGTTCACGGTGATCCGCTTGGGCGGCAGCGACAGCCCGAGCGAGGCGATCGCGGCGCGCACCCGCTCGCGGCTTTCGCCCACCGCCTTGTCGGGCAGGCCGACCACCGCGATGCCCTTGTTCATGCCGGGCGAGATCTGCACCTGTGCCTCGACGCTGCGCGCCTCGAGCCCCAGATAGGCCACGGTCTGGACGATGGCGACCATCACACGCCCCCCTTTTGTTCCGGGGCCGAGCCTGACGTGCCGATGTTAAGGAGTCGAGCGGATTCGGCAGAATCGCTTCATTCCGGAGGCAATTGCACCCGCTCGGGCAGAGGAAAGAGCGTCAGGAAGCGTGCGATCAGCGCCGGATCGCCTTCGGCATGGAGCAGCCCCTCGGCGTCGAGCGCGTCGAGCGGCACCCCGCCATAGACCGCGCCTGCGAGCGCGTGGGGGGTGCCGGTGAAGACGAGGTCGCAGCCTTGCGCCTTGCCGCGCGCGATCGCGATGCCGCTTGCATCGAGTTGCCCGACATAGGTCATGTCGCCGAAGGCAAAGCCCACCCGCAGCGCAAGATCGCCGACGCGCGCGCGGTCGATCATGGTGCGGAAGGAGAGCATCACCGAGACCCCGCTGATCGGCAAGCTGGGATCGTGCCAGGGCGATCGCGCCGCCCAGCGGCCGAGCATCTGCACCAAAGGTTCGGCCTCATAGCCCCATTCCGTCAGCTCATAGACCTGCGCGGAGGCGGGCGGCGGCAGGCGGCGGCGGACGAGCAGGTGCCTGGCCTCGAGCCCCTCGAGCCGCTGGGTCAGCACATTGGCGCTGATGCCGGGAAGATCGGCGCGCAGCTCGCTGAAGCGGCGGGGCCCGAGCATCAGCTCGCGCATCACCAGCAGCGCCCAGCGCTCGCCGATCAGTTCCAGCGCATGCGCGGTCCCGCACGCATCGTCATACAGCCTCTTGACCAATCCGACCCCTTCGAGGTTATAAATAATAACTAAGCAGTTGCTTTTTGTAACACGGCTTGTCACGCTCGGCAACGACAGCGCCCGAGTCGCAGAAACAGGCGACCGGGCCAAGCGAGGATGTACCGATGAGCAAGATACCCCCCAAGATCGCACCCTGTCTGTGGTTCGATGGCGCGGCGGAAGAGGCCGCGCATTTCTATGCCGGGCTGCTCCCCGACAGCCGGATCGACCGCGTGGTGCGCGCGCCTTCCGACAACCCTTCGACGGCGCAAGGCGCGGTGATCCTGGTCGAATTCACGCTGGCGGGACAGGCCTGGGTCGCGCTCAACGGCGGGCCGGGCAAGCCGCACGGCGATGCGATATCGTTCCAGATCTATACCGAGGATCAGGCCGAGACCGACGGGCTGTGGGACGCGATCGTCGGGAATGGCGGCGCGGAAATCGCGTGCAGCTGGTGCCACGATCGCTGGGGCGTGCGCTGGCAGATCGTGCCCAGGCGGATGATGGAATTGCTCTCCGATCCCGATCCGGCGCGTGCCAAGGCGGCGTTCGATGCGATGTCGGCGATGATCAAGATCGACATCGCCGCGATCGAGGCCGCTGCCGATAGCGCTTCGGCCTGACCATGCCGATCGACCCGCAAGCCAGCCTGACGATCACCGGTTTCGACTGGGTTCCCGATTTTGCGCGCGGCTATGTCCGCGATCTGCGTCCGCGCTGGGCCTGCGAGGAGATCGGCCTGCCCTATGCCGAGCGGCTGATCAGCGCGGTCGAGCGACCGCAATCGCATTATGCCGACCAGCCCTGGGGTCAGGTCCCGGTGATCGACGATGGCGGCATCCGGCTGTTCGAATCGGGCGCGATCCTGCTCCATCTGGCGCAGAAGCACGCCGGGCTGCTGCCCGACGAGCCGCAGCAACGGGCCGATGCGCTGTCCTGGCTGTTCGCGGCGTTCAACAGCGTCGAGCCGATGATGTTCGAGCTCGGCCAGGTCACGCTGTTTGCCGCGGGCGAACAATGGGCAGAGTTGCGCAAGCCCAGCCTGATGGCCTTTATCGGCGAGCGGCTCGACCGGCTCGCCGCCGCGCTGGGAGGGCGAGACTGGCTCGCCGGGCCGTTCAGCATCGCGGACATCGCGATGGCGACAGTGCTGCGCGAGGCGGGCGATACCGATCTGCTGGACGAACGGCCGGTGCTCGCCGCCTATCTGGCGCGCGCCACCGCGCGCCCGGCCTTCGAACGCGCGCTCGCCGCGCAGCTCGCCGCGTTCAGCGATCATCCCCCAATCCCATCCGACAGCACAGGAGAGACCCCATGACCTATATCGACGGCTTCGTCATTCCCTGCCCCCAGGCCAATCGCGACAGGTTCATCGAGCATGCGCGCCAGGGCGATGCGGTGTTCATGGAACTGGGTGCGCTGCGCATCGTCGAATGCTGGGGCGATGACGTGCCCGATGGCCACACCACCGATTTCCGCCGCGCGGTGAAGGCGGAGGAAGGCGAAGCGGTGCTGTTCAGCTGGGTCGAATGGCCCGACAAGGCGACGCGCGATGCCGCCATGGCGAAGATGCGCGAGATGATGGAAGACCCCTCCAAGGTCGATCCGCGCATGGACCCCGAAAAGAACCCGATGCCCTTCGACGGCAAGCGGCTGATCTTCGGCGGCTTTGTCCCCGTTGTCGAACTGACCGCCTGAAGGGAGCGAGAGCATGACCAACCGACAGGGCGAATTCGTCTGGTACGAACTGATGACCCGCGATGCCGATGGTGCACAGGCATTCTATGCCGCGCTGCTCGGCTGGACCTATGGCGATTCGGAGCAGCCGGATATCGACTATCGCACCATCCGCGCGGGCGTCGAGGAGATCGGCGGCATCCTCGCGCTCACCCCGGACATGCTCGCGGGCGGCGCGCAGCCTAGCTGGCTCGGCTATATCGCGGTCGACGATATCGATGCGGCGCTGGCGAGCCTGCGCGCCCAGGGCGGCACCGTGCATATGGGGCCGCGCGATCTGCCCGGCACCGGGCGCTTTGCCATGGTCGCCGATCCGCAGGGAATCGCCTTCTACCTGATGCAGGACCAGTCGGGCCGGACATCGCAGGCTTACATTTGCAATGGCGGCCGGCCCGGCCATTGCGCATGGAACGAGCTGACCACCACCGATCAGGCGGCGGCAATGGATTTCTACACGCGGCAGTTCGGCTGGGTGAAGGACGGCGAGATGGATATGGGTCCGATGGGGGCATATGAATTCCTGCGCCATGGCGAGCTGATCGGCGCGATGATGACCAAGCCCGACGACATGCCGCATGCCGGCTGGGCCTATTATTTCTATGTCAGCGATATCGATGCCGCCGCGCGGACGATCCCGATCCGCCAGGGCGAGATTCTGTTCGGCCCGTCCGAGATCCCCGGCGGCGACTATATCATCACCGGGCGCGATCCGCAGGGCGCCGTCTTTTCGCTGGTCGGCCCGCGAAAGCCCGCCGCATGACGCTGCAGCTCTTCGCGCATCCCTTCTCCTCCTATTGCCAGAAGGTGCTGATCGCGCTGTACGAGAACGACACGCCATTCGACTTCCGCATGCTCGGACCCGATCAGCCGGAGAATCAGGCGGAGCTGCGCCGCCTCTGGCCGATCGGCAAGTTTCCGGTGCTGCGTGATGGCGAGCGGACGGTGATCGAGGCGAGCACGATCATCGAGCATCTGCAGATCGCGCATCGCGGCCCCGCGCCGATGATCCCCGCCGAGCCGGCCGCCGCGCTCGAGGTGCGCATGCTCGACCGGATCATCGACAATTACGTGATGAGCCCGCAGCAGAAGACCGTGTTCGACGCGCTGCGCCCCGACGACCAGCGAGATCCTGCGGGGCTCGCCGACGCCAAAGCGATGCTCGATACGATCTACGCCTGGCTCGATGCGCATATGCAGGGGCGCGACTGGGCGGCGGGGGATGGCTTTACCCTGGCCGATTGCGGCGCCGCGCCCGCGCTGTTCTATGCCGACTGGTCGCACCCGATCCCCGAGCATCTGACCGCGCTGAGGGCCTATCGCGCCCGGCTGATCGCAAGACCGTCCTTTGCGCGCTGCATCGAGGAGGCGCGCCCCTATCGCGGCTTCTTCCCGCTGGGCGCGCCCGACCGCGATTGAATGGCAGGAGAACGAGCATGACCGAAGCCACCGACGAACCCGGCTACCCCCTTCGCGTAACCCGGCATATCGCTGCGCCGCCCGAGCGGGTCTGGCAGGTGATGACCGGGCAGCTCGAGGATTATTGGTGCCCGCGCCCCTGGCGGACCGAGATCATCGAGATCGACTGGCGATCGGGCGGGCGGATGGCAACGATCATGCGCGGCCCAGATGGCGAAAGCCACGAGGGCGATGGGGTGCTGCTCGAGGTGACGCCGGGCCGGCGGATCGTGTTCACCGACGCCTTTCGCGCGGGCTGGATACCGCAGGCCGCATTCATGGTCGGCTGTCTGGAAATCGAGGCCGAGGACGAGGGCACGCGCTATACCGCCACCACCTGGCACTGGACCAGCGAGGCGCGCGAGCAGCACAAGACGATGGGCTTCGAGATCGGCTGGGCGACCATGGCCGATCAGCTGGCCGAGCTCGCCGAGGCGGGGTAACCATTGTCACCGCCGGCAGGTGACTGAGAATACAAGGTAATCCGGCAACGGATCGGGGCGCGTAACCCCCGCTTAACGTTTCCCCCTGACCATGTCGGTCAACGCTTCGACAAGGCGCGGGGCGCATCGGTGGTGGATCATCCACTGACATCCGATGCCCGCCCATGCCGCTGCCGCGTCTTCTGCCTGCCTTTGCCCTGATCGGCCTCAGCCTGTGCCCCGAGCGGATCGAGGCGCGCGAGGTCAGTCTGGGCGGTGCCGCGCTGACCGTCGAAAGCTCGGCGATCGGCTGGCGCGAGGAGCTCAGCTGGACCGAATTTGACGAGCCGGCACCCCAGATTCGCGCCGCCCCCGCGCTTGCCACGTTCGGACCCTTTCGCGTGACCGGTCCGACAAGCGCGGACATGATCGGCGTTGTCGATTCGCGCAGCCCGGCGCAATTCGCGGCCATGCTGCGCGCCTATCCCGGCATCGCCACGCTGCGCATGATCGAATGCCCGGGGTCGGAGGACGACGACGCCAATCTGGACCTTGCCCGGATGCTGCGCCGCGCGCGAATCGAGACGGTCGTCCCCGCCGGAGGCTCAGTCCGTTCGGGGGCGGTCGAGCTGTTCCTCGCGGGCGTCCGCCGAAGAGCCGATTCGCAGGCCGAATTTGCGGTGCACAGCTGGCGCGACGATCTGGGGAGAGAGGCGCGCGATGTGCCCGAAACGGACCCCGTCCATCGCCAGTATCTTGATTTTTACCGTGAAATGGGAATGAACGAAGAGAGCGCGCGCCGCTTCTATGCGCTGACGAACAGCGTATCCTATGATGATGCGGTTTATCTTGCGCCGTTACAAATGGCGGCCATGGGGCTGCTCGATCTGTTGTAAACGCTTCAAATCCCCCAAAAACTGCGGTGAAATTCCTCATAATTGCGCTCAACGCATGTTGCATTTGCTAAGCAGCTGTGGGATATGGCGATCGCTAGCAGCATGTCTGAAGGGACAATCCTATGAAACTTGCAAAGACCGCACTGGCTGCGCTTGCTCTGACCACCATGGTCGGCGCTCCGGTTCTGGCACAGGCTGCGACCTCCGCAGCTCGCGTCAGCGCCTCGGGCGAAGAGAGCGACGCAGAAGGCAGCACCGGCATCATCATTGGTGTCGTGGCAGCCGCCGCCGTGATCGGTGGCATCATCGTCATCGCTGATGACGATGAGCCCAACAGCCCCTGATAGCCGTTAAGGCAATCAGGTACTGATTCGGGATGGGGCGGCCAGCGATGGTCGCCCCTTTTCGTTATGCGCATCGCGCGGCCCGACAGCAGCCGATCCGGCATCGCCCGCCGCCCTTGACTGGGCACGCCGCACCGCCATCTTGACCAGCGACGTCCCTGTCGTCGCGATCCGGCCTCTCGAATCGCGACCCGATCGCGAAAGGCCCGATCCATGACCAATTTCCCCGAAGACTATACGCCGCCTGCCGTCTGGACCTGGAGCAAGGACAATGGCGGCGCCTTTGCCAGCATCAACCGGCCGATCGCCGGCGCGACGCACGAGAAGGAACTGCCGGTCGGCCAGCATCCGCTGCAGCTCTATTCGATGGCGACGCCCAACGGCGTCAAGGTCACCGTGATGCTCGAGGAACTGCTCGCTGCCGGGCATTCGGGCGCCGAATATGATGCCTGGCTGATCGACATCCGCCAGGGCGGCCAGTTCGGCAGCGATTTCGTGGCGATCAATCCGAACAGCAAGATCCCCGCGCTGATGGACCGCAGCGGCGCAGAGCCGGTGCGGCTGTTCGAATCGGGTTCGATCCTGCTGTACCTGGCGGAAAAGTTCGGCGCGTTCCTGCCGACCGACCCGGGCAAGCGCACCGAGGCGCTGAACTGGCTGTTCTGGCAGATGGGCAGCGCGCCCTATCTCGGCGGCGGCTTCGGGCATTTCTATGCCTATGCCCCGCTCAAGATCGAATATTGCATCGACCGCTTCACCATGGAGACCAAGCGCCAGCTCGACGTGCTCAACCGGCATCTGGCGGACAATGAATATATGGCGGGAAGCGACTATTCGATCGCCGATATCGCGATCTGGCCCTGGTATGGCGGCGTCGCGACCGGCCAGGTCTATAACGCGGCCGAATTCCTCCAGGCCCACGAATATACGCATCTGCTGCGCTGGGCCGATCAGATCGGCGAGCGTCCGGCGGTCAAGCGCGGGCGGATCGTCAATCGCGGCTTTGGCGATGACCTCAGCCAGCAGCTGCTCGAGCGCCATGACGCGAGCGATTTCGAGCTGCGCACGCAGGACAAGCTCGCCGCCACACCAGCCGAATAAGCCGGGTTACAGAAGATCCGCCGCGAGCTGGAAGGCTCCCGCCAGCCCCGATATCGGGGCGAGCGCGGGGCGGCGGATCACCTTCTCGGCGCTCAGCGCGAAATAGCCGCCATCGCATGCGGCCGCTTGGGCGATGATCCGGTCGAACAGGCCCGGCGTGCCCATCACCCCGCCGCCCAGCACGATGGCGTCGGGGGCGAGCGCGGCGCGCAAGCTGTTGCACATTTCGGCGAGATAGCCCGCGATGATGCCATGCGCTTCATGCTCGGGCGCGAGGTGCGAGAGCGACTGGCCCCAGCGCGCGATGATCGCCGGCCCGCTCGCCAGCCCCTCGAGGCAATCGCCATGGAACGGACAATGGCCTGCGAAATCGCGGTCGTCCGGCGCGCGGCGCGGGCGCATATGGCCGAGCTCTGGATGGCCTGTGCCGCCGACGATGCGGCCATCGGCGATCACGCCGCCGCCGATCCCGGTGCCGATGGTGACATAGACGCTGACCTTCGCGTCGCGCGCCGCACCCAGCCGCGCCTCGGCGAGCGCGGCGGCGTTGACATCGGTATCGAAGCCGATCGGAACATCCAGCGCGCGTGCAATCGCTCCGGCGAGATCGCAATCGCTCCAGCCCGGCTTGGGCGTGGCGAGGATATGTCCCCATTTGGCCTGGCTGCGATCCCGTTCGAGCGGACCGAAAGAGCCGATGCCGATCGCGGCAAGGCCGGGATGCTGGCGGAAGAAGGCGATCGTCTCGGCCAGCGTGGTTTCGGGATCGCGCGTCGCGATCTGCACCTGCTCGAGAATCGCCTCGGGACCATGACCGACGCCCAGCACGAACTTGGTGCCGCCCGCCTCGATCGCGCCGAGCAGCGGTGCGTCAGCCGGCATCGCAGACCGCATGCAGCCGGTCCATCGCGAAGACCTCGACAATGGAAGAGCGGTCCCCGTCGAGCGCGATCCGCACCATCGGCGCGGGCGTTCCACCGAACGTCTCCGCCGCCACCAGCGCGCTGTCCGAAGGCTTGCGCCCCTTGAGCCCCCAGTGATCGACAAAGCTGCACACCAGCAGGTCCGATGTCGCGAACCAGCTATAGGTCTGCATCGGCTCCTCGTCGGGATTGGCGATCACCAGCCCGGTGCCGTTCAAGGGCCGCCAGGGGCCCATCAGCGAATCGGCGACCATTCCGTAGAAACCGGTCGGCCCGGTCGGACCATCGGGGTTGAACACCGAGCGCTGTGTGGACCAGAAGGCATAATAGAGCCCCTGATGCGCGATGATCTGCGCGCGCTCAAGCTCGTTGTTGAGCGTATCGGCATGGATGATAGGCGGCATCAGCTGCCATGCGCCCGACGCATCCATTCGCGCCAGCCCCACCGCGCCGTTGAAGGCATGATCTGATGCGGCGAGCGTGGCGGTGAACACCAGATAGCGCGCGCCACCCGCGGGATCGATGAAGAAGGCCGGATCACGAAAGGCCTTGACCGTGCCCGGCGCGCCCTCGTGCCGGTCAGCGGCGAGATAGACGGCGCCATCGGCGACCACGCTCTCGCGTATATCGCTCCAGCCGGTGATGCGGCCATCGGCCTGTAGCAGGCCGTTCGCCTCGGCCAGCCGTTGCTGGAAGCCGCCGGGCCGGTCGGCATAGCCTGCGGCGGTGAAATAGAGCGTGACGCGCTCGCCCTCGAGCAGCGCCGAGCCCGACCATTCGCGCTCGAAATCGCCCAGGCCTTGCGGAAGCATGTCGCCCAGATCGTGCCAGCCGTTCGCATCGAGATGCAGCAGCCGGATCTTCGCCTCGAAATGGCGCAGGATCGGGTCGCCCCGGTCGGGCGCGGCGAGCACCATCCACAGGCTGCCGCCGTTCACCTCGGCCAGGCGACCATCGGGCCGCTGCAGCGGCCACATGTCCCAGAGCAGCAGATCGGGCAGGATGCGCCGCGCGTCGTCCTCGCCGATCAGCCCCGGCACCGGCAGGGGCTGACCTTCGAGAGCGGCGATATGCGCAGCGGTCCAGGCGGTGGTCATTCTCAGAAGTCGTAACGCAGCGTGGCCGAAATGGTGCGACCGTTGATCGAGCGCGCGCGCACGATGCCATTGGCCGGGATCGCGCCCTCTTCCGCCTCGGTAAAGCCGCGCGTGTCGAACAGGTTGTTGGCGTTGAGCGAGAGCTGCACCCGATCGAACGGACGCACCGCGACGAACGCGTTGACCTGGGCAAAGCCGGGCAGCACCAGCTGGTTGTTGTCCTGCGCGAAGCTGTCGGTGGTGCCGACCATGTTCGCGCCCAAGGTGAACATGTCCTGCTCGTACTGGCCGCTCAGCTGATAGATGAAATCGGCTTGGCGGCGCGGGGTGTTGCCCTGGTTGCCGGGGTTGATGCGGTCGCGGCTGATTTCGGCATCGGTATAGGTGCCGCCCGCGCTGAAGGTGAAGCCGCCGGTGCGGTACGAGGCTTCGAGCTCGATGCCATGTGCCTTGAACTGACGGTCGAAGGTCTGGCGGCTGGTCGCCTCGAAATTGGTTTCCTCGGTCTCGGCATAGAAGCCGGTGGCATAGAGCGCGAGACCGCCCGAGCGATACTTGATGCCGGCTTCGGCCTGCTTGACGAAATCGACCGCGATGCCTTCACTGCGGATGTCGCCGGTGACGAAGTTGACGTTATCGTTGTTGAACAGGATGCGGTCGGCATTGGCGCGGCCGCCCTTGCTGTAGCGGGCGAACAGCGCGAGATCGTCGGTGACGCGATAGTTCACGCCCAGCGAGTAGCTGAAATAATTGTAGCTATAGTCGACCAGCGCGGGCGCGTTCAGCGGAATGGTCGCGGTCTGCGCCTCGGCCGGGCTGATTGCATTGTTGCGATTGAAATCGAAGCTGGTGATGCCGACGCGGCCCCCGCCCAGGTCCGAGCCGAAGGTGCGGCCCGAGGCATCGCCGAAATCGTAGCGGATGCTGCCGTCGAGCGTCAGCCTGTCGAATTCGAGCGAGAGCGAGGCGAAGGGCGCGTTGGTATCATATTGCAGGTCGTAAGCGCGGCGGCAGCAATTGCCGAAGAAGCTCGCCGAATAGGCGACGGTGCCAAGGTCGCTGCGGCGCTGGCCGTTGGCGGCGACCACATCGATCAGCGCGGCATTGCCGCCCCCGCGCACCTCGAGCAGGTGCGAGGTCCACAGCCAGTCGGTGTTGATGTCCTGGCGCGACTTGTAGAAGCCCGCGGTCAGCGTGGCCTTGCCGCTGCCGATGTCGAAATCGCCGGTGATGCGCAGATCGTTGGTGATGTTGTCGAGGCTGTTGAGCCGGGTGTTGAACAGCACCACGCTGGCGACGAGTGCGTTGCCCGGCACATTCTGCCCGGCCTGCAGACCATTCGCGAAGACCAGGCGCGATCCGGCCCCTGCGAGCGCGGTCGCGGTGTTCGCGGCGGTATCGACCGATCCGGGGAACGGCGAGGCGAAGCTGCCCGACACGTCGGAGAAGCGGAAGCGGTTGGTCACCGTCCAGCCATCGGCGACCTCGAACTCGCCTTCGAAGCCGAACGCCTTGACCAGCGGGCGTTGCCCCGCGGTGATGTCATAGCGCTGCGGCTGATTGTTCCCGTTCAGGCTCTGCGCCGAGCGGAAGAAGCGCGAGTGCAGGCTGTCGCCGCTGATGTCGAAGCCGGGGACATTGCTGTAATTGGGGTTGGCGTTGGTGCCGGTCACCCGCACCGGATTGGGAAGGTAAGCGACCGCGCGATCGTTCAGATACTTGCCGTAGAAGCGGATGAAGCCGCCGGTGAATTCCTTGGTGATGTTGATCTTGAACTGGCCGCCGCGATTGCCGTCATAGCCGATATCGCGCGGGCCTTCGCCCTGGCGCACGAATCCGCCCATGTGGAAATACAGGTCCTGGCCGAGCGCGCCGCCATAATCGAAATCGAAGCGCTTCTCGTCATAGTCGAGGCCGAGCGTCGCCTGGATCGTGCCGCCGTCCTGGCCCTTGCCGGTCTTCGAGATCATGTTGATCACGCCGCCGGGCGAGTTGGAGGCGAAGGTCGAGGCCGAGCCGCCGCGAATTGCCTCGACCCGCGCGATGTTGAGGTCCGAGCGCAGGAAGATGTCCGAATTGCCGAAGGTGATGTCGCCGAATTCGAGGATCGGCAGCCCGTCTTCCTGCAGCTGCAGGAACTTGGCACCGCCCGAGGCGATCGGCAGGCCGCGCACCGCGATATTGGCATTGCCTTCGCCGCCCGACGATTCGGAGCGGATGCCGGGGATGTTGCGGAAGATTTCGGCCGCGCTGCGCGGCGCGGTGGTGGCGATCTGGTCGGCGTCGATGGCGCTGACCGAAACCGAGCTGTCGAGCACATTGGCGCCGCGCGCCACGGCGGTCACGACGATCACGTCGCTTTCGGCGCTGTCGTCCTGCGCGGACGCATCCTGCGCGATGGCGGCGGTGGCGAAGAAGAAGCTGGAGGCGGCGAGGGCCGCAGTGGCGCTGGATGCGCGAAGAGCCTTGGAAATCGTCATGACATCTCTCCTGAACCTGCCGGTTGATCGGCTATGACCATCGACGCTAGCAACATCGCAAACGATTGCAAGTAGAATGTGCAATCGTTTGCAAAAAAGCTTGCCAAGCGGTGCCGGCTGGGCCTAGCATTCAGGCCAAGGCGCTAGGCAAGACGCCGCTTTCACGACAAGGAGAGGGTGATGACCAGCGCCACGCACGCTTCCGCCGCCGATTTCGCCGCGCCGCGCCCCGCGCCGCCACGGCTTTCGCTGCCGCGAATCGTCGAGATGAACCTCGGGTTCTTCGGGCTGCAGTTCAGCTTCGGCCTGCAACAGGCGAACATGACGCCGATCTACACCTTTCTCGGTGCGGACGAGGCAACGATGCCCTTGCTCTGGCTGGCCGGGCCGATGACCGGGCTGCTGATCCAGCCTTTGGTCGGCGCGCTGTCCGATCGCACCCGATCGAAGCTCGGCCGCCGCACCCCCTATTTCCTGATCGGCGCAGTGATCTGTTCGCTCTGCCTGTTCCTGATGCCCTATTCGAGCACCCTGTGGATGGCCGCGAGCCTGCTCTGGCTGCTCGATGCCGGCAACAATATCACGATGGAGCCCTATCGCGCCTATGTTGCCGACCGGCTCGAGCCGGGGCAGCGGCCCGCCGGCTTTCTGGTGCAGAGCGCGTTCACCGGCCTCGCGCAATGCCTGTCGTACGCCGCGCCCAGCCTGCTCGTCGGCTTCGGCATCAGCCAGAATCTGGTCGATATGAACGGCATACCGGTGATCGTCCGCATCGCCTTCGTCATCGGCGCGATCCTCTCGATCTCGACCATCGTCTGGTCGGTGGTGCGCGTGCCCGAACTCAAGCTCAGCGACGCCGATCTCGCCGACATGGCGGCAAAGCCGATGGGGGCGGGGGCAGCGCTCGCCGAGATTCGCGATGCCTTCATCGCCATGCCCCGCCCGATGCGCCAGCTCGCCTGGGCCATGCTGTGCCAATGGTATGCGATGTTCGTCTACTGGCAGTTCATCGCGCTGTCGGTGTCGCGCACCCTGTTCCCGGCGGGCGAGGGCGCGAAGGCGTCGAGCGCGGACTTCATCTCCGCCTCGCTCACCGCGCAGCAGATGGGCGTCGCTTATAATGCGGTGTCGTTCGTCGCGGCGCTGGCACTGATCCCGATCGTGCGCAGGTTCGGCGCAAGGCCGGTGCACGCCCTGTGCCTCATCGCCTCGGGCCTGGCGATGCTCAGCCTGCCGATGCTCGACAGCCGCATCGCGATGTTCGTGCCGATGATCGGTATCGGCCTCGGCTGGGCAGGCATGATGGGCAATACCTATGTGATGCTCGCCGACTGCATCCCGCCCGAGCGCACCGGAGTTTATATGGGCATTTTCAACATGTTCATCGTCATCCCCATGCTGATCGAGACGATGACCATGCCGCTGATCTATGGTCCGCTTCTCGGCTCCGATCCGCGCAACGCCATCCTGCTGGCGGGCATGCTGATGCTGTGCGGCGCGCTGGCCACGCTGATGGTCGGGCGGGGGCAGCGCATCGGGGCTTGAACTTGCGCGCAAACAGGCCGATTTAGGCGGTCGAACCAAAAGCGCAGAAAGAAGGCTCCTTTATGTACGATACCGTCCGCGATGCCCTGGTCCCGATTGTCATCGAACAATCGAATCGCGGGGAACGCAGCTTTGACATTTTCTCGCGGCTGCTGCGTGAACGGATCGTCTTCGTGACCGGCGAGATCGAGGACAACATGGCCTCGCTGATCGTCGCGCAGCTGCTGTTCCTGGAATCGGAAAATCCGAAAAAGGACATCTTCATGTACATCAACTCGCCGGGCGGCGTGGTCACGGCGGGCATGGCGATCTATGACACGATGCAATATATCCGTCCGCGCGTCGGCACGGTGTGCATCGGCCAGGCCGCGTCGATGGGCAGCTTCCTGCTCGCGGCGGGCGAGCCCGGCATGCGCACCGCGCTCGCCAATGCGCGCATCATGGTGCACCAGCCCTCGGGCGGCGCGCGCGGCATGGCATCGGACATCGAGATCCAGGCGCGCGAGATCCTGCGCATCCGCAAGCGCATGAACGACCTGTACGTCAAGTTCACCGGCCGCAAGCTCGAGGAAATCGAGAAGGCGATGGATCGCGACACCTTCCTCGAAGCCGAAGAGGCCAAGGAATTCGGTCTGGTCGACCATGTGATGGAAAAGCGCCCCGCCCCTTCGGACGAGGCAGGAAATTAACAAGGATTGCGCCCTATCACGGGCGCTGCAGGCCCTGGGCCGTGCAGGATTCGCCGCAACGCCCGTCGTCCGGGCGGGTGTTGCGTGTTGAATTTCGCATTTTAGGCACTAGGCTGAAACGTTACGTTCCGGGCATAATGCAGCCGGAACAGAAGGATATGCTATGACCAAGCTGAGCGGTTCCGATTCGAAGAGCACGCTGTATTGCTCTTTCTGCGGAAAATCGCAGCACGAAGTGCGCAAGCTGATCGCGGGACCCACGGTGTTCATCTGCGACGAATGCGTCGAGCTGTGCAACGACATCATCCGCGAGGAATCGAAGGCGGGCCTGGCTGGCAAGAAGGATGGCGGGGTGCCGACGCCGCAGGAAATCTGCGACGTGCTCAACGATTATGTCATCGGTCAGGACCGCGCCAAGCGCGTGCTCTCGGTTGCGGTGCACAATCACTACAAGCGGCTCAACCATTCGGGCAAGGGCTCGGGCGAGGTCGAGCTGGCCAAGTCGAACATCCTGCTCGTCGGCCCCACCGGCTGCGGCAAGACGCTGCTCGCGCAGACGCTCGCCAAGACCTTCGACGTGCCGTTCACCATGGCCGATGCGACGACGCTGACCGAGGCCGGCTATGTCGGCGAGGATGTCGAGAACATCATTTTGAAGCTGCTCCAAGCCTCGGACTATAATGTTGAGAAGGCGCAGCGCGGGATCGTGTATATCGACGAGATCGACAAGATCAGCCGCAAGGCTGAAAACCCCTCGATCACCCGCGATGTGTCGGGCGAGGGCGTGCAGCAGGCGCTGCTCAAGCTGATGGAAGGCACCACTGCCTCCGTCCCGCCGCAGGGTGGCCGCAAGCATCCGCAGCAGGAATTCCTGCAGGTCGACACGACCAACATCCTGTTCATCTGCGGCGGCGCGTTCGCGGGCCTCGAAAAGATCATCGGCGACCGCCTGCAGGGCAAGTCGATCGGTTTCGGCGCGCATGTCGCCGCGCCCGAGGAGCGCAAGACCGGCGAGCTGTTGCGCCAGGGCGAGCCCGAGGATCTGCTGAAATTCGGCCTGATTCCCGAATTCGTCGGGCGTCTGCCGGTCATCGCGACGCTCGAGGACCTCGATGTCACCGCCCTGGTGAAGATCCTCAAGGAACCCAAGAACGCGCTGATCAAGCAGTATCAGAAGCTGTTCGAGCTCGAGGATGTCGAGCTCAGCTTCACCGACGACGCGCTCGAGGCGATCGCCAAGAAGGCCATTGAACGCAAGACCGGCGCGCGCGGCCTGCGCTCGATCGTCGAGGCGATGCTGCTCGACACCATGTTCGAACTGCCCGGGATGAAGGGCGTGGCCGAGATCGTGGTCGATCGGGAGGTGGTCGAAGGCCGCAAGGATCCGGTCCAGGTATTCGCCGCCAAGGACAAGGTCGGCGCAGGCGACGCGGCCTGATCGCATCGTTCCGGGAAACCGGAAAATCGAGGCTTATCAAGGGGACGCAGGGCATCGGCCTTGCGTCCCCTTTTCGAATCCACCCGACTCGCCGTCAGATCGGGGCAAATGTGACAGCACGCCCCGCCGCCACGATCGCCAGCGTGTCATTTATGCCGCAGTTGCGAATAAAACGTCATGCGGGTGCTGACAGTGATACGCCTCCGTGCAGCCGACACACGCCATATCCACGCAATTAATATTGATGTTTCAAAGCTTTAACGCAGTTGCGAACGATTCCTGCCAAGCCTGTCATATCGTGACTTAAAACTGTCACATTTCCTTCACATTCGTTTCGCTTTTCTGTCCTTAGCGCCGCCTAGTGCGCCGCTCATCTCTTGATTTTTGAGAGCGCTTTCATCGTCGCCAGTGTCCCATGGGCGGCAAGAAACGGGGAATGACACATGCAGATTCGCTATTATCTCGCGGCAAGCGCCGCGGCGCTTTCGCTGGCGACCGTGATGGCCGCACCAGCGCATGCACAGGAAACGACGTCGTCGATCCGCGGTTCCGTCACCGGCGACGGACAGCCGCTGGCGGGTGCTCAGGTGCGCATCGTCCACACGCCGTCGGGCACCACCTCGACCCAGACCACCGACTCGCAGGGCAATTTCAACAGTTCGGGCCTTCGTGTTGGCGGTCCGTTCGTCATCGAAGTGACCGCCGACGGTTTCGAGCAGTCGTCGGTTACCGACATTTTCCTGCAGGCGGGTCAGCCGCTGCGTCTGCCGATCGAACTGCAGTCGCAGGCCGTGATCGTCGTTTCGGCTTCGTCGGTCTCGCGCGCCGTCGAAACCAGCAAGGGCCCGATCACCGCACTGGGCCGCGAAGAGATCGATGGGGCCGCTTCGGTCAACCGCGACATCCGTGACCTTGCCCGCCGCGACCCATTCGTCACGATGGACCTCACCAACTCGCGCACCATCGAAATCGCGGGCAACAATGGCCGTCTGAACCGCTTCTCGGTCGACGGCGTGCAGTTCTCGGACGATTTCGGCCTGAACAACGGCGGTCTGCCGACCAACCGCGGCCCGGTGCCCTTCGATGCGATCGAGCAGTTCTCGGTCAAGGTTGCCCCCTATGACGTCACCGAAGGCGATTTCCAGGGTGGTTCGATCAACGTCGTCATTCGCTCGGGCTCCAACCAGTTCCATGGCGGCGGCTTCTTCACCTATACCGATGACAGCCTGACCGGTGATCGCACCCGCGGCCGCAACGTCAACCTGAACTTCGATTCGAAGCAATATGGTGGCAACATCTCGGGCCCGATCATCAAGGACAAGCTGTTCTTCATGTTCGCCTATGAAAAGACCGAGGAATCGACCCCGTTCAACGTCGGTTTCGGTCCGGGCTTCGGCACCCAGGTGCCAGGCATTACCCAGGCGCAGATCGATACCGTCACCAATATCGCCAAGAGCGTTTACAACTACGATCCGCAGGGTCAGCTGACCGCCGGTATCGAGGAAGACGAGAAGTTCATCGGCAAGCTCGACTGGAACATTACCGACGGGCACCGCGCGTCGCTGACCTATATCCGCAACAAGGGCAATCGTCAGTTCCAGCAGAACGTTTTCGAAAATCCGCCGCCGGCCCTGGGCCTGCGTTCGAACGGCTATGAGCTGCTGGAAGAAGTCAACACCGGCGTGTTCCAGCTGAACAGCGAATGGTCGAGCAATTATTCGACCGAATTCCGCGCTTCTTACCGCGATTATAATCGCGACCAGACGCCGTTCGGCGGTCGCACCTTCGGCCAGTTCGAAGTCTGTCTCGATCCGACTTCGATCAACAGCGGTTCCAGCAACAATGCAATCAGCTGCGGCGGAACGCGCTTGTTCTTCGGCCCGGACGTCTCACGCCAGTCGAACGATCTGAACACCGAAAACCTGTCGATCGACTTCACCCAGAAGCTGTCGGTGGGCGATCACGCGCTCAAGATGCTGGTCGGCTACACCGATATCAGCGTGTTCAACCTGTTCCTTCAGCGCTCGCTCGGTGACCTGTATTTCGACTCGGTCGCTGACTTCCAGGCCGGCCGCGCCAACCGTCTGCGTTATGCCAACGCCGTCCCCAGCCTCGATCCGAACGATGCCGCGGCCTCGTTCAAGACGCAGAACTGGTCGTTCGCCATCCAGGACGACTGGCAGGTGACCGATACGCTCCAGCTGACCTATGGCTTCCGCTACGACCTGTTCAACAACCCAACCCGTCCGCCGCTCAACCCCAACTTCCTGGCGCGGACCGGTTTCTCGAACGTCGAGACCTTCAACGGTCGCGGTGTGGTACAGCCGCGCATCGGCTTCACTTGGAAGCCGACTGCACGTCTGGTCGTCAATGGTGGCGCGGGCATCTTCTCCGGCGGTACTCCGGACGTCTTCGTGTCGAACAGCTTCTCCAACACCGGCCAGCTGACGAACGCGCTCGACATCCAGCGCAACACCTCGGCTGCCGGTTGTAACGTGACAGCGGCCAATGCCGCTGCGATCTGTTCGGCGGCGCTGAACGGCGTCACCGGCAATTCGATCGCTCCGGTCGTTGGCAGCTTCCTGACCTCCAACATCGCTTCGCTGGCCGCTGCGCCGGTGAACGCGATCGACCCCGACCTGAAGGTCGCCCGTAACCTGCGCGTGACCCTGGGCGTCGATTATGATGCGGACCTCGGCCCGCTCGGTGACGGCTGGCTGTTCGGCATCACCGGTCTCTATGGCCAGCAGATTTATGGCTATGACTGGGTAGACCTGCGCTCGACGCCCATCGGCACTCTGCCCGATGGCCGTCTGCGCTATGGCGTGGTGGGCGCGGCATCGACCAACCAGGACCTGCTGATGACCAACACCACGCGCGGTCGGTCTTGGATCGGTGCAGCTCGCTTCGAAAAGTCTTTCGATTTTGGCCTGACCATCAGCGGCAGCTACACCCGTTCGGACATCAAGGACGTCAATGCGCTGACCTCGGCCACGGCGAACTCGCTGTACGGCAACAACGCGTTCTTTGACGGCAATAATGTCGCCTATGGCACCTCGATCTATCAGATCAAGGACCAGTGGAAGTTCGGTTTCGACTTCAACAAGGCGCTGTTTGACAGCGAACACAAGACCCGGTTCAGTCTGTTCGGCGAATACCGCTCGGGCCGCCCGTACAGCATCGTGATGAACGATAACTCGGGTGGTCGTACCGCACTGCTGGGAACCGTCGGTAACGGCAACCGCGCGCTGCTGTATGTGCCAACCGCAGGTGGCGACCCGCGCGTGTCCTTCGCGACCCCGGCGGTCGAAGCTGCATTCAATGCCGCTGTGGCCAATCTGGGACTGGAAAAGTATCGCGGTCGCGTGGTGCCCAAGAACTCGCAGCAGTCGCCCGATTTCTTCAAGATCGATCTGCACGTGGAACAGGAGCTGCCGCTGCTGTTCGGTGCCAAGCTCTCGGCCTTTGCGGATATCGAAAACCTGCTCAACATGATCGACAGCGACTGGGGTTCGCTGCGTCAGGTCGCGTTCCCGCAGACCGCACCGCTGGTGACCGCGTCCTGCGCGCAGACCCAGGGCAACAACTGCGTGCGCTACAACTATAGCGCCGTGACTCTGCCCAACGAGGCACTGGTGACGATCCCGTCGCTCTACCAGATCCGCGTCGGCGTCCGCGTGAAGTTCTAAGCTGCATTCCCTTCGTGGGAGAGGATCGGGGCGCGGTGGGTGACCATCGCGCCCTTTTTCTTGACCTGATACCGAGCGATCGCACTTACGAAAAAGCCCCCTGATCCGGTCCGGGATCAGGGGGCTTTTCATTGACCGTTACGAAGGCGGGTCAGCTCTTGAGATCGGGCGGCAGCGCCTCTTGTCTCAGCATCGCCACCGCCTCGTCGAGGCTCAGGAACTGCTGCTGCTGTTCGCCCAGGCGGCGCAGCGCCACGGTGCGCTTCTCGGCCTCCTGCTTGCCGACGACGAGGATGTTGGGCACGCGGCCCACCGAATGCTCGCGCACCTTGTAGTTGATCTTCTCGTTGCGCAGATCCTCCTCGACGCGGATGCCCGCAGCCTGGAGCTCAGCAACGACCTCGCGCGCATAATCGTCGGCGTCCGAGACGATGGTCGCGACCACAGCCTGGACCGGCGCGAGCCAGAGCGGGAACTTGCCGGCATAATGCTCGATCAGGATGCCGATGAACCGCTCGTAGCTGCCCAGGATCGCGCGGTGCAGCATGATCGGGCGGTGGCGGTTGCCATCCTCGGCGACATAGCTGGCATCGAGCCGCTCGGGCAGCACGGTATCGGTCTGGATCGTGCCCACCTGCCAGGTGCGGCCGATCGCGTCGGTCAGGTGGAATTCGAGCTTGGGCGCGTAGAAGGCGCCTTCGCCGGGCAGCTCCTCCCAGCCCCATTCGGGGGTGTTGCGCCCGGTCGCGGCGACCGCATCGCGCATCGACTGTTCGGACCAGTCCCACATCTCATCCGAGCCGAAGCGCTTTTCGGGACGCAGCGCCAGCTTGATGGCATAATCGCCAAAGCCCAGATCCTTGTAGACGACATCGAGCAGGTCGCAGAAGCGGCTGATCTCGTCGACCAGCTGGTCCTCGCGGCAGAAGATATGCGCATCGTCCTGCGTGAACTGGCGCACGCGCATCAGCCCGTGCAACGCGCCATGCGGCTCGTTGCGGTGGCAGCAGCCCATTTCGGCGAGGCGCAGCGGCAGGTCGCGATAGCTCTTGATGCCCTGGCGGAAGATGAGCACGTGCGCGGGGCAGTTCATCGGCTTCAAGGCCATCCACGCGGCGTCGTTCGAGACGACCGGGCCCTCGTCCTCGGTGTTCGGAACTTCGTCGGGGATGACGAACATGTTCTCGCGATATTTGCCCCAATGGCCCGACTGCTCCCATTGGCGCGCGTCCATCACCTGCGGGGTCTTGACCTCGAGATAGCCTGCGGCATCGAGCCGGCGGCGCATATAGGCCTCGAGCGCGCGATAGATCACGAAGCCGCGCGGGTGCCAGAAGACCGACCCGTGCGCTTCCTGCTGCAGGTGGAACAGGTCCATTTCCTGCCCGATCTTGCGATGGTCGCGCTTGGCGGCCTCTTCCAGCCGCAGTAGATGCGCGTCGAGCTGCTTCTTGTTGAGCCAGCCGGTGCCGTAGATGCGCGAGAGTTGCGGGTTGCGCTGGTCGCCGCGCCAATAGGCGCCCGACACGCGTGTCAGCTTGAACGCGGCAGGGTCAAGCCGCCCGGTCGAGGCCAGATGCGGGCCGCGGCACATGTCCATCCATTCGTCGCCCGACCAGTAGACGCTGATCTCCTCGCCTTGCGGAAGCTCGGCGGCCCATTCGGCCTTGAAACTCTCGCCCTGCTCTCTCCAGCGCGCGATCAGCGCGTCTCGATCCCACACCTCGCGGCGCAACGGCTTGTTCGCGGCGATGATGCGGCGCATCTCGGCCTCGATGACCGGCAGGTCCTCGTCGGTGAAGGGCCGGTCCTTGGGGGCGAAGTCGTAATAGAAGCCGTCATCGGTCGAGGGGCCGAAGGTGATCTGCGTGCCCGGGAACAGGGTCTGCACCGCTTCGGCGAGCACATGCGCGAAATCGTGCCGCGCGAGCTCGAGCGCATCGGCCTCGTCCTTCGCGGTGACCAGGGCCAGCGTGGCGTCCCCGGTGAACGGCCGGGTGATGTCGCGCAGCTCGCCATCGACGCGCGCGGCGATCGCCGCCTTGGCAAGGCCGGGGCCGATCGCGGCGGCGACATCGGCAGGGGTGGACCCTTCCGGCATCTCGCGCACCGAACCATCGGGCAGGCTGATCTTCAAAAGCTGGGACATGGCCGTGTTTCCTGTTGTTCCGCCCATTCGTGTCGCAGCGCCATGGCACAAAGCGCCGCGCCCCAAAAGGGGTTACGCGCCTGTTTGATCTGCCGGAAAGTGCGAGGGAGCCGACGCCGCGCCACCCGCTCCGGGTGGCTGGCGTCGTGTGCCTTCAGCCCACGCAGCCCCGCCCCCGGAAACCCGGAGTGGTGGTGCTAGTGAGGGTGCGGATGCTCGCCATGCCGGTGGATATAGCGATGAAGGGTGAAGAAGTCACTAGGGCCGGCGATGGGCAACCGAAACCCTCCCCCTTGATGGGGGGTGGGGTGCATGACAATCACGCCAATCATTTTATCAAGTGTCCTTGACACGCGAAGTCCGAAATGACAAACACCCTTTACATCGAATCAAGGGAGCTTGACCAATGAGCCGCTATATCCTCGCATTGTGCTGGGCCTTGCCCATGCTCGGCCTCGCCATTCTGAACGTGTATGGCCTCGTCTCCGACGACATGATGAAGGTCGTGCTCGCAGTGCTTCCGGTGCTGGCGGTGATCTCGATCAACCGCCGCCAAGGCTGTCCCAAGGTCGGGACCGGCAACTGATGCGCGCCAAGGATCACCCGGCGATGCGGCGCTATGTGCGCCGCTTCGTGCCGATCACGTTCGTCTATATGGCCAGCATCGCCCTGGCGACGATCATCATCGCCGACAATGCCCCGGCGACCGCGCTGACCATCGGCCTGGCGCTGCTGCCCGGCCTGGCCGTGCTCGGCTGCCTCTGGGCGATGGCGCGGCTGCTGGTCGAACTCGACGACGAGTATCTGCGCATGCTCGAGGTGCGCAAGATGCTGGTCGCCACGGGCCTCACGCTCGCCATCACCAGCGTCTGGGGCCTGCTCGAGCTCTATTCGCCCGAAATACCTCCGATGCCGGTCTTCTATGTCTTCCCGATATGGTGCGTCGGGCTCGCGATCGGCCAGCTGGTCAACCGCTTCGGCTTCGGCGATGCAGGGGATTGCGGATGAAGAACCGGCTCAAGGTGCTGCGCGCCGAGCGCGACTGGACGCAGGGCGATCTCGCCGATGCGCTGGGCATCTCCCGCCAGAGCGTCAACGCGATCGAGACCGGCAAATACGATCCCTCGCTTCCGCTCGCCTTCCGCATTGCCGACCTGTTCGCGCTGCCGATCGAGGCGATCTTCATGAGGGACTGATTCTCAAGCCCTCCCCCTTGATGGGGGAGGGTGGGGGTGATCGCTCGGGATGCCGCCGTAGTGCCAAGACGCACCATCACCCTCACCGCTGCGACTAGGCGCCTTCGTCGCCAAGTCTTGCTGCCTCTCCCATCGAGGGAGAGGCGGAGGATGCGCACGGCCTCTCCCCTCCCGCGTGCGGGAGGGGCAGGTGCGGCTTGCCGCACCGGGGTGGGCCGGGAGCACGATGGGTCGCGCATCCNCNCNCNCNCNCNCGCGCGCGCGCGCGCGCGCGC